>NZ_JBEAFX010000001.1:0-632875 GCF_040062325.1 Klebsiella sp. GG_Kp175 | reverse complement strand
TTGCCGGGGGGGGGGGGGGGGCGGGCGCCGGCGCCACCACCGTCTTCGGGGTGATTATCGGTACCGGCTGCGGCGGCGGGATCGCCGTTCATCAACAGCTGCTCAGCGGCCCCAACGCTATCGCTGGAGAGTGGGGACATAATCCGCTGCCGGGCTATACTCCTGAGCGCGATGGCCCGCCGCAGCCCTGCTACTGCGGCAAAACGAACTGCATCGAAAGCTTTGTTTCCGGCACCGGCTTCGCCCGCCGCTACGGGGAACAAGCGCGTGCGGAAGCCATTGTCGCCGCAGCGCAAAACGGCGATCCGCGCGCGCTGGCCCACTGGCGTCATTTTATCGACGCCTTTGCCCGCAGCCTGGCGTCAGTGATCAACATTCTCGACCCGCAGGTGATTGTGCTGGGCGGCGGTTTGTCCAACGTCAGCCAGATCTATCGCGATCTGCCTGCCGCCATCGTGCCGTGGATCTTCTCCGACAGCTGCCGCACGCAGATCAAACCGGCCCGCTTCGGCGACGCCAGCGGCGTGCGCGGCGCGGCCTGGCTGCCCCGGTTGCCCGGCGCCGCGGACGGGCCTCGGTAGACACTTTTTTCAGCAGGTATGTTAAGCTAGGCGAAAATGTCCAGACAGAAAAAGCCATGCCAACGATTGATGATGTTTCAAGATTAGCGAATGTCTCAAGAGCGACGGTTTCCCGCGTGCTGACCGGCACCCGGGGCGTGCGCGAAGAGAGCCGGGAAGCTGTGCTGCGGGCCGTTGAAGAACTCAACTATCGCCCGAGCTTTGCCGCGCAAAACCTCGCCAGTCAGACATCCAGCCACGTTGGCCTGGTGATTTCCGCGCAGGACGAGAGCCACGGCGCGCGTCTGTTGCCGCTCCTCTCGCAGGCGCTGAAAGGGCTGAATAAAAGCCTGCTGGTCCAGTACGTCAGCGACCCGGTAGAGCAGGCGGCGGCGATCGACGATCTGCAGCGCCAGTGCGTGGCGGTGGTGGTGCTGGGCGCCGTTGCCGCCGACGCGCCGCGCAACGTTATCGCCTTTGACCGCTTCGGCGTCGCTGGAAGCAACAGCCAGGGCTATGACTTCGCCTTCGCCACCGAAAGCGCCTGCCGCTATGTGATTGGCAAGGGACACCGCAACATCGCCCTGCTGGTGGACAGCGATAGCGACGATGCCAGCCGCCAGATGCTGGAAGGCTACCGCAACGTCCTGCAGAACTACTCCATTCCTTTTAACCGCCAGCTTGTGCTGACGGCCAACGATGATGTCGAGCAGGCGCTGCTGACCTTAATTAACAGCTTCAGTAAATACTCAGTCATTATCGTTAAACGCGACCGCTACGCGGCTGAAGCAATGCGCCTGCTGCGCGAATTCACCATCGCCGTCCCGCAGGAGGTCTCCCTGCTGAGCCTTGAGGATTCCCCCCTCGCCTCGCTGCTCTATCCGCCGCTGACCTGCATCTCATGGCCACTGGAGGCGCTGCTGGATAACTGTATTCAGCGTATTCGCAGCCTGATAGACGACCGGCCAACGTTCACCGCCGAGGGCCGCTCGCTGGCCGGCCGCCTGATCCCGCGCCAGTCGGTCGCCGATATCTCTTGATCTCCGCCCGGTTCGCGCCGGGCCAACCTTGCCTCCCCTTTCTCGCGCTTTCGTTTCCCGGCTCATTATTATCCCCGCACGCAAATAAGAATTATTTTCATTTACAAATAGCTTGTGCTATATAACATAGCAATGGCTATAAATGCTGAGAAATTAACCACACCATTGCGAGGGATCCTATGCTGCATCTGACACCGCTGAAATCATTGCTGCTGGCCAGCGCGCTGGCTCTGCTGGCCGCGGCGCCGGCCTCGGCGCAGGAGAAATTCAGGGTTATCACCACCTTCACGGTTATCGCCGATATGGCACAGAACGTGGCCGGCGATGCCGCCGTCGTCAGCTCCATCACCAAACCGGGCGCGGAGATCCACGACTACCAGCCCACCCCCGGCGATATCAAACGCGCGCAGGGGGCGCAGCTGATCCTCAGCAATGGTCTCAATCTCGAACGGTGGTTTGCCCGCTTTTATCAGCACTTGCAGGGCGTCCCGGAGGTGGTGGTCAGCGAGGGGATCCAGCCGATGGGCATCAGCGCGGGCCCCTATAGCGGGAAGCCCAATCCCCATGCCTGGATGTCGGCAGATAACGCCCTGATCTATGTCGATAATATTCGCGACGCGCTGGTGAAATACGATCCGCCTCACGCCGACACCTATCGCCGCAACGCCGAGGCCTACAAAGAGAAGATCCGCCAGACGATGGCGCCGCTGCAGGCCAGACTGGCGCAGCTGCCGGAGGATAAGCGCTGGCTGGTCACCAGCGAGGGAGCCTTCTCCTATCTGGCCCGCGACTATGGCCTGCGCGAACTGTATCTGTGGCCGATTAACGCCGACCAGCAGGGTACCCCGCAACAGGTACGCAAAGTTATCGACACCATGAAGAGAGAACAGATCCCGACCATCTTCAGCGAAAGCACCATCTCCGATAAACCGGCGCGTCAGGTGGCGCGCGAAGCCGGCGCCCACTACGGCGGCGTGCTGTATGTCGATTCCCTGAGCGCCGCCGACGGCCCGGTGCCTACCTGGCTCGACCTGCTGCGCATCACCACCGAAACCATCGTCAACGGTATCCAGGACGGGATGAGGAAACAGCCATGAATACAGCGCAAGCGGGTCTGTATGTCGACCAGCTCACCGTTACCTGGCGCAACGGCCACACCGCCCTGCGCGACGCCTCGTTCAGCGTACCACGCGGCGCCATTGCCGCGCTGGTGGGGGTTAACGGCTCGGGTAAATCCACGCTGTTTAAAGCGCTGATGGGTTTTGTGCGCATCGGTCACGGCGAGATCGCCATACTCGGCCAGCCGGTCAATCGCGCGCTGCGCCAGAATCTGGTCGCCTATGTCCCGCAGTCGGAAGAGGTGGACTGGTCCTTCCCGGTGCTGGTGGAGGATGTGGTGATGATGGGCCGCTACGGCCATATGGGCTGGCTGCGGCGGGCAAAGCCGCGCGATCGCGAAATCGTCGATGCCGCGCTGGCCCGCGTGGGCATGAGCGAGTACCGCCATCGGCAAATTGGCGAGCTCTCCGGTGGGCAGAAAAAGCGCGTCTTCCTTGCCCGCGCCATCGCTCAGCAGGGTCAGGTGATCCTGCTGGATGAGCCTTTTACCGGCGTCGATGTGCAGACCGAAGCGCGGATCATCAGCCTGCTGCGCGAGCTACGCGATGAGGGCTGCACCATGCTGGTCTCTACCCATAACCTCGGGTCCGTAAGTGAGTTTTGCGATTATACGGTGATGGTAAAAGGCACCGTGCTGGCCAGCGGCCCGACAGAAACCACCTTCACCGCCGAGAATCTGGAGCGGGCTTTCAGCGGCGTGCTGCGCCACGTCGCCTTCACCGGCGCGGAAGCGCAGATTATCACCGATGACGAGCGGCCGTTTATCAGCCGGCGCGCGGCGGGAGGACCACGATGAGCTGGCTGCTGGAGCCGTTTGGCTATCACTATATGCTCAATGCGATGTGGGTATCGGCGCTGGTGGGCGGCGTCTGCGCCTTTCTCTCCTGCTACCTGATGCTCAAAGGATGGTCGCTGATTGGCGACGCCCTTTCCCACTCGATTGTGCCCGGCGTCGCCGGGGCCTATATGCTCGGCCTGCCGTTTGCCCTCGGCGCGTTTCTCTCCGGCGGCCTGGCGGCGGGCAGTATGCTGTTTTTGCAGCAGCGATCGCGGCTAAAAGAGGATGCGATTATCGGCCTGATCTTCTCCTCCTTCTTCGGTATCGGACTGTTTATGGTGTCGCTGAACCCGACGTCGGTGAATATCCAGACCATTATCCTCGGCAATATTCTGGCCATCGCCCCGGAGGATATTATCCAGCTGGCGGCGATCGGCTTTATCTCGATGGCGATCCTGCTGCTGAAGTGGAAAGATCTGATGGTGACCTTCTTCGATGAAAACCACGCCCGCTCGATTGGTCTGAACACCCGCGGCCTGAAGCTGCTGTTCTTTACCCTGCTGGCGGCCTGCACCGTAGCGGCGCTGCAGACCGTCGGCGCCTTTCTGGTCATCTGCCTGGTGGTCACTCCCGGGGCCACCGCCTGGCTGTTAACCGACCGCTTCCCGCGCCTGCTGGCCATCGCCGTCGCCATCGGCAGCCTGACCAGCTTCTTCGGCGCCTGGCTCAGCTACTATCTCGACGGCGCCACCGGCGGCATTATCGTGGTGGCGCAAACGCTGCTGTTCCTCATCACCTTTATCTTTGCGCCGAAGCATGGCCTGCTGGCCAACCGCCGCCGCGCCAGGGAGGCTGCATGCTGAATCTGTTCCTGGCTCCGTTTCAGTTTCCATTTATGGTCAACGCGATAACGGTATCGGTGGTCGTCGCCGTGCCCTGCGCGCTGCTGTCGGTCTTTCTGGTGCTTAAAGGCTGGGCGCTGATGGGCGACGCCATGAGCCACGCGGTCTTTCCCGGCGTGGTGCTGGCCTACATTATCGGCATCCCCTTCGCCATCGGCGCGTTTATCGCCGGGCTGCTGTGTGCCGTAACGACCGGTTTTCTTGACGATAACAGCCGCCTCAAACGCGATACCATTATGGGAATTGTCTTCTCCGGCATGTTTGGCGCCGGGCTGGTGCTGTACGTAGCGATCCAGTCCGACGTCCATCTCGACCATATTCTGTTCGGCGACATGCTGGGGATCTCCCTCAGCGATATTGGACAAACGGCGGCTATCGCGCTGGTGATTGCGCTGATTATCGGGCTGAAATGGCGGGATTTTTTGCTGCACGCCTTCGATCCGACGCAGGCCAAAGCCAGCGGCCTGCGCGGGGGGCTGCTGCACTACGGCCTGCTGTGCATGATCGCCCTGACCATCGTCGCGACGCTGCAGTCGGTAGGGATTATTCTGTCGATTTCGCTGCTGATTGCCCCCGGGGCGATCGCGCTCCTGCTGGTACGGCGCTTTATCCACGCCCTGCTGCTGGCGGTGGCAGTGGCGGTCTGCTGCTCGGCGGGAGGGGTGTGGCTGGCGTTTTATCTCGATAGCGCGCCGGCGCCGACTATCGTGGTGCTGTTCACCGCGCTGTTTGTGGTCGCCTTTGTGGCAAGCACGATCCGGGATAGCCGGAAACAGAAAACTTCAGCAACCATCCCCGGCGGCGGCTAACGCCTTACCGGGGCTACAAAAAACGCGAGTTGTCCGCCGGCTGCGCGCCGCGCAGGCCGGGGAAGGCCGCTATTTTTTCGGTCGGTATTTTTCCGGCAGCGGCGGCACCGGCCGCCTGTCATCCAGCAGATGGCGAAGGGTCAGGATCGGGTGACGCCAGAGCATTCGCGGCCCGGCCCAGCGCATAATCTGCTTCATCTCTTCGCGCTTCGCCGGCTGGTAGCAATGCACCGGACACTGCTTGCAGGCCGGTTTATTGTTGCCAAACACGCACTTATCAAGGCGCTTATCGGCGTAGGCGTTCAGCGCCTGATAGTGTTCGGCGTCGTCGCGGGCCTCCGGACAGCGGCGCTGATAAAGCCCAATCATCCGACAGATCGTCTGCTTTTCACGTTCGATGCGTTTGCCCACCGTCAATTTCCCTCCCCACAAAAAGATGCATCAATAATACACCTTTTAAGCCGGCCACGCAGCCGCTTTCCTAACGATCAGGTCGGGTTAGCGGGTTTATCAACATGCCCCAATGCTTTTTCCGGGAAGCAGAGATCGCGCACCCGGCGTTTCAGCTCTGCCGCATCCGGAAAGCCGCCATCCTGCTTGCGCTCCCAGATCTGCTGGCCGTCGATATCGATAGTGAAGATCCCGCCGGTGCCCGGCACCAGCGTCACCGAGGCGATATCGGTGCTGAAGGTGTGTAACAGCTCCTGCGCCATCCAGCTGGCGCGCAGCATCCAGTTGCACTGGGAACAATAGGTGATGGTGATAGCCGCTTTTGAATTCATCGTCATCTCGCTCAGGCTGAAAGGGCACAGTGTAAACAAAGTGCAGTTTAAATGAGGAATACATCAATATTTTGTTGCAAACGATAATACCTATCATTACCATTCGCAATCAACAAATGGAGTTAGACCCTATCCGCAACGGAAAAGACGGAGCAACCTGCAACTCTGGAAGTAACGCGTGAGCCGATACTAATAACGATCAAGGCGTGGCGACTATGTACAAATCGACTCCGTCAGCAGCAGGGTGTAAAAAACGCCTGCTGGTGACCTCTTTGCTTGCAGCAATTTATCAAACTTCTGCCGTCGCAGCAGGCACTTCCGCCATCGGCGGCGAGGCGGTGGATGACACCTCGGAACAAATGACCGTCACCGCTCCCGCGCCGGCGCAAAAAGCCGGTAACGAGCACAGCATCAGCGCCCGGGAGCTGGAGGATAAAGGCGCTAACGATTTCGGCTCAATCATGCGCTATGAGCCGCTCATCAGCGCCACCGGGGCCAGCGGCGGCTCCGGCAACGGCAAAAGCGGCTTCGACCGCGGGGGCTACACCGGCTACAACATTCGCGGTATGGAGAGCAACCGCGTCGGCATCGACGTGGACGGTATCGCCCAGCCCAACGCCACCGGCCGTGGCTACGTCGGTCGCGCCGGGCTCAACACCTTCGGCATCGGCCGCGATTATATCGACCCCTATATGTACGGCAGCGTGGATATCCAGTCCGGCGCCACCTCGACGGAAACGGCCAACAGCGCCATCGGGGGGAATGTCTCCTTCCGCCCGAAATCGGCGGATGATTACCTGCGCCCGGGCAAAACCAGCGCCTTCGGCTATCGCAGCGGCTACGACTCCGCGGATCGCAGCTGGCACAACGGGGTGACCGTCGCCGGCGGCGATGAGTTCCTGCGCGGCATTTTGGTCTACAGCCGCCGCGATGGTCAGGAAACCGAAAATAACAGCGGCACCGTCGATGCCTACCCGGCGAACTGGCACTCCGATGCCTTTCTGGCCTCCGGGATCTGGCAGCCCAACGACGAGCACAAGCTAACCAGCACCTTCGACTATTACCATAAAACCAACCACACCCACTACGATACCTGGGACTCCAGCGGCAATAGCACCATCGGCACCGCCAACCAGACCAGCCAGACCCGGCGCTGGGGCCTGAGCCTGAAGGATGACTGGACGCCGATGAATGACTACCTCGACAGCGTCTCCAGTAAAATCTATTACCAGCATACCGAAGCCCATGACTGGACGTATATGCCGGACAGCGTCACCCGCAGAATGCAGACGGTGAACTCCAACTACGACACCGACACCTGGGGCCTGCAGACCGCACTGGCGAAAACCCTGGGCCGCCACGATCTGAGCGCCGGCTTTAACGCCAGCACCAGCAAAACCCAGCGGCCGTTCAGCCAGTCGCCAATCCCCAGCGTTTACAGCGAGATCATGCAGCCGGAGGCGGATAGCCGCAGCTACACCCTCGGCGGTTTTGTTCAGGATAAGATCAACTTCGATCTCGATAGCCACAATTTCGCCATTATTCCCGGCGTGCGTGTGGTACATCAATCGACGAAGCCGGAAAATCTGTCCGACCTCGCCGCCAACAGCAGCGCGCTGACCGAATCGTCAGTGGCCAGGCTGTATGGTAAAAACAGCGATACCCAGGTTCTGCCGTCGTTGACCTTCCAGTACGACCTCACCCCGCGTCTGATGACCTACCTGCAGTACCAGCGCGGGGCGCAGTTCCCCAACGCCAGCCAGCTGTATGGCTCCTGGAACCTTGGCTCCAGCTACGCCGGCAGCCAGCAGTATGCCCTGATCGGCAATACCGATCTGAAGACGGAAACCAGCGATAATCTTGAGTGGGGACTGAAGGGGGAAGTTACCGAAGGCATCACTCTGCGCACGGCGCTGTTCTACAACAGCTATAAGAACTTTATCGCCTATACCCGCTATACCCGGGCGAATAATCCGGGCCAGTTCACCAACGTGCCGTCGAATATCTACACCATTTATCAGGCGGAAAACCGCGATAAAGCCTATATCTACGGCGGTGAAATCAGCACTAAATTTAACTTTGGCACCTGGTATGAGCAGGTGGACGGCCTGAGCGCCACCCTCGCCCTCGGCTATAGCGAAGGGAAATCGAAATCCAGCTACAGCGGCGATAAATACGTCGACCTCGACAGCGTAGCGCCGATGAAAGCCATCGTCGGCGTGGCGTGGGACGATCCGGCGAAACGCTACGGCACCGCCCTGACGGCGACCTTCGTCAAAGGGAAACAGGCGACCGCCACCAATCGCGAAAGCTACAGCAACAGCGGATCCGCCATCACCGATGCCAGCAGCGACTATATGCGCGTGCCGGGCTACGGCATGCTGGACTGGACCGCGTACTGGCAGGTAGCGAAAAACGTGCGCCTCAATGGCGGGGTCTACAACCTCACCGATCGTAAATACTGGGATTACCTGAGCAGCCGCAATATCGAGACCGGCACCAACCAGGACGCCAACGATAAAGCGCTGGCGGTGATGCCGGGCCGCACCTGGCAGCTCGGAGTCAACGTCGACTTCTGATTGCCCGAATAACCACTCACCTGCCCCGGCCCACCGGCCGGGGATATTGATCATCGAGAAGGATATAATTATGCCCAATGCCCACCCCGATTTGTGGCAGCGCTACCAGGCCACCAAAGCGGCCAGCGCCGCGAAATATGCCCGCGATATCGCCGCGGAAATGGGGATCAGCGAAGCCGAACTGACCGCCGCCCGCCTCGGCCACGATACCGTACGCCTGAGCGATGACGCCCGGGCGCTGATTGCCGCCCTGGAGCGCGTCGGTGAAACCAAATGCATCTGCCGCAACGAGTATGCCGTGCATGAGCAGGTCGGCCAGTTCACGCACCAGCACCTCAGCGGCCACGCCGGGCTGGTACTCAACCCGCGCGCGCTCGACCTGCGTCTGTTCCTCAGCCAGTGGGCCAGCGCCTTCCATCTGAACGATAACGGTCGCCAGAGCATTCAGTTTTTCGACCACCACGGTGACGCCCTGCTGAAAGTCTATGCGACCACGCAGACCGACATGGCGGCCTGGGACACCCTGATCGCGGAGTATCGGGTGGCGGCCCCGGCACCGCTGACCCTGCGCCCGCTGGAGCCGGTGAAATATGCCGAGAGCGCCGATGGAGCCGCGCTGGAGAACGACTGGCGCGCGATGACCGACGTACACCAGTTCTTCGGTCTGCTGCGTAAATATCAGCTTTCCCGCCAGCAGGCCTTCCGTCTGGTGAGCGACGACCTCGCCTGCCGCGTTGATCGCCATGCGCTGCCAGCGTTACTGGAGACGGTGCGCCAGGAGGGCAATGAAATCATGATCTTCGTCGGCAATCGCGGCTGCGTGCAGATTTTCACCGGCGCCCTGGAAAAGCTGGCGCCGATGCGCGGCTGGCTGAATATCTTCAATCCCACCTTTACCCTCCATCTGCGCGAAGAGAGCATCGATGAAGTGTGGGTGACCCGTAAGCCGACCTCAGACGGACACGTCACCAGCGTCGAGCTGTTCGCCAAAGACGGCACCCAGATTGCCCAGCTCTATGGCCAGCGCAGCGAGGGCCACCCCGAGCAGGCGCAATGGCGCCAGCAGGTGGATCGTCTGACTCGCGAAGGACTGCCCGCATGATGCGCTGGTTACTGCTTTTCATCGCCTTCCCGCTGCTGAGCCACGCCGCTGTGGAGCGGCTCGTCACCCTCGGCGGAGATGTCACTGAGATCGTCTATGCCCTTGGCGCGCAACAGAGCCTGGTCGCCCGGGACAGCACCAGCAGCTGGCCCCCGGCGGCGCAAAAACTGCCGGATGTCGGCTACCTGCGGCAGCTGAACGCTGAGGGGATCTTCGCATTACGTCCGCAGCTGGTGTTAGCGAGCGCCCAGGCGCAGCCCTCGCTGGTCTTACACAAGGTGCAGGCGAGCGGCGTGAAGGTGGTTAACGTGCCTGGCGGCGAAAACCTGGCCGCGATCGATAAAAAAGTGGCCGTCATTGCCGAAGCATTAGGCAAAACCCCGGCAGGCGACGCGCTGCGCCAGCAGCTTCAGCAGCAGATCGCCGCCATTCCAACGCAGCCGATTGCCAGGCGGGTGCTGTTTATTCTCAGCCACGGCGGAATGAATACCCTGGTGGCCGGGCAACACACCGCGGCCGATGGCGCCATTCGCGCCGCCGGTCTGCAGAACGCGATGCAGGGCTTCGACCACTATCGGGCGATGTCGCAGGAGGGAGTGGCCGCCAGCCAGGCGGATCTGGTGGTGATCTCCGCCGATGGTCTCAAAGGGATGGGCGGCGAAACCGGGCTGTGGAGCCTGCCCGGCCTGGCGCAGACCCCGGCGGGTCGCCATAAACAGCTGCTGACGATCGACGACATGGCCCTGCTCGGCTTTGGGCCGCGCACCCCGCAGGCAATTATCGCGCTGCGTGAAAAAGCGGAGCAACTGCCCTGATGCGCCCTGCCCTCACCCGCCGTTTGCTGATGATGACGCTACTGCTGGTTTCGCTGGCGCTGTTCGCCACCACCCTTGGCGCGATGCGTTTGCCGCTGGCCAGCCTGCTGCCCGCCGGGGATGAGATGCTGCGCCACATCTGGCTGACCATCCGTCTGCCGAGGGTGCTGCTGGCCCTGCTGGTGGGCGCGGCGCTGGCCCTCTCCGGCTGCGTGATGCAGGGGTTGTTTCGCAACCCGCTTGCTGACCCGGGCCTGCTGGGCATCAGCAGCGGCGCCGCGCTGGCGGTGGCCTGCTGGCTGGTGCTCCCGCTTTCCGCATCGGGGCTGATCGCCCTGTATATGCCGATGCTGGCGGCGTTTATCGGTAGCCTGGCAGTGATGGTGGTGATTTTTATCCTCAGCCGGGCGGAGGAGGGTTCGCTGTCGCGCCTGCTGCTGGTAGGGATCGCCATCAACGCGCTGTGCGGGGCGCTGGTCGGCGTGCTGGCCTGGCTGAGCAACGACGCCCAGCTGCGCCAGCTGTCGCTGTGGGGCATGGGCAGCCTGGGCCAGGCCGAGTGGCCGACCCTGCTGGTGGCTACGACCCTGATCATCCCGGCGGCGCTGGCGGTGTGGTGGATGGCCTCCCACCTGAATCTGCTGCAGCTCGGCGATGAAGAGGCGCACTATCTCGGGGTCAACGTGCGGGCGCTGCAGCGCTGGCTGCTGCTGTGCAGCGCGGTGCTGGTGGCCGCGGCGGTGGCCATCAGCGGAGTCATCGGCTTTATCGGCCTGGTGGTGCCGCACCTGATGCGCCTGTGGCTGGGGCCGGATCATCGCGGGCTGATCCCCGGCTCGCTGCTGGCCGGCGCCATCCTGCTTCTGCTGGCCGATACCCTGGCCCGCACCGTGGCGGCGCCGGCGGAGATGCCGGTCGGTCTGCTCACCAGCCTGCTGGGCGCCCCCTGGTTTCTGTGGCTGGTCTTTCGTCGGGAGAACTCCAGACATGGCTAATGCATACTGCGCCCAGGGTCTGTCACTTCGCCTTGGTAAACGACAGATTATCGACAACGTCTCCGTCGCGCTGCGCGGCGGCGAGATGACGGCGCTTATCGGGCCGAACGGCGCAGGCAAATCCACGCTGCTGCGGCTGCTTACCGGGTACCTGACTCCGGATAGCGGCACTCGCCATCTGGCGGGCACGCCGCTGGAGGAATGCTCACCCGAGGCGCTGGCGCGCCGGCGGGCGGTCATGCTGCAGCGCACGGCCCTGCAGGCTGACTGGACGGTGGAAACGGTCATCGCCATGGGGCGCTCGCCGTGGGGTCCGACCGCGGACCCGGCGGTGCTGGCGGCGGTAATGGCCGTCACCGGCTGCGATGAACTTGCCGGCCGCCGCTATCCCGGCCTCTCCGGCGGCGAGCAGCAGCGGGTACAGCTCGCCCGCTGTCTGGCGCAGCTGTGGCGCGACGGCGCGCCGCAGGGCTGGCTGTTTCTTGATGAACCCACCTCGGCGCTGGACCTTTACTATCAACAGTATCTGCTGCGCTTGCTCAAACGGCTCACCGCCGGCGGGCAACTGCACGTGTGCGTGGTGCTGCATGACCTTAACCTCGCCGCCCTGTGGGCCGACCGCATCCTGCTGCTTCACCAGGGCCATCTGGTCGCCCAGGGCACGCCGCAGGAGGTGATCCAGCAGCCAGTTATCCATCGCTGGTACGGGGCGGATGTCCGCCTCGGCCAGCATCCGGACAACGCGGCCCCCCAGGTCTATCTGGCGCCGTAACCCCCGCGCGGCGAAACGGGAATCCGGATCGCGCCGCGCGCGTTCGGTATTACACCGCAAAAGCTGATGAGCATTATACTTTCATATCTATCAGCGTTCCCTTTTGAGGGTCCCCATGAGCCGATACACAGTTGCTGGCAGCGAAGGCCAGTATGAGAAAAATTCAGGTGAACGGGTTTTGGCTAATAAACTCGGGATTGCTGACGCAAATGAGATGGATAGCGTAGAACTGGTACTGCTGGAACAACTTTATCGCTCGGTTTTTGAGGAACACTTTCCAACCGGATTGCTCAGCGTCAATATCCTGAAAAAGTGGCATTATCGCTGGTTAGGCAATATCTATGCATGGGCAGGCCAGGAAAGAACGGTCAATATCAGCAAAGGCGATTTTATGTTCGCCCCTTCAGCACAGCTGGCTAAACTGCTAAACGATTTTGATAAGAAATACCTTGCTCATTATACGCCTTGTTCAGGCATGAGTGAATTGCAGCTCACAGAAGCTATCGCAGTCACACATGTTGAATTGATCCTCATCCATCCATTCAGAGAGGGTAACGGGCGTTTATCACGATTATTAGCTGATGTGATGGCGGTGCAGGCTGGCTATAAACCGCTGAATTATCAAAGCTGGGAACAAAACAAAACCCAGTATATATCGGCTATCCATGCAGGTTTGACTCTGGACTATCGACCGATGAAACACTGGGTCAGCATGGCCTTAAGAAGGGATTAGGCAAGACGAAGATGCGCATATTTTTTGCGCGCGGCTTCAAGACTCTCTTCAACTCTGGCTGAGGGTTGCCCTGTCTCGACCGCGGTTGATGTCGCAACAGAACGAACGATGTCAGCGCGGGAAGGTCTGGCGTATGTGGCCTGATCTTTTTTGTTGTGACTCATGGCATCTCCCTTTTCATTCACCTGATGGTTTCAGTATATCAAGGATCGTTGCTAACTGCTGCCGTTAAGGCTTATCCAGGGAAATATCGGATAGGGCTTTTTTGAACCGGTAACTGCACATCCTGATGCTGGCTTTTGATGACTCATCCCCCTCTGCAACTGGAATCCGGATCGCGCCGCGCGCGTTCGTCAGTTTCCCTCGCCTGCCCATCTCCGTTATCATGTCTCATCCATGTGATAACGACGAAAACAACAAAATCGCCGCCATTTCAAATCAGGGATCTGGATAACACCCCATGAGCACAATTGACAATCTCGACGCCCACACGCCGATGATGCAGCAGTATCTCAAGCTGAAGGCGCAACATCCTGACATTCTGCTGTTTTACCGGATGGGGGATTTTTACGAGCTGTTTTATGACGATGCGAAACGCGCGTCGCAGCTGCTCGATATCTCGCTGACCAAGCGCGGCGCCTCCGCGGGCGAACCCATTCCCATGGCCGGCATCCCCCACCACGCGGTGGAAAACTATCTTGCGAAACTGGTTAATCAGGGCGAGTCGGTAGCCATTTGCGAGCAGATAGGCGACCCGGCCACCACCAAAGGGCCGGTCGAGCGTAAAGTGGTGCGTATCGTCACGCCGGGCACCATCAGCGATGAAGCGCTGCTGCAGGAGCGCCAGGACAACCTGCTGGCCGCCATCTGGCAGGACAGCAAAGGCTTTGGCTACGCGACGCTGGACATCAGCTCCGGCCGCTTCCGCTTGAGCGAACCGGCCGACCGCGAAACCATGGCGGCAGAGCTGCAGCGCACTAATCCGGCGGAGCTGCTGTATGCGGAAGATTTTGCCGAATCGTCGCTGATCGAAGGCCGCCGCGGTCTGCGCCGTCGCCCGCTGTGGGAATTTGAAATCGACACCGCGCGCCAGCAGCTTAACCTGCAGTTCGGCACCCGCGATCTGGTTGGCTTCGGCGTGGAAAACGCCCCCCGCGGCCTGTGCGCCGCCGGCTGCCTGCTGCAGTATGTCAAAGACACCCAGCGCACCTCGCTACCGCATATTCGCTCCATCACCATGGAACGCCAGCAGGACAGCATTATTATGGATGCCGCCACCCGCCGTAATCTGGAGATCACCCAGAATCTCGCCGGCGGCACCGATAACACGCTGGCCTCGGTGCTCGACTGCACGGTGACGCCGATGGGCAGCCGGATGCTCAAGCGCTGGCTGCATATGCCGGTCCGCGATACCGCCGTGCTGGTGGAGCGCCAGCAGACCATCGGCGCGCTGCAGGAGCGCTATACCGAGCTGCAGCCGGTGCTGCGCCAGGTCGGCGATCTGGAACGTATTCTGGCGCGTCTGGCGCTGCGTACCGCCCGTCCACGCGATTTAGCCCGCATGCGTCATGCCCTGCAGCAGTTGCCTCTGCTGCGCGAGCAGCTGGCCGACGTTGACAGCCAGCCGGTGCAAAAATTGCGCGAGAAAATGGGCGAGTTTAGCGAACTGCGCGAACTGCTGGAGCGCGCGGTGATCGACGCGCCGCCGGTGCTGGTCCGCGACGGCGGGGTTATCGCCCCGGGCTACAGCGAAGAGCTGGACGAGTGGCGGGCGCTGGCCGATGGCGCCACCGATTATCTCGATAAGCTGGAGATCCGCGAGCGCGAGCGGCTGGGCCTCGATACCCTGAAGGTCGGCTACAACGCCGTCCACGGCTACTATATCCAGATCAGCCGCGGCCAGAGCCACCTCGCGCCGATCCACTACGTGCGTCGCCAGACGCTGAAAAACGCCGAACGCTACATTATTCCTGAGCTGAAGGAATACGAAGATAAGGTGCTGACCTCCAAGGGCAAGGCGCTGGCGCTGGAAAAACAGCTTTATGACGAACTGTTCGACCTGCTGCTGCCGCATCTTGCCGACCTGCAGGCGAGCGCCAGCGCGCTGGCCGAGCTGGACGTGCTGGTCAACCTGGCGGAACGCGCGGAAACCCTCAACTACTGCTGCCCGACCTTTAGCGATAAGCCGGGCATTCGCATCAGCGAAGGCCGCCATCCGGTGGTCGAGCAGGTGCTGAAAGAGCCGTTTATCGCCAACCCGCTGCAGCTGGCGCCGCAGCGGCGGATGCTGATCATCACCGGGCCGAACATGGGCGGTAAAAGTACCTATATGCGCCAGACCGCGCTAATTGCGCTGCTGGCCTATATCGGCAGCTACGTCCCGGCGCAGAAGGTGGAGATAGGCCCCATCGATCGCATCTTTACCCGCGTCGGCGCGGCGGATGACCTGGCCAGCGGCCGCTCGACCTTTATGGTGGAGATGACTGAAACCGCCAATATCCTGCACAACGCCACCGAACACAGCCTGGTGCTGATGGATGAGATTGGCCGCGGCACGTCCACCTACGACGGTCTGTCGCTGGCATGGGCCTGTGCGGAAAATCTCGCCAACAAAATCAAGGCGCTGACGCTGTTCGCCACCCACTACTTCGAGCTCACTCAGCTGCCGGAGAAAATGGAAGGCGTCGCCAACGTCCATCTCGACGCGCTGGAGCATGGCGACACCATCGCCTTTATGCACAGCGTGCAGGATGGCGCGGCCAGCAAGAGCTACGGCCTGGCGGTCGCCGCGCTGGCCGGGGTGCCGAAAGAGGTGATCAAGCGCGCGCGGCAGAAACTGCGCGAGCTGGAGAGTATTTCGCCCAACGCGGCGGCGACCCAGGTCGACGGCACGCAGATGTCGCTGCTCGCCGCCCCGGAAGAGACCTCGCCTGCGGTTGAGGCGCTGGAGAATCTTGATCCGGACTCCCTGACCCCGCGTCAGGCGCTGGAGTGGATTTATCGTCTGAAAAGTCTGGTCTAGCACCCCAATCGCCTTATTAAGGTCAAAAACGGCAGCGCCGCTCCGCGCTGCCGTTTTAACAAACTAAAAATGGGTGCAAGAGGATGCGTCCTGACAACCAATACGCGGGGTTGCCCCCGCGCGGATGCTACTTCTTCGATTCGTAAGCGAGAACAGCTTTAAACTCAATACTACGCTCTTTAATACTCAGCTCGCATAGCGAGCTGTGCACCAACAGCGTAAATCCCAGTACCGTAATACACAGTACGATGATTGCCACAAGGGCATATTTTGTCAGCATATCTTGCCTCCCTGCAAAGAAGAGACTAACATCTGAATTGTCTATGTTCATTCGCTAGCCTCAGTTGATAGAAATATCTCCTGGGGCTTTCGTCTGTCTGGGGTCCTGGTCTTGCTCAAGGCCAGACAGCCTCAAGCACCCGCCGCTATTCTATACTCGTCAGGGCGTGAAATTTATCTGCAAGGAATTAATCAGACGGATTTTATATTGATCTGGAAGCCGACTCGCAAAAGCGCCCCATTATATTACCCCTTTACATAATTTCTGGATTTAATGAGTAAATAACTTTTATCATTTTGCGAAATATAAAAAAGCCGACGGAGAGATTATCCCAGTCGGCATGATGGTCGCAGGCAGTTTGCGCACGACCCAGTTTTAAAATGGCAGGTAAAATAGCCTTAACAGGATAAGCCCTTAGCAGGCTCTTTTCATTAACGCTTATCTTCCGGCAATAGCGGCGGGACGTGCGGTACCTGCGGCGCCTCATCAATATCTTTCTGCGTCATCCGGAACGCTTCCGGATAGTGCTCGCGGCTGGTGCGGCGCAGCGGCTCGGTATCCCGCCAGGTATAAAGGCAGTGCTGGCACTGATACACAGTCCAGACCCCTTTCACCGGCGATTTTGCCATGACTTCAATCTTTTCATCGGCGCAACGTGGACAAATCATCTTCTTCTCCTTATTTACGGTTGGCCAGCATGGCGGTCAGTTTTTCAGCCCAGGCTTTGGTTTCCGGCAGATCCTGCACCGGCTGGCTGTAGTGGCCGCGAAGGTCCGGCGCAACCGGGGTGGTGGCGTCGATAATTAGCTTGTCGGTGATGCCCGCCGGGCTGGAGCCTGGGTCAAGTTCAAGGACCGACATGTTCGGCAACTGCACCAGGTCTCCCGCCGGGTTAACCTTCGAGGAGAGCGCCCACATCACCTGCGGCAGGTTGAACGGGTCAACGTCTTCATCAACCATGATCACCATCTTCACATAGCCGAGGCCGTGGGGAGTGGTCATCGCCCGCAAACCCACCGCGCGGGCAAAACCGCCGTAGCGTTTTTTGGTGGAGATAATCGCCAGCAGACCGTGGGTGTACATAGCGTTGACCGCCTGCACTTCCGGGAACTCTGCCTTCAGCTGCTGATACAGCGGCACGCAGGTGGCCGGGCCCATCAGATAGTCGATTTCGGTCCACGGCATACCGAGATAGAGCGATTCAAAAATCGGTTTGCTGCGATACGAGACTTTGTCGATGCGCACTACCGTCATGTTACGACCGCCGGAGTAGTGGCCGGTAAACTCACCGAACGGCCCCTCTATCTCACGCTTACGGCCTTCAATCACCCCTTCGAGGATCACTTCCGAACCCCAGGGCACGTCAAAGCCGGTCAGCGGCGCGGTGGCGATGGGATACGGGCTCTCGCGCAGCGCGCCGGCCATTTCATATTCTGACTGATCGTATTTCAGCGGCGTGGCGCCCATCAGGGTGATAATCGGGTCGTTACCGAGGGTAATGGCGATCGGCAGGTCTTCCCCGCGCTCTTCCGCTTTATGCAGATGCAGGGCGATATCGTGCATCGGCACCGGCTGCAGGCCGAGCTTACGCTTGCCTTTCACTTCCATACGGTAGATACCGACGTTTTGCTTACCGAAGTTGTCAGGGTCAAGCGGATCGCGCGAAACGACACAGGCTTTGTCGAGGTAGAACCCGCCGTCGCCATCGTTGAGGCGGAACAGCGGCAGAATATCGAACAGGTTGATATCATCGCCATCCACGGTGTTTTCCGCCCATGCCGGGTTGGCGCGGCGCTCTGGCGTCACCGGGAAGTTATCCCAACGGCGGATGAATTCATCAATCTGCTTTTTCACCGGCGTGTTGGGCGGCAGGCCCAGCGAGATGGCATGGTTCTGCCACGAGCCGATGGTGTTCATCGTCACCCGGGCATCGGTAAAGCCGCGAATATTATCGAACCACAGCGCCGGGGCGCCGTCGCCGATGCGTCCGGTGGCATTGGCTGCCGCCGCCAGGTCTGGCTCAGCGTTCACCTCCTCACTGATTTTCAGCAGTTGTCCCTGGTCATCCAGCGCCTGCAAAAAGCTGCGCAAATCATCAAAAGCCATTATTCGATCTCCTGTGCAAATTGTTCTGCCGTACGCAAGCCGTTCCAGCGGCGCGCCTTGTGGTAGTCGAGGCCAAACTGATCCAACACCCGGGTCACAATATGGTTGGTGATATCGTCAACCGTTTCCGGGTGGTTGTAGTAAGCCGGCATCGGCGGCACCATCGCCACGCCCATCCGGGACAGCGCCAGCATGTTCTCCAGATGGATCGTGCTGAGCGGCATTTCCCGCGGGACCAGCACCAGCTTGCGCCCCTCTTTAAGCACCACGTCCGCCGCGCGGCCCACCAGCCCCTCGGCATAGCCTGCGCGAATGCCTGCCAGCGTTTTCATACTGCAGGGAATCACGATCATGCCGTCGGTGCGAAATGAACCTGATGAGATGGTGGCGGCCTGGTCGGCCGGGCTGTGGGAAAAGTCCGCCAGCGCGGCCACTTCCCGTGCCGTCCACGGCGTTTCCAGCTCGATGGTGGTTTTGGCCCATTTCGACATCACCAGATGGGTTTCCACCTCCGGCATATCGCGCAGCGCCTGCAGCAATGCCACCCCAAGCGGAGCCCCGGTGGCCCCCGTCATCCCAATAATCAGTTTCATTCCACACCTCATTCACTTTGTTCGTACACGAACTTTATGTTTAAATTACCCCCTCCTGATTCAAATAACAAGATCGTTCGTATACGTGCGCATTTTTAATCAAACAGGGAAAAGGTATAAAAAGGCGTACAAACAGCTATCATAGAGGTGACAGTTTTGTTACGGAGTATTCATGGAGTTACGAAACGAAGCATTCCACCTGCTGCGCCAGCTTTTTCAACAACATACCGCCCGCTGGCAGCAGGCGTTACCGGACCTGACTAAGCCTCAGTATGCGGTGATGCGCTCGGTTGCCGAGCAGCCGGGGATCGAACAGGTGGTGCTGATTGAAGCGGCGGTCAGTACTAAGGCCACGCTGGCGGAGATGCTCAGCCGGATGGAAGCGCGCGGCCTGGTGCGCCGGGAGCACGATCCGGCCGATAAACGCCGCCGTTTTGTCTTTCTGACCGACGAAGGCGAGGCGCTGCTTAACCGTTCCATTCCGCAAGGCAATGAGGTCGATGACGAGTTTCTCGGCCGCCTGAGCGATGATGAACGCGAGCAGTTCTCCCGGCTGGTGCGTAAGATGATGGTTCCCTGAGCAAGCGCCTAGTCGAGCTGCTCACGCAGAAAGTCGATAAACGCCCGCACCCGGGTCGGCATATGCTGCGCATCGGGATAAAGGGCATACACGCCCTGCGGCGGGAAATGGTATTCCGGCAGGACAGCCACCAGCTCCCGCTGCGCCAGTTTCCCGGCCACCAGCCAGGCAGGCAGCAAAGCGACGCCGCATCCGGCCAGAGCAAAGCTCATTAGCGCCGTGGCGCTGTCGGCTGAAAACCGTGGCGCGTTGACTATCGTAAAATCCACCTCTGCCTGTTCATCCGTTCGCAGCTGCCAGCGCAGCGGCGCCGGCAGACGCTCGTGAATAATCCAGTCAGCTTGCGCCAGATCGGACAGCGTCTGCAGCGGATGGCTTGCCAGCCAGGCCGGTGAGGCGACGGGCAGGATCGCAAAACTGGCAATCCGCGTCGCCCGGTAGCGGGAATCGGCCAACGTGCCGAGGCGTATCGCCACGTCAAATCGTTCGGAGATAAGATCCGCATGATGGGAGGACGAGACGTGCCGCACCCGTAACGCCGGATGATGACGGGAAAACGCCGCCAGCGCCGGGATGATAACCTGTGCGCCATACTCCGGCGTGGTGGTGATCCGCAGCTCTCCGCTTAAACCGCTATGGCTGGCCCGAACCTCATCCTGCAGATTTTCCGCCGCTTTCAGCAGCGCCACCCCACGCTGATAGAACAGCGCCCCGGCGTCAGTGAGCCGCAGACGGCGCGTCGAACGCAGCAGCAGGGTCACCCCCAGCTCATTTTCCAGTTGCCTTACGTTAAAGCTGACCACCGCTTTGGTCTGCCCCAGCGCCGCGGCGGCCTGGGTGAAGCTGCCGGCGTCCACCACGGCGATAAACATGGTCACGCGCTGAAGGTTTAGCATCGTCGTCCGGATGATTGTCAAAAATATTCAGACAGTATATCCCGATTCACCCCGTTTATCCCCCGTGGCGCCGGGTTTACAGTAGCCGCCTGTCTGAGGGAGTGAATCATGACCTATCGCCACCGCGTTGCCACCGTTTTTCTGTTCGGCTTTTTTCTCGACTTAATCAATATGTTTATCGCCAGCATCGCCTTCCCGGCTATCAGCCACGCGCTGGCGGTATCCGTCTCGCAGCTGGCGTGGGTCAGCAATGCCTATATTCTTGGCCTGACGGTCGTCGTGCCGTTCAGCGCCTGGCTCAGCCAGCGCTGTGGACCAAAACGGCTGTTTTTACTCTCGCTGGGGCTGTTCAGCCTCGGCGCGCTGGCATCAGGGCTGGCCCACAGCCTGGGTGCGCTGATTTTCTGGCGGACGTTGCAGGGGATGGGCGGCGGGCTGCTAATCCCCCTCGGTCAGGCGCTGACCTGGCCGCTGTTTCAGCCGCAGGAGCGGGCGAAGCTATCGGCGGCGGTGATGCTGGTCGGCCTGCTGGCGCCCGCCTGCTCGCCGGCGATCGGCGGTCTGCTAGTCCAGGCCTTCAGCTGGCGCTGGGTCTTTTTCGCCAGCCTGCCTGTCGCCCTGCTTACCTTTATGCTGGCGGCGCGATGGCTGAACGACACCTCCGCCCCTGTCCGGCCGGCCCGCTTGCTCCCGCTGTCGTTGCTGGCCGATCCTCTCCTGCGCTTCGCCATGCTTATTTATCTCTGCGTACCGGGAATGTTTATTGGCGTCAACGTCGTGGGAATGTTCTACCTGCAACGCGTCACCGGGATGGCGCCGGGGGCCATTGGCGCCCTGATGGTGCCCTGGTCGCTGGCCTCGTTTGTCGCCATCACCTTTACCGGCAGGTATTTCAACCGCTTCGGACCGCGGCCTCTGGTGATAGTCGGCTGCCTGCTTCAGGCGGCAGGGATCCTGCTGCTGCTGCAGGTCGATGCGCACAGCCCGCTGGCGCTGTTGATTCTGGCCTTTACGCTGATGGGCGGCGGAGGCAGCTTATGCAGCAGCACCGCGCAAAGCAGCGCTTTCCTGCATACGCCTGGCGAAGAGATGCCTGACGCCAGCGCGCTGTGGAACCTTAACCGCCAGCTCAGCTTCTTTGCCGGCAGCGCGCTGCTCGCTCTGCTGCTGAGGGTATTCCCGCCGGCCTACGCCTGGCAAGGCGCGTTTAGCTGCGCCGCCGCCATAACCCTGTTGCCGCTGCTGTGTTGCCTGCGGCTGAATAATCGGGCGATTATCCATCGCCTGCATACCACTCTGGAGAAGTCATGAACCCGTATCTGCAGGAAGTCCTCGACGCCCATGTCCTTATCGAACGCTGGTTAAGCCAGGGGGAAGGGAACGCTGAGGCGCTGATGAGCCGTTTTGCCGCCGAATTCACTATGATCCCTCTGAGCGGCGAGAAGATGGACTACCCGACGGTGAGCCGTTTTTTTCACGAGGCGGGCGCAAGCCGTCCGGGATTACACATCGTGGTGGATCAGACGAAAATCATCAGCGAGTGGCACGACGGCGCCGCCGTGCTATACCGTGAACGCCAAACGCTGGCGGATGGCAGTGAGAACGTACGCTGGTCGACGGCGATTTTTCAGCAAGCGGAAGGGAGAATTGTCTGGCGCCATCTGCAGGAAACCCGCCGCGGCTAGCGCAAAGAAAAAGGCCCCGACTTTCGAGGGGGCCTTTTTGAGAGAAAAGATCTTATTCGCGGAAGAGCGCTTCGATATTCAGTCCTTGCCCCTGCAGAATTTCCCGCAGACGACGCAGACCTTCCACCTGGATCTGACGCACACGCTCGCGGGTGAGGCCAATTTCACGGCCCACATCTTCCAGGGTGGCGGCTTCATAACCCAGCAGACCGAAACGACGCGCCAGAACCTCACGCTGCTTGGCGTTCAGTTCGAACAGCCATTTAACGATGCTTTGTTTCATATCATCGTCCTGCGTGGTGTCTTCCGGGCCGTTCTCTTTCTCATCGGCCAGAATATCCAGCAGCGCTTTTTCTGAATCGCCACCCAGCGGGGTATCCACCGAGGTGATGCGCTCGTTCAGACGCAGCATACGGCTGACGTCATCGACCGGTTTGTCCAGCTGTTCGGCAATCTCTTCCGCGCTCGGCTCGTGGTCCAGCTTATGGGACAACTCGCGCGCGGTACGCAGATAGACGTTCAGCTCTTTGACAATGTGGATCGGCAAACGGATCGTACGGGTTTGGTTCATGATCGCCCGTTCAATGGTCTGGCGGATCCACCAGGTCGCATAGGTCGAAAAACGGAACCCACGTTCCGGGTCAAACTTCTCAACGGCGCGGATCAGGCCGAGGTTACCTTCTTCAATCAGATCCAGCAGCGCCAGACCACGATTGCTGTAACGACGGGCAATCTTCACCACCAGACGCAGGTTGCTTTCAATCATGCGACGGCGTGAAGCGACATCACCACGCAGTGCGCGACGCGCGAAATAGACTTCCTCTTCCGCGGTCAGCAGTGGGGAATAACCAATCTCTCCAAGATAAAGCTGAGTGGCGTCAAGCACGCGTTGCGTTGCGCCTTGCGACAACAGCTCTTCCTCAGCCAGATCGCTATCACTGGGTTCCTCTTCTACTAAGGCCTTCTCGTCGAAAACCTCAATTCCGTTCTCATCAAATTCCGCGTCTTCATTTAAATCATGAACTTTCAGCGTATTCTGACTCATAAAGGTGGCTCCTACCCGTGATCCCTGAGCAAAGCACCTTCCACGGCGCATCAACAAAAGACGCCAGGACGATTTCCCCTACTCCTCTCTGCGAGAGGCGCATAGACACCGCCCTGGCGCCTGTTAGCTAATGCTTCGCTTATCCGTACTTTGCCAAATTATCGCTGCGGTAAGTACTGCAGCGGGTTGACGGATTTCCCCTTGTAACGAATTTCAAAATGTAATCTTGTTGAGCTGGTTCCGGTGCTACCCATGGTAGCGATTTTCTGCCCCGCTTTGACTTCCTGTTGCTCCCGAACCAGCATGGTATCGTTATGAGCGTAGGCACTCAGGTAATCATCGTTGTGTTTGATGATAATAAGATTACCGTAGCCGCGCAGTGCGTTACCGGCATAGACGACGCGCCCATCGGCGGTCGCGACAATAGCCTGTCCCTTACTGCCTGCAATGTCGATACCTTTATTGCCGCCTTCCGCGCCACTAAAGTTCTCGATAACTTTGCCATCAGTCGGCCAGCGCCATGATGAGATCGGCGAACTGGTTGACGTACTGCTTGCAGTCGGCTGGGTTGTGCTCACCGTTGTTGGTGCCGTCACCGGCGCGACGACCGTCGAGGTCGTGGTCGCTGGTTTATTATTAGGCAACATCTTGGTAGCACTTTGTTCACCTGAGGATTCAGAATACGTAATAGTCGGTTGTGAAGCAACCACCGCGGTCGATTTTTGTGCAGAAGTTGTGGTGGCCGTCGCACCGCCGCTCGCCCTTGCGCTGGCCTGAGAAACGGCATTTTCACCGGTGATCGGCTGGCCTGAAGCGTTGCCGACCTGCAGCACCTGGCCGACGTTCAGGGCGTACGGGGCCGGGACATTGTTGCGTTGCGCCAGGTCACGGAAATCGTTGCCGGTGACCCAGGCGATATAGAACAGCGTGTCGCCGCGTTTGACCGTATAGGTACTGCCGCCGGTATAGCTACCTTTCGGAATATCGCCATATTTGCGGTTGTAAACGATCTTGCCATTCACCGTCTGCACCGGCTCCTGCGCCATTGGCTGCGGCTGAATGGTCTGGGTCTGTACCGGCTGGATCGGCTGCGCCTGAGGAGCAGACTTGACGCCGGAGGATGGCGGCGTAATCAACATGCCGGAGTTGGTGCTGGAAGAGGCGGCGCCGCCGGCAGAGCTGACCGGCGCAGGCGGATTATTGGTGTTGGTACATCCGGCCAGCCAGAGTGAAACCAGTGAAAGAGCCGCAATACGGCTGACGGTAAATTTGGTGCTTCCCGCGCTCATTTATCCCCCAGGAATATGTTAACTGCCAATATCTTGCTTACCGGGCGACGCCCGGCCAGGACACTGAAAAATGTGTCCACCCTACGCCTAAAGTCAGGCAAAAAAAACCTGGAATAATCCGGGTCTCAGGCCAGCTCCCCTTTCACCAGGGGAACAAAGCGAACGGCCTCGACGGTATCAATGATAAATTCGTTGCCCCGGCGACGGATCCGTTTGAGAAACTGATGCTCCTCGCCAACCGGCAGTACCAGCACGCCGTCGTCATCCAGCTGCGCCAGCAGCGCGGTCGGTATTTCCGGCGGCGCCGCCGTCACAATAATGGCATCAAACGGCGCCCGCGCCTGCCAACCTTGCCACCCATCGCCATGACGGGTTGAAACATTATGTAAATCAAGTTGTTTCAGGCGACGACGCGCCTGCCACTGTAAACTCTTAATTCGCTCTACCGAGCAAACGTGATGCACCAGATGCGCCAGGATGGCCGTCTGGTAACCGGAACCGGTGCCGATCTCCAGCACCCGCGACTCCGGCGTCAACGTCAGCAGCTCGGTCATCCGCGCCACCATGTACGGCTGGGAGATGGTTTGCCCCTGGCCAATCGGCAGCGCGGTGTTTTCCCACGCTTTATGTTCAAAGGCTTCATCAACAAACTTTTCGCGCGGGACGCGCGCGATCGCCTCGAGGACACGTTCATCGACGATGCCCTGCGTGCGCAGTTGATTCAACAAACTTTCAACACGTTTACTTACCATTGCCTGTCAACCCCGACACGTTCCAGCCAATCGGTGACCACCTCATGCGCCTGATGGGCGGTTAAATCGACGTGCAATGGCGTAACGGAAACATAGCCTTCATCCACTGCCGCAAAATCGGTGCCCGGCCCGGCGTCACGCTTATCGCCCGGCGGGCCTATCCAGTACAGGGTATTGCCGCGCGGATCCTTTTGCGGAATCACCTGGTCGGCAGGATGGCGGTTGCCGCAGCGGGTCACGCGGATGCCTTTGATCTGATCAAGGGGCAGGTCCGGGACATTGACGTTGAGGATCCGCCCGGTGCGCAGCGGTTCACGGCTGAGTCCGCGCAGGAGAGTACAGGTCACCGCCGCGGCGGTGTCGTAGTGTTGATAGCCATTGAGCGACACGGCCAGCGCGGGGAACCCCAGATGGCGGCCTTCCATCGCCGCCGCCACGGTGCCGGAGTAAATGACGTCATCGCCCAGGTTGGGTCCGGCGTTGATGCCGGAAACGACGATGTCCGGGCGCGGGCGCATCAGCGCGTTCACGCCAAGATAGACGCAGTCCGTCGGCGTCCCCATCTGGACGGCGATATCGCCATTTTCATAGGTAAAGGTGCGCAATGACGATTCCAGCGTCAGCGAATTCGAAGCCCCGCTGCGGTTACGATCGGGTGCAACCACCTGGACCTCGGCAAACTCCCTTAAGGCCTTCGCCAGGGTCTGTATCCCCGGCGCATGGATCCCGTCATCGTTACTCAGCAATATTCGCATAGTCACCCGTTGTATTGATAAGCTCCCTGACCACGCTGGTGGCGAAGCTGCCCGCCGGCAGCCAGAAACGCAGTTCAACGGTTACATCATCCCACCAGTTCCAGCTCAACTGCTGCGGATAGAGGAGCATCGCCCGGCGCGCCGCCTCGACTTTCTCCCGCACCAACAGTGTCTGCAGCGAGGTTTCCTCGGCGATGGCGGCCTGCTCGGCGGCCAGGGCGTCGCGCTGGCTTCCCCAGTCGCCGCTGCCCGGTAGCGCAGCCGTGATCATCAGTTCGCGGTTGTGCACCCGCGCCTGCGAAACCTCGAGTTCTTCCGGTGTGACGACAAACCAGCTCCCACGCCCCGCTAATTGTAGCGCATCGCCATCAACAACCTGATTAAATTCCGTTTTTTTTAATCTAATACTGACTTGCTGATTAAACAACGCGCTGCGGGCCGCCGACAACCAAAAACTGCGCTTATTGCGATCGCGCACCGGCGCACCGCTCTCCGCCCAGCGCAGCGCGCCCTGCAGGTTACTGCCGCCAATGCCGAAGCGCTGAGCGCCGAAATAGTTCGGCACGCCCCGTTCAGCGATGGCCTGCAGACGCGTCTCCACCTCCTGGCGATCGCTTACCTCGCGCAGGATCAGGGTAAACTGGTTGCCCTTCAGCGCGCCTAATCGCAGCTTACGCTTATGGCGGGCATATTCCAGTACCTGGCAGCCCTCAAGCTGAAATTTGCTCAGATCCGGCATCTCTTTGCCAGGCACCCGAGCGCACAGCCACTGCTCGGTGACGGCGTGCTTATCTTTTTGCCCGGCGAAGCTCACTTCACGGGCATGGATTTTGAGGAATTTCGCCAGTGCGTCGGCGACAAAGCGCGTATTGCAGCCGTTTTTAAGGATCCGCACCAGCACGTGCTCGCCTTCGCCGTCCGGGGCAAAGCCCAGGTCTTCCACTACCAGAAAATCTTCCGGATTGGCTTTCAGCAGCCCGCTGCTCTGCGGCTTGCCGTGCAGCCAGGTCAGTTGGTCAAAGGCGATCATTTGTCGGCCTTACGCAGCAGCGCGACCGCTTCGCAGGCGATCCCTTCCCCGCGGCCGGTGAAGCCCAGCTTCTCGGTGGTGGTCGCTTTCACGTTGACGTCGTCCATATGGCAGCCGAGATCTTCAGCGATAAAGACACGCATCTGCGGGATATGCGGCAGCATTTTCGGTGCCTGGGCGATAATGGTGACGTCGACGTTGCCGAGCGTATAGCCTTTGGCCTGAATGCGGCGCCACGCTTCGCGCAGCAGTTCGCGGCTGTCGGCGCCTTTAAACGCCGGATCGGTATCCGGGAACAGCTTGCCAATATCGCCGAGCGCCGCGGCGCCCAGCAGCGCGTCGGTCAGCGCATGCAGCGCGACGTCGCCGTCGGAATGGGCCAGCAGCCCTTTTTCATAAGGAATGCGCACCCCGCCAATGATGATTGGGCCTTCACCGCCAAAAGCGTGTACGTCAAAACCATGTCCAATTCGCATTAAGCTTTCTCCTGGTGTCGGGAACGGGTGAGGTAAAATTCCGCCAGCGCCAGATCTTCCGGGCGCGTCACTTTAATATTATCAGCGCGTCCGGCGACCAGCTGCGGATGGAATCCACAGTACTCCAGCGCCGAGGCTTCATCGGTGATGGTGGCCCCCTCGTTCAGCGCCCGGGTGAGGCAATCCACCAGCAGCTCGCGAGGGAAAAATTGCGGGGTGAGCGCGTGCCACAGGTCATTACGATCGACGGTATGGGCGACGGCGGTTTTGCCCGGCTCGGCGCGCTTCATGGTGTCGCGCACCGGGGCCGCGAGGATCCCGCCGACGCGGCTGGTTTCACAGAGTGCCAGCAGGCGGCTGAGGTCATCCTGATGCAGGCAGGGGCGCGCGGCGTCATGCACCAGCACCCACTGCGCTTCCGGTAACGCCTGCAGGCCGGCGAGTACCGAATCGGCGCGCTCGGCGCCGCCATCCACGACGGTAATTTGCGGGTGCTGGGCCAGCGGCAGCTGGCTGAAGCGCCGATCGCCGGGGCTGACGGCAATCACCACGCGCTGGACGCGCGGATCCGCCAGCAGCGCGGCGACCGCATGTTCGAGAATCGTTTTGTTACCGATTGAGAGATATTGTTTCGGGCATTCCGTTTGCATGCGGCGGCCAAAACCGGCTGCCGGCACCACGGCGCAAATGCCCGGAAAAGTGGCTGCCATGTCGTAATCCTGGGCCTGGTTATCGATTGTTCTGCTGTTGCCCCGATGCCTGGTTGCGTTTAGACGCATCCGGTACCAGACGATAGAAGGTTTCGCCCGGGCGGGTCATGCTGAGTTCATTGCGCGCACGCTCCTCGATCGCTTCCTGACCGCCGTTGAGGTCGTCAATTTCGGCAAACAGCTGATCGTTGCGTGCTTTTAATTTGGCGTTAGTCGCCTGCTGGGCGGTGACGTCGTCGTTAACCCGCGTGTAGTCATGCAGGCCGTTTTTACCGAACCACAGCGAATACTGTAGCCAGACCAGCAAAGCTAATAATAGCAGCGTTAGTTTACCCATCCTGCCCCCTGAAAAACGGCATCATCATCCCAAAACTCGCCCGGGTACGCTACCGGGGCGCGCGGACGATGCCGCGTAACGCGGGGACTGTACCATATTTTTGCCGCTGATACCCATGCTTGATTCATACCAGAAACGGGTTATCCCAACAGCCAGAGGAAGAGTAGCGCAAACATCAGCCCGACGGTCAGGATGGTCGCGCTGGCGCTATAGAGCAGTTTGCCATTGAGCAGAGAGTGCAGCGCAATACCGACCACCACCGCCACTGGCATCAACGCAAGGAAGAATGGCCAGGTGTAGAGGAGGAAGAAAAGTGTATTACTGCCATAGAGAAGGAAGGGAATACCCAGCGCCAGCAGCCATGAAATAAAGCCCACGGCAGCGCCCGACAAAGACCAGGTGGTCTCGTCGCCGGTCGCCGGAGGCGGTTCTGAACGAATAATACTGAGGTTCTGGGTATTGCGCATATCGAATCCTGTAGACCGGGCAACCGGCACCCCTCGATGCCGCTGCCGTTTCAGGATCTGATAATATCGCTCTGTTGCAGCAGGTCTAATAGTTGGTGCACCAAATTTGTTACCAATTGTTCACCATCCAGATGAATTTCCGCCTTTTCCGGTGCCTCATAGACCGAGTCTATGCCGGTAAAATTGCGTAATTCCCCTGCCCGCGCCTTCTTATACAATCCTTTCGGATCCCGCGCCTCGCAAATGGCCAGCGGGGTATCGACGAACACTTCGATAAAGCGTCCCTCCCCCAGGCGCTCGCGCACCATCTGTCGCTCTGCGCGGTGCGGAGATATAAATGCCGTCAATACAACCAGCCCGGCATCGACCATCAGCCTGGCCACTTCACCGACGCGGCGAATGTTCTCTTTGCGATCCTCATCGCTGAATCCCAGGTCGCTGCACAGGCCATGACGCACGTTATCGCCGTCCAGCAGATAGGTGCTGACGCCGCGCTCATGCAAGGCTTCCTCCAGCGCCCCGGCGACGGTGGATTTACCCGACCCCGAAAGGCCGGTAAACCACAGCACCACGCCGCGATGGCCGTGATGCTGTTCCCGCTGCTGCTGGGTCACAGGGTGGGCATGCCAGACGACGTTTTCGTCATGCTGGGCCATTATTTGCCTCCCAGCAGGTCGCGGGCGTCCCAGTGCGGGAAGTGTTTGCGGATCAGCTGGTTCAGTTCCAGCTCGAAAGCGCTGTACTGCGATGCCGACGTCGACGCCTGCAGGTGCGGCTCGTTGACCATCCCGGCGCCGACGGTGACGTTGGTCAGACGATCGATAAAGATAAGCCCGCCGGTCACCGGGTTTTGCTGATACGGATCCAGCACTAAAGGTTCGTCAAAGGTCAGCTCCACCAGCCCGATGCCGTTCAGCGGCAGAGACTCAACTTCACGCTGGGTCAGGTTGTTAATATCCACCTGGTAACGGATAGCGTCCACGCGGGCGCGGGTCTTCTTACCGGCGATTTTGATGTCGTAGCTCTGCCCCGGGGTCAACGCCTGCTCGGCCATCCATACTACGTCGATGCTGGCGCTTTGCACCGCCGGCAGCGTGGCTTGCGCGTCAACCAGCAGGTCGCCGCGGCTGATGTCGATTTCATCTTTCAGCACAATGGTAATGGCTTCCCCGGCGGCGGCTTCCTGCAGATCGCCGTCGAAGGTGACGATCCGCGCTACGCTCGATTCGACGCCCGACGGCAGCACCTTCAGGCGCTGGCCGACCTGCACGGTGCCGGAGGCGACCGTACCGGAGAAGCCGCGGAAATCGAGGTTCGGACGGTTAACATACTGCACCGGGAAGCGCAGCGGCTGGCTCTCTACTACCCGTTGGATCTCCACGGTTTCGAGGACTTCCAGCAGGGTCGGGCCGCTGTACCACGGCATGTTCGCGCTCTGGCTGGCGACGTTATCGCCCTCCAGCGCCGACAGCGGTACAAAGCGGATATCGAGGTTGCCCGGCAGCTGCTCGGCAAAGGTCAGGTAAGCTTCACGGATCTCGTTGAAGCGCGCTTCACTAAACTCGACGAGATCCATTTTGTTGACCGCCACCACCAGGTGTTTAATGCCCAGCAGGGTGGAGATAAAGCTGTGACGGCGGGTCTGATCCAGCACGCCTTTGCGCGCGTCGATCAGCAGGATCGCCAGATCGCAGGTGGACGCGCCGGTGGCCATATTGCGGGTGTACTGCTCGTGCCCCGGGGTGTCAGCGATGATAAATTTGCGCTTCTCGGTGGAGAAATAGCGATAGGCCACGTCGATGGTGATGCCCTGCTCGCGCTCGGCCTGCAGGCCATCCACCAGCAGCGCCAGGTCCAGTTTTTCGCCCTGGGTGCCGTGGCGCTTGCTGTCGTTGTGCAGCGAAGAGAGCTGATCTTCATAGATCTGGCGGGTATCGTGCAGCAGACGGCCAATCAGGGTGCTTTTACCGTCATCGACGCTGCCGCAGGTCAGAAAACGCAGCAGGCTCTTGTGCTGTTGCGCGTGCAGATAAGCTTCTACGCCGCCTTCATTAGCAATTTGTTGGGCAATGGTCGTGTTCATGGCGGCTCCTTAGAAATACCCCTGACGTTTCTTCAGCTCCATCGAGCCGGCCTGGTCGCGGTCAATGACGCGCCCCTGACGTTCGCTGGTGGTGGATACCAGCATCTCTTCAATAATTTCCGGCAGCGTTTGCGCTTCAGACTCCACTGCGCCGGTCAGCGGCCAGCAGCCGAGGGTACGGAAACGCACCATCCGCTTTTCAATCACTTCGCCCGGCTGCAGATCGATACGGTCGTCATCGATCATCATCAGCATGCCGTCGCGCTCCAGCACCGGGCGCTCAGCGGCCAGATACAGCGGCACGATTTCGATGTTTTCCAGATAGATGTACTGCCAGATATCCAGCTCGGTCCAGTTGGAGAGCGGGAAGACGCGGATGCTTTCGCCTTTGTTAATCTGGCCGTTGTAGTTGTGCCACAGCTCCGGACGCTGGTTTTTCGGGTCCCAGCGGTGGAAGCGGTCGCGGAAGGAGTAGATGCGCTCTTTGGCGCGGGATTTCTCCTCATCACGGCGCGCGCCGCCGAATGCGGCGTCAAAGCCGTATTTGTTCAGCGCCTGCTTCAGCCCTTCGGTTTTCATGATATCGGTATGCTTGGCGCTGCCGTGGACGAACGGGTTAATGCCCATCGCCACCCCTTCCGGGTTTTTATGCACCAGCAGCTCGCAGCCATAGGCTTTGGCGGTACGGTCGCGGAACTCATACATCTCACGGAATTTCCAGCCGGTATCGACGTGCAGCAGCGGGAACGGCAGGGTTCCCGGATAAAACGCTTTGCGCGCCAGATGCAGCATTACGCTGGAATCTTTCCCGATGGAGTACATCATCACCGGGTTAGAAAATTCGGCGGCCACCTCACGAATAATATGGATGCTTTCCGCCTCCAGTTGCCGCAGGTGAGTGAGTCGTTTTTGGTCCATAACCGTTCCTTAAGCCAGATTGACCACCGAAGAGTTAAACCCCTCGGCGGATGATGTATGTTGAAACCAGGCGAGCTGCTGATGCAGCTGCACCACTTCGCCGACCACCAGCAGGGCGGGCATCGGGGCGTCTTTCGCCAGGTGTTCGAGTTGTTGCAATGTGCCGGTTATCGTCTGCTGATCGTCGCGGGTACCGCGGGATATCACCGCCACCGGCGTGTCGCTGTCGCGACCGTGGGCGATCAGCTGGGCGCTGATTTCCGCCGCCTTCATGGTGCCCATGTAGATCGCCAGCGTTTGTTGGCTCTTCGCCAGCAGCGACCAGTCGAAGGGGGCGCTGTCCGGCTTATAGTGCCCGGTGACAAAGACGGCGCTTTGCGCATAATCGCGATGGGTCAGCGGAATACCGGCGTAGGCCGTCGCGCCGGCGGCTGCGGTGACGCCAGGCACCACCTGGAACGGGATCCCCGCCTCGGCGGCAGCCTGCAGCTCTTCTGCGCCGCGGCCAAAAATAAACGGATCGCCGCCCTTCAGGCGCACGACGGTTTTCCCCGCCTTCGCCGCCTCCACCAGCAGCTGATTGGTTTCATGCTGCGGCACCGAGTGCTCGCCGGCGCGTTTGCCGACGCAAACCAGCTCGGCATCGCGGCGCACCAGCTCGAGAATCGGCTGGGTCACCAGATGATCGTGGAAAACCACGTCCGCCTGCTGGATCGCCTGCAGGCCACGCAGGGTCAGCAGCCCGGCATCGCCCGGTCCGGCCCCTACCAGAATAATTTCACCCGTTTCGCGTTCGGGCTTATCCAGCTCATCCTGCAGCGCCTTTTCCGCCTCCGCAGCGTTGCCCGCCACCATCAGGCTGGCGAAGCGACCGGTAAAGACCCGCTCCCAAAAGCGGCGACGCGCTTCGGTGGTCGTCAGACGGGTTTTCAGATGGTTGCGCCAGTAGCTCGCCGATTCCGCCAGACGCCCGAGGTTCGTCGGCAGCAGCGCTTCGATTTTTTCGCGCAGAATGCGCGACAGCACCGGCGCTTTCCCGCTGGAGGAGATCGCCACCAGCAGCGGCGAACGGTCGACGATAGAAGGGAAAACAAACGAGCACAGCGCCTGGTTATCCACTACGTTGACCAGTCGGTAGCGCGCGTTAGCCGCCGCAAACACCCGCTGGTTAAGCGCCTCGTCCTCCGTGGCGGCAATCACCAGAAAGACATCGTCCACCAGAGCGTCGCTAAATTCCGTCGCCCGCCAGCTAAGCGCCTGGCGCGCCGCCAGATCGGCCAGCGCCGGAGACAACGTCCCGGCGACCACCTGCACCTGCGCCTGGGCTCGCAGCAGGAACTTGATCTTGCGCTCGGCAATCTCACCGCCGCCGATCACCAGTACGGGCCTTTGTTTCAGTTCGGCAAAAAGGGGCAAGTAATCCACGGGGTAACAACTCTCTTACAATCAGCGATACTGCGACTATAGGGTGCGCCTTAGAGCAAATGAAATTACGAAATGGAATGAGTTGTGACGCAAAGGAATAACGCGATGGAAATCCAAATATCAAAAAGTGCTTAACACGCTATTTTTCCGCTATTTAAGAGCAATTGAAATTGTTTAACCGCGGTCACAGTTTCATACTGTACGCGTCAAATTGTCTCGTTCGTGTAAGGACCCCTTATGTTTTCCGCGTTGTGCCGCCGTCTGCTTCCGCTGGCGCTCGGCACCGGTTTTGTTTTCGCCGCCGCCCCCGCCTTCTGCGCGCTGGGCGACACCGCCAGTAGTCAGGCTCGCCATATCGCCACCGTCTTCCCGGGACGCATGACCGGAACGCCCCCGGAAATGCTCTCAGCTGACTATCTGCGCCAGCAGTTCGCCCGGATGGGCTATCAGAGCGACGTGCGGAGCTTCAATACCCGCTACATCTATACCGACAGCAACCAGCGTAAAAACTGGCATAACGCCACCGGCAGTACGGTGATCGCCGCCCATGAAGGCCAGTCTCGCCAGCAAATCATCATCATGGCCCACCTTGATACCTACGCGCCGCAGAGCGATAAAGACGTCGAAAATAACCTCGGCGGCCTGACGCTGCAGGGAATTGACGACAACGCGATGGGGCTCGGGGTGATGCTGGAGCTGGCGGAGCATTTAAAGAACGTCCCCACCCGCTATGGCATTCGCTTTATCGCCACCAGCGGCGAAGAGGAAGGTCGTCTCGGCGCGCAAAACCTGCTGCAGCGGATGAGCGAGGCGGAAAAGAAAAATACCCTGCTGGTGATCAATCTCGATAACCTGGTGGTGGGCGATAAGCTTTACTTCAACAGCGGCCGCCGCACGCCGGCCTCGGTACGCAAGCTGACCCGCGATCGCGCGTTGGCTATCGCCCGCAGCAAAGGCATTGCCGCCTACACCAATCCGGGACTCAATCCGGCTTACCCGAAAGGCACCAGCTGCTGTAATGACGCCAGCGTCTTCGACAACGCGGGGATCCCGGTGCTGTCGGTGGAAGCGACCAACTGGTCATTAGGCAAGAAAGATGGCTATCAGCAGCGGAGCAAATCGCGCAGCTTCCCGCAGGGCATCAGCTGGCATGACGTGCAGCTGGATAATCAGCAGTATATCGACCACGCGCTGCCGGGACGGATCGAGCATCGCGGGCGCGATGTCGTGAAAGTGATGCTGCCGCTGGTGAAAGAGCTGGCGAAGGTGGAGAAGAAAAGCTGACGGCTGCAAATGAACACGCGGCATCACCCGCGTGTTCTCATGCCCCCCCTTCCCTCAGGAGGCGCTATTAACCCTCGTGCAATCCGCACTCGCGTTTAAGCCCGAAGAACCGGGTCTCTTCTTCTGCCATGCCCGGCTCCCATTTGCGGGTGGTGTGGGTATCGCCTACCGACAGATAGCCCTGATCCCACAGCGGATGGTATTTCAGCCCGTGCTTTTGCAGGTACTGATACACCGTCCGGTTATCCCAGTCGATAATCGGCAACACCTTGAACACCCCGCGCTGGACCGCCAGCACCGGAAGCGTAGCCCGGCTGCCCGACTGCTCGCGGCGCAGACCGGCAAACCACGTCTGCGCGTTGAGCTCTTTCAGCGCCCGGTTCATCGGTTCAACCTTGTTGATCTCATTGTATTTCTCAATGCCCTCAACGCCCTGCTCCCACAGCTTGCCGTAGCGCGCCTCCTGCCAGGCCGCGCTTTCAGCCGCGCGGTAGACCTTCAGGTTCAGCTTGAGTTTATCCGTCAGCTCATCAATAAACTGGTAGGTTTCCGGGAACAGGTAACCGGTATCGGTAAGGATCACCGGAATGTCCGGGCGGATCTGGTTCACCAGGTGCAAACTCACCGCCGCCTGAATGCCAAAGCTTGACGACAGCACATAGTCTCCCGGCAGGTTTTCCAGCGCCCAGGCCACACGCCCTTCGGCGTCGAGCTTTTCCAGCTGGGCGTTGGTTTCCGCGAGTGCCAGAATGCGTTCCACTTTCGGCAATGCATTAAGCGCGTTTAGATCGAGTACGGACATAAGAACCTCGTTTGCCTGTTTTGCCGGGCGGCACTGCGTTTGCCCGGCCTACGGGTTTTACAGGCCCGGATCGCTACGCGCCACCGGGCACCAGGATGTTACTCCCAGAAATCGCGGGCTGGATCGAGCACCGGGCGAATGATGCCCGCACGCACCGTAAAGTCGCCGAAGCCTTCACCCGCTTCGCGCTCTTTCGCCCAGCGCCCTACCAGTTGGTCTAGCGAGTCGAGAATTTCCGACTCGGTAATGTTCTCCCGGTACATCCGCGGGATGCGGGTGCCGCTGCGGTTACCGCCGATGTGCAGGTTATAGCGACCTGGCGCTTTCCCCACCAGCCCCACTTCCGCCAGCATCGCGCGACCGCAGCCGTTCGGGCAGCCGGTGACGCGGGTGACGATATGCTCATCGCTCACGCCGTGCTTGCTCATCACCCCTTCCACCTTGTCGATAAACGACGGCAGGAAACGCTCGGCTTCAGCCATCGCCAGCGGGCAGGTCGGGAAGGAGACGCAGGCCATCGAGTTTTCGCGCTGCGGGGTGACGGCATTCATCAGTCCATGATCCCGCGCCAGCTTCTCGATCCGCGCCTTCTGATCTTCCGGTACGCTGGCGACGATCAGGTTCTGGTTGGCGGTGATGCGGAATTCACCTTGATGGATCTTAGCAATCTCCAGCAGACCGGTTTTCAGCGGGCGCCCCGGATAATCCAGAATGCGGCCGTTTTCAATAAACAGCGTCAGGTGCCATTTATCATCAATCCCCTTCACCCAGCCGATGCGGTCGCCGCGGCCGGTGAATTCGTAGGGGCGGATCGGCTCAAACTTAATACCTGCCCGGCGCTCCACTTCCGCCTTGAAGGTTTCGACGCCAACGCGCTCAAGGGTGTACTTGGTTTTCGCATTCTTACGGTCGGTACGGTTACCCCAGTCGCGCTGGGTGGTCACGACCGCTTCCGCCACCGCCAGAGTATGCTCCAGCGGCAGATAACCGAATTCGCTCGCCGTGCGGGCGTAGGTTTTTTTGTTACCGTGTTCGATAGACAGACCGCCGCCCACCAACAGGTTAAAGCCCACCAGCTTACCGTTTTCGGCGATCGCCACGAAGTTCATGTCGTTAGCGTGCAGATCGATATCGTTCTGCGGCGGGATCACCACCGTGGTTTTAAACTTACGCGGCAGATAGGTCTGACCGAGGATCGGTTCTTCGTCAGTGGTGGCGACCTTTTTCTGATCCAGCCAGATTTCGGCATAGGCGCGGGTGCGCGGCAGTAGATGCTCGGAGATCTTTTTCGCCCACTCGTAGGCCTCGGCGTGCAGCTGCGACTCGTACGGGTTGGAGGTGCACAGCACGTTACGGTTCATATCGTTGGCGGTGGCCAGCGCGTCCAGCCCCACCGAGTGCAGCATCTGATGCACCGGCTTGACGTTCTTTTTCAAAATGCCGTGGAACTGGAAAGTCTGCCGGTTGGTCAGGCGAATACTGCCGTAAATGGTGTTCTCGGCGGCAAACTTATCGATCGCCTTCCACTGGGTGGTGGTGATCACCCCGCCCGGCAGACGGCAGCGCAGGAGCATTGCATGGCGCGGCTCCAGCTTCTGAGCGGCGCGTTCCGCGCGGATATCGCGATCGTCCTGCTGGTACATACCGTGGAAACGGATCAGCAGGAAGTTATCGCCTTTAAAACCGCCGGTCAGACCGTCGTTTAAATCTTCCGCAATGGTGCCGCGCAGGTAGTTGCTCTCGAGCTTCATACGCTCGGCATCGGTCAGTTTACCTTCGACCACTAAAGGCCCCGGATGTTTTTCGCTCATTAGTAGACATCTCGCTGATAACGGCGCTCAACGCGCAGCTCACTTAAAAATTCGTCCGCCGCTTCGGCGTCCATCGCGCCGTATTCGGCAATCACTTCCAGTAAAGTCTGTTCCACGTCTTTCGCCATACGATTGGCGTCGCCGCAGACATAAATGTGGGCGCCATCATTGATCCAGCGCCACAGCTCGGCCCCCTGCTCACGCAGTTTGTCCTGCACATAGATTTTTTGTTGTTGATCGCGGGACCAGGCCAGATCGATACGGGTCAGCAGCCCCTCTTTTACATAGCTCTGCCACTCCACCTGATAGAGGAAATCTTCAGTGAAGTGCGGGTTGCCGAAGAACAGCCAGTTCTTACCTGGCGCCCCGTCCGCTGCGCGCTGCTGCATGAAGGCGCGGAACGGCGCAATACCGGTGCCCGGGCCAATCATGATCACCGGCGTCTCCGGGTTAGCCGGCAGACGGAAGTTGTCATTGTGCTCGATAAAGACGCGGACTTCGCCATCCTCTTCCACGCGGTCGGCGAGGAAGCTGGAGGCGCCGCCAGCCCGGGCGCGGCCTTCAATGTCATAGCGCACCACGCCCACGGTGACATGCACTTCGCTCTCCACTTCCGCCTGCGAGGAGGCAATGGAGTACAGACGCGGCGTCAGCGGGCGCAGCAGACCGATTAACGCCTCAGCGTCCAGCTGCGCCGGGGAGAAACGGACCATATCGACGATCGGCGTCGCGGCGGCATACTGCTGCAGCTGAGCTTTATCGCCCACCAGCGGCAGCAGCGATTCGCTGCGGGTCAGGGTGGCGTAGTTCTCAACGATAGCGGCGGTGTTGACCGTCAGCTCAAAATGCCACTGCAGGGCTTCCGCCAGCGGCAGGGTTTTGCCCTCGACGGTTACCGGCTCGTCGCCTTTCAGCCACAGCAGCTCCACCAGCTCTTTCACCAGCTGAGGATCGTTTTGATACCAGACGCCCAGCGCGTCGCCCGGCTGATAGCGCAGACCGGAATCACCGAGGTCAATTTCGATATGGCGTACATCTTTTTCTGAATCGCGGCCGGTGATTTTCTGGTTGACCGACAGGGTCGCCGTCAGCGGAGCCTCTTTGGTGTATGGGCTGGTATGTATGTCGTTCACTGCGCCGCTGGCGGCCAGCTGAGCGGGCGCGGCGACCGGCGCACGGGCCTTCAGCACCTCAACGACGCGCGCGCGCCATTCAGCGGCCGCAGCCTGATATTCAACGTCGGCGTCGACGCGATCGAGCAGGCGTTCCGCGCCAAGTTCGGCCAGCTTGCTGTCGAAATCTTTGCCGGACTGGCAGAAGAATTCATAAGAGGTATCGCCGAGGCCAAAGACGGCGAATGCGGTTCCGTCCAGCTTCGGCGCTTTTTTAGAGAACAGAAACTTATGCAATGCGACCGCTTCTTCCGGCGGCTCACCTTCCCCCTGGGTGGAGGTCACGACCACCAGCAGTTTTTCAGCAGCAATTTGTTTGAATTTATAATCACCTGCATTCACCAGCTTCACGTTCAGCTTCGCCGCCAGCAGATCGTCACGCAGCGCTTCGGCGACGCGGCGAGCGTTGCCGGTTTGCGAGGCGGAAATCAGCGTGATCGTCGGGACCTCGGCGGCCGGGGCGGGAGCGGCTGCCGCTGCGCCAGAGTGCTGATTCAGCACGCCCCAGAAATAGCCAGACACCCAGGCGAGCTGAGTGGGCGTGAAGTCAGTGGTGGCCGCCTGAAGGCGCGCCAGTTGCTCCGGGTTGAGCGGCAGCAAGTTGGAAGGTGGGGCCTGTGTCGTCATGCGTCGTTTGTTCCAGTAAGCAAAGCTGTTATTCGCACCCTGTCAGCGCGACAAAAACAGAAGAGAATAGAAGGTTAACGGCGGGCATAGTAACAATTAAAGAAGGGATGGAAATAATAAATAACCAAATGGACTAACCGGTTTTAGTTGTAGTTATTAACAACAAAATCGATTAAATAACCATCTGAAATATCGAAACTTTATGGACTTAACCCAGATAAATGTGTCGATTTTCTGTTCAGGGCCGTTTTAGTTAATGCGAAAAAATGTACTTTCCGGTACCCTACGGCGGTTTTTTTCGTCCTGTTGAGAGTCAATGATGTCCACCACGCTGTTTAAAGATTTCACCTTCGAAGCCGCCCACCACCTGCCGCACGTCCCGGAAGGACACAAATGCGGTCGCCTGCATGGCCACTCCTTTATGGTGCGTCTGGAGATAACCGGTGAAGTCGATCCCCATACCGGGTGGATCATGGATTTCGCCGAGCTGAAGGCCGCCTTCAAGCCGACCTACGATCGCCTGGACCACTATTATCTGAACGATATCCCCGGTCTGGAAAACCCTACCAGCGAAGTGCTGGCCAAATGGATCTGGGATGAGATGAAACCGCGGGTGCCGCTGCTGAGCGCCGTGATGGTGAAAGAGACCTGCACCGCCGGCTGCGTCTATCGCGGCGAGTGATTAAAGCGTTTGTGTTGGCGGTCAATATTCCTTAAATAACGATATGTTAGCTTATGCGTTCTGGATACCTGGGACGCAAAATGGCTGACGATTTTGATATTATTATTATCGGTGCAGGGGTAGCGGGCACCGCTTGTGCTTTACGCTGCGCGCGGGAAGGGCTTTCCGTCCTGCTGCTTGAGCGCGGCGAACGTCCCGGGAGTAAAAATCTTTCTGGAGGGCGATTGTATTGCCATGCGCTCGCCGAACTTCTTCCCCATTTTCAACGCTCCGCACCACTTGAACGCCGTATCACCCACGAAAGCCTGGCCCTGTTAACCGACCATGGCGCAACGATGTATTCCAGCCTACAGCCCAACGGCGATTCCTGGAGTTTACTGCGCGCCCGCTTTGATCCGTGGTTTGTCAGTCAGGCCGAAGCCGAAGGTGTCCAGTGTATTACCGGCGCGACGGTTGAGGCGCTGTATCGTGAAAATGGCCGGGTTTGCGGCGTGATTTGCGATAATGACACCCTACGCGCCCGCTACGTTGTGGTGGCAGAAGGGGCGAATAGCGAGCTGGCCGAGCGTCATGGTTTACTTCCCCGCCCTTCACCATCATCCATGGCGTTAGGTATCAAAGTGGTCCTGTCGCTGGAGCAAAAAACGCTGGAGGATCGCTTCCACCTTACAGATAAAGAAGGTGCCGCGATGCTCTTCACCGGCGGCGTATGCGGAGATTTACCTGGCGGCGCATTCCTCTATACCAATCAGGATACGCTCTCATTCGGTATCGTGTGCCCGCTCTCTTCGCTGGGACAAGGCCCCGTCCCGGCTGCCGAGTTGCTGGAACAGCTCAAATCACACCCAGCCCTACGTCCACTGCTGCGCGGAAGTGAAACCCTGGAATATGGCGCGCACCTGGTGCCTGAAGGCGGCCTGCATAGCATGCCCGTACAGTATGCCGGAGAAGGCTGGCTACTGGTTGGCGACGCCCTGCGTACCTGTATAAATACCGGTTTTACCGTGCGCGGCATGGATATGGCGCTAATCGGCGCGCAGGCGGCAGCGCAAACCTTGATTAAAGCTTGCCAGCAAAGTGCGCCACAAGACCTGTTTCCACAGTATCGCCAGGATATTAAGCACAGTCTGCTGTGGGAGGTTCTCCAGCGCTACCAGCATCTCCCCGCGCTGTTACAGCGTCCCGGCTGGTATCGCCGATGGCCGGCGCTGATGGAGGATATCTCTCGCGAACTTTGGCAACAGGGTGAGCACCCCATTCCGCCGCTGCGCCAGATAGTCTGGCGTCATCTTCGCCGTCACGGCCTGCGCCATCTGGCAGGCGATCTGCTCAGGAGTTTACGATGTCTGTAGCCCGCAATGTCTGGCGTCCCGCCGGCAGCTCGCATATTGTTCCGTCCGCATCGCCGAACGAGGAGATCGCGGAGCAACTCATCAAAGCTTGCCCCGCCGGACTTTTCTCACGGACGGCGGAGGGTGAGTTGCGCGTCGACTACCGGAGCTGTCTGGAGTGTGGCACTTGCCGACTGCTCTGTGATAAAGCAACGCTGAAAGAATGGCGCTATCCTGAGTCAGGATTTGGTATTACATTCCGCTTTGGGTAATAAAACGATAAAGGACACACCATGCCCCTGCTACACCTGCTACGACAAAATCCGGTTATTGCGGCCGTGAAAGATAACGCCAGCCTGCAGTTAGCCATTGATTCCGAATGCCAGTTTATCTCCGTGCTGTACGGCAATATCTGCACCATCAGCAATATCGTTAAGAAAATCAAAAACGCCGGTAAATATGCGTTTGTGCACGTCGATTTACTGGAAGGCGCTTCCAATAAAGAGGTGGTGATTCAGTTTTTGAAGCTGGTTACCGAAGCGGACGGCATCATCAGCACCAAAGCGCCGATGCTCAAAGCGGCCAGAGCGGAAGGTTTTTTCTGCATCCATCGCCTGTTTATCGTCGACTCCATCTCCTTTCACAATATTGATAAGCAGGTCGCGCAATCGAATCCTGATTGCATTGAAATTCTCCCCGGTTGTATGCCCAAAGTACTGGGTTGGGTCACGGAGAAAATACGCCAGCCGCTGATTGCCGGCGGACTGGTCTGCGATGAAGAGGATGCACGTAATGCGATGAAGGCTGGTGTGGCGGCTCTTTCAACCACCAACACGACGGTATGGAAATTAGCGAAGCATCTTAGTTGAGCTATACACCGTTCTGCCCGGTGGCGGCTAACGCCTTACCGGGCCTACAAATCGCACAACCTCGTAGGCTGGCCGCCATCCGAAATTATGTATCTGCACAGGCGGCCAGCACTTCAAGTACTGTCGGCCAGTCATCGACAATGCCAACATCCGCCTGGGTAAATATCGGCGCGTTAGGATCATGATTAATCACCACAATAAACCGGCTATCTTTGACTCCCGCCATTAATGCTGCCGCACCGGATGCTCCCGCCACGATACAGATATCTGGCGCCAGCAGATGACCTGAAATGCCAATCTGGCGTTCCACATCATAGCCGCCGTTCATGATTCGCCCGCGGCTATAGCCGACTTCCATCCCCAGACTCCTCGCCATAGCCGCTACGCTGTCAGCATCGATCTTCTCACCACCTTGCCCGACAATCAGCACCTGATGCGCTGTTTGCAGGGGATGAGTCCCCGAACGTTCGATGTTTTCAACGCTGGCCAGCCAGTCAGGCCGGGCTGCCGGGATGATGTGGCGTATCGTCAGATCGGCAGGAAGCCCGGCAGAGGCTTTAACTCCAGGCTGGCGCGCCAGCGACAGACAAAGTGGCCTTGCCGCCACTTCCAGCGTTGCCATCAGTGCATTCCCCCAGTGAGACTTGGTCACCCACCCCTCTTGCGCATTCACTGATAGCACCTGACATACGCTGCCACCCTGTAGACGCCATGCCAGCCGCGAAGCCAGCTCATCGCCTGCGATGCCCGCCGGAAATAGCAACATATCGACTGGCGTCTGCTGCCATTGAGTAACCAACGCATCGAGGACTTGCTCAGCCACCTCTGATGCTCCATCGAGGAGCCACTGCTCGAGCTCTGCTGGTCCGAGATCGTTCGTCGCCAGCCAACCTGCCAGCTGCGCACACTCGCCCTGAGTCATGACTATAGCTATCTTCATGGCTGTATCCTTTGGCGTAGGTAGTTATCCCATAGCTTTATGGCTTTCTCCTGTGCCGTTGCGCCTTCAACTATAACGGCATTGCGCCGCTGTTCCGGGCGGGCCAGACGCAAGCACGTGATCGCCGGTGTCGCTTCTAAAGCCACCTCCAGGCGTACAATCTCCGCCTTTGCCGCTGCCAGACGCTGGCGCATACCGGGAACCGGCAACACCACTTCACCGCACTGCCTGACCGCAATCACCGCGGGTAACCGAACCCGACAGCGTCGGACACCGGATGCTGTTCGCTGCTCGACAATAACGAAAGGCGGTTCAATAGTGAAACGTTCGACCTGGGTGAAACAGGGCCAGCTCAGCATTTCCGCCAGCAAAAATGGCGTCTGGCTATTCTGTCCTTCAGCGCTCTGACAGCCGGTTACAATCAGTTCATGAGCGTATTGACGCTGCCAGTCGACAATGTGCCGGGCAATAAACGCCGGTGCAAAACGTAAATCCCCCGCGGCGTCCAGCAGAACCGGCTGCTCGAACCCTAACGCGGCAAAGTAGCGCAACCAGTGCAGCGCACGCTCGTCGCCAATGCTCAATGCAGTCAAGCTCATCTCGCAACCAGCATTACGCTGGGCCAGCAGCAGCCCAGCTGCAGCTTGTTCATCGGCACCGATAGTACTGCGCAATAGTGAAACATCCGGCCCGCAGAGATCCTGCGTAGCGGCCTGCCAGTCATTTTCCGCCAGCATGCCGGCATCCGGCTCCGCTTTAAACGCCAATAGAATGTTCATTTGTACCTCCTTGTCTTTTGTCGCCACTTCCGGCCGCCACCAGCGGCAGCGCTTTTGTCTCAGGTGCCCATAACCAGGTCACCGCAAAGCCAATCAGCAAGATCCCGGCCAGTAGCAGCAGCGTAACCGTCATCCCCCACTGCGCGAGGATCCAGGGCAACAGGCCGGTACTGATGGCGGCGCCGAGCCGGCTCATGGCGGTGGCAAATCCAACGCCCAGCGAACGAATGTCTGTGGGAAAGCTTTCCGCCGGTAAGATGCCCACCAGATTGCTGACAGCAGAAATCGTGGTACTGAATAAGACAAAAAGCAGTAGCGTCCATTGACTACCCGGAGGTAAGCAAGCCATCACGAGTAATGTCGCCGCGAGCAGCAGAAAGCTGCCTGATAAGAAATGGCGATGGGCCAACAGATGAGTTAAAACCAGGCCCAATAGCGCACCAACGATTAATAGCGCGTTCAGCAGCAGGCTGGCGGTGAGCGCGTCTTCAAGACCAATGGTTTCAGCAATGGTCGGAAGCCAGGTGTAGATAACAAACCAGGGAATGACCAGGCAAACAAAAAAGATGCTGTTAAATGCGGTACGCCGCCAGTAACGCGACGAGAACAGAGCGCTGATATGTTTATTCGTTTCTTTTGTTACTTCATCACCCAACTGTACGTGCATACCAAAACAGCGGTGCACCACGGCATGCGCTTCCGCGAACCTTCCCTGACGCATTAGCCAGCGCGGCGATTCAGGTGTTCCCCAGCGTAACAGCGTAATCAGCAGCGCTGGCAAAGCCGCCGAGGCCAGCAACCAGCGCCAGGCATCAGGACTTTCACTAATAAAATGATGACCAGCCAGACTTGCCAGTACATAACCGACGGTCCACACCACGCTAAATGCGCCGAGCAAAATGCCTCTATGACGACGTGGGGCAAATTCGGCCAGCAGCGTGTGGCCCACGGAGTAATCTCCCCCCAGGCCAATACCTATCAGTATGCGTAAACCAATGAGCTGCTCGGGTGTGGTAGCGAAAAACTGAAGAAATGAAGCGACGGTAATCAGCATAAAGCTAAAATTGAAAATTTTCTGGCGACCGATGTGATCCGAGACCCAACCCAGAATGAGGCTGCCGATAAAAAGCCCCAGAAGAGCCGCTCCACCAATCATGCCCGCCATTAAAGGCGTCAGTTGCATGGCGGGGGTAAGTTGAATGATGGCATAACCAATCACGCCGAGGACATAGCCATCAACCAGATGCGCGCCGAAAGTCAGCGCGGCAATACGGCAGTGAAAACCGTTAAGCGGTAAATCATCCATTCGCACCGGTGAAGTGTTCATTTCTACCCCTTCATGGTCCGGTAAAACGGCTTCCCGGTTGAGAAACCGTACTGTGGTTCGGGCTACGCGAAGTGCCCGCGTAACCCGAAGCATGGCAGATACTATTATTTTTCAATTGGATAGATAGTTCCGGTATTCATGATACCGTTTGGATCAAACTGTTTTTTGAGGCCTTCCAGCAGCGGCCATGCGCTACCGTGCTCCAGCTTGCTCCAGTGAACGCGATGTTTACCAATCCCGTGGTGATGCACCATGGAGCCGCCGAGGCGAATCGTCTCTTCGCAGATGATCTTGTTCAGCGGATTGTGATACTTATCAATTTCCTCTTCCGGCTTGCAGCCCACCACGTTGTAGTCATACACAAAGTACATGTTGGTACCGTTGATATAGCTATGAGAAGAGTGACCGCCCAGCATGGTGATATCGTCCGCGTGCGGGAATTCCGTGCGAATCCGATGGATAACGCTTTCATAGATCTCGTGGATACAACTCCAGCAGCCCGAAACCTCCGTAGTAAAGCCCATATTGCTGGTTTTCAGGATCTGCACGCGCTCGGCAGCCACTTTTTCCGGGCCCCAGTTCAGGTGATTAAACCAGTTTTCAATCAGCTTGCTGTCCACACGCTGGCACTGCGGGTAACGTGCAACGATTTCCGCAATCCCCTGCCCGGTCGCTTTGGCGATCAGCGGATTGCCCTCCGCCATAAAGATCAGTACGCACTTGCCATCGGCAAAATGGGTAAAGTGCTGGGTGCCATCTTCTGCATCATACAGACGGGCAATTGACGGGCGATACCCTTCCACCATGACTTCCCGGAGGATATTAAATCCGACTTTCATATCGTCGAGAATATAGCCGTAGAAAAGGTTATTTTCCGGCGTGAACTTGAAGATTTTCACCGTCACTTCAGTGATATAACACAGGGCGCCCTCGTTACCGATGACGATGTGGCGTATATCCGGCCCGGCGGCGCGGCGCGGGACGTTTTTGATACGAGTAACGGTACCATCCGCCAGCACAGCCTCGAGACCGACAACCATATCTTCAATTGCGCCGTAAAGCGTGGAAAATTGACCAATGCTGCGGGTCGCCACCAGGCCCCCCATCTGCGCCAGCGGTTTCGACTGCGGCGAATGCCCGGTGGTGTAGCCTTTAGCCCGCAGTGCATTCTCCAACACCTCTAGCGGTACACCGCACTGCGCGGTCGCCTGCATGTTTTCAATATCGATATTCAGGATGTGGTTCATCCCGGCGCCGTCCAGCACTACGGAATTCTCAACCACGGTTTCCAGACCACCTTCCGTTGCCGATGCGCCAGTGCGAGGGACTCCATTGATCTTATGCTGGTTCATAAACGCCAACACATTAGAAACCTGTTCGGTTGAACCTAGCTTAACGACCGCGGCAGGCAGCGGCAGAGTAAAGACGCCATGAATGTCAGCATATTTACGAAAACGGTCGATACTATTTCGTTTTAAAACAGCCTCATCAGTAATAACGCGATCGGAGCCAACAATTTCTTTTAATTGATCAACAATTGCTTCTCGGGATAAAGACATAGTCATTCCTTCCTGATAATTAATTCGGAATAATAAAAACAGAAACCACCGATTACAAATTAACGAACCAGATAACCACCATCAACGACCAACAGATGACCGTTAACATAATTTGATGCCTGACTGGCCAGGAATACAGCAGCGCCCATCAGGTCCTGAGTATTACCCCATCGATTTGCCGGAATATGGTCCAGTACCCGCTGATTAGTTTCTGGATTACTCCGGGTAGCTAATGTAATATCCGTCGCATAATAACCAGGAGCAATACCGTTAACCTGAATATTATATTGACCGAGTTCATCACAATAAGCCTTGGTGAAACCGGCAAGCGCATGTTTTGTTGCAGAATAAGCGGGAGACCATTGGCCGCCAAGATAAGAGAATAAGGAGCAAATGTTAATGATTTTTCCGCTATTTTGCGGAATCATGATTTTAGCCGCTTCATAACTCAGTTCGAAAGCTGCCGTCAGGTTAACATCAATCATCGGATCCCAATCCGCGCGGCCGAAGTCCAAGACCTTATTTAGTTTACAAATCCCGGCGTTATTGACCAGAATATCCACCGTACCAAAACGCTCGCAGCAGGCAGCGATAATCTTTCCAGGTACCCCTTTCTCAGTGATATCCACCTGCATGAATTCAACCTCAACACCCTGCTTTTCAATGATTTTCCTGGTTTCGCCGTTGTCCTGAACAAAGCTTGGGATAAATAAGTTGGCGCCTGCTTTCGCCAGAGCCATAGCAAAGGCCTGCCCCAGGCCGCTATTGCCCCCGGTGACAATCGCCGTTTTACCTTGCAATGAGAAGAAATTCATTGAGAACGCATCAAGAGATTCGATCGACATAGTTTGGCTCCAAATTCCTTTAGGCAAAAAAAAAGAAAGGCAACTTCCCCTGCGAGAGGGAAGTCACCTTTCTCATTATCTCTGGTAACTGAAGTAATTTTTAGCATAGCGCTTGCGCCTCTAATGTGATCACAATCACAGATGATTATTTCGCTTTAGAAATACGGTTAAAATTGTGAAGCGTGATTACTCTCACACTAAACTTCAGGCTGACATGCTATTCCTAAGCACAATTACTAGAGACCAGAGAAAAGTAATCCACCTGAAAAAGGCGGTTTACTTTTCTCTTTTTTTCGCCTATACCAAAAATAATTCGAGTTGCAGGAAGGCAGCAAGTTAACGAATCCCGATGAGCTTACTGTAGTAAGTGATTCGGGTGAGTGAACGCAGCCAACGCATCAGCAACTTGAAGTATGAAGGGTATATTAAAATGAGATTACGATATGCAACAGACTTCATATCGCCGTTGGATAACCCTTGCCATTATTAGCTTTAGCGGTGGTGTCAGCTTTGACCTTGCCTATTTGCGATACATCTTTCAGATCCCCATGGCTAAATTTATGGGATTCAGCAATACCGAAATTGGCTTAATCATGAGCACTTTTGGTATTGCTGCCATTATTCTTTACGCTCCCAGCGGAGTTATTGCTGATAAATTTTCCCATCGAAAAATGATTACTTCAGCAATGATTATTACCGGTCTTCTCGGTTTCTTAATGGCAACCTATCCGCCTCTGTGGGTCATGCTATGCATTCAGGTCGCCTTCGCTATCACCACGATTCTGATGCTGTGGTCGGTATCAATTAAAGCCGCATCTTTACTTGGCGACCACAGCGAGCAGGGAAAAATTATGGGCTGGATGGAGGGGCTGCGCGGCGTAGGCGTCATGTCGCTGGCGGTATTTACCATGTGGGCATTCTCCCGCTTCGCCCCCGATGACAGTAACAGCCTGAAAGCGGTAATCATTATCTACAGCGTGGTTTATATCCTGTTGGGTATATTGTGCTGGTTCTTCGTCAGCGATGCCCCTCAGCATAGCAATACTGCGAAAGAAGAAAAAAAAGCGTTCCAGTTAAGCGACATTCTGGCTGTCCTGCGCATCAGCACCACCTGGTACTGCAGCATGGTGATTTTTGGCGTCTTCACTATCTACGCCATTCTCAGCTACTCCACCAACTATCTGACGGAAATGTACGGTATGTCGCTGGTGGCCGCGAGCTATATGGGAATTGTCATTAACAAAATTTTCCGTGCCATCTGCGGCCCGCTGGGCGGCATTATCACGACTTATAGCAAGGTAAAATCACCGACCCGCGTCATTCAGTTGCTGTCGATCGTTGGGGTACTGGCGCTTATCGCGCTGCTGGCGACCAATTCTCATCCGCAGTCCGTTGCCATGGGGATCGGCCTGATTCTGCTGCTGGGATTCACCTGCTACGCCTCTCGCGGGCTTTACTGGGCGTGTCCCGGTGAAGCAAGAACCCCCAGCTACATCATGGGAACGACCGTCGGTATCTGCTCAGTGATTGGCTTCCTGCCAGACGTTTTTGTCTATCCGATTGTTGGCCACTGGCAGGACACCCTCCCTGCCGAAGAAGCCTACCGCAATATGTGGCTGATGGGCTTAGCCGCGCTGTGCATGGTGATCCTCTTTACCTTCCTGCTATTCAGGAAAATCCGCGGCGCCGATGCCACACCAGAAAACAAGACCTCGCTGGCCGCTGAAACCACTGGCGAGTGATGATGCAAATTTAAAGGAGAATAACAATGCTCAAGAAATACATCATTGGAATCGACGGTGGAAGCCAGAGTACCAAAGTCGTGATGTACGATCTGCAGGGAAACGTGGTTTGCGAGGGCAAAGGTCTGCTGCAGCCGATGCATACCCCGGACGCCAACACGGCTGAACATCCTGACGACGATTTGTGGACTTCCCTCTGTTACGCCGCAAAAGATCTTATGAGTCAGTTTACAGGCCGCAGAGAAGACATTGTCGGTGTCGGACTCGGCTCTATCCGCTGCTGTCGCGCGTTGCTTAAAGCAGACGGCACGCCTGCAGAACCGCTAATCAGTTGGCAGGACGCCCGCGTTACCCGGCCTTACGAACACACTAATCCAGAAGTGGCCTGGGTCACGTCATTTTCAGGCTATTTGTCGCACCGCTTAACCGGCGAGTTTAAAGACAATATCGCCAACTACTTTGGTCAGTGGCCCGTTGATTATAAATCTTGGTCATGGAGCGATGATGACGCGGTGATGAAGAAGTTTAATATCCCGCGTCACATGCTCTTTGATGTGCAGATGCCGGGGACAATCTTAGGCCATCTTACCGCACAGGCGGCTCTCGCCACCGGCTTCCCGGCTGGGTTGCCCGTTGTCTGTACCACCAGCGATAAGCCGGTCGAAGCACTTGGCGCAGGGCTTCTGGATGATGAAACGGCGGTTATTTCGTTAGGCACCTATATCGCGCTAATGATGAACGGAAAGCAACTGCCGAAGGATCCGGTTGCGTACTGGCCAATTATGTCTTCCATTCCGGAAACGTTGTTGTATGAAGGGTACGGTATTCGTAAAGGGATGTGGACCGTCAGCTGGCTGCGGGACATGTTGGGCGACTCCTTGATTCAGGATGCCAAAGCACAGGGACTCTCAGCGGAAGATCTGCTCAATCAAAAGGCCTCAGCGGTGCCTCCTGGCTGTAACGGCCTGATGACCGTACTGGACTGGCTGACCAACCCGTGGGAACCCTACAAACGCGGTATTATGATCGGCTTTGACTCCAGCATGGACTATGCCTGGATTTACCGCTCTATACTGGAGAGCGTTGCGCTGACGTTGAAGAATAACTACGACAATATGTGCAATGAAATGAACCACTTCGCTAAACATATCATCATCACCGGCGGGGGATCGAACAGCGACCTGTTTATGCAAATCTTTGCCGATGTATTCAACCTTCCGGCCCGACGCAACGCTATTAACGGCTGCGCAAGCCTTGGCGCCGCAATCAACACGGCAGTGGGGTTGGGTCTGTATCCTTCCTATGAAGCAGCCATCGACAATATGGTCAGGGTGAAAGATGTATTTATGCCGGTTGAACGAAACGCCAGACGCTATGAGGCGCTAAATAAAGGGATTTTCAGAGAGTTAACCCAGTATACCGATGTCATTTTGAAGAAGTCGTATCAGGTCATCCACGGCGATCTGCAGAACGTTGACACCATTCAAAGCTGGTCTAACGCATAGCCGGTACGCCGGGTGGCGATGGCCCACCCGGCGAAATATTTAAGCGATATTCAGATATTTATGCGTCTGCATGGACAGGCGCCAGTTACGGGCGATGCAGGTGTCGATACACAAGCGCGTCGCGTCTTCTTTCTGACTGATCGGCTGCAGGGCGATGATCCGCGGTTTGTCATCGCTCAGCGTTTCCAGCAGTTCGTCCAGCGCTTCGATGTCGCGGACGCGCCCTACCGGATGCTTGATCTCATCCGCCCGCTGCAGGGCCTGAGACAGCACGTCATACCCGCCGCGCATGTTGACCTTCGGGGAAACCGTCACCCAGGTGTTGTGGCTGCAAAGCACTTCATGGGTGCCGCTGGTTTCAATCTGACAGCTAAAGCCGTTTTGTTCCAGAAGCGAGGTTAACGGCGTTAAGTCGTGAATGCAGGGCTCACCGCCGGTAATGACCACGTGGCGGGCAGTCCACCCCTGACGACCGATAATCGCCAGCAGATCTTCACTGCTTGCCGGCCCCCACTTATCGCTCTCTTTGGTTTTCGCCAGGATGCTGAACAACGACACTTCCCGATCGGCCAGTTTGTCCCAGGTATGCTTGGTGTCACACCACGCGCATCCTACCGGGCATCCCTGCAGACGAATAAAAATGGCAGGCACGCCGGTGAAGTAACCCTCGCCTTGCAGGGTCTGGAACATCTCGTTAATCGGGTACTGCATAGTCATCTCTGTTTAGGGTGATAAACGCTTATTATCGCAGATTTCACTGTCCAGGTCTTGTCCTGCGCTGCGATCGTTTTTCCCTCACGGGGTCGCTTTCTCACCCCGGACGTTATTCATTGTTAATTAAAAGTATGCATCTGTTTTCGTTTATTTCATTAGTGTGGTAAGGATTTAAATAAACAGCGGAGCGTACTGCAGCGAAGAAAGATGTAACAGAAGATGTTTTTCGTGTTATATACCAGAACATAAAAAACGTCAGCGGAAAAATAAAAACATGTTTAAATACATGCATGTACAAATTGATACATGAAAGAGTGAATTATTTACCTGGTCTGAGAGTCGAATCCAATCCGCCGCCGAAAATAAGCTTAAGCCCCTCTTAATAAAGTCCTGCTGCCCGCCATTTTTTATTTAATCGTCGTTTACTTTGGCCCTCCTAGAATCCCGCAGACCAACCATAATGAGATAGCGTTTATGACCACATTATTCATTACCGGCGTCACCGGTTTTCTGGGCGGCGCGGCGTTAGAGAAAATACTCCATCAGGATAGCCAATTAGATCTGCTGCTACTGGTGCGTGCCAACAGCCCCGAGGCAGGCCTGGAACGGGTCAAGGAAAACATGCGTAAGTTCAACATCGCCGAGGAGAAACTGGCGATGCTGCGACCGCAGCAGATCCTGCTGGGCGATCTCGCCTCTCCGGAGCATTTTCTTAACGATCCGCGGCTTGAGCAAGTCACCCATGTTCTCAACTGCGCCGCTGTCGCCTCGTTTGGCAGCAACCCGCTCATCTGGAAGGTTAACGTTACGGGTACGCTGCGTCTGGCGCAACGGATGGCGCAGGTGGCGGGTCTGCAGCGTTTTCTCCACGTCGGCACCGCAATGTCCTGCTCACCGGAGCCGGATTCGCTGGTCGCCGAGAGCGCGGAATTTCGGCAGCGCGCCGAGCATCTGGTGGAATATACCCACTCGAAATCGGCCATCGAGCAACTGATGCAGCAGCACTGCCCTACGCTACCGCTGGTCATTGCCCGCCCTTCTATTGTGGTGGGCCATACTCATCACGGCTGCCGGCCTTCCAGCAGTATTTTCTGGGTGTTCAGCATGGGGCTGATGCTGCAGAAATTTATGTGCGCGATGGAGGACCGGATCGATGTTATCCCGGTGGACTACTGCGCCGACGCCCTGCTGATGCTGCTTAACCAGCCGCTGGCCCATGGCGAGGTAGTGCATATCTCTGCCGGTGAGGAGAACAGCGTGAAGTTTGCCGACATCGACCGGGCGATGGCCCTGGCGCTGGAGCAGGCGCCGGTGGGAGATAAGTACGCCCAGGTGAGTTATGAAACGCTGGTCAAAATGCGTCGCGAACTGAAAGGAATTTTTGGGCCGTGCAATGAGCGACTGATGCTGAAAGCGATGCGCTTATATGGCGCGTTCGCCACGCTGAACGTGCGCTTTAGCAACGACAAGCTGCTGAGCATGGGGATGCCAAAACCGCCGCGCTTTACCGATTACATCGACCGCTGCGTGGAAACCACCCGCGGGCTGTCGATCCCTCAGCAAATGGCCGTCGACTTTAAATAATGGCCGCAGGTATAAAAAAAATGCCAGCCCGAAGGCTGGCATGGTTATTTCATCAGGACAGGATTAAGCCTGGCCTTTGATCTCTTTACGACCATTGAACGGCGCTTGCTCACCCAGCGCTTCTTCGATACGAATCAGCTGGTTGTATTTAGCAACGCGGTCAGAACGGCTCATAGAACCGGTTTTGATCTGGCCTGCAGCGGTACCCACAGCCAGGTCGGCGATGGTCGCGTCTTCAGTTTCGCCAGAACGGTGAGAGATGACAGCGGTGTAGCCAGCGTCTTTCGCCATCTTGATAGCAGCCAGAGTTTCGGTCAGAGAACCGATCTGGTTGAATTTGATCAGGATGGAGTTAGCGATGCCTTTTTCGATGCCTTCTTTCAGGATCTTGGTGTTGGTTACGAACAGGTCGTCACCAACCAGCTGGATTTTGTCGCCCAGTACTTTGGTCTGGTAAGCGAAACCTTCCCAGTCAGATTCGTCCAGGCCATCTTCGATGGAGACGATCGGGTACTGTTTGGTCAGCTCTTCCAGGAAGTGAGTGAACTCTTCAGAGGTGAACGCTTTGTTGCCTTCGCCGGCCAGAACGTATTTACCGTCTTTGTAGAATTCAGACGCTGCGCAGTCCATCGCCAGGGTGATGTCTTTGCCCAGCTCGTAGCCTGCTGCTTTAACCGCTTCAGCGATAACAGCCAGCGCTTCGGCGTTGGAACCCAGGTTCGGCGCGTAGCCGCCTTCGTCACCAACGGCAGTGTTCATGCCTTTGGACTTCAGCACTTTCGCCAGGTGATGGAACACTTCAGAACCCATGCGTACTGCTTCTTTCAGGGTCGGCGCGCCAACCGGCTGAATCATGAATTCCTGGATGTCGACGTTGTTGTCAGCGTGCTCACCGCCGTTGATGATGTTCATCATCGGAACCGGCATGGAGTATTTGCCCGGAGTGCCGTTCAGTTCAGCGATGTGCGCGTACAGCGGCAGGCCTTTGGAGGCAGCAGCTGCTTTGGCGTTCGCCAGAGAAACGGCCAGGATTGCGTTCGCACCGAAGTTAGATTTGTTTTCAGTACCGTCCAGGTCGATCATGATCTTGTCGATGCCAGCCTGATCTTTGGCATCTTTGCCCAGGATTGCCTGAGCGATCGGGCCGTTTACCGCAGCAACAGCTTTGGTTACGCCTTTACCCAGGAAACGGGATTTGTCGCCATCGCGCAGTTCCAGCGCTTCGCGGGAACCAGTAGAAGCACCTGACGGAGCAGCTGCCATACCGACGAAACCACCTTCCAGGTGTACTTCGGCTTCAACAGTCGGGTTACCACGGGAGTCGATGATTTCACGACCGATGACTTTAACGATTTTGGACATTAGGTTTTCCTCAGTACAAGTTAAACTAAAACTCCAGACAAACAATGCACCCGGATGGGTGCATTGCCGTTCTAACTCTTTTTACTTCGCCTGGCGTTTCTGGTACTCGCTGGCGGCTTTCACAAAGCCGGCAAACAGCGGGTGTCCATCACGCGGCGTCGAAGTAAACTCCGGGTGGAACTGGCAGGCCACAAACCACGGATGGTTCGGCACTTCGATGATCTCGACCAACTGATCATCCCCGGAACGGCCCGCAACGCGCAGACCGGCAGCTTCAATCGGTTTCAACAACATGTTGTTGACTTCGTAGCGGTGACGATGGCGCTCGGTGATGGTCGGCTCGCCGTACAGCTGGCGTACCAGAGAATCCTCATCCAGCTGGCACTGCTGCGCGCCCAGGCGCATGGTGCCGCCCAGATCGCTCTTCTCAGAGCGGACTTCAACGTTGCCATCTTCGTCACGCCATTCGGTAATCAGGGCCACAACCGGGTATTTACAGTCTGGCACAAATTCCGTCGAGTTGGCGTTTTCCATACCCGCTACGTTGCGCGCGAATTCAATCAGCGCAACCTGCATACCCAGGCAAATGCCCAGATAAGGAATATTGTTCTCACGCGCATAGCGCGCGGTGGCGATCTTACCTTCCACACCGCGGTAGCCGAAGCCGCCCGGGATAAGGATAGCATCTAAATCCTTGAGGATTTCGACGCCGCGCGTTTCCACATCCTGCGAATCGATCAGCTTGATGTTGACGGTAACGCGGTTTTTCAGACCACCGTGTTTCAGCGCTTCAATCACCGACTTGTAGGCGTCCGGCAGTTCAATGTACTTACCGACCATGCCGATGGTGACTTCGCCTGCCGGATTGGCTTCTTCATAGATTACCTGTTCCCATTCGGCCAGGTTTGCTTCCGGACAAGTTAAGCTGAATCGTTTACAAATATAATCGTCCAGCCCCTGAGATTTCAACAGGCCTGGAATTTTATAAATGGAATCGACGTCTTTCAGAGAAATAACAGCCTTTTCCGGAACGTTACAGAACAAAGCAATTTTCGCCCGTTCGTTGGCCGGAACCGCGCGATCGGAGCGGCAAATCAGGATGTCAGGCTGAATACCGATGGAGAGCAGCTCTTTCACGGAGTGCTGAGTCGGTTTGGTTTTGACTTCACCGGCGGCGGCCATGTACGGCACTAAAGTCAGGTGCATAAACAGGGTATGCTCGCGGCCGATCTCTACCGCCATCTGACGAATAGCTTCGAGGAACGGCAGGGATTCGATATCGCCTACGGTACCGCCGATTTCCACCAGCACCACGTCATGGCCTTCGCCGCCAGCCAGTACGCGCTCTTTAATGGCGTTGGTGATGTGCGGAATAACCTGTACGGTTGCGCCCAGATAGTCGCCACGGCGCTCTTTACGCAGCACGTCGGAGTAGATTCGACCGGTGGTGAAGTTGTTGCGACGAGTCATCTTGGTGCGGATGAAACGCTCGTAGTGGCCCAGGTCCAGATCGGTTTCTGCGCCGTCTTCAGTAACGAACACTTCCCCATGCTGGATTGGGCTCATGGTGCCCGGATCGACGTTGATATACGGATCCAGTTTCATGATGGTCACGTTGAGACCACGGGCTTCAAGAATGGCTGCCAGGGAGGCTGCGGCAATGCCTTTACCCAGAGAGGATACGACCCCGCCGGTCACAAAAATATAGTTCGTTGTCATGCTGAACCTGAGAAGTTAGGGTAAAACGATGGAATAACCAGGACGGGAAAGTAGTATACCCGAACATGCGTGACGCCACAAACTTTCATTCTTCCCCTCCCCTTCGTTCTTCAAGTTGCACCTGTGTTGCGACCCGAACAACTCGAAGAGGCAGGCTACATGGTGTTTCAACGACATAACGGAAAGAGAAAATAGACGCTTTTGGCGAAATGTTTTTGACGTAAATCAAGCGCTTGTTATTTATAAAATCACACAAATCGCGCTTGATCACGAAAACTCGTTAGAGATCAGTTTCCTGGCGTTTTACCTGTTGCCATACTTCTTCCATGGTATCGAGGTCGACGCCGGTCATTTCCAGGCCGCGGGCGGCGACAATGCGCTCGACTTCGCGAAAGCGCCGCTCGAATTTGCGGTTCGCTTTTTGCAGCGCCACCTCGGCTTTGACCCCTAAATGGCGGGATAAATTCACCGTGGCGAACAGCAGATCGCCCACTTCCTCTTCCAGTTTCGCTTCATCCACCACCGCCTGCTGCGCTTCATGCATCACTTCATCAATTTCTTCATGCACTTTGTCGAGCACCGGGCCCAGCGAGGTCCAGTCAAAACCGACCGCCGAGCAGCGACGCTGGATTTTATGCGCGCGCATCAACGCCGGCAGGCTATGCGGAATGTCGTCCAGCGCCGAGTTCTGGGCTTTTTCCGCCCGCTCCGCGCTTTTGATCTGCTCCCAGCGGGCCAGGACTTCGCTGCTGTTTCCCGCGGTGGCATCAGCGAAGATATGGGGATGGCGGCGCTCCAGCTTGTCGCTGATGGCGGCGCAGATATCGTCAAAGTTAAAACGTCCCTCTTCCTGCGCCATCTGCGCATAGAACACCACCTGGAACAGCAGATCGCCCAGCTCACCGCGCAGGTCGTCAAAATCCTCTCGCGAAATAGCGTCCAGCACTTCATAGGTTTCTTCGAGGGTATAGGGAGCGATGGTGGCAAAGGTCTGCTCTTTATCCCACGGGCAGCCGTTTTCCGGGTCGCGCAGGCGGCGCATGATGCCGAGCAAGCGGTCAATTTGAGTCATGTGACAATCCTGGAAATTCAAAAAAAAAGTCGGCTGGATAAGGCCTTTCGACCTTATCCGACGTTGCGAAATTGCCGGATGGCGGCTTCGCCTTATCCGGCCTGGAGACGAATTAACCGCCGTGCAGACGACGCGCGTCGATCACATCGGGCACCTGGTTCAGCTTACCGAGCACCCGGCCCAGCACCTGCAGGTTGTAAATCTCGATGGTCATATCGATGGTGGCCAGCTGCTGACGGGTATCGCTGCGGCTGGCAACGCCCAGCACGTTCACCTTCTCATTGGCGAGGATGGTGGTGATATCGCGCAGTAACCCGCTGCGATCGTTCGCCTCCACCCTGACCACCAGCGAATATCCCGCCGAGTAGCTTTCGCCCCATACCGCATCGACGATGCGCTCCGGGGCATGCGACTGCAGTTCAGCGAGCTGATCGCAGTCGGCGCGATGCACGGAAATCCCGCGCCCTTGAGTGATAAAGCCGACGATCTCATCGCCCGGGATCGGCTGGCAGCAGCGGGCAATATGGTGCATCAGATTGCCAACCCCTTCCACCACCACCCGGCCATTATCCTTGGTGCGGTTCTGCGGAGCATAGGTTTTCTGCTGCAGCTGCTTCAGCGCTGCCGCATCCTGCTCGGCGGCGCTCGGTTTATTGAACTGCGCCTGCAGGAAGTTGACCATCTGGTTGAGACGGATATCGCCGCCGCCGATGGCCGCCAGCAGTTCATCGAGCTCGTTGAAATTGTAGCGCGGCAGCAGGTGCTTTTCCGCATCCTTCAGGCTGATGCCCAGATGTTCCAGCTCGTCATCAAGGATCTGCCGGCCGGCAAGAATGTTTTTGTCGCGATCCTGCTTACGGAACCAGGCGTGAATTTTGGAGCGTCCGCGGCTGGTGGTAACGTAGCCGAGGTTAGGGTTGAGCCAGTCGCGGCTCGGGTTCGGCTGCTTCTGGGTAATAATTTCGATCTGATCGCCCATCTGCAGCTGATAGGTAAACGGCACGATGCGGCCGCCGATTTTAGCGCCGATGCAGCGATGACCGACGTCGCTGTGGATATGGTAGGCAAAATCGAGCGGCGTCGACCCCGCCGGCAGGTCCACCACGTCGCCTTTCGGCGTAAAGACATACACCCGGTCGTCAAAGACCTGGCTGCGCACTTCGTCGAGCATTTCGCCGGAGTCGGCCATCTCTTCCTGCCAGGCAATCAGCTTGCGCAGCCAGGCGATACGGTCCTCATAGCCGCGACCGCCGCTGGTACCCGCTCCCGCGCCCTCTTTGTACTTCCAGTGCGCGGCCACGCCCAGCTCGGCGTCTTCATGCATCTGCCGGGTGCGGATTTGAATCTCCACCGTCTTGCCGCTCGGCCCCAGCACCACGGTGTGGATAGACTGGTAGCCGTTGGGTTTCGGGTTGGCCACGTAATCATCGAACTCATCCGGCAGATGACGGTAGTGAGTATGAACGATCCCCAGCGCGGCATAACAATCCTGCAACCGCTCGGCCACGATGCGCACCGCGCGAACGTCAAACAACTCGTCAAAGGCGAGGTGTTTTTTCTGCATTTTGCGCCAGATGCTGTAGATATGCTTCGGCCGACCATAGACCTCGGCCTTGACCCCTTCGGCTTTCATTTCTGCCCGCAGGTGGCCGACGAACTCGTCGATATAATGCTCGCGGTCGATACGGCGTTCGTGGAGCAGTTTGGCAATACGCTTGTACTCTGCCGGGTGCAGGTAGCGGAAGCAGTAATCTTCCAGCTCCCACTTCAGCTGGCCGATACCTAAGCGGTTCGCCAGGGGAGCATAGATATTGGTGCACTCTTTCGCCGCCAGCACGCGCTCATCTTCCGGCGCGTCCTTGACCTCGCGCAGATGCGCGATACGTTCGGCAAGCTTGATAACCACGCAGCGGAAATCGTCCACCATCGCCAGCAGCATGCGGCGAATGTTATCCACCTGCTCGGAAGATACTGAGTCGGTATGAGTAGCTTTCAGCTGACGGATGGCGGCCATGTCCCGTACCCCGTGAATCAGGGTCACGACCGATTTACCCACGCTCTCCTGCATAACCGCTTCGCTGACGACTTCGCTGTCGGCCAGCGGGAACAGCAGCGCCGCGCGCAGGGTATCGATATCCATACTTAGGGTGGAGAGGATCTCCACCATTTCGACGCCCCGCCACAGCAGCAGGTCCGCCAGCGGGTGTCCTTGCGTTTTTTCGCGACAATAATCCCAGGTTTCGGCTAAGCGCTCACACGACTGCTGGCTGGAAATCCCCAGACTCGCGATCCATTTCTTCGGGTCAAATTCACCAGCTTTATTAAGATGTGCACTTCTTACCGCAACCATTGTCCTCTCCTTAAGGGACCGGCCTGCCGAAGTCGGCAAGCCTCAACTTTCTACATGTCATCCTGCAGGTCGCGTCAGCATTGATGGCCGGGGCGGCTCTTCTGCGACGTTGTGAATGACCTTATGTAAGCCTGCGCTCAAACAACACCATTGATTCCAGATGACCGGTATGCGGGAACATATCCAGCATCGCCAGGCGTTGAATCTGATATCCAGCCTGCAACAGGGTTTCGCTGTCTCGCGCCAGCGTCGCCGGGTTGCAGGAAACATACACCACCCGCCGCGGCGCCAGTTTTATAATATGCGGCATCACGCCCGGCGCGCCGGCGCGGGCTGGGTCCAGCAGCACTTTATCAAAGCCGTGCTTCGCCCAGGCCTGGCGGGTGACATCCTCTTCCAGATTTTCATGGAAGAAGGTGACATTGGATAAACCATTGAGGGCGGCATTTTCCCGCCCCTTCTCCACCAGCGCCGGCACCCCTTCCACCCCGACCACGTGGGCGGCGCGAGTCGCCAGCGACAGGGTAAAATTGCCCATCCCGCAGAACAGATCCAGCACCCGGTCTTCGGGCTGCAGATCCAGCCACGCCAGCGCGGTACGCACCATCTGCTGATTCACGCCGTCGTTGACCTGGATAAAATCCCGCGGACTGAACACTAAGCGTAGTCCGTCTGAGGTATACCATGGCGCTTCGCCGTGAATATGTTCCAGTATCTCGCTTTGCGGCGCGAGGTACAGGGAAAGACCGTGAGTTTGCGAAAAACGTTCCAGTTTTTCCCTGTCAGCGGCCGGCAGCGCAGCGGTATGGCGCAGCACCATTAGTGGGCCGTTGTCCGCCAGCACCAGCTCGACGTGGCCAAGGTGGCGTAATGCGCTCAGCGCGCTTAAGCACTCGCGCACGGCGGGCAGCAGCGCCTCAAGTTGGGGCACCAAAACAGGGCACTGCACCACCTCGACGATCGCTTTGTCGCTGGCCTGACGAAAACCCATCTGCAATTGTTGGGTCTTTGGCTGATAATTCAAGCTTAAGCGCGCGCGACGGCGATACCCCCACGGCTCGCCGGCGATGATCTCATCCACCTCGCGCTTCATCAGGCGCGCCAGCGCGGCGCGTTTACTTTGCTGCTGAAGCGTGATGCTGGCATGCTGCTGTTGGCAACCGCCGCAAACGCCAAAATGGGGGCAGCGCGGCGCCTGGCGCTGCGGGCTGTCGGTCAGACGGCGTTTTACCTGAGCGCGGGCGTACTGCTTTTTGTCTTCCACCAGCACCACCTCAGCCTGCTCCTGCGGCAGCACGCCGCCGACGAACAGCGCTTTCCCCTGGTGGCGGGCCACGCCCTGGCCAAAGGGATCGAGGTCGTTGACTGTAACGGTTATGATCTGGCGCGTCGTCACACGCCGTTTTGCAGAGTAGAATTGCGCCATCGTAGAGAGTTGTCTCAATCAAATAAAACGAGCTCGTTCAGAGCGGCAGCGCCGCGAAGCGCACCGACGCGCACCGACGCGCACCGAACGATGATGTCTATATTCTCCCATAATGGAACCGCATGACCAACTACAGCCTGCGTGCTCGCATGATGATTCTGATTCTGGCGCCAACCGTCCTGATAGGGCTGTTGCTCAGTGTTTTCTTTGTCGCTCACCGTTATAACGACCTGCAACGTCAGCTGGAGGACGCCGGCACCAGCATTATTGAGCCGCTGGCGGTCTCCAGCGAATATGGCATGAATCTGCAAAACCGCGAATCCATCGGCCAGTTGATCAGCGTTCTGCATCGTCGCCACTCGGAGATCGTGCGGGCCATCTCGGTGTACGATTCGCATAACCGCCTGTTTGTCACCTCCAATTACCAGCTCAACCCCAGCGACCTGCAGATCCCAAAAGGCGAGGCGTTTCCCCGTCGTCTCAGCGTCATCCGCGACGGCGACATGATGATCCTGCGCACGCCGATCGTCTCGGAAAGTTATTCGCCGGATGAATCCCCCGAATCCGATGCCAAAATGCCGGGCAATATGCTGGGCTACGTCGCGCTGGAGCTGGATCTGAAATCGGTCCGCCTGCAGCAGTACAAAGAGATTTTCATCTCCAGCGTGATGATGCTGTTCTGCATCGGCATTGCGCTGATCTTCGGCTGGCGCCTGATGCGCGACGTCACCGGCCCTATCCGCAATATGGTCAATACCGTCGACCGCATCCGCCGTGGGCAGCTGGACAGTCGGGTCGAGGGCTTTATGCTCGGCGAGCTGGATATGCTGAAAAACGGCATCAACTCGATGGCCATGTCGCTGGCGGCGTACCATGAGGAGATGCAGCACAACGTCGACCAGGCCACCTCCGATCTGCGGGAAACCCTTGAGCAGATGGAGATTCAGAACGTCGAACTGGACCTGGCGAAAAAGCGCGCCCAGGAGGCGGCGCGCATTAAGTCTGAATTCCTGGCCAATATGTCCCACGAACTGCGCACCCCGCTCAATGGGGTGATCGGCTTTACCCGCCTGACGCTGAAAACCGATCTCAACGCCACGCAGCGCGACCACCTGACCACCATCGAACGCTCGGCCAATAATCTGCTGGCGATCATCAACGACGTGCTCGACTTTTCCAAGCTGGAGGCGGGGAAACTCATCCTGGAGAGCATTCCGTTCCTGCTGCGCACCTCGCTTGATGAGGTGGTCACCCTGCTGGCGCATTCCGCGCATGATAAGGGGCTGGAGCTGACGCTGAACATTAAGAACAACGTGCCGGATAACGTCATCGGCGACCCGCTGCGTCTGCAGCAGATTGTGACCAACCTCGTGGGCAACGCCATCAAATTTACCGAGCACGGTAATATCGACGTGCTGGTGGAGCAGCGGGCCATCAGTAATTCGCGGGTGCAGATCGAAATTCAGATCCACGATACCGGCATCGGCATCCCCGAGCGCGATCAGTCCCGGCTGTTCCAGGCCTTCCGTCAGGCCGATGCCAGTATTTCACGCCGCCACGGCGGCACCGGGCTCGGGCTGGTGATCACCCAGCGTCTGGTCAAGGAGATGGGCGGCGATATCTCGTTTCACAGTCAGCCGAACCGCGGCTCCACCTTCTGGTTCCATATCAACCTCGATCTCAACCCGAACGCCATCCCGGATATGCTGAATACCGACGGGCTGGCGGGCAAGCGTCTGGCCTATGTGGAAGCCAACGCGACGGCGGCGCAGTGCACGCTGGAGATGCTGGCCGCCACGCCGCTGGAGGTGATCTACAGCCCCACCTTCTCCTCGCTAGCGGAAGCCCAGTACGACATTCTGCTGGTCGGTATCCCGGTCTCAATGCGCGATTTGTCACCGCACCGGGAAAAATTGGCCAAAGCCTGCGCGATGTCAGACAACGTACTGCTGGCTCTGCCGTGTCATGCCCAGGTTAGCGCCGAAGCACTGAAACGCGATGGCGTCGCCGCCTGCCTGTTGAAACCGCTCACCACCACCCGTTTACTGCCAGCGCTGGTGGCCACCAATCATGCGACAGCCTCCGCGCCGTTGACGCAGGCCGACAGCCATAAGCTGCCGATGACCGTGATGGCCGTCGACGACAACCCGGCAAACCTGAAGCTCATTGGCGCCCTGCTGGATGACCTTGTGCAGCAGGTGATCCTCTGCGACAGCGGCCAGCAGGCGGTGGACAAGGCCAAGCAACTGCAGATGGATCTGATCCTGATGGATATTCAGATGCCGGATATGGACGGCATCCGCGCTTGTGAGCTTATCCATCATCTGCCGCATCACCAGCTAACGCCGGTTATCGCCGTCACCGCACACGCCCTGGAGGGCCAGCGCGAGAAGCTCCTGAGCGCCGGCATGAACGACTATCTGGCGAAGCCGATCGAAGAAGAGAAACTGCACGCCCTGCTGCTGCGCTATCAGCCCGGAGTACACAGCATCGCCCCGGCGGCGATACCGCCCACAGAGCCGGTCATCGACCATAACCAGACGCTCGACTGGCAGCTGGCGCTGCGCCAGGCGGCGATGAAGCCAGATCTGGCGAGGGAGATGCTGCAGATGCTGATCGCTTTTATGCCGGAGGTACGTAACAAAGTGGAAGAGCAACTGGTTGGCGAGCAGCCGGAAGGGCTGGTGGATCTGATCCACAAACTGCATGGCAGCTGCAGCTACAGCGGCGTGCCGCGGCTGAAAAAGCTGTGCCACACCCTGGAGAGCCAGCTGCGCGCAGGCACCGCCGCCGAGGATCTGGAGCCGGAGCTGCTTGAGCTGTTAGATGAGATGGACAATGTGGCGCGCGAATCGTGCCGGATGGGGGTGTAAACCCCGGATAGCGGCGCTATGCGCCTCATCCGGGCTACGCCCTACGGTCCGGTATTCGGTTGGTAGCCCCGGTAAGCGTAAGCGCCACCGGGGATGGTTCCCGGATCGCGGTGCTACGCACCTTATCCGGGCTACAAATACTGAGACATTCCCGGGAAGCCGCGCCAGCCGGGATCCCTCAATTACAGCTTACCGCCCATCTGCAAAACCGCGGCGACGTTTCGCGCCGTCATCCGCAGATTGGCGGCAGCATTGGCCAGCGCTTCATCCAGAGTGCAGATGGTGTACAACACGCTGAATACCGCATCCAGCCCGTGCTGATGCACGACGCCGACATCGGCGGTCAGGCTGCCGGCAATCCCGATCACCGGTACGTTAAATCGCTTCGCCACCCGGGCCACCCCCACCGGCACCTTACCGTGGATAGTCTGACTGTCGATACGCCCTTCCCCGGTGATCACTAAATCAGCATCCGCCACCCGCTCCGCCAGCTGCAGCGCATCGGTGACAATCTCAATGCCCGGGCGCAGCTGAGCGCCGCAAAACGCATACAGCGCCGCGCCCATCCCGCCCGCCGCGCCGCCGCCTTCCAGGCTCAGCACGTCGCAATCTAAATCACGGGCGATGATCCGGGCATAGTGCCGCAGGCCGCCGTCAAGCCGGTCAATCATCTGCGCCGTCGCCCCTTTTTGCGGGCCGAATACCGCGCTGGCGCCCTGCGGGCCGGTCAACGGGTTGGTAACGTCGCAGGCCACTTCAATCCGACAATCTGCCAGCCGTGGATCCAGCTCGCTAAGATCGATGCGCGCCAGCGTCTCCAGCGCACCGCCCCCTGGCGCGATCTGCTGACCGTCGGCGGTCAGCAGTTTCGCCCCCAGCGCCTGCGCCATGCCGGCGCCGCCGTCATTGGTCGCGCTGCCGCCAATGCCAATAATGATCTGCCGCACACCAGCGTCCAGCGCATGGCGGATGAGCTCCCCGGTGCCCCAGGAGGTGGTCAGCAGCGGGTTACGCTGCGCCGGGGGAACGCTTTCCAGCCCGCTGGCCGCCGCCATTTCGATAAAGGCGCACTGGCGATCGCCGGACAGCCCATAAAATGCCTCTACCGGCTCCCCCAGCGGCCCGGTCACCGTCAGCGGAACCTGATGCCCGCCGGTCGCCGCCACCATGGCTTCCACCGTCCCTTCCCCGCCGTCGGCAACCGGCAGCCTGACATATTCCGCGTCAGGATAAATCTCGCGAAAGCCTTGCTCTATCGCACTGGCTACTTCCAGCGCGCTCAGGCTCTCCTTCCAGGAATCCGGTGCGATCACTATTTTCATCTGCAGTCCTTACTCTGAGCTAACCCTTGTGGCTATCGCGCAATGCCGGCCCCCGCAGAGGCCGGCGGCCTTTTAGCGCACCATGCATGGACGCTTGTTGTCAAAGGTCCAGCCCGGGATCAGGTACTGCATCGCCATCGCATCATCGCGGGCGCCAAGACCATGTTTCTTATATAGCTCATTTGCCAGCATTACGCGGTCCATATCCAGCTCAACCCCCAGACCCGGCGTGCTCGGCACCTGCACCATTCCGCCTTTAATTTCAAACGGTTGTTTGGTCAGACGCTGATTGCCCTCCTGCCAGATCCAGTGGGTATCGATAGCGGTGATCTTGCCCGGCGCCGCAGCCGCAACGTGGGTGAACATCGCCAGCGACACGTCGAAGTGGTTATTAGAGTGCGAACCCCATGTCAGGCCAAACTCATGGCACATCTGCGCCACGCGAACCGATCCCTGCATGGTCCAGAAGTGCGGGTCCGCCAGCGGGATATCCACCGACTGCAGGGAGAGCGTATGGCCCATCTGCCGCCAGTCGGTAGCGATCATATTGGTGGCGGTCGGCAGGCCCGTCGCGCGACGGAACTCCGCCATCACTTCGCGGCCGGAGAAGCCCTGCTCAGCGCCGCACGGATCCTCCGCATAGGCCAGCACTCCCTTCAGCTGCTTGCCAATCTGAATGGCTTCTTCAAGCAGCCAGGCGCCGTTCGGATCGAGGGTCACGCGGGCATTCGGGAAGCGCTTCGCCAGGGCGCCGATCGCTTCGGCCTCTTCAAAACCGGCCAGCACGCCGCCCTTCAGCTTAAAGTCGTTGAAGCCATATTTTTCATACGCCGCTTCCGCGAGGCGGACCACCGCATCCGGCGTCATCGCCTCTTCATGGCGCAGGCGATACCACTCGCATTGTTCATCCGGCTGGCTCTGATAGGCCAGCGGCGTGGCGTGGCGGTTACCGATAAAGAACAGGTAGCCCAGCATTTCAACTTCGCTGCGCTGTTGTCCATCGCCGAGCAGCGAGGCGACGTTGACCCCAAGGTGCTGGCCCAGCAGGTCCAGCAGCGCCGCTTCGATTCCGGTCACCACGTGGATGGTGGTGCGCAGGTCAAAGGTCTGCAGGCCGCGGCCGCCGGCGTCACGGTCGGCGAACTGATTGCGCACCGCACCGAGCACGTTTTTATACTCGCCCAGCGTTTTGCCCACCACCAGCGGAATGGCATCCTCCAGAGTCTGGCGAATTTTTTCGCCCCCCGGAATTTCACCGACGCCGGTATGGCCGGCGTTATCTTTGATAATCACGATATTGCGGGTGAAGTACGGAGCGTGGGCCCCGCTCAGATTCATCAGCATACTGTCATGGCCGGCAACCGGGATCACCTGCATGGTGGTGACAACGGGCGTGGAAGAGAAAGTCGTCATAGCATCATCCTTTTGTAATTAGTGGCGGCCGAAAACGGGACGTTTGCGGTCGAATGTCCAGCCGGGGATCAGGTACTGCATCGGGCCCGCGTCGTTGCGTGCGCCGCCCGGCAGCGCTTTATAGGCCTCATGGGCTTTGCGCACCTGCTCCCAGTCAAGTTCCACGCCGAGTCCCGGCGCGTCTGGCACGGCAATCTTGCCGTTAATAATCTGCAACGGATTTTTGGTCAGGCGCGCCTCGCCTTCCTGCCAGATCCAGTGGGTGTCGATGGCGGTGGGCTGACCCGGCGCCGCGGCGCCGACGTGGGTAAACATCGCCAGGGAAATATCAAAATGGTTGTTGGAATGGCAGCCCCAGGTCAGCCCCCATTCGTCGCACAGCTGCGCCACTCGTACCGCGCCGGAGAGCGTCCAGAAGTGCGGGTCCGCCAGCGGAATATCGACGGCGTTGAGCATCACCGCATGACCCATCTCGCGCCAGTTAGTGGCGATCATATTGGTGGCGACCGGTAGCCCGGTGGCGCGGCGGAACTCGGCCATCACCTCCCGGCCGGAAAAACCTTGCTCGGCGCCGCACGGATCTTCGGCGTAGGTCAGAACATCCTGCAGCCCTTTGCACAGGGCGATCGCCTCATCCAGCAGCCATGCGCCGTTAGGATCGACGGTGATGCGCGCGTCCGGAAAGCGCTTTTTCAGCGCCCGGGCGGTGTCAATTTCCTGCTCGCCGGGCAGCACGCCGCCCTTCAGCTTAAAATCTTTGAAACCGTAGCGATCCTGAGCGGCTTCCGCCAGGCGCACCACCGCTTCGCTGCTCAACGCCTGCTGGTGGCGCAGGCGATACCATTCGTGATCGCCCGGCGTATGGTCCAGATAACCAAGGTCGGTTTTCTGCCGATCGCCGATATAGAACAGGTAGCCCAGCACGGTGACGGCATCACGCTGCTTGCCCGGCCCCAGCAGCTCGCAGACCGGCACATTGAGCACCTTGCCGAGCAGATCGAGCAGCGCGGCCTCCAGCGCCGCTACCGCGTTGACTTTCAGTTCAAAGGTCCACGCCCCTTTGCCAAAGGTGTCGAAATCCGCCGCCTGATTGCCTTTGTGTACCTGCTGCACCACGCGATTCAGTCTGGCGACCTCCTGACCTACCACCTGCGGGATCGCCGCCAGCAGCGTCTGGTAGATAACCTCACCGCCAGGGGCTTCGCCCACGCCGGTGTTGCCGGCGTTATCGGTCAACACCACGATATTGCGGGTAAACCAGGCGTTATGCGCCCCACCGATGTTCAGCAGCATGCTGTCGTGTCCGGCCACCGGAATGACCTTCATCTCTGTGATAATCGGGCTGGATTGGGTAGTCATGATTAACGTCCCGCTACAGGTTTCAGTTCAATACGTTTGATGTCGCCCACCAGCACCAGGTAGCTCAGCACTGCCACCAGGGCATGGATGCCGACGTAAACCAGCGCCCCGTTGAACGAGCCGGTGGTGCCGACGATATAGCCGATAGCGATCGGGGTGACGATACCGGAGATATTGCCGAACATGTTGAACAGGCCGCCGGAAAGACCGCTAATCTCTTTCGGCGCGGTATCCGCCATCACCGCCCAGCCAAGCGCGCCGATCCCTTTGCCGAAGAAGGCCATCGCCATAAAGCCAATCACCATCCACTCCACGTTGACATAGTTACACATCAGCATGGTCATGGAGAGCAGCATCCCCAGTACTATCGGCGTTTTGCGGGCAATGTTCAGAGAGCCGGTGCGACGCATTAACCAGTCAGAGATCACCCCGCCCAGCACCCCGCCGACGAACCCGCACACCGCCGGAACGGAGGCGACAAACCCCGCTTTGAGGATCGACATGCCGCGCGCCTGCACCAGGTAAACCGGGAACCAGGTAATAAAGAAATAGGTCAGGGCGTTAATGCAGTACTGACCGATATAGATGCCGATCATCATCCGCGATCCGATCAGCTGCTTGATTTGGCCCATTTTGACGCTGAACGGCACCTTCTGCGCGCTGCTCTTTTGATCCATGTTGATCAGGGCGCCGCCTTCGGCGATATATTCCAGTTCCTTCTTGTTTACTCCCGGATGGTTGTTCGGATCGTGGATCACTTTCAGCCAGACAAAGCTAATCACAATCCCCAGGCCGCCCATAAAGAAGAAGACGTGCGACCAACCCACCTCATGCGTCAGCCAGCCCATGATCGGCGCGAAGATAACGGTGGCAAAGTACTGAGCGGAGTTGAAGATCGCCACCGCCGTGCCGCGCTCCTGCGCCGGGAACCAGGCGGCCACGATACGGCTGTTACCCGGGAACGACGGCGATTCGGCCAGGCCAACGAGGAAACGCAGGGTAAACAGCGCGACGATAATGCCAAAGCCGCTGAAGATGTCGACGAAGCCCTGCAGCAGGGTAAACATCGACCAGATGAAGATCGACCAGAAATAGACGCGCTTCGAACCGAAACGGTCGAGCAGCCAGCCGCCCGGGATCTGGCCGATGACATAAGCCCATGAGAACGCGGAGAAGACATACCCCATCCCCACCGGATCCAGGCCGATATCTTTGGCCATTTCCGAACCGGCGATCGACAGCGTCGCCCGGTCGCCATAGTTAAAAGAGGTGACGATAAACAGCATCACCACTATCCAGTAGCGGGCATTGGTGCGCTTTTCAGCCGCCGTCGCCGCCTGACTTAATGAACTCATTGTTGTACTCCTGAATCATAGCGTTTAGCTACGTTCATTCTGAACAGCACAACCTGTAGGGTAATCAGAATGACGTGGTCGTGTTTTGATAGTTGTCGTTATATCTGGCACTGCATTTGTCACTGGCTGGAGCAGTATATGAAGAGGCACACCGCGGCTCACCGTGCATCTACACAGCTTTTACGCCGCTATTGCAGGTGGTTTATGGCGTATGCCTGAAAGAATGGGGGGAAGTTCACGGAAATGAAAAACCAGCGCCGCGGGTGGTCAAAAGGGCAGCAAAAAGAGCCGGAGTGTGAAATACCTCTCTTGACGCGGTGAAACTGGCTAGCTTAACCCATGACATTGCTAAGGATATTGTGCATTTGCCTGAAGGCGTGCGGCCCGAAAAGGGCTACACTTTTGCTGTCCGCGTATCTGGCCGCGACAGCTTGAAAGGGCGCCCTCTGCGTAGGGAGAGGGCAGCGCTTTTATTCTAGCAGGGTAGCCCACTGCTCAACCCATGGATTAGAGACGCTCTCCGGCTCCGGATCTTCGCTGGCGTCAATCTTCAGCATCTCGCCGATGCGCTTCGCGCCCTGCTCCTGCAGTAGCTGATCGAACTTCAGGCCGCCGCCGCAAAAGTTGGCGTAGGTGCTGTCGCCCAGCGCGATAATGCCGTAACGCAGGTGAGGTTGATACATATCTTTGATGCCCTCATACAGCGGGACGATGCTGTCCGGCAGATCGCCCTGCCCGGTGGTGGAGGTGACCACCAGCACATACTTCCCCGTATAGGATTCCCAGTCGTTGACCTGCGGATCCTCATACACGGTAGCCTTGTGTCCCAGTCCGCTGAGGATCGCTTCTGCTTCTTCCGCAACCAGCAGCGAGTTGCCGTACATGGTGCCGACAAAAATTCCGACTTCCGCCATGCTATTATCTCCCAGGATTGTCCTTATTCTCTTCATCCTGACCGCAGTCGTCGGCAAACTCAACCCTTTCATTTAGCGGGAGAAGCCCGCGCCAGCCAAACTGCGACAGCGCACGCATCCAGACGTCGTCAAAACCGGCGCGCAGGGTCAGCGGCTCACCGGTAAAGGGATGAGTTAACGACAGTTCGCTGGCGTGCAGCATCAGGCGGTGGCAGCCGAAATGCTCCGCGGCGCTGCGGTTTTGCCGCAGATCGCCGTGCTTGCTGTCGCCAAGGATCGGATGACGCAGGTGGGCCAGATGGCGGCGCAGCTGGTGCTTGCGGCCGGTTTTCGGCTCCAGTTCCACCAGCCCGTAGCGCGTGGTGGGATAACGCCCGGTAGCGACCGGCATCTCTACCGTCGCCAGACCACGATAATGGGTCACCGCCGGCTGCGGGCCTTTATCTTCGCGGGCGAACTTATCGGCGATTTTATCCAGCTCTTCCACCAGCGGATAATCGAGCAGCGCCTCTTCCATCAGCCAGCCGCGGACGATCGCATGGTAGCGCTTCTGGATCTGATGCTGCTCGAACTGCTGCGCCAGCAGCCGACCCGCCTCGCTTGACAGCCCCATGAGCAGGACGCCGGAGGTGGGCCGGTCGAGGCGATGGGCGGTAAAAACGTGCTGACCGATCTGGTCGCGCACGGTCTGCATCACCACCACTTTCTCATCGCGATCGAGCCAGCTGCGGTGCACCAGCCAGCCCGACGGTTTGTTGACCGCCACCAGCCAGTCGTCCTGGTAGATTATCTCCAGCATCAGGCCTGCTCACCGGCAAACAGCGCGTCCAGCAGCAGCAGCTCCGCCAGCATGGATTCGCGAACCGGGTGGGCTTGATCCAGCGCCATTTCGTAATACGGCGCAACGGCGAAATTTTGCGGCAGCGGCTGGCCGCTCTCCAGCAGCTGATGCATACGCGGGATCAGGACCCACTGCAGCCACTCCAGCGGCTCCAGGGTATCCAGGCAAAACGGTTTATCGCTGGCGAAGGCGCTGCTGTCCGGCGCCGTCTCCTGCCAGTGTTCTGTTTCGCGCAGCAGGGCTTCAATGGCGCGCAGGCGATCGCGCACGCTATCGTGAAGAGTCATGGGGGAAACCTCGATGAGTTAAAAACCGGGCGCAGGATAGCAAATCCGCAGGAGAAATAAAAAAAGGGAGCACTGTATAAACAGTGCTCCCGGTTCGTTTTGCAGCATTCCCGCTACATTGGTGCTCCCTGCTCGTCCTTGAAAACTTTTCCTGAGGTCTCCTGACCATGTTCATCCATAAACTCATGCATCCTGCTTTCACACCACCCCGATGTGAAATGACTTATCCTTAAGTTTGTCCCGATCTTCCTGATCCACCGTTCATCCTGAGCGGCTCTCATTCTCCATCCTGGAGGTGTCCATTACGCGATCCTGCGTTATCCTTGCTTCATCCTGAAGCCTGTCCTTGCAACGCCATCCTGGCGGGTCCTGCAGAAGCGCCATCATCCTGATGTTCGCTTCATTTCGCGACTTCCTGTCGACAGACATAGGATCACTGATTCTGCCTCTTCTTACAACCCTTCTTGAGACAATCTCTTAAGATTAGTCCCCACTCAAAAGGACGAAAAAATTAAGATCTAATTTAATACCAATAACTTAACAAAAAAAGATTGGATTAAATTTGCCTTAAATGATGATGATCTCTTACAGGTTTTGTAAGAGATCTCTCACAAATGACCAGGCAGACTGGATTACAGCACCGGCTCAAGCTGGTTGAGGAAACCCGCAAGCGAGGGGGAAAGGGTGAGGCGTTTGGCGGTGCCGAGGGTCTCTTTGACGACTTCACCGCTGAGATTACAGACGGAAATGACATCCAGTTCACTCTCGAGGGTAGCGATGAACAGCGTCGGCGCCAGCTTCAGCCGCTTCTGCACCACCAGGTGCCCGATGAGGTTTTCCTGCACCCGCAGGAAATCCTCTTCACTCCAGGTCTGCAGCAGCGTTAGCGTTTCGCCGGCGAACCGGCCGGTCATATCGCCGGCAAACTGAGTGGTATAATAAGAATGAAGCGGCTGTTGTACCACAATATCCAGGGCGCGTTCAACCGCACTGATATTTTGCGCCAGCGAAAACGGCTGCGGCTGCCAGAAAACGGCCTCGTCCTGGGTGTCGACGACGCAAGGCGACGGAACGCCGTAAAGCTCTTCACTGCGCGGCAGGCTGTGGCGCTGCTGCTGCCAGGCGGCGCAATAACGTTGGGTAAAAGCATGCAGCGCTTCTGCGGTCTGATGGTCCACCGGTTTCTCTCTTCACGTTAGACAGGATACACTGGGGTAATAGTGTACCCGCTTTACTATGGTGAAACATGTCTTCTTACGATAATCATCAGGCGCTGGCCGGCCTGACGCTCGGTAAATCAACCGATTACCGCGATACCTATGACGCCTCGCTGCTGCAGGGCGTTCCGCGCAGCCTTAACCGCGACCCGCTTGGCCTGCATGCCGACAACCTGCCGTTTCACGGCGCCGATATCTGGACGCTCTACGAACTCTCCTGGCTGAACGGCAAAGGCCTGCCGCAGGTGGCCGTCGGCCACGTCGAACTGCCCGACACCACCGTCAATCTGGTGGAATCAAAAAGCTTTAAGCTCTATCTCAACAGCTTCAACCAGACGCGTTTCGCCAGCTGGCAGGAGGTTGAAGAGACGCTAACCCGCGATCTGAGCGTCTGCGCGCAGGGCGAGGTCAAGGTGTCGCTGTATCGGCTGGATGAACTGGAAGGCCAGCCGATTGCCCACCTGCACGGCGCCTGCATCGACGATCAGGATATCGAGATCGATAACTATCAGTTCAGCGCCGACTACCTGCAGGGCGCCGCCAGCGGCAAAATCGTGGAAGAGACGCTGGTCAGCCATCTGCTGAAGTCCAACTGCCTGATCACCCACCAGCCGGACTGGGGCTCGGTGCAGATCCAGTATCGTGGGGCGAAAATCAACCGCGAGCAGCTCCTGCGCTATCTGGTTTCTTTCCGCCACCATAACGAATTCCATGAGCAGTGCGTCGAGCGCATCTTTAACGATATTCTCCGTTTCTGCCAGCCGGAATCGCTTTCCGTTTACGCCCGCTATACGCGACGCGGCGGTCTGGATATCAACCCCTGGCGCAGCAACGGCGACTTTTCCCCCGCCACTGGCCGCCTCGCCCGACAATAATAAATAATTTCACAATATGCGTGCGTTTAGGCGCGCGCAAGGTTGTGGAAACGCCGCTCGCAGGGCTATTGTAATCACAGGAAGACCATAAGCGTCCTGTAAGGAGTTCACTTGATTACACATGTTAGCCCGCTTGGTTCAATGGATATGCTGTCGCAGCTGGAAGTGGATATGCTTAAGCGCACCGCCAGCAGCGACCTGTATCAACTGTTTCGCAACTGCTCGCTTGCTGTGCTCAACTCGGGGAGCCTGACCGATAACAGCAAGGAGCTCCTGTCCCGTTTTGAAAATTTCGATATTAACGTGCTGCGTCGCGAACGCGGCGTGAAGCTGGAACTGATCAACCCGCCGGAAGACGCCTTCGTTGACGGGCGCATTATTCGTTCCCTGCAGGCCAACCTGTTCGCCGTACTGCGCGACATCCTCTTCGTGTACGGCCAGATCCACAATACCGTTCGCTTCCCGAACCTCGATCTCGAAAGTTCGGTCCATATCACCAACCTGGTGTTCTCGATCCTGCGCAACGCCCGCGCGCTACACGTCGGCGAAGCGCCGAACATGATCGTCTGCTGGGGCGGCCACTCGATCAACGAAAACGAATATCTCTACGCCCGCCGCGTTGGTACGCAGCTGGGACTGCGGGAACTGAATATCTGCACCGGCTGCGGGCCTGGCGCGATGGAAGCGCCGATGAAAGGCGCCGCCGTCGGCCACGCGCAGCAGCGCTACAAAGACAGCCGCTTTATCGGCATGACCGAACCGTCCATTATCGCCGCAGAACCGCCAAACCCGCTGGTCAATGAACTGATCATCATGCCGGACATCGAAAAGCGTCTGGAGGCCTTCGTGCGCATCGCCCACGGGATCATCATCTTCCCGGGCGGCGTCGGCACCGCCGAAGAACTGCTCTACCTGCTGGGTATTCTGATGCATCCGGATAACAAAGCGCAGGTGCTGCCGCTGATCCTCACCGGACCGAAAGAGAGCGCTGACTACTTCCGCGTGCTGGACGAATTTATCACCCATACCCTGGGCGAATCCGCCCGTCGCCACTACCGGATAATCATCGACGACCCGGCGGAAGTGGCGCGGCAGATGAAAAAAGCGATGCCGCTGGTGAAAGAGAGCCGTCGCGAGACCGACGACGCCTACAGCTTCAACTGGTCAATTCGTATCTCGCCGGACCTGCAGATGCCGTTTGATCCGACCCATGAAAACATGGCCAACCTCAAACTCTCCCCGGACCAGCCGGTGGAAGTGCTGGCCGCCGACCTGCGCCGCGCCTTCTCCGGCATTGTCGCAGGTAACGTCAAAGAGGTGGGCATCCAGGCCATCGAGCAGTACGGTCCATACAAGCTGCACGGCGACCCGGAGATGATGCGCCGCATGGACGATCTGCTGCAGGGCTTCGTCGCCCAGCACCGCATGAAGCTTCCTGGCGGTACCGCCTATATTCCCTGCTACGAAATCATCGCCTGATTTCCGTCCCGCCGGGGCAGCGCCTGTTGCCCCGGCGGGCACGCTTTCTCTGACTTCCAAAACGCGCCAAAAACCTTTCTGTGACTAATCAAACACCTGAATTGTTTTTACATAGCCAATCGTTTGCGTTAGTAAAAACTGCGACAATTATCACTGCAAAAAATGGTTTTAAGCGCAAAAACGTCGACCACTTCTCTTTTTTACAGTAAATCCCTCGTTATTACGCCGCCCCGCTTTTATCTCATATGCTGCAAATGGTAGCCTGCGCGCCACAAATCGCTGGCTGATCACCAGAAACAGGCTGTTGGACTAAAAATACGCACATTGAAAGTGGATTATTGCATTTGAGATCGCGATCACTGATGCATAAACCATATAAATGTATCTTTCCGGCCCAATTATTACGGAGAAAATTTCTAAAAAAAACCGTAATTAAACGAATTTCGTGTTACGCAATTGTATTTGTTCATTAGATTTTGTTGATTCCTCCAGGAGATACAGATGGAAACCACTCAAACCAGCACCATCGTTTCGGGCGAAACCCGCAGCGGATGGCGTAAAACCGACACCATGTGGATGCTGGGCCTGTACGGTACAGCGATCGGCGCGGGCGTCTTGTTCCTGCCGATCAACGCCGGCGTCGGCGGCATGATCCCCCTGATTATCATGGCGATTCTGGCCTTCCCGATGACCTTCTTCGCCCACCGCGGTATGACCCGCTTCGTGCTCTCCGGCAAAAACCCGGGCGAAGACATTACTGAAGTGGTTGAAGAACACTTCGGCGTAGGCGCAGGTAAGCTGATTACCCTGCTCTACTTCTTCGCTATCTATCCAATCCTGTTGGTCTACAGCGTGGCGATCACCAATACCGTCGAAAGCTTCATGGCGCACCAGCTGCACATGACGCCGCCGCCGCGCGCTATTCTGTCGCTGATCCTGATCGTCGGCATGATGACTATCGTGCGTTTCGGTGAGCAGATGATTGTAAAAGCGATGAGCGTGCTGGTGTTCCCGTTCGTTATCGCCCTGATGGTGTTGGCGCTGTACCTGATCCCGCAGTGGAACGGCGCGGCGCTGGAGACCCTCTCCCTGAGCGGCGCCTCCGTCACCGGCAACGGCCTGCTGATGACCCTGTGGCTGGCGATCCCGGTAATGGTCTTCTCTTTCAACCACTCGCCGATCATCTCCTCCTTCGCGGTTGCCAAGCGTGAAGAGTACGGCGAAGGCGCCGAGAAAAAATGCTCCAGCATCCTGGCTCGCGCCCACATCATGATGGTGCTGACCGTGATGTTCTTCGTCTTCAGCTGCGTTCTGAGCCTCTCTCCGGCAGACCTGGCAGCGGCGAAAGAGCAGAACATCTCGATTCTGTCTTACCTGGCGAACCACTTTAACGCGCCAATCATTGCCTGGATGGCGCCGATCATCGCGATGATCGCCATCACCAAATCCTTCCTCGGCCACTACCTGGGCGCCCGCGAAGGCTTTAATGGCATGGTGATTAAGTCCCTGCGCGGTAAAGGCAAATCGATCGAAATCAACAAACTGAACAAGCTGACCGCGCTGTTCATGCTGGTTACTACCTGGATTGTAGCGACGCTGAACCCGAGCATCCTCGGCATGATCGAGACCCTGGGCGGCCCGATTATCGCGATGATCCTGTTCCTGATGCCGATGTACGCGATTCAGAAAGTGCCGGCGATGCGTAAATACAGCGGCCACGTTAGCAACGTCTTCGTGGTGATTATGGGTCTGATTGCCATCTCCGCGATCTTCTACTCGCTGTTCAGCTAATTCAGTCAACACCTCCCCCCCGCGCCGCTTAAGGGGGGCGCGCTTTCCGACAGCACGGGAATACATATGATCAGCGTATTCGATATCTTTAAAATCGGCATTGGCCCTTCCAGCTCCCATACCGTTGGACCGATGAAAGCGGGCAAACAATTTACTGACGACCTGATCGCGCGCGGCCTGCTGGCCGAGGTGAGCAAAGTCGTCGTCGACGTCTACGGCTCCCTCTCCCTGACCGGTAAAGGCCACCATACCGATATCGCGATTATCATGGGGCTCGCCGGCAACCTGCCGGACACCGTCGACATTGACGCCATTCCGGGATTTATTCAGGACGTTAACACCCACGGTCGCCTGATGCTGGCCAACGGCCAGCACGAAGTGGACTTCCCGGTCGATCAGTGCATGAATTTCCATGCCGACAACCTTTCGCTGCATGAGAACGGCATGCGCATCACCGCCCTGGCCGGCGACCAGGTGCTCTACAGCCAGACGTACTACTCCATCGGCGGCGGCTTTATCGTCGATGAAGCGCACTTCGGCCAGACCACTGACGCGCCGGTGGCCGTCCCTTACCCCTATAAAAACGCCGCCGACCTGCAGCGTCACTGCCGCGAAACCGGGCTGTCGCTCTCCGGCCTGATGATGCAGAACGAACTGGCGCTACACAGTAAAGAGGCACTGGAGCAACACTTCGCCGCGGTGTGGGAAGTGATGAGCGCCGGGATTGAGCGCGGCATTACCACCGAAGGCGTCCTGCCGGGCAAACTGCGCGTTCCGCGCCGGGCCGCCGCGCTGCGCCGCATGCTGGTGAGCCAGGACACCACCAACAGCGACCCGATGGCGGTGGTCGACTGGATCAATATGTTCGCTCTCGCGGTGAACGAAGAGAACGCCGCCGGCGGCCGGGTGGTAACCGCGCCGACCAACGGCGCCTGCGGTATCGTGCCGGCAGTGCTGGCCTATTACGACAAGTTTATCCGCAAGGTGAACAGCAACTCCCTGGCCCGCTATATGCTGGTGGCCAGCGCGATTGGTTCGCTGTATAAGATGAACGCCTCGATCTCCGGCGCCGAAGTGGGTTGCCAGGGTGAAGTGGGCGTCGCCTGCTCAATGGCGGCGGCCGGTCTGGCGGAACTGCTGGGCGGTAGCCCGGGCCAGGTGTGCATCGCGGCAGAGATCGCCATGGAGCATAACCTCGGTCTGACCTGCGACCCGGTCGCCGGCCAGGTGCAGGTGCCTTGCATCGAACGCAACGCTATCGCCGCCGTGAAAGCGGTCAACGCCGCGCGAATGGCGCTGCGCCGGACCAGCGAGCCGCGCGTCTGCCTCGATAAAGTCATTGAGACCATGTACGAAACCGGCAAAGACATGAACGCCAAGTACCGGGAAACCTCCCGCGGTGGTCTGGCGATGAAGATTGTCGCCTGCGATTAACCTGCTGGCCCGCCACGCGTCGCCGCGGCGGGCCCTCTCACCCACCTTTTGTTATATCAATTAAAATTTAGTTATTTAATGGTTATAAGCGCTGTTTGTTACCTTACGCAAAACGCTAAGGAGAACAGACAATGTCCAACCGATTCCGCCCCGCCTGGCTGCTGGTCCTCGCCGCCCTTTCCGCCTCCGCGCTGGCCAAAGCGCCGGAGACCGTCAACATCGGCTATCAAAAGGCGAACATCTTCGCGCTGCTGAAATATCGCGGCACCCTGGATGAGAGCCTGAAAAAACAGGGCATTGCCGTCCGCTGGGTCGAATTCCCCGCCGGTCCGCAAATGCTGGAGGGGCTCAACGTCGGCAGTATCGATCTGGCCGCCACCGGCGATGCGCCGCCGGCCTTTGCCCAGGCGGCACAAGCCGATCTGGTCTACCTTGCCCACTCCCCCGCTAACCCAAAAACGGAAGCGATTGTGGTCCCGGAGCAGTCGACGATCCGCAGCGTAGCCGATCTGAAGGGCAAGCGCGTGGGGCTGAACAAGGGGTCCGACGTCAACTACCTGCTGGTCGCCGCGCTGGAAAAAGCGGGCCTCAGCTATAAAGACATCACCCCGGTCTATCTGCCGCCGGCGGACGCCCGCGCCGCTTTCCAGCGCGGGGCGATTGATGCGTGGGTGATCTGGGATCCGTTCCTCGCGGAAGTGGAAACCAACGCGAAAGCCCGACAAATAAGCAACGCCGAGGGGCTGGTGCCGCACTACACCTTCTATCTCGCCAGCCGTAAGTTTGCGGATACCTACCCGGAGACGGCAAAACAGGTGGTGGATGAGCTGGGTAAACTCAGTGTGTGGGCGAACAGCCATCAGGACGAGGCCGCCGGCCTCCTGTCGACCTCAACCGGGCTGGATAAAGCCATCTGGCTGAAGACCCTGGCCCGCCTGCCCTACGGCGCTGAACGCATGACGCCGGCGGTGTATAACGAACAGCAGGCGCTGGCGGATACCTTTACGCGCATCGGCCTGCTGCCGGTGAAAGTCGACGTACGCAGCGCCACCTGGTCGCTGGATAAACCTTAGTTTTCCCGGCGGCGGGAGGCATTGCGCCCCCCGTCGCCGACGGACTTATCCCGCCGTTTTCTCACCATTGCCAATCTGCCAGATGAAGGTCGGCGCCTCACCGTTCACCAGCCAGTTTCCGATATTGCGCGCCTTGTAAATCACCGGATTATGCGAGGCGACCGTCCGCGCATTGCGCCAGTGACGGTCCAGCGCCAGACGGGTACGCGTATCCGACGCCCCGAGGGCATTGAACAGCTCCGTCGCCGCCCGCGGGATCCAGTCGCTGGCGATCACCTGCGCCTGCGCCGCTTCCACTTCCGCCAGCTGGTTGCGCCGGGCGATCAGCGCTTCGTCGTCGCTGACGTGCGCCACATAGGCCTGCTGCAGCGATTCCGCGGCCTGCAGGACCGCGGTCCGGGTCGCCCATGCCCAGCTGCTAATCTGCCCAACGACCTGCAGAACCTGGGCATCATCGCGCGGTACGGCGGCGTTGCCGTGGCTGTACATCCGGGACCGGTGTTTGACGCCCTGCGCGGCATCCCGCTCAACCGCCAGGCCGATGCCCGCGAGGGTCGCCAGCAGCACATGCTGATAGAAGGCGGTCTGATAGCGAAAGCGCTGGGCAAAGTCGTAGACGTGGTCGGTTTCCACCCGGGCGTCGGTGAAGCGGGTGGTCCCGCTGCCGGTCAGCCGCTGGCCAAAGCCATCCCAGTCATCTTCCCGCGCCACGCCGGGCTGTTGGGTGCTGACCAGGGCAATCACATCGCTACCGGTATCGCTGCGCCGGGCAAACACATCGATCCAGTCGGCGTACAGCGCGCCGGTGCTGTAGAACTTCTCGCCGTCGAGTCGCCAGCCGCCCTCTGCCGGCGTCACCCGAGTGTTCACGTCCCCCAGCTTAACCGCGCCGATCTCCGTCCAGCCGCTGCCCACCAGCTCGCCGTCAAGGAAGCGACGAAACCAGCGGTCGCGCCCGGCGGAATCCGGCTGATTCAGCTGATCTTCCACAAAAGCAAAGTGCGCGCGCAGGGCCTGCGGCAGGTTAGAATCCGCTTGCGCCAGCTCAATCAGCAGCGCGCTGAGCTGCGGCAGCGAAGCGCCCCAGCCGCCCTTCTCGCGCGGGATACGCAGCGTGCCGAAGCCCGCTTCTTTCAGCCAGCGGATCGGCTCCTCGGGCAGAACGCGCTGCTGTTCGCGCTCCGCGGCGCCCTGGGCGATGCGGGTGAATATCGGGCGGAAGGCGGCCGCCAGCGCGTCATAATCGGTGCCAGTGGAGAGCAAGGTCATAGTCGGTTCCTTATTCATGAATTGCGTCAATATCTTCTCGTGTCGGTTCATGACGGACCGCCAGCAGGAAGAAAATGGGAATAATGGCGGCAAGCGAGACCACCCAGAACATCTGCGTGCCGAGCGAGGCCTGCAGCAGCGGCAGAATAAACAGCGCCAGCGCGCTGCCGATCCCGGAAAGCGCCCGGCTGAAACCGACCCCGGTGGCGCGAATGGCGGTGGGATAGGAGAGCGCCGGGTAGATCATCAGCTGCGCCCCCGGGCCAAATCCTTCGGCGAACAGCCACAGTCCCAGCATCGCGATGGCCAGTACGATGCCTGCCGTCGCGTGCGGTTGCCCCACCAGCGCCAGCACAATCAGCGCCACAAACTGCAGGGCAAAGCCGGCTATCGCCACATGACGCGAAGGATATTTCCACGCCAGATGCATACCAAGCAGCCCGCCGGTAAAGGCAAACAGGGCGTTCAGCCCCAGTGATGCCGAAATAGTTTCGAAGACGCCAGCCCCGAGAAACTGGGCAAGAATTGACGGCAGGAAAAAGGCAATCGCCGTGTACTCGAAGGAGATACAGATATTCATCACCCCGGCGACGATAGTCCGCTCACGGTAGGGTTTTTCGAACAGCACGCGAAAGCTCACTTTCGGCGCCGGCGCCGGCTTCGCCGTCGGGACCTCATGGGCATGGATCCCCCAGGAGTCGCGTAAGATGCGCACCGCAGAGGTCAGATCGCCCTGGTTTGCCGCCCACAGCGGGGATTCGTTCATGAACCGGCTGCGGACGGCGATAATCAGCAGCGCCGGCACGGCGCCGAACAGCAGGGAGGCGCGCCACAGCCAGTCAAGATGCTCCTGCGGCAACAGGAAATAGAGACCGAAGATAATAAGAAAGCAGACGGTTGAGGCGGCGTACCACATCGGGCACCACGCCGCGAGGCGAGCCGCTTTGTTGCCTTTGCCGGCAAAGCGGGAAAACTCGGCCAGATAGGACATCGCCACCGGCAGGTCGATGCCGACGCCGATGCCCATCAGGAAGCGAGCGCCAATCAACACCCAGACGTTTGGCGCCAGCCCGGCGGCGATAGCCGAAATAACGAAAAAGAATATATCGGCCATAAACACCGAATAGCGACCATATTTATCGGTCAGCCAGCCGCCAATAATATTGCCGACAATGGTCCCGACCATAATGGAGGAGGTCACCAGGCCGGTCAGCAGCGGCGAGAGCTGAAATTCACGCACGACGTCATCAATACCGTAAGAGAGCGTGGTTAAGTCATACGCGTCGAGAAAAACGCCGCCCAGCGCGAGGAAGACAATCATCCGCGCATATTTCGCCTGTTCCCTGCCGGAATTAATTAGCCGCGCCACATCCACGACGCTACTGACCGGTACCGAAGCGATACCGGGATTATCCACTGGTAATGTACTCATTTTTTCACCTTATTATTTTGTGCAGGTCATCAGCGGTTATAAACCTCGAGCGGCGAGAATCAAAACAACAATTCATACTATAAAAATCAATATAATCAATAAGTTAACTAAAATCACCAGCACAAAAAGGACGCGCTTTCGCGCATCCTAAAAGGAAGTAAATAACAACGAAAAGAGACGTCGTGCAGGACGCTTATTCCGCCGATACCGGAACTAATACGTCTTTTACCAGCGGATCGTTGGTGGTTTTTAACCACGTCTGGATCCGTGGGTCAGAAAAGGCCTGTTTTAATTTGACGATATTTTCCTGCGATAAATACGGCGTACCAATCACTAATTGCGAAGCAAAGGTGCGCGGCGCCGGCGGGAATAAAATGCCTTTCTCACGCGGCACTTTCCCGGCGTCAAATTGCGAGACATAGCCGATGGCGGCATCCACCGAATTTAACGCCCGCGGCATGGTCAGCAGATCCAGCTCTTTAAAGACAAACTGATGCGGGTTGTCGACAATATTTTTCAGCTTCGCCGTGCGCGGCTCTACCGCCGGGTCAAGCGAGATCAAACCAATGCGCTGCAGCAGCCACAGAGCCTGTCCCTGATTGGCGCCGTCGTCAGGCACCACGATGGTCGCGCCGTTGGGCAACGCCTGTACCGACGAGTAGCGGTCGGAATAGATGCCGAACGCCCACTGGAACACCGGCACCGTAGTCGACAGCGCAAAGCCGTTGGCGTCCACCACCTGTTTAAGCCACCACTGATGCTGATAGATCGTCCCGGCATACTGTCCTTCCGCTACCGCGCGGTCAGCCTGAACCGGATCCTGCACCCCCACCGCCTCCAGCTTCAGGCCGTAATCGGGCGCAATATGCTGATTAATATATTCAATAATCCGCTGCTCGCCGGCCATCGCCGGCTCATAGTGAATTTTTAACGTGCTGCCGAAGACCACCTGCTGGCTTTGGGTATGTCCCCGCCACCACCAGAAAGCGATGGCGAGCAGGATAATCACCGCCAGCGCCGCCAGCCAGGGCCAGCGCCGCGCTTTACGTAACTCAAATTGCTCTGTTGTCATACAAGGTTCCCCTGCGTGTGGCGTAAACGGTTGACCAGGCGGTCACCCAAAAATTGAATCACCTGGATCGTGGCGATCAGGGCCACGATCGTCGCGATCATGATGTGGTTGTCGAAGCGCTGATAGCCGTACACCACGGCCAGGTAGCCGATGCCCCCGGCGCCGATGGTCCCGGCGATAGCCGAATACTCGATCATCGAGACCAGGTTTAGCGTCACCGCCGCCACCAGCGCCGGCAATGCTTCACTGAGCTGCGCGCTGGCAATGATTTGCCAGCGCGATCCACCGCAGACGACGCCCACCGCGGTGACCTCCGCCGGCAGCTCGCGCAGCGCGTTCTCCACCAGACGGCCAAAGAACGGGACGCCGGCGGCGATCATCGGCACCACCGCGGCGGGGATGCCAATCGTGGTGCCGGTCAGCCAGTAAGTGAACGGGATAATAGCGGCCATCAGCACCAGAAACGGCAGCGAACGTCCCATGTTGACCACCCAGTTCAGCAGCCGGTACAGCAGTGCGTGCGGAAATAATCCCCGCGGCGAGGCGTTAAATAGCACCACCCCCACCAGCCCTCCCAGCGTGACGACAAACAGCATCACAATGGCCACCATTAGCCAGGTTTCGCCATAGGCGGGAAGCAGCAGCGAAGGGATTTCGCTCCAGGGGGTGTCCTGGCTGATGACTGTCGGTTTCATACCGCCTCCCTGAGCAACGGCGCGCTGTCGAGGATCTCCGCCGTCATGCCGAGCTGCGCCAGCAGGCCCTGCAGCCGCGCGGGCGACAGGCGTTCGCCCTGAAAGCGCACTCCAACCTGCAGACGACCGGCCAGTCGACCGTTAATCACCTCGACGTGGCCGCCAAGGAGATCGATCTGCAGCGCCCACTGCTGGCTCAGGCGGCTGATCCAGTCGGTGGCCACCGGCACATCCCAGCGGTAGCTCAGACGCAGCAGCAAATCGCTGTGGGCCGCTGCCGCCGGCGTCAGCGGCAACAGCTGCTGGCCGAGCAGGGAATCGGGACGCGCCAGCAGATCTTCGAGCCGCCCGTACTGGACGATCGTCCCGTCGCGGATCTCCGCCACCGCATCCGCCGCCGAGCGCACGGCGTCCATTTCATGGGTGATCAGGACGATCGCCAACTGGTACTCATCACGCAGCCGCTTGAGCAGAGTCAGCACCGAGGCCGTGGCCTGAGGATCGAGGCCGGAGGTGGCTTCATCCGCCAGCAGAACGGACGGGCGCAGCGCCAGCGCGCGGGCAATGGCGATCCGCTGGCGCTGGCCGCCGGAGAGCTGGGCCGGCCAGGCATCCGCTTTGTGGCTCAGGCCGACGCTCTCCAGCAGCTCACCGACCCGCGCCTTGATATCGCGCTCCACCACGCCAAGCCACGCCAGCGGCAGGGCGACATTCTCCCAGGCGGTCCTGCGGCTCAGCAGCGCCGAAGACTGGAAAACGGTGCCAATCGCCCGCCTCTCCCGGCGCAGCGCCTCGCCGGACAGCACCGACAGATCCAGGCCATTGATACGAATGCTGCCGCTGTCCGGGCGCTCCAGCAGGCTGATGCAGCGCGCGAGAGTTGATTTACCGGCGCCGCTCGGCCCCACCACCGCGGTGATGGAGCGCTCAGGCACCTGCAGCGATAGCCCTTTCAGCACCGCGCTGAGCCGGCCATCCACCGTGCGGTAGCTTTTATGCAGATCATCGATAGCGATCATGTCACCTTCTCCTCTACCGATGCCGCCGTGCGCGCATCGCGTCGGTAGCTGGCGCCCGGGTGAGGCGCGGCCAGACGCGGACCGGCGCCGAACAGTTTTTCGCGCAGGGTCCCCTCACGGTACTCTTGCTTAAAGACGCCGCGCTTTTGCAGCTCTGGCACCAGCAGCTCGACGACGTCGCGGAAGGTTTCGTGGGTGACGGCATAGGCAAGGTTAAAGCCATCGACATCCGTCTCTTCGACCCAGGACTGCAGTTCGTCCGCCACGGTTTGCGCGCTGCCGACCACCAGCGGGCCGAAGCCGCCGATACCGGCCCAGTCGGCCAGGGCCTGCACCGTCCACTGCCGGTTCGGGTCCGCAGTGGAGAAGGCCTCCACCGCCGACTGAATGGCGTTGGTGTGCAGATACTTCAGCACCTGATCCGGCTGATACTGGCCGAAATCAATCCCCGTCCAGCCGGAGAGCAGCGCCAGCGCGCCTTCATAACTGACGTACTGCTTATATTCCTGCCATTTCGCCTGCGCCTCGCGGTCGGTGTCGCCAACAATTACCGTCTGCAGATTGAAGATCAGAATGCTGTGCGGATCGCGCCCGGCCTCAGCCGCCCGGCGGCGAATATCCGCCACCGTCTTCTTCAGCAGCACTTTCGACGGCGCAGCGACGAAGACGCATTCGGCATGGCCGGCGGCGAACTGTTTGCCGCGGCTGGACGCTCCCGCCTGATACAGTACCGGTGTGCGCTGCGGGGATGGCTCGCAGAGGTGGATCCCAGGCACGGAAAAGAACTGTCCCTGATGGTTAATGGGATGGATTTTCCGCGGATCGCTGAAGATCTTGCGCTCTCTGTCGCGCAGCACCGCCCCGTCCTCCCAGCTTCCCTCCAGCAGTTTGTAGATCACCTGCAAATACTCATCGGCATAGTCATAGCGGGTGTCGTGGTCGGTCTGAGTTTGCTGGCCGATATTACGCGCCCCGCTCTCCAGATAGGAGGTGACGATGTTCCAGCCCACCCGCCCTTTGGTCAGATGGTCGAGCGTCGACAGACGACGGGCGAAGGGGTAAGGGTGCTCAAACGACAGCGAGGCGGTCAGACCGAAGCCCAGATGCTCCGTCACCAGCGCCATCGGAGTGATCAGGGCCAGCGGATCGTTGACCGGCACCTGCGTCGCCTGGCGGATCGCCGCGTCGCCGCTGCCGTTCAGCACGTCGTAGACGCCAAGCACGTCGGCGATAAACAGCCCGTCGAACTTGCCGCGCTCCAGCAGTCGCGCCAGATCCACCCAGTACTCCAGATCTTTATACTGCCAGGAGCGATCCCGGGGATGCGCCCACAGGCCAGGCGACTGATGACCGACGCAGTTCATATCGAAAGCGTTAAGACGAATTTCACGTTGTGATGACATAGCAATCTCCATAGCGCGGCCCGTCGCCGGGGCGCACGCGGCAAAATGAATCAGGGAAAAGAAAGAGAGGTATTCAGTACGCTGGACATCGGGAGTCCTGCGGGATCCCGAGCGTGAGTAACGCTTGCGCCGCCACCTCAGCGGCATGGTCGGCTACCTGCGGCAGGCCCATCAGTTCGCCAAAACGCCCGCGGGCGGCCGGACCGGCCACCAGCACCGGCAGCGCCTCAACCTGCGGATCAGCCACTGCCCGGGAACGGCTGTCCACCTCCAGGCCCATGCCGAGAGCATCAGCGCGAATAAGGCCGCGGCGGGCAAGGTCCTGTAAAAATGGCTGGCTGTCGGTTAGGGCACGGTGCGCGGGTCCGGTCGTCAGGATCAGATGATCGACGCTCAGGGTTTGCACGCCGCCGCCGCGCCGCGCCAGCGTCAGACGCAGCGTCTCGCCTTCAGCGCTCATCGACAGTAGCCTGGCCGCCTGCACCTGCAGACTGCCCGTGCGCTGGCGCGCCTCCAGCACCTCGGCGACCTGCGGCGCCACGCGGTAGCGGTGGACATCCCAGTAATGGCGCAGATGGCGCAGAAAACGCTGGCGATCGGCGACGCTGAGCGCCTGCCAGATCCGCTGCCCCTGCTGGCGGACCGCATCCAGCACCACCTGCCAGCTCAGGCCCTGCTGCGCCGCATACGCCACATCGAGGCGGATCTGGCGCAGGCGCTGGCGCAAGTTGCCCTGCTGATAGTCGCCGGGCCATGCTGCCCCCGCGCCGCTGAGGTTACCGCGCGACAGCAGGCCGTGGCGCGAAAAGGCGATGATACTGCCGCGGTGGCCCAACCGGTCCAGCGTCGCGACCGTATCGGCCATGGTTAATCCGGTGCCCATCACCGCCACCCGGGCGTGCGGGGCGATGGCGTCGAGCGCGCCAGGCTGCCACGGGTTGGCAATCAGCGCCGGATGGTGACGCCAGGCTTCGGCCTGCGCCGGCAGCGAAGGCGGTGGATGGCTGATCGCCAGCACCAGCAGGTCGGCCTTAAGCTGCAGTCCGCCCTCAGTGCTAACCGTCCCCTGATGAAAAGCGAACGCCCGATCGCGCAGGTGGCGCAGCCGTCCGCCGCTGGCGGCCGCGGCGTCGGAAAAACGCTGTGCCACATAGCGACCAAACTGGCCGCGCTGAGGGTAGACGGAACCGTCCGGGCGCAGCGCCTGCGCATCGGCGGCAAAGGCAGGCTGACGGCGGTACCAGCGATCGAAGGCGCCCTCTTCATCACCGGTCAGTTGCATACGGGCGGCCGGGACGTTAATCCGGTGCGTCGGCTCCGCGGTGGAGTAGGCCACCCCGGCGCCGGGAGTCTGACGCGGCTCCAGCAGCGTCACGCGCACCCCGTTCGGCGCCAGGCGCAGCAGCTCAATCGCCACCGCCGCGCCGCTGAAGCCGCCGCCGATAATCACGATATGCGGTTCTGCACTCATCGCTGCCCTCCTCCGGTATGCTGTCTCATGGTCGCGCTCCTGGCCATCAGCTGGCGCTGGCCTGGCGCACCGGGCGCTTATCGCCGCCGATGGTTTCGCCAAACGGACCGGTGTTCACGCTGCGCGCCTTCGACGAGGCCGCGTTTTCCAGCGGCAGCAGAGGCATCACCAGCTCAGCGAAGCGGTGTGCCTCTTCCAGATGCGGGTAGCCGGAAAAGATAAAATTGCTGATGCCGAGCGCCTGATATTCGCGGATGCGCTCCGCCACCTGCTGAGGGTTACCCACCAGCGCGGTACCCGCGCCGCCGCGCACCAGCCCGACGCCGGCCCACAGATTAGGGGCAATACGCAGATTGTCGCGCGATCCCTGATGCAGGGCGCTCATCCGCGCCTGGCCAGCCGAGTCCATGCGGGCGAAGATCTTTTGCGCCTGAGCGATGGTGTCGTCGTCAAGATGGGCGATCAGCCGGTCGGCGGCGGCCCACGCCTCCTCTTCCGTTTCGCGCACGATGACGTGCAGACGGATGCCATATTGCAGGGTGCGCCCGCGGGCCGCGGCGCGCTCGCGCACCACCGCCAGCTTCTCCGCCACCAGTTCCGGCGGTTCGCCCCACGTTAGATAACTGTCGATCTGTTCGGCCGCCACATCGATAGCCGCCTCAGAAGAGCCGCCGAAGTACAGCGGCGGGCCATTCTCCTGAACCGGCGGAAACAGCACTTCCGCCCCCTCGACATGAATATGCTCCCCGTGATAGTCCACTTTCTCCCCGAGCAGCAGGCGGGAGTAAACGTCGAGAAATTCGCGGGTCACCTGGTAGCGTTCGCTGTGGCTGAGAAAGATGCCATCGCCTTTGTTTTCCACCGGGTCGCCACCGTTGACGACATTGATCAGCAGCCGTCCTTCCGATAAACGGTCGAGGGTGGCCGCCATCCGCGCCGCCAGAGTGGGCGGCTGCAGACCCGGTCTGACCGCCACCAGATAGCGCAGACGGCGGGTTAACGGCGCCAGCGCCGAGGCCACCAGCCACGAATCTTCACAGCTTTTACCGGTGGGGATCAGCACGCCGTAATAACCCAGGCTGTCGGCCGCCAGCGCCACCTGCTGCAGATAAGGTAAATCGACCGGACGTCCACCCTCGGTGGTGCCCAGATAGCGGCCATCGCCATGGGTAGGTAAGAACCAGAAGACATTGATCTTGTCGGGAACTTGCTGCGTCATTATCTATTTCCTATATAACCATATCTGATATTTATCGAAGATAAGTTTTAATTTGGTTATATGAGTGTTAGCGATAATCATGCCAATGGTGAATAAAAAATTACATTTTTAAAATCAAGGAATTGAAAACATCCCACGCGCGTCGTGCTGTTGCAAATCCCGCAGCCGCCGCGCATCCGCTGGCGCATTTGCAACAGCCGTCGGCCTTTCCCCCTCTGGTTTCCGCCGCCGCCGCAGGATAAGTTCAGGAGGTCAACGACCGGAGGCCCGCTATGCTGAACCCAGAATCCCCTTCCACCGCGCCCGCGCTGATCGACCCGGCATCGAAGGCTTTCCAGAGCCTGCTGGACAAGCTCGCGCCGACGGAGGCTACCGTGCTGATCGTGGGCGAAACCGGCACCGGCAAGGAGGTGGTGGCGCGCTATCTCCATCACCACAGTCCCCGCCGCCAGCAGCCGTTTCTGGCCGTTAACTGCGGCGCGCTAACCGAGAGCCTTGCCGAAGCCGAACTGTTCGGCCATGAGAAAGGCGCCTTCACCGGCGCGCAGCAGGGACAGCCCGGCTGGTTTGAAGCCGCGGAAGGGGGGACGCTGCTGCTGGACGAGATCGGCGAATTAAGCCTGCCCCTGCAGGTCAAGCTGTTACGGGTGCTGCAGGAGCGCGAAATTACCCGCGTCGGCTCGCGCAAAGCGATTAAAGTGAATGTCCGGGTGATTGCCGCCACTCACGTCGACCTGGCCCAGGCAATCCGCGAGCGCCGCTTTCGCGAAGATCTCTACTATCGGCTGAATATCGCGGTGGTGCCGCTGCCGCCGCTGCGCCAGCGTCGGCAGGATATCCCGCAGCTGGCTCACCACTTTTTATCGCTCTATGCCCGCCGCCTCGGCCGGCCAACCCTGCGTCTGGCGCCGGAGTCGCTGGCCCGGCTGATGGACTATGCGTGGCCGGGTAATATTCGTGAGCTGGAAAACACCCTGCACAACGCGGTGCTGCTCAGTAAAGAAGAGGAGATTAGCCCCGCCCAGCTGCGCCTGGCGACGCTCAACGACGCCCCGTCGCCGGCGAGCGATCATGAACTGGACGACTTTATTCGCCACCAGCTGGCGCTTCCCGGCGAGCCGCTGTGGCAGCGGGTGACCAGCGCGCTGATCCGCCACGCCATGGCGCATTGCGACGATAATCAGAGCCAGGCGGCCGCGCTGTTAGGGATCAGTCGGCATACCTTACGCACCCAGCTCGCTAACCTCGGGCTGATCAAAAGCCGCCGCCGTCCGCCTGCGCCGCCGCGGGCATTCGCCAGCGCGACCGGCGCCGATCGCGAGCTGCGCATTGGCTACCAGCGCTTCGGCAGCCTCGGGATCCTGAAAGCCCGCCAGAGTCTGGAGACCGCCTTCGCCAGCCTCGGCGTCAACGTGCTGTGGAGCGAGTTTCCCGCCGGACCGCAGCTCCTTCACGCCCTCGCCTGCAACGAGATCGACTTTGGCACCACCGGAGAAGCGCCGCCGGTGTTCGCCCAGGCCAGCAACAGCGAACTAATGTACGTGGCGTGGGAGCCGCCGGCGCCGCGCAGCGTGGCGATGGTCGTCCCGCAGGAGAGCGACATTCGCCAGCTCAGCGATCTGCGCGGAAAACGCATCGCCCTCAATAAAGGGTCGAATGTCCACTGGCTGCTGCTGCAGATCCTCGAGGACGCCGGGCTGGGGCTGAACGACGTGCGGGTGGTCTATACCCCGCCGAAATACCCGCTGACCGCCAGCGACTATCTGGCGGTGGACGCCTGGATGATGTGGGATCCGCTGCTCAGCGACGCCGAACACACCGGCGAGCTGCGGGTGGTCGCCAGCGGCGAAGGACGGGTTAACAACCATCAGTTTTATCTCTCGCGACGGGACTATCTCGCTCAGCACGGCGATATCATGCGCCGCCTGCTGACGGAGCTGACCCACACCGGGCAGTTTATCGACTCGCATCGTGGCGAAGCGGCCCGCTTACTCTCAGCAGAGCTGGGGATTGACGCCCGGTCGCTGCGCATCGCCCTCGCCCGCCGTAGCCATCGCCCAAGGCCGATGGATCTGTCGGTGATCCGCGCCCAGCAGACCATCGCCGATCGCTTTTACGCCCTCGGGCTTATCACCAAACCGGTCCCGGTGCGGGAAGCGGTGTGGTACGGCGAGCCCGTGCCCGGCGTCGCCAGCTCGCTGATGGCGGTCAGTTAGCGAAAATTGCGCGTTATCTTCCTGATTGTTCAGGCGCAGATAGCCTCGATCCGATGGCGATGTTACCCTAAAGACGCTGAGAATAAGGGGGTATCTGTGGCTGTTCATCTGTTAATCGTCGACGCGTTAAATCTGATCCGCCGCATCCACGCGGTGCAGGGTTCGCCCTGCGTCGATACCTGCCTGCATGCGCTGGAGCAGCTGATTGTCCACAGTCAGCCCACCCACGCGGTGGCGGTGTTTGATGATGAGGATCGCGCCCACGGCTGGCGCCACCAGCGCCTGCCGGAGTACAAAGCCGGCCGCGCGCCGATGCCGGATACGCTGGTCGCCGAGATGCCGGCGCTGCGGGCCGCCTTCGAACAGCGGGGGATCCGCTGCTGGGCCTCGCCGGGCAGCGAAGCGGACGATCTCGCCGCCACCCTGGCGGTGAAGGTGGCCCAGGCGGGCCATCAGGCCACCATTGTCTCCACCGACAAAGGCTACTGCCAGCTGCTGTCGCCCACCATCCGCATCCGCGACTACTTTCAGAAGCGCTGGCTGGACGCCCCCTTCATCGCCAGTGAGTTCGGCGTCACCCCGGAGCAGCTGGCGGATTACTGGGGGCTGGCGGGGATCAGCAGCTCGAAGGTGCCGGGCGTGGCGGGCATTGGCCCGAAAAGCGCCGCCCAGCTGCTGAACGAGTTTCAGGACCTGGAGGGGCTGTATGCCCGCCTGGCAGAGGTCCCGGAAAAGTGGCGCAAAAAGCTGGCAGCGCATCAGGAGATGGCCTTCACCTGCCGGGAAGTGGCCCGCCTGCAGACCGACCTCCAGCTGGATGGTAATCTGCAGCAGCTGCGGCTGACGCGCTGACCCTACCCGAGCGTGGTGCCGGCGCGGCGGCACCGCCTGCTTCCCCCGGGCCGGCCCCTCACCAGGCCGCCTGATATAACTCGACGATATCGGCCAGGCTCGCCTCGCGCGGGTTGCCGCCGGTACACACATCCGCCAGCGCCGCCTGGGCCAGCGCCGGAATATCCTCTTTCCTGACATCCACCTCGCGCAGATGGCCGGGAATACCGACATCGCGGTTTAGCTGGCACACCGCCTCCACCGCCGCCAGACGCGCGGCGCTCAGGCTTAACGCTTCCCCTTTGACGCCCATCGCCCTGGCGATATCGCGATATTTTTCCCCGGTCGCCTCAGCATTAAAGCGCATCACGTGCGGCAGCAGGATGGCATTCGCCACGCCGTGCGGCGTGTTGTAAAAAGCGCCGAGCGGATGCGCCATGCCGTGCACCAGGCCAAGCCCGACGTTGGAAAATCCCATTCCCGCCACATACTGGCCGAGCGCCATAGCTTCCCCCGCTCCGGCGTCGCCGGCAACCGAGCCGCGTAGCGCGCCGGCGATGATCTCGATGGCCTTGAGGTGCAGCGCATCGGTCAACGCCCAGGCGCCGCGAGTGAGGTACCCTTCGATAGCGTGCGTCAGGGCGTCCACGCCGGTGGCCGCCTTCAGCGCCGGCGGCATGGCGTCCATCATATCGGCATCGATAAAGGCCACCTGCGGAATATCGTGCGGGTCGACGCAGACGAATTTGCGCCGCTGTTCTTCATCGGTGATGACATAGTTAATCGTCACCTCCGCCGCGGTACCCGCGGTGGTCGGCACCGCGAAGATCGGCACGCTGGGCTGACGGGTGGGCGACAGCCCCTCCAGGCTGCGAACATCGGCGAACGCCGGGTTACGCTGAATAATACCGATCGCCTTACAGGTATCCTGCGGCGAACCGCCGCCGATGGCGATCAGGTAATCCGCCCCGCTGCGCTGAAAGGCCTGCAACCCCTGCTGAACCACGGCGATGGTGGGGTTCGGGATCACGTCGCTGAACATGTCCCATGCCAGCCCGGCGGCGTCCAGTTTGTCAGTGACTTTTGCCGCCACGCCGCACTTCGCGAGGGTCCTGTCGGTCACGATCAATGCCTTGCGATAACCGCGCCGCATCACTTCATCGGTTAATGCGTTTATCGCCCCCCGGCCAAACCACGCCGTTTCGTTGAGGATCATTCGGTTTGCCATCGCGTCTCTCCTGTTAGGGTTGCGGCATCACTCTTCAATGCGTAATCCGTAGGTTTTAAACTTCTCCAGCACGATGGCGATCGCCTCGTCATCCAGCACGGGGACCGGGTCGGTAATCGCCAGGGTGCTGAGATAGAGCTGGGCCAGGACTTCCACTTCATGCGCCAGCCAGAGCGCTTTCTCCAGGCTGGCCTCGCAGGCGATCAGGCCATGATGCTGCAGCAACGTGGCTTTGCGGTGCTTCAGCGCCACCGCGACATGCTCAGACAGTTCGCGGGTGCCGAAGGTGGCATAGGGCGCGCAGGGGATCGAATTCCCGCCGGCCGCGGCGATCATATAGTGGATGGCCGGGATGGGCCGGTTGAGGATCGACACCGCCGTACAATGGACAGCGTGATTGTGGACCACCGCCTGGGCATCGGGTCGCGTCTGGTAGGCCGCCTGATGAAAACGCCATTCGCTGGAGGGCAGTTTTCCCTGCTCATGCTGACCGTCGGCATCAATAAAGACGATCTTGTCTTCCGTCAGTTTTTCATACGGGATGCCGGTGGGCGTGATCAGCATCCCCCCCTGATAGCGCACGCTGACATTGCCGGCGGTCCCCTGATTTAACCCCAGGCGGGTCATTTCCAGGCAGGTATCGATAATCTGCCGGGCCAGTCTGTTTCTTTCCATTGTTTTCCTCTTTTAGCGACTCATCATCCGTCAACGGCAGGGCAACATAATTATTGTTGGCGACCGTGGGATAGGTTGAATAATGATCTCCATCTTCAGCCTGAATAATCGCAGGGGAATTTCCATCGCTATATTTTGTGAACCACGTCAATTATTCCATCATAAAAAAAGGGATGTAACTGGTTAAGCGGATGTTGAAAATGCCCGTTCTTAAAAATATTTCTTCAAGCGGGCATTTTATTTTTCTGTAACATTTGCCCGTTTTCCACGATATATATTCAATCGGTCATTGGCGTTGTGGTTTTGTGAATTTATTTCCTCAAACGGTCAGTCATTTTGAAAAATTAAAGTGACAATTATCACATAAAATGGTCCACAGAGCGTTAAGTGTGACCCTCATCATATTAACAGGCGGTTTTTATTTGAAAATGAAGCCATGAGTTCCGCCGTGACTTTCATTTCACTCACCGGCGCGTCACCTGAGCTCACTTAATTTTGCGGTCTGCTGCAGCACCAGACTGCGCCCTGAATGCTGTTGTAAATGCTTCTGAACTGATGAGGACGCTATGGGAAACACAACGATACCAACGCAAAGTTACCGCGCCATGGAGAGCGGGCAAAGTAAGAGCTACATTATTCCTTTTGCTCTGCTGTGCTCCCTCTTTTTTCTGTGGGCCGTGGCCAATAATCTCAATGATATTTTATTACCGCAGTTTCAACAGGCCTTTACCCTGACTAATTTTCAGGCCGGATTAATCCAGTCGGCTTTTTATTTTGGCTATTTTATTATTCCCATCCCCGCCGGGATGCTGATGAAAAAACTCAGCTATAAAGCCGGCATTCTTACGGGTCTGTTTTTATATGCTTGTGGCGCCGCGCTGTTCTGGCCTGCCGCCGAAGTAATGAATTACACCTTATTCCTGATTGGGTTATTTATTATCGCCGCCGGGCTTGGCTGTCTGGAAACTGCGGCCAACCCATTTGTCACCGTCCTCGGTCCGGAAAGCGGCGGTCACTTCCGCCTGAATCTGGCCCAGACCTTTAACTCATTTGGCGCCATTATTGCCGTGGTATTTGGCCAGAGCCTTATTTTGTCCAACGTCCCGCATCAGCCGCAGGAGGTGCTGGATAAAATGACGCCAGAGCAGCTCGGCGCCTGGAAGCACAGCCTGGTCCTGTCGGTACAAACCCCCTATATGATTATCGTGGCCATCGTGCTGCTGGTCGCCCTGCTGATCGTCTGTACCCGTTTCCCGTCGCTGCAAAGCGATGACCACAGCGACAGCGCGCAGAGCACGTTTCTCGCCTCGCTGTCGCGCCTGATGCGCATCCGCCACTGGCGCTGGGCGGTACTGGCTCAGTTCTGCTATGTCGGTGCGCAAACCGCCTGCTGGAGCTATCTGATTCGCTACGCTGTCGAAGAGATCCCGGGCATGACGGCCGGTTTCGCCGCCAACTACCTGACCGGCACCATGGTCTGTTTCTTTATTGGCCGTTTCACCGGCACCTGGCTGATCCGCCGCTTCGCGCCGCATAACGTGCTCGCTATCTATGCGCTTATCGCCATGCTGCTCTGTCTGCTCTCCGCCTTCAGCGGCGGCCACGTCGGTCTGCTGGCCCTGACCCTGTGCAGCGCCTTTATGTCCATTCAGTACCCGACCATCTTCTCGTTGGGGATTAAGCACCTGGGCCAGGACACCAAATATGGCTCGTCATTTATCGTCATGACCATCATCGGCGGCGGGATCGTCACCCCGGTAATGGGCTTTGTCAGCGACGCCGCCGGCAATATCCCGACCGCCGAACTGGTTCCGGCGCTGTGCTTCGCCATCATCTTTATTTTTGCCCGTTTCCGCTCGCAAGCGGCGACGAACTAAACCTGTTATCCGCATAACCTGAGGGATCTGTAATGAAAAAAATCAGCTTACCGAAGATCGGTATCCGCCCGGTAATCGATGGTCGTCGCATGGGGGTTCGCGAATCGCTGGAAGCGCAAACCATGAACATGGCGAAAGCCACCGCCGCGCTTATCAGTGAGAAGCTGCGCCATGCCTGCGGCGCCCGGGTGGAGTGCGTGATCGCCGATACCTGCATCGCCGGCATGGCCGAGTCGGCCGCCTGTGAAGAGAAATTCAGCAGCCAGAACGTTGGCGTCACCATCACCGTCACCCCCTGCTGGTGCTACGGCAGCGAAACCATCGATATGGATCCGCTGCGCCCGAAGGCCATCTGGGGCTTCAACGGCACCGAGCGTCCGGGAGCGGTCTATCTGGCCGCGGCGCTGGCGGCCCACAGCCAGAAAGGGATCCCGGCGTTCTCCATCTACGGGCATGATGTGCAGGATGCCGATGACACCTCGATCCCGGCGGATGTCGAAGAAAAACTGTTGCGCTTCGCTCGCGCTGGCCTGGCGGTCGCCAGTATGAAAGGGAGAAGCTATCTGTCGCTGGGCGGCGTCTCAATGGGCATCGCCGGCTCCATCGTCGACCACAACTTCTTTGAATCCTGGCTCGGGATGAAGGTTCAGGCTGTCGACATGACGGAGCTGCGCCGGCGAATCGATCAGAAAATCTATGATGAAACCGAGCTGGAGATGGCGCTGGCGTGGGCGGATAAACATTTCCGCTACGGCGAAGATCAGAACGCCGAGCAGTATAAGCGCAATGAGGCGCAGAGCCGCGCGGTGCTGAAAGAGAGCCTGCTGATGGCGATGTGCATCCGCGACATGATGCAGGGCAACGCGAAGCTGGCGGAAAAAGGGCTGGTGGAGGAGTCGCTGGGCTACAACGCCATCGCCGCCGGCTTCCAGGGCCAGCGTCACTGGACCGATCAATACCCCAATGGCGATACCGCCGAAGCGCTGCTCAATAGCTCCTTTGACTGGAACGGCGTGCGCGAGCCGTTCGTCGTCGCCACCGAAAACGACAGCCTCAACGGCGTGGCCATGCTGATGGGCCACCAGCTCACCGGCACCGCCCAGGTGTTTGCCGACGTGCGCACCTACTGGTCGCCGGAGGCCGTAGAGCGCGTCACCGGGCAGCCGCTCACCGGCCGGGCGGAGCACGGCATCATTCACCTGATTAACTCCGGCTCCGCGGCGCTGGACGGCTCCTGCCAGCAGCGCGACGCGCAGGGCAACCCGACGATGAAACCTCACTGGGAGATTGAGCAGAACGAGGCGGATGCCTGCCTCGCGGCCACCGAATGGTGCCCGGCGATCCATGAATACTTCCGCGGCGGCGGCTTCTCTTCCCGCTTCCTGACCGAAGGCGGCGTGCCGTTCACCATGACCCGGGTGAACATCATCAAAGGCCTGGGACCGGTACTGCAAATCGCCGAAGGCTGGAGCGTGGCGCTGCCCAAAGCGATGCACGACCAGCTCGACGCCCGCACCAACTCCACCTGGCCCACCACCTGGTTTGCCCCGCGCCTGACCGGCAAAGGCCCGTTCAGCGATGTGTACTCGGTCATGGCTAACTGGGGCGCCAACCACGGCGTGCTGACCATCGGCCATGTCGGCGCGGATTTCATTACCCTCGCCGCCATGCTGCGCATTCCGGTCTGCATGCACAACGTGGAAGCGGCGAAAATCTACCGCCCCTCCGCCTGGGCCGCGCACGGTATGGACATCGAAGGCCAGGACTACCGCGCCTGCCAGAACTACGGGCCGCTGTATAAGCGTTAACAGGTGGGTTTCGCCCGGTGGCGCAGGCTTACCGGGCCTACAGACGCGCGCTGTTTGTAGGCCGGATAAGCGCCGCGCCATTCGGCAATGTTGTTTCGGGAGTCACTATGAAGCAAGACGTAATCCTGGTCCTCGACTGCGGCGCCACGAACGTGCGGGCGATGGCCGTTGACCGACAGGGGAACATTATCGCCCGCGCCGCAACGGCGAACGCCAGCGACATTGCGGCGGAAAAAAGCGACTGGCACCAGTGGTCGCTGGAGGCCATTATGCAGCGCTTTGCCGACTGCTGTCGGCAGATCCATGACCAGCTGGCCTCCTGCACGGTGCGCGGCATCACCGTCACGACCTTTGGCGTCGATGGCGCGCTGGTGGATGAGCAGGGTGCGCTGCTGTATCCGATAATCAGCTGGAAATGCCCGCGCACCGCGGCGGTAATGGACACCATCAGCCGGTATATGTCCGCGCGCCAGCTGCAGCAAATCGCCGGCGTCGGCGCCTTTGCATTCAACACCCTGTATAAGCTGATCTGGCTGAAAGAGAACCACCCGCAGCTGCTGGCGCAGGCCCATGCCTGGCTGTTTATTTCGTCGCTGATCAACCATCGGCTGACCGGGGAGTTCACCACCGACCTCACCATGGCGGGCACCAGCCAGATGCTCGATCTCCGGCAGCGCGATTTCAGCGCGCCGATCCTGCAGGCGACCGGCCTGCCGCGCCGCCTGTTCCCGCAGCTGGTTGAAGCAGGCCAGCCGATCGGCGCCCTGCTGCCGGAGGCCGCTGCGCTGCTGGGCCTTCCCGTCGGGGTCCCGGTTATCTCGGCCGGGCACGACACCCAGTTCGCCCTGTTTGGCGCCGGCGCCGGGCAGGATGAGCCGGTGCTCTCCTCCGGGACCTGGGAGATCCTGATGGTGCGCAGCGCGCAGGTCGACACTTCGCTGCTCTGTGACTACAGCGGCTCCACCTGCGAACTGGACAGCCAGCCGGGCCGCTATAACCCGGGGATGCAGTGGCTGGCCTCCGGCGTGCTCGAATGGGTGCGCAAGCTACTGTGGAACACTGACACCCCGTGGCAAACGCTGATTGACGAAGCGCAGGCGATCCCGCCCGGTGCCCAGGGCGTCAGAATGCAGTGCGACCTGCTCGCCAGCCAGCACGCCGGCTGGCAGGGCGTCACGCTCAACACCACCCGCGGCCATTTTTACCGCGCCGCGCTGGAGGGGTTAAGCGACCAGCTGGCGAAGCATCTGCAAACCCTGGAAAACATCGGCCGCTTCCGGGCGCAAGAGCTGCTGCTGGTCGGCGGCGGCAGCCGCAACGCGCTGTGGAACCAGATCAAGGCTGACCGGCTGGGAATACCGATCAAAGTTCTCGACGATGCCGAAACCACGGTGGCCGGCGCGGCGATGTTTGGCTGGTATGGCGTGGGCGAGTTCTCTTCCCCGGAACAGGCCAGAGCGCAGGTCGCGTACCGCTACCGCTATTTTTGGCCGCAAACTGAACCTGAATTAACAGAGGAAGCCTGAGATGCTCAAAACCATTTCCCCGCTGATATCGCCAGAACTGCTGAAAGTGCTGGCCGAAATGGGCCATGGGGATGAAATTATTTTTTCCGATGCCCACTTCCCGGCGCACAGCATGGGTCCGCAGGTGATTCGGGCCGACGGCCTGCGGGTCAGCGATCTGCTGCAGGCGATTATCCCGTTGTTCGAGTTAGACAGATATGCGCCGCCGCTGGTGATGATGGCCGCCGTCGAAGGCGATGCGCTCGACCCGACGGTGGAACAGCGCTATCGGCAGGCGCTTTCGGCGCAGGTCCCCTGCCCGGATATCGTGCGGATTGACCGCTTTGCCTTCTACGACCGGGCGCAAAAAGCCTTTGCGATCGTTATCACAGGAGAGTGCGCTAAGTACGGAAATATCCTTTTAAAAAAAGGAGTCACGCCGTAATCTCATGCCGGAGCGTCTGCCTGATGCAGACGCTCAATCAATGATGGGGTGAGAATAAATGAAAGCGGCCCGCCAGCAGGCGATCGTCGATCTCCTGATCAACCACAGCAGCCTGACCACCGAAACGTTGTCAAAACAGCTCAACGTCAGCAGGGAAACCATTCGCCGCGATCTCAGCGAGCTGCAGGCGCAGGGCAAAGTGCTGCGCAACCACGGCCGGGCTAAAGTGATCCACCAGCGCAGCCAGGACAGCGGCGACCCTTTTCACATGCGGCTGAAAAGCCATTACGCGCATAAAGCCGATATCGCCCGCGAAGCGCTGGCCTGGATTGACGAAGGGATGGTCATCGCCCTCGATGCCAGCTCCACTTGCTGGTATCTCGCCCGCCAGCTGCCGGACCGCCCGCTGCACGTCTTTACCAACAGCCAGCCCATCTGTCAGGAGCTGGCTAAACGCGACCAGATCATGCTCACCTGCTCCGGCGGTACTCTGCAGCGGAAATATGGCTGCTACGTTAACCCGGCGCTGATTTCCCAGCTGAAATCGCTGGAGATCGATCTGTTTATTTTTTCCTGCGAAGGCATCGACCCGCAGGGCGCGCTGTGGGACTCCAATGCCTTCAATGCCGACTTCAAATCGATCCTGCTTAAGCGGGCGGCGCAGTCGCTGCTGCTGATCGACAAAAGCAAGTTCAACCGCTCCGGCGAAGCGAGGATTGGTCATCTGGATGAGGTGACGCATATTGTGTCGGATGCGCCGCAGCCTTAAGCATGCGGCGAAGGCCAGAGGACATGCGCGTCTCTGGCCTGAGGGTGAGTGATTAACGCTCGTCGCGACGTCCGCCAACGGCGGCCCACAGGCGACGCACGTGAACGGTCACCTCTTCACGATCGTGATACAGCTGACGCGCCTGGATCTGGGCGTTAACGCCGTGCTCGTCCAGTTGGGCCTGAATGTAGGCCAGATTCTGCGACACCTCTTCATAGCGCTTTTTCATCGGCAGCTTGAGGTTGAAGATGGTCTCCCGGCACCAGCCGTTGACCAGCCACTGCGCCATCAGCGCCGCCACTTTCGCTGGCTTTTCCACCATATCGCAGACCATCCACGAGATGTTATTGCGGTTAGGACGATAGCGGAAACCGTCTTCACGCAGCCAGGTCACCTGGCCGGTATCCATCAGGCTCTGGGCCATCGGGCCGTTATCGACCGAAGAGACCCACATGTTGCGTTTCACCAGCTGATAGGTCCAGCCGCCCGGGCAGGCGCCGAGGTCAACGGCATACATGCCGTTTGCCAGGCGCTCGTCCCACTCGTCCGCCGGAATAAAGACGTGGAACGCCTCTTCCAGCTTGAGGGTGGAGCGGCTCGGCGCGTCGGACGGAAACTTCAGCCGCGGAATGCCCATATAGAACGGTGAGTTGTTGTTGCTGTACGAGTAGCCGGTATAGCAGCAGCCCGGGGCGATAAAGAACACATGCACCACCGGACGCTTCGGCGTTTCATAGCTGGTCAGGACGCCCGCTTCGCGCAGCGCCGCGCGCAGCGGCACGGTAAACTTGCGGCAGAACTTCATCAGCTCTTTGCTTTCGTTGGTGTCCGCCACCTCGACGCGCAGATCGCCGCCCTTCTCCACCACGCCCTGCAACATGCCGACGATCGGCGTAATGCGATCCTCCGGCGGCAGGTCGCGCAGCAGTTCGCCCACCACAAACATCTGGCGGGCGAAGATCAGCGAGCTGAACGGCAGATCGCGCACCAGCTTCTCGCCATCATCCTGCTGATAGCCTTCAAAAATCACATAGCCGGAGTCTTCTTTGACCCGGGCAAAACCAAACACCTCGAGGCGGGCTGCCTTATCGGTAATTTCTGCTGCGCACTCTTTCTCAAACCCAGGGCGACAATAGAGGACAACCTTATTCATGAACAACGCCCTTACGTTTCAGACGAATTGCACCAATTAACATTAACACCCAGCCGGCGAGGAAGCTCACGCCGCCCACCGGGGTCACGAACGCCCACAGGCGTAAATGAGAGAGCGCCAGGCAGTAGAGGCTGCCGCTGAACAGCACGGTCCCTAACGCCAGAAACACGCTACTCCAGTAGAACCAGATACTGATCCGACGCTGCATCGCCACCGCCAGACCAAAAATCGCCAGGGTATGGAAGGCCTGATACTCCAGGCCGGTATGGATCCAGGCCATCTCCGCCGCGCCGAGCGATTGACTTAAGACATGCGCGCCGAAGGCACCCAGAGCCACAAAGATAAAGCCGCTAATCGCGGCGAATATCAGCATAAAACGGCTGGTCATGTTGTTACCCTACAAGTAATTATTGTTCATAACGAAAGCGGAATTTTTCTTGTTCACTTGCCGCTTTCGCCAGAATCCACTGCCGGAAAGCGGCTATTTTACCCAGTTCTGCCTGACTGTCATGGCAAACAAGGTAAAACGCATTCTTACTGACCAGAACATCATTAAATGGACACACCAGGCGACCGGCTTCAATCTCGGACTGCGCCATGACATTGTTGGCCAGCGCCACGCCCTGCCCGTGAATGGCCGCCTGCAGCACCATCGCGCTGTGGCTGAAAATCGGCCCCTGCTGCACATTAATATGGCTTAGACCAAGCTGGCGGGTATAAGTTTGCCAGTCGCGGCGGGACGCATCGTGAAGCAACGTATGTTGCGCCAGATCGGCAGGCGTTTTCAATGCTTTATCGCCGGTGAGCAGCAGCGGGGAACAGACCGGCAGCAGATACTCGGCGTACAGTTTTTCCACACGCAGGCCCGGCCAGTTGCCGCGACCGTAAAAAATCGCCACATCGACATCGTCCGCCAGCTTATCCTCCTGACGGTCCACCGCCTGGATCCTGACGTCGATTCCCGGATAAGCTGAGTTAAAGCTTGTCAGTCTCGGCACCAGCCACTGGATGGCGAAACTTGGCAATAAACTGACCGTTAATGCCCCTTTGGCGCTGCGCGCCTGCAGTTTACGCGTCGCTTCCGTCAGTTGCGAAAAAATCTCTTTAATATCCTGAAAATAGCTCTGCCCTTCTTCCGTTAACAGCAGCGAACGATTGCGCCGACGGAACAGCTTAAGGCCCAGAAAATCCTCGAGAGACTTGATTTGGTGGCTGACTGCGGCCTGCGTCACAAAAAGCTCATCGGCTGCCCGAGTGAAGCTGAGATGGCGTGCGGCTGCATCAAAAACACGTAATGCATTCAGAGGAGGTAATCGCTTCGACATGGTTATTCTGGCTTAGATGTTAACTCAATTTAACAAATAGGAAACAATGGTTAACCTATTAGTTTTTTTTATCTGAGCCATTATAAATTGTCCGTTGAGGTTCTACCAGCAAATACCTATAGTGGCGGCACTTCCTGAGCCGGAACGAGAAGCTTTTTTTGGAATGCGTGTTCCATCAAGCTTTTGGCTTACGGTTGTGATGTTGTGTTGTTGTGTTTGCAATTGGTCTGTCTTTGCAGACCCCGGTAGCAAGGCTACCCCTTTTCACTTCCTGTACATTTACCCTGTCTGTCCATAGTGATTTAATGTAGCACCGCAACGCGCGGTGCTTTTTTTTGCCTTTTTACTGCCTTACTCGTCCAGCTCACCCAGCTGTTTCACGTCAGAGCGATTGATCTGCTGTTTGTTGCCCCACGCGTCCTTATACGAGATCATGCCAGTATCATTATCGGTTTGCGGTTTCCCGTCGGTAACGATGGTCCGCCCATCATTGGTATGCATCACATAGTTAGAGGAACAGGCGCTCAGGCCTAAAGTCAGCATACAGGCAGAGATAATCGCAGCGGCCTTAGTCATTTTCATTTTTCTCTCCTTACGGCTATTTATACTATTCGTGACTCGTTAAGTAATAGGTTAAAACACAAACCCAACACTTTTCAGCATAACCCTCTTTGACCCACGTGGAGTCACATTCGGACAATTCCACAGAGCGCAGAGGCCTTGTCACGCCCGACAAATTGCGCGACGATCGCGGTATTGATACGAGGAATTCCATGAACGCATTCAACCCTGCGCACTTTCGCGCGCAGTTTCCGGCTCTGGCCGATGCCGGCGTCTATCTCGACAGCGCGGCGACGGCGCTCAAACCGCAGGCGGTGATCGACGCCAGCGACCAGTTTTATCGCCTGAGCGCCGGCAACGTCCACCGCAGTCAATTCGCCGCCGCCCAGCGGCTGACCGAGCGCTATGAGGCGGCCCGCGAGCGCGTGGCGGCGTGGCTGAACGCCCCCTCAGGCAAAGATATCGTCTGGACGCGGGGGACCACCGAGGCCATCAATATGGTGGCGCAGAGCTACGTCCGGCCGCGCCTGCAGCCTGGCGATGAAATTCTCGTTAGCGAAGCCGAGCATCATGCCAACCTCGTGCCCTGGCTTATGGTGGCCGGGCAAACCGGCGCCAGAGTGGTCAAGCTGCCGCTCGGCGCCGACCGCCTGCCGGATATCGCCAGCCTCAGCGCGCTCATTACCCCGCGCAGCCGGGTGCTGGCCATCGGCCAGATGTCCAACGTCACCGGCGGCTGCCCGGACCTGGCTCAGGCCATCCGCCTTGCTCACGCCGCCGGGATGGTGGTGATGGTCGACGGCGCGCAGGGGGCGGTACATTTCCCCGCGGACGTGCAGGCGCTGGATATCGATTTTTACGCCTTTTCCGGCCATAAGCTGTATGGCCCGACCGGGATCGGCGCCCTGTACGGCAAAAGCGAACTGCTGGCGGCGATGTCGCCCTGGCTCGGCGGCGGGAAGATGATCGCCGAAGTCAGCTTTGACGGCTTTACGCCACAGCCGGCCCCTTATGGCCTTGAGGCCGGTACGCCCAATGTCGCCGGGGTTATCGGCCTCAGCGCCGCGCTGGAGTGGCTGGCGCAGAGCGATATCGGCCAGGCGGAAAACTGGAGCCGCAGCCTGGCGAGCCTGGCGGAAGAGGCGCTGGCGAAACGGCCGGGCTTCCGCTCTTTCCGCTGCCAGCAGTCAAGCCTGCTCGCCTTTGAGTTCGACGGTATTCATCACAGCGATCTGGTGACGCTGCTGGCCGAGTCCGGCATTGCCCTGCGCGCCGGGCAGCACTGCGCCCAGCCGCTGCTGGCGGCTTTAGGAGTCAGCGGCACGCTGCGGGCCTCTTTCGCCCCCTACAATACCCAAGACGATGTTGCGGCGCTGGTCCACGCGGTGGATCGCGCCCTGGAAATTTTGGTGGATTAATGACGACCCTGCACCCCTTCGGCACGACCATTACCGACGCCACGCTGCGCCAGACCTTCGCCCCGCTGAACCAGTGGGAGGATAAATATCGGCAGCTGATTTTATTGGGCAAAAAGCTGCCGACGCTGACCGATGAGCGCAAAGCGCAGGCCCATGAGATTGCCGGGTGTGAGAACCGCGTCTGGCTGGGCTATGAGGAGGACGCCGAGGGCAGGCTGCACTTCTTTGGCGACAGCGAAGGAAGGATTGTGCGCGGTCTGCTGGCGGTACTTTTAACTGCCGTGGAAGGAAAAACCCGCGCCGGGATCCTGGCGCAGGATCCGCTGGCGCTGTTCGACGAGCTGGGGCTGCGCGGCCAGCTCAGCGCCTCGCGCAGCCAGGGCCTCAGCGCCCTGAGCGAGGCGGTGCTCGCCGCCGCCCGCGAGCGCTAATCTCAAGCTTTCGCTTACCCGCCGAACTACTTCCCGGAAGCCGCAGCGTCGCGCTGCGCTTTCGCCAGCATCTTCTTCAGGGCATGCGACACCGCGACAAACCCGAAGGTCGCGGTCACCATCGTCGCGGCGCCAAAGCCGGATGCGCAGTCCATCCGCTTCGGCCCTTCCGCCGTACTCTTCATCGCGCAGACACTGCCGTCCGCCTGCGGGTAGACCAGCGCTTCCGTAGAGAATACGCAGTCCACGCCGAGCTTGCCTTTACTGTTTTTCACCACCCCAAACTGGCTTTTCAGACGCTCGCGCAGTTTAGCTGCCAGCGGATCCTGGATGGTCTTCGCCAGGTCAGCGACCTGGATCTGCGTTGGGTCAATCTGGCCGCCTGCCCCGCCGGTGGTGACCAGCGGCACTTTGTAGCGGCGGCACCAGGCAATAAGCGCCGCTTTTGGCCGGACGCTATCGATGGCGTCGATGACATAGCTGAAGCCGGCGCCCAGGTATTCGGCCACGTTTTCCGGGGTTACGAAATCATCCACCACCGTCACCCGACACTCCGGGTTGATCAGGCGAATACGTTCCGCCATCACCTCCGCTTTCGCCAGCCCGACGTTGCCGCTGAGGGCGTGGATCTGGCGGTTGGTATTGGTAACGCAGACATCGTCCATATCGATAAGGGTGATCGCCCCGATGCCGGTCCGCGCCAGCGCTTCCGCCGCCCACGAGCCGACCCCGCCGATCCCGACCACGCAGACGTGGGCGTCGGCAAAACATTGCAGCGCTTTTTCACCATATAAACGTGCCGTACCGCCAAAACGCTGGCGCCAGGCATCGCTGATTACAACAGACATAGAACCTCAGAACAAAATGACAGCGCCCGGAGGCCGCAGCAAACGGCGTCATCCGGGCGCCCTGGTCAACAGGCACGGCCAGGGGTGTTAGCCGCTAAAAACATTTCCCGCGCCTGGCGCGTTTTTCAGCACCCATACGCGGCCGTAGTGGTTATACCAGCCGGCACGGTGGCCAGCGTCAGGCCCAATGCCCTGATAGATGTCGAAATGCTGGCCTTTGATGGCCCCGCCAACGTCGAGGGCGACCATCAGACGCAGTTCGTACTGGCCGTTAAACTTGCCGTTATTATCCAGCAGAGGTACCTCGGCCAGCAAGGTGGTTCCCGGCGGAATAATCGACCGGTCGGAGGCCACCGAGGCGCGGCCGATCAGCGGCACGGCGCTGGCGCCTTTCACCGGCGCGAAAGACTGTGGTTTAAAGAACACGAACGACGGGTTCTGCTCCAGCAGCTCGCGCACTTCCGCTTCGCTGTGCTTTTCACCCCACTCGCGGATCGCCTGCATCGACATATCTTCTTTCTTCACTTCCCCGCGGTCGATCAGCACTTTGCCGATGCTGCGATAGGGCCAGCCGTTTTTCCCGGCATAGCTAAAGAAGTTGAGCGGCGAACCGTCGCCAAAATCGATATAGCCGCTGCCCTGCACGTCCATGATGAAGTTATCCATCAGCGAATTGCTGTACGCCAGCACATAGTTGTCGCTCAGCGCGCCGGCATAAATGCTGGCGCGGGACGGCAACTTGCCGCGCTTCGGCGGCATCCGGTAAATGGGGTACTGGAATTCGCCCTGACGGGTGTGGCGCGCCTGCACCACCGGCGTGTAGTAGCCGGTAAACTGGACGTTGCCATAGTTGTCGACGCCCTGCATCTGCCAGGCGTCGATGCCAAACTGGCGCAGCGTGCGGGTGTCGCCGCCGGCGCGCAGCCACTCCTGCAGCGCGTTATAGACGTTGCTCTGGCTGTTATAGAGGCGCGGAGAGGCGTTACGAATTTGATTAACCTGCTCGGAGAAGTCGCCGGCGTTGATCGGCGCCCCGACGGCATCCGGCTGGTTTACCAGTGAAAACGGCTGGGTGAACTTGCCATCGCTATATTGCTGACCGCGGTCGGTCGGTTTTGAGGAACAGGCGGCGAGCATAGCCAGCATTGCCCCCGTCGCTACGTATTTTGCCCAACGTCCTTTCATGGTGTCTCATCTTTTGCTGCGAAGCCTTAGTGCGTGTTGAAGATAACAAAGCGCCAGAGCTATTGAAATGCGCGATCTCATCGATGGCACAGATTTGTGTAAAAAAACACCACAACGTGGCGTTTTATAAGCCAATTCTTACAAAAATGTCGATTTGGTCGAAAAAAGGTTGCATCATCTCGCTAGCGGAGTATAGTGCGCTTCCACGGACGCGGGGTGGAGCAGCCTGGTAGCTCGTCGGGCTCATAACCCGAAGGTCGTCGGTTCAAATCCGGCCCCCGCAACCAATTAAAATTTGATGAAGTAAAGCAGTACGGTGACGCGGGGTGGAGCAGCCTGGTAGCTCGTCGGGCTCATAACCCGAAGGTCGTCGGTTCAAATCCGGCCCCCGCAACCAACATCATAAACACCCTCAAGGGTGTTTTTTTTGTTTCTGCCGCCGGCAAAACCTCTGCCGAAAACGGGAACGGCCATTGCCGCCCCCATCTCCTGCTTACCCCTTAGGTAACACAATATTGCTGGCCGCCAGCATGCCCATGCGATGGTACATCGCACAGGCCGCCTCGACGATCGGCATCGCCAGCGCCGCGCCGCTGCCTTCCCCCAGCCGCATACCCATATTGAGATACGGTTCGAGTCCGAGGTGCGCCAGCGCGATACGCGCCCCCTTCTCCGCCGAATAGTGGGACGGGATCAGATACGGTTTTACCGCCGGCGCTATCCGGCACGCCGCCAGCGCCGCCGCGTAAGAGAGAAAGCCATCCAGCACCACCGGCAGCCCGCAGGACGCCGCCCCCAGCATGACGCCGGTCATCCCCAGCAGATCAAATCCACCGACTTTGCTCAGCACGTCGAGGCCATCCTTCGGGTCGGGCTGATTAAGGGCGATAGCCCGCCGCACGACCTCCACCTTGTTGCCAACCTTCGCCAGCGGCAAATTGGCGCCAATCCCAACCACCTCCTGCGCATCGCTGCCGGTCAGGACGCTGACCATCGCCGCCGCCGGCGTGGTATTGGCCATCCCCAGTTCGCCGACGCCAAACAGAGTCACGCCCTCCTGCGCCAGCGCGCGGGTGTAGCGCATCACCTCCAGCAGCAGCTCCTGCCCCTGCTCGCGGCTCATGGCCGGGCCGCGGGCAATATTGCCGCAGCCCCGCGCCACCCGCATATTCACCACGCCGGGCAGCGGTTCGCTATCGATCCCGACATCAATCACGTGCACTTGCGCCCCGGCCTGGGCGGCGAGCACGCAGACGCCGGTGGTGCCGCGGGTCATATTGGCGGCCTGGATGGCCGTGACCGCCTTCGGCGAAATCGCCACCCCTTCGTCCCATACCCCATGGTCGGCGCACATCACCAGCAGAGCCTTTTTCGCCACCTGCGGCTGGCCGCCCAGGCCGGGCATTCCCGCCAGCTGCACCGCCAGCGCCTCCAGACGCCCGAGGCTGCCGGGGGGCTTGAGTAAGCCGTCGATGTGTTGCTGTGCCCGCGCCATGGCGTCGGCGTCCGGCGCGGGGATCGCCCGCAGTACCTCGTTTACGCTTTGCATACAGAATCCCTGCCAGGGCTGGCCCGGTCGGCCAGCGATTGAGTTATTTGATTTTGACGCCGATGCCGGAGACCACCAGCCAGACCGCATCTGCCGCGGCCGCCAGGCGCTGATTGACCCGCCCGGCGATATCACGAAAATGCCGCGCCAGGCGGTTCTCCGGCACAATGCCCATCCCCACCTCGTTGGTCACCAGCACGACGTGCGCCGGGCAGCGCTGACAGGCGGCAATCAGCACGCCAATTTCGTCATCAATAGCCCGCTCCATGGCAGCGTAATCCCAGCCGTCGGGGTCGCTGTCGCCGCCGAGCGCGAACAGCAGGTTGGTGACCATGGTGGTAATGCATTCCAGCAAAATCGCCTCCTCTGGGGCGATATCCGGGGTGATCAGTTCATCAAGCTGCTGCCAGCGCTCGGCGGTGCGCCAGTGGGCGGGCCTGCCGTCGCGATGATGCTGGATCCTTGCGGCCATCTCGTCGTCAAAGATTTGCGAGGTGGCGATATATAAAACCTGCGGCGCATCGGCAATCAGCGCCTCGGCATGGCGGCTTTTGCCGCTGCGCGCGCCGCCGGTCACTAAAGTCAGCATAGGGGCTCCTGATGTTGGCGCATGATGGCGTAAATTTGATCGATGGCGATATGTTCGCGCATGGCATCGGCCAGCAGGTCAAACTGGCGGGTTTTATAGCGGGCATACTCAAGGGCGCTGTCCAGCGGCGCCAGCCCTTTGCGCTGACGCAGGCCGTTAACCAGCGCGCGGGTAAATGCATCGCTGTCGAACAGGCCATGGAGATAGGTGCCGAACGCCAGGCCGTCGTCGCTGAACGCGCCGTCTGCCACTGACTGTCCCGCTTTATGCAGCAGCAGCAGCGGCGCGCAGCCTGCCTCGCGGCGCGTCTCGCCCATATGAATTTCGTAGCCACTGACCCGCAGCCCCGCCGCGTCGGCTAACCAGTCCGGGAGGTTAGCCTCCAGGGTCGCCTGCACCTGAGTGGTGGTTTTGCGCTGGGCGAAGTGGGTCACGGTCTTCAGCACCCCCAGTCCGGGCTGGGTGCCAAGGCCAGACTCCACCTCATCGATAATGGTATCGCCGAGCATCTGATAGCCGCCGCAGATCCCCAGCAGCGGCACCTTGCGCTGCCGGGCCTGCTCGACCGCGTGCGCCATGCCGCTTTCACGCAGCCAGCACAGATCGCCGAGGGTATTTTTACTGCCCGGGAGAATGACCAGGTCGACGTCGGCCAGCGCCTGCGGGTCGCGGACATAGCGCACCCGGACGTCAGGCTGCGCCGCCAGGGCGTTAAAGTCGGTAAAATTGGCGATATGCGGCAGGTGAACGACGGCGATGTCGATATCGCGCCGGTCGGTGCGGTGGTATTTCCCGGCCTGCAGCGCCACGCCGTCCTCATCCTCAAGGTCAACTTCAAGCCACGGCATAACGCCCAGCACCGGCACGCCGGTCAACGCCTCGATCTGCTCGATCCCCGAGCGCAGGAGCGCCACATCGCCGCGGAATTTATTGATAATCACGCCTTTCACCCGCGCTCGCTCCTCGGGCTGCAGCAGCGCCAGCGTGCCGTAAATCGCGGCAAATACCCCGCCGCGGTCGATGTCGGCCACCAGGATCACCGGGCACTGCGCCATTTCGGCCATGCCCATATTGACGATATCGCGGTCGCGCAGGTTAATTTCCGCTGGGCTGCCGGCCCCTTCCAGCACCAGCGCCTCATACTCCCCGGCCAGGCTCTGGTAGACCGCGAGGATCTGCTCGCGCAGGCGTGGCTTGTACTGGTGATAGCTCACCGCGTCCATGCTGGTCGCCACCTCCCCCATCAGCACCACCTGCGCCTGACGGTCGCTGGTGGGCTTGAGCAAAATCGGATTCATGCGGACATCCGGGGCGATCCCGGCTGCTTCGGCCTGGAAAATCTGCGCCCGGCCCATCTCTTTGCCATCCGGCGTAATGCCGGAGTTCAGCGCCATATTCTGTGATTTAAACGGCGCGGTGCGCAGTCCATCCTGATAAAAAATGCGGCACAGTCCCGCCACCAGCACGCTTTTCCCGACGTCGGAAGCGGTGCCCTGTAACATAATCGCCAGCGTCATGACGCCTCCTTAATCGCGCCTATCGCATCGTTGCGCATCCGCTGAAAAAACTCCGCTTCGGTTTTACACAGCGGCAGCCCCAGTTCGCTATGAAGTTTCACCAGCCACGGCTGGGTCAATCCCGCCCGGGCCATGGTCTCCGCGCAGGCAAACACCTCGCCGGGTTCCCCTTCGGCCAGCACTTCGCCGTGCCGCAGAACGTAAACGGCGTCGCTCACCTCATAGATCAGATCGATATCGTGGCTGGAGATCGCCACGTGGTTGCCGCGATCGGCAATGCGCTTGATGATGTCGATCATCTGCGCGCGCCCGCGGGGATCGAGGCCCGCGGTGGGCTCGTCAAGCAGCAGGTAGCGCGCCTGCAGCACCAGCGCCCCGGCGATCGCCACCCGTTTTTTCTGCCCATGACTGAGGCACTGGATCGGCTGCTGGCGAAATCCCTGGGCATCGACGAGGGTCAGCGCCTCGTCCACCCGGCGGGCGATCTCCTCTTCCGCCACCCCGAGGTTACGCAGACTAAAAGCGATATCGCTATCGATATCGGTATAGAAGATTTGCTGGTCCGGATCCTGAAACACCGTCGCCACCTGCTGGCGCAGCGCCAGCAGGCCGCGCTTGCTGTAGTCCAGCGGTTTTCCCTGCCATAGCACCGCCCCGCTCTGCGGGCGCAGCAGGCCGCTCAGGTTCATAAACAGCGTCGACTTTCCGCAGCCGTTGGCCCCCACCAGGCCGGTCACCGCATGGCGGGAAAAATCCAGCGTCAGCCCTTTAAGCACCGGCTCATCCTGATAGCGAAACCAGAGATCGGTTGTGGCAAGCATACTTATCCTTAGAGGTGAAAATCACCCTGGTACAATTTGATATCCAGCGCCGTGCTCATCTGTTGATAGCGCAGGAGGACGCGGGTGAACAGCAGTCCCACCAGCATCGCCAGCGAGCGATAGCCCTGCGGCACGCTACCATAGCCAAAACGCAGGGTTTGCGCGCGGTGAATCGCCATCGCCTCGTCCAACAGAATAAAAATGAAGCGCCAGGTCAGCAGGATCTGCTCCGTCAGCAGTCGCGGTACACGACCGCGCTTGAGTAAAATAATCAACTGCGGGAAAGGCAGATTGAGCACCAGCCAGAGCGTCGCCGCCATCGCCGCCAGGCTGCGCCAGAAAGTCTCCCCGGCCACGGCCAGCCCCTGGGCGGAAATCCCTATCGAGAAAGCGCCCAGCCGAAAGCTCGCTAACAGCATCTGCGGGTCGCGGCTGACGCTGAACAGAATGGTCAGCACGCCGACCAGCAAAAAGCCAAAGGGCAGCGCCATCCAGCGGCACCAGCGCTTGAATGAGACCCGTAGCAGCCAGCAGGTCAGCGCGGCGGTTAGCGCCAGCGTCAGCGCCTGGCCCCACGCCGGCAGCGTAAAGGCCAGCGCCATCAGCAGCAGCCAGAGCAGAAACTTCCGCTCTGGCGCCACCTGCAGCCAGCGGCTCTGGTAGCTGAGTCGGTCAAACCCGGTCATCACGGCGCTGTCTGCCCCTCGCATATCCAAGAATGTAAAAAATCACCGCCGCGCCCAGCGAGCCCTGCAGGGTAAACAGCAGGCTCTCAATCTCGCCGCTCGCCGGTTCATATAGCGGCTGGAACCAGGGTTGATAATCCGGCGCCACCGCCTGGATCTGGCTCTCCGCTTCGCCGTCCGAGCCGCCAAACTCGCCGCCGTGGTTAATAAAAAATGGCAGGATCATCAGGGCGACCACCATCGCCAACAGGATCAGGGTCTTTTTCATATTAATGTCCCTCCGCGGCGATCAGTCGCCGTTTGGTTAGCTGATCGTAGATCATCACGGTGAGCAACCCTTCCGCGATGGCGATCGGGATCTGCGTCAGGCAGAAGATGCCCATAAACTTGGCGATCGATCCACCTGCTCCGGTTGCCGGATCGGGAAAGGCCACCCCGAGCTGGACGGAGGTGACAAAGTAGGTCATCAGATCCGCCAGCATGGCGCAGAGAAAGACCCCGACATCGCGACGGATCCCCGCCCGACAGGCCAGCTTCCACACCAGATAGCCGACCATCGGACCGATCACCGCCATCGACATCCCGTTGGCGCCAAGGGTGGTCAGGCCGCCATGCGCCAGCAGCAGCGCCTGGAACAGCAGAACGATCGCCCCCAGCACCGCCACTACGCCCGGCCCGAAGAGGATCACCGCCAGACCAACGCCGGTGGGATGCGAGCAGCTGCCGGTCACCGACGGGATCTTCAGCGCCGAAAGAACAAAAATAAACGCCCCGCAGAGAGCCAGCAGCACCTTCTGATTGCTCTCTTCCTGGACGATACGCCGCAGGCGCACCAGGCCGTACCACAGGCAGGGTAAAAACAGCAGCCACCACGCCAGCGCCCACATCGGCGGCAAAAAGCCTTCCATGATATGCATGGCGAACGCCTCCTGCGGGACGATGATCAGCAGAACAGCAGCCGCCAGCCCCCCATACGAAAGCTGCTTCAGCGATTGCACCTGATTCATTACGCCTCCTCCCACTGTTTGTTAACCAGGATGGTCGAGAAATAGGGCAGCGGCTGATCATCGCTGACCTCGCGCAGGCTGCGCCAGCACTGCTCACCCGGCAGGGTGGCCTCTGACATCATCAGCGCCGCATCCAGCAGCCCCGCCTGCGCCAGCAGCGCCTTAATGCGGGCGAAGCGGCCGTAGACTTTCATCAGAACCAAACTGTCATGCTGGCGCAGCGCCGCGGCAATGTCCGCTTCCGGCGCGGTGCAGGAGATCACCGCCAGCGACTGCTGCTCCATGGCCAGCGGGGTTTTCGCCCGCGCAGCAATGGCGGCGAAGGAGGTAACGCCAGGGACAATCTCCAGCCAGTCCGGGCAGCCAATCCGCTGCAGCAGAAAGACCCAGGTGCTGAACAGCATGGCATCGCCGAGGGTGATAAATCCGACCTGCCTGCCCGCCGCCACTTCCTGGGCCAGCGCCGCGGCGACATCGTTCCACACCGCCTCTTTTTCCGCGCTGTCGGCGCTCATCGGAAAATAGCAGCAGCGGACCTCCGTGTGTGCGCCAAGGTACTCGCGCACGATGGAGAGGGCCAGGCTGTCGCCGCCTTTGCGACCGGCTGGCGCATACAGCACATCCAGCTGGCCGAGGATCCGCGCCGCACGCACAGTGATCAGATCGGCCGCCCCCGGCCCGGTGCTCAGGGCGTACAGTTTGCCGCTCATGCTGCTTTCTCCATCGCGTTATTCAGCGCCTGCTGCAGATGGGCGACGAACATCGCCCGCACCGCCGGATTTTCCCCTAACCCGCTCAGCCACGGCGTTGCCGTGATACCGGCGGCGTTGAACAGCGTTTTCCAGGAGTCCTCTTCGTCCGAGGCCATATCGTTAATGGCGTGGTCGCCGGCCACCAGCATCAGCGGCATCAGGTGCACGCCGGTCACGCCCTGGCGAGCGAGTTCGTTAATCACGATGTCCACTTCGGGATAGCTTTCCACCGCCCCCACCCGCGCCGGAAAACCCTGCACCGCCATCATATGATCCAGACAGGCGTAGGCCGCGAAGGCGTGGTGGCTAGCGCCATGCCCCATAAATACCACTCGTTCCGTCGCCGCCAGCGGCGGCATCTGCTGGCGCAGGGCCTGCATTAGCTGCACGTAATCGCCATGACCGCTCAACAGCGGCGCGCCCAGCGTCAGACGCTGAAAGCGCGGGCGCATGCTCTGCACTTCGCGAACGATCTTCTCGTACTCGTCGCCGTTGATAATGTGCAGGGACTGGATCGCCACATCCTGGTACCCCTGCTCGGCCAGCTTTTGCAGGGCCTGCAGCGGGGTATCGATATGGATGCCGTCGCGCTGCTGCAGTTTGCGAATAATCATCCCCGAGGTGAAGGCGCGAAACAGCGTGCGGTCCGGGCAGCTGGCGGCCAGATCGCGCTCGCAGGCGGCGATGTTCTTCTCGCGGGTGTCGTGATAGCTGGTGCCAAAGCTCACCACCAGAAGTGCTTTTTTCATATCCTGTTCCTCAAGTCGCCGACAGCCAGCGCGTCAGCCGCGCAGCGAAATCGGCCTGGCTTTGCAGTAATTCATCGCCCGTCACCAGCGGCGCCGGACGGGTAATGACGATGCAGGGGATCCCCGCATCGAGACAGGGTTGTACTTTTTCCTGATAGCCCCCTTCCGCCCCCGAGGCTTTCGTCACCACGACGTCGGCCCGGCACTGGCGATAAAAGGCGGCGTTAAATTCAGCGCTGAACGGCCCGCAGAGGGCAAAGATCTCCCCCACGCCAAATCCCAGTTCGCTGCAGTGCTGAACTACCTCCGGCACCGGCAGCACCCGGGCAAGCAGCGTTTTCTCCGCCAGCCCCGCCCGCCAGGCCGCCAGATCTTTGCTGCCGGTGGTCAGCAGGATCCGCTCGCCGAGGCGATGGGCTACCGCGCAGGCCTCGTTCAGATCGCCGACGACGTGAAGAAGCGGATGGCGCAGATCGCTCAGCTGCTCCGGCCTTTGATAGCGGCTGAGCAAGACTCCGACGCTGGCGCAGGCGCGTACAATATTCTCGCTAACCACCTCGGCGTAGGGGTGAGAGGCATCGATCACCCAGCGGGTGCGTTGCGCCTTCAGCCACTCCGCCATCTGCTGCCACTCCATGCGCCCGCAGCGTATCTGGCCACGGATAGCGCCGGCCAGCCGCTCGCCGGTGGAGGTCGCCACCGACAGGGTGTAGCGCACGCCGGCGGCGTCCAACTGCTGGCAGATCGCCCGCGCATCGCTGGTGCCTCCGATAACCAGCACGTCGCCGTGGTTCACAGCGCGTAGCCTCGCGGGGTAATCATCAGACCGTTATCGATGTATGTCGCTTTGTTGCCGACGATCACCAGGCTGGTCATATCCACCGGGGCGAAATCCATCTCCCCGAGGGTGGTCAGCCATTTCTCCTGCTTTTTACGCCCGGCGGACTTCACTACGCCCACCGGCGTATCCGCGCTTTTGCTGGCCGCCAGCAGCGCAAAGGCGCGCGCCAGATGCCCTTCGCGGCCGCGGCTGCGGGGGTTGTAAAAACAGATAACGAAGTCCGCTTCCCCGGCGGCGACAATGCGTTTTTCAATCACCGACCACGGCGTCAGCAGATCGCTGAGGCTGATATGGCAGAAATCATGCATCAGCGGCGCGCCGAGCAGCGAGGCGGCGGCGATACTGGCCGTCATCCCCGGGATCAGGCGGACCTCAATGTCCAGCCGCTGCTTATTAACCAGCTCCAGCACCAACCCCGCCATGCCGTAGATGCCGGCGTCGCCGCTGCTGATCAGCGCAACGTTGTGCCCGACCTGCGCCAGCTCGATGGCCGCCTGGCAGCGTTCAATCTCTTTGCACATGCCGGTTTTGATCACCTGCTTGTCACCGGTAAAGGCTTTTACCAGGTGGGTGTAGGTCTTGTAGCCCACCACAATCTCCGCCGCCTGCAGGGCCTCCACGGCTTCCATGGTCATCATCGCCTGCGAGCCAGGGCCAATTCCGATTACGCTTAACATCAGTGTGAAACTCCCAAAGTAATAGTGACGCCCTGCTCGCGCAGGGTTTCGCCGGACAGGTTTCCCTGACTCAGCAGCCAGGCCACCGGGCCGGAGACGCTGCCGACGCCGACCGTCTCCCGGACAAAAGACGAGGCCGGAAAGCGGTGCTCGTGCTCGCGCAGCGCCTCGGCGCTGAAGGTTTCGAACGGCACCCGGCAGCGATGAGCCAGCTGGCGGAGCCCCGGCTCGTTTGCCTTCAGGCTCACGCTGCCGATCGCTTTCAACGCCAGTGGGTCAAGGCGCTGGGCAGCAAGCTGTCGCTCCAGCAGCGTACTGAGCAGCGCGCAGGGGGTGTCGCGCCGGCAGCCGATCCCCGCCACCACCCGCTGGGGCACCAGCTTCCAGTGAGGTATCGGCAGCGGCGGCAGCGATCGGCGCACGGTGATGCAGATCAGCGCGTCGAGCGACGGCAAGCGCGTAAGGTCCCTCACCGAAATAAAGCCGCGCTGGTCGCAGCGGCTTAGCGCCTCGGTAAATTCAGCGTCGCACCACAGTCCCACCCGCTTACCACTCACCAGCATCTGATTGACGGTTTTCACCGTCGCGCGAAAATCGGTCATCCGGGCGTTCAGCTCAACAGCCAGTGTGTCGAGGGCGGCCAACTCGTTGACGTCGGTTGCGGTGGTGATCACCGGGTCGGCGCCGAGCATCCCGGCGAGATAGCGGGTCAGGGCATTCGCCCCCCCGGCATGGCCGGAGAGCAGGCTGATGACGTGCCGGGCGCGCTCATCAATCACCACCACCGCCGGGTCGCTGAGCTTGTCATTCACCAGCGGGGCCAGCACCCGCACGGCAATCCCGGTGGCGCCGATAAAAATCAGCGCCGAAAAGCTGCTGAACGCCTCGCGGGCAGCGCTGGCAAAGCCGCCGTTGAAGGGGATAAACCCCTCCTCCTGCAGCGCCTCGCTGGTGTAGCAGGTGAGCGGCAGCATCGCCGCCAGCCTTTTTGCCAGCCGCACGCCGCCGGGCGTCAGGCAAAACAGGGCAATGGATTCAGGCTTTACGGTATTCATGGCTAAAATCCGCTGCGTACAGTTTGGAGTAGTGATACTCATCGCCGAGGAAGGGACCGACGAGGATCAGCGCCGTTTTGCGGATCCCGGCGTCGCGTACCTTATCGCCGATGTCCGCAAGGGTTCCGCGGACGGTCTGGCTTTCCGGCCAGGTGGCCTTATAGATCACCGCGACCGGGGTGGTCGCCGGGTAGCCGCCCTCCACCAGCCGCTCCGCCACCCGGTGAATACGCTGCACCGACAGGTAAATCGCCATCGAGGTCTGGTGGCTGGCAAAGGCCTCCAGCTGTTCGCGCGCAGGAACCGGCGTGCGCCCTTCCAGACGAGTAATAATCAGACTTTGCGATACCTCGGGCACCGTATATTCCACCCCCAGCTCCGCCGCCGCGCCGAGGAAGGCGCTGACGCCCGGCACCACCTGCCAGCGGATCCCACGGCGGGTCAGCTCTTCGCCCTGCTCGCGCACCGAGCCGTACAGCGAGACGTCCCCCGTCTGCAGGCGCACCACCGTTTTTCCCGCCTTCACGCCCGCTTCCATCAGATCGAGGATCTGCTCCAGATGCAGCGCGGCGCTGTCGTGACACTCCGCCTGTGGCGGACAGTAGGCCAGCAGCTCGGTGTTAATCAGCGACCCGGCGTAGATCACCACCTGCGCCTGCTGCAGCAGACGGTAGCCTTTGAGAGTAATCAGTTCGCAATCGCCAGGACCGGCGCCGACGAACCACACGCAATGGGGATCAAAAGTCTTAGCCATGGTTTCCTTCCTTCTGACAGGCGATGACAAAAACGGGATTATGGGGTTTGAAGTAGTGGCCGCTGCCCAGCGTGGTCAGCGATGAGACGTTCAGCTGCAGGCAATCAATCTGTGTAATCCCCCGCTGCTGCAGATAGTCGAGAGCCGCATTCAGGTTCTCCTGCAGGATAAAAGTCATCACCAGACGGCCACCGGGATAGAGCTGCTGCCACGACCAGTCAATGAGCTCGTCGAGGCGGCCGCCGCTGCCGCCCATAAAAATGGCGTCGGCGCGTTCGGTCATCACCATCGGCGCTTCGCCGGGCAGGATCTCAATATTGCCGCAGGCGAAATGCTGGCGGTTTTCGTCCAGCAGCCGGAGAGCCGCGGGGTTGCGTTCGATGGAGGTTACCTGCAAAGAGGGATACTGCAGCGCCGCCTCAATCGACACGCTGCCGGTACCGGCGCCGATATCAATCAAGTGGCTTGCCCGGTGTAGCTCAAGTTTGGCCAGCGCCAGCGCGCGAACCGCCTCTTTGGTCATCGGCACCTTCTCGCCGCGCAGAAAAAGCTCATCTTTCATCGAGGATCACCACCGCGTTCATCTCAAATTCGGCATCGACCTCACTGACCGGTAGCCAGTGGATCCGCTCGTTATCCATCGCCAGATTTTCGCCAATCACCATCCAGCGATACCCTTTACCCCGCGCCGCCAGCTGGGCGGCGATTTCCCGCGGCCCGCAGCGCCCGTCGGTCACCATCGCCACCTTGCGCTGGCGCGCCAGCTCATCAAAACAGACGTCCCGTCCGTGGCTGCTGGTCAGCCAGATATCGTTCATATCGATACCGGCCTTCGCGCAGAGATACTGCACCGCGCTGATGCCGGGGATAATGCGCACGCGCTCGATGCCAAAGTGGGCGATCAGCCGCGTGCCGATGCCGTAAAAGAGCGGGTCGCCTGAGGCCAGCACCACCACCTTCTGCGCTGCGCGTTCGCCGAGCCAGACCAGCAGTTCGGCAATATTGGCGCCCAGCGCAAACCGTTCGCCGCGAAATCCGGGGAACTGCTCTAAATGCCGCTTACCGCCTACCAGCGCATCCGCGCTGGCGACCGCATCTTGCGCCGCCGGCGTCATCAAATGCAGGCCTGACGGCCCCATGCCGACCACCGTTAACATGACATCTCCCGCGCAATCTCGGCGATCGGCCGATTGCTGCCGAGAACCTTGTTATCAAAGGAGAACATGATGGCGTCGCAGACGGGCGGCGCTTTGGTAAAGCGCAGCATCTGCATCACCCGCAGACAGATGCGTTCAGCAAGATGGTTATAGATAGGCTGAAAACCGTACGCGTCGATGTGCTCCATCGCCGCTTCGGTGGTATCGCATTCGCTCACCAGCTGCAGCAGCGCCAGCGGTGCCCCCTGCAGCGCCAGATGCGCGACCAGCGTTTCCATGCGCGCATCGGCGATATGGCTGTGGGTATGGAAGATCCCGGCGGCGACTTTAATCAACTTGCCGGGATGGCCAATCAGCACGATCTGACGGAACCCGAGGCGCACGGCCTCTTCAATCATGTAGCCGACGAAGTTGCTCATGGTGACCACCACCTGCGAGTCGATGCCCATCTGCTCACGTACGAAGCGCTCGCCGTGGTTCCCCGGCACCAGCACCACGCGCTCCAGTCCGGCGGCGCGTTTGATCTCCAGCTCGAGGGAGAGCGAGCGCTTCCAGCTCTCTTCCGACATCGGGGTGACGATCCCGGTGGTGCCGATAATCGAAATCCCGCCGAGGATCCCCAGCCGCGCGTTATAGGTTTTTTGCGCCCGCACCTCGCCCTCCGGGGCGAAAATCTCTACCGTCGCCCCGCGCGACGGGCCAATCGCCTCGCGCACCGCCGACTCGATGGTGTGGCGCGGGGTGCGGTTAATCGCCGGGCTGCCGATGGGCAGGCCGATCCCTTTGCGGGTGACTGTGCCGACACCTTCGCCGCCGCGCAGGGTTATCTCGCCGGAGTCGTCGAGCGTCACGCGGGCGAAAATCAGCATCCCGTGGGTGGCGTCAACGTCGTCGCCGCCGTCTTTACGAATCGCGGCGATCGCCTGCTGCCCTTCGACGTGCGGCGACTCGACGTTAAGGCACAGAGTCACGCCGGAAGGGGTGACAATGGAGACCTGATGAATGAGGTGCTGGCGCATCACCATCAGCGCCGCCACCTTAGCCGCCGCCGTGGCGCACGAGCCGGTGGTGTAGCCCTTGCGCAGGGCTTTGCCGTGATGCCACACCGGGTCGTCAAAGGCCTGATCGCTCATTGCGCCTCCCGCAGGTGGTACAGCAGGGCGTTCACAATTGCTGCCGCCACGTTGCTTCCCCCTTTGCGGCCGAGCGCAGCGATAGCCGGCAGGCCGCTCTCGCTGAGCGCCGCTTTCGACTCCGCGGCGCCGACGAACCCGACCGGCACCCCCACCACGCCGCCGATGGCCGTTTCGCGGTGTTCCAGCAGGCGAAACAACGCAGTTGGCGCATTGCCAAAGACAAACACTTTCTCCCCGGGCTCCTGCACCGCAATATCCACCGCCGCCATCGAGCGGGTCATCCCCCGGCTTTGCGCCTCGCGCACCACCCGCGGGTCGCTGATATAGCAGCGGCATTCGCCGCCAAAGCGGGCTAACAGGGTTTTGTTGATCCCGGACAGCGCCATGGTGGTATCGGTATACAGGGTGCAGGGCCGGCTCAGCGCCTCGCTCAGAGCGATCAGGGCATCCGGAGAAAACCACAGAATATCCAGCCACTCGAAGTCAGCGGTGGTGTGGATCACCCGCTTGATAATCGCCTCGTGCAGCGGGCTGGCGAAACGGTAGTCCGGTCGCGTTTCGGCGATGATCTCGCTGATAATGTCGAAGCTTTTCGCCTCAATCGCCTGCGGTTGTTGTATGTACTGCATCAGGTTCTCCTCAGGCCGCGCCGACCAGCCAGTAGCGCAGGCCGATAAACAGCGCCAGCGCCAGGGTTGACGCCACCCACATCAATCGAATGGTTCGGGAAATATCGTCCACCGCAATGTCGCGGACGGCGTCGCCTATCCAGGGTTTTTCAACGCGCTGGCCGAAGTAGTCGTTCGGGCCGCCAAGGCGGATCCCCAGCGCGCCGGCGACGGTCGCTTCTGGCCAGGCGCAGTTAGGACTGCTGTGCTGATAGCGATCGCGCCAGCCCGTCCGCAGCGCCCGGGCGCCATCTTCCCGACATACCACGGCGGCGAGGCTAAGCAGCAGCCAGCTCAGGCGAGCGGGGATAAAGTTGGCGACATCATCGAGGCGGGCGCTGACCATGCCGATCGCCCGGTATTTTTCGTGCTTATAGCCGACCATGGAATCGAGGGTGTTGACCGCCTTATAGGCCATGGCCAGCGGCGCGCCGCCGAGCAGCAGGAAGAAGAGCGGCGCGATAATGCCGTCGACGGTGTTTTCCGCCACGGTTTCCACCACCGCGCGGTTAATCTGCTGCGGCTGGAGCTGTGTGGTGTCGCGCCCGACAATCCACGACAGCTTGCTACGGCTTTCCGCCAGATCCCCCGCGCGCAGCGGTCGCTCGACGTCCCGCGCCGACTGCGCCAGACAGCGCCCCGCCAGCACGGTGAAGATCATCCATACCTCCACCAACCATCCCAGCCAGGGGTGGATCCCGCGCGCCAGCGCCAGTACGCCCCAGGCCACAGCCCACGTCAGGCCGGTCACCACCAGCCACATCACCCCGCCGCCAATGCGCAGCGCCCGCTCGCTATGGCAGACCCGCCGCACCACGCGCTGGCTGATGTTGATCAGACGACCTATCCAGCGCACCGGATGCGGCCAATGCGGCGGATCGCCAATGACGACATCGAGTATCCAGGCCACACACCAGGCGAGAAGAGTCATAGCGTCCTCCTTGCCGCCTGCAGCCAGTGGTTGAGCATGGTGGGTCGCTGGGCAAAATGGACATGGAGATAGCTGGCAAAGGCGCTGCCGGACTGCCATCCTCCCTGCCACTGCTGAAGCGTCTTGCCGTCCCGCTGTTTACGGCAGGCCAGCACGGCGGCGGTGGCGGGAGTAAAATCGGAGTAATGAAATTCATGGCCGCGCAGCCACTCGCCGGGGGCGGCCAGCAGCGTCTGCTGCTGCGCCTGCGCTTCGCAGTAGCCGAACCGGGTCAGACGCGTCCCCATCCGGCTGTAGCCGGGAATGATATCCGCCATCGCATAGCGCTCGCCGCCGGTGACCTCCAGGGCGGAGCCCAGATACATCAGGCCGCCGCACTCGGCGTAGATCGCCACCCCGCGCCGGTGCGCCGCGCGGAGCTGCGCCAGCATCTCCTGGTTGGCTGACAGGCCGGCCGCGTGCAGCTCCGGGTAGCCGCCGCCAAGCCAGATCATCTGGCAGGCCGGCAGCTGGCGATCGCGCAGCGGGCTAAAGCGCACGATCTTCACGCCGCAGCGGACCAGCAGCGCCAGGTTATCGGGATAATAAAAATTGAAGGCCTCGTCGTCGGCGAGGGCCAGCGTCAGCCCTTCGCCGGCGTCGGCGGCAAGCTGCTCCCCCCACTCGCCGGCCGGCAGGTTCGCCAGTTCGCTGAGGGACAGCAGCCGGTCGATGTCGAGGGTGCGCCCCAGCAGGCTGGCAAAATCCCGCCATGCCTGTTGATTAACCACCGACTCGCGGGCGGTCACCAGCCCCAGATGCCGCTCGGGCAGCGCCACGCCTTCCACGCGCGGCACATAACCGAGCACCGGCGCCTGGCAGTAGCGCTCAATGGCGCTTTTCAGCAGCTGGAAGTGGGTGTCGCTGTTGACGCGATTAACGATCACGCCGGCGATATTGAGGGCCGGATCAAAATGTTGAAAGCCCATCACCGTGGCGGCGATGGAGGTCGAGACCGCTTTGCCATCCACCAGCAAAATCACCGGGCAGCCAAGCTGTTTGGCCATCGCCGCGCTGCTGCAGTAGTTGGGGTCGGTGCCGTAGCCGTCATAGAGGCCCATCACCCCTTCAATGACTGCGATATCGGCCTGCTGCAGCTGGTCGGCAAACAGCGCGTTGAGTATCGGGGCGGGAAGCATAAAGCTGTCGAGATTGCGGGAGGCGACGCCGCTGATGGCGGTGTGCCAGGCGGTGTCTAAATAGTCTGGCCCCACTTTACAGGGTTGCACCCGCAAACCGCGCTGTTGGAGCAAGCTGAGCAGGCCGAGCGTCACGGTGGTTTTGCCACAACCGCTACCGGTACCCGCAAGAATGAACGCACGCCTGGTTGCCATACCCTGTCCTGTTCAGGTGGTCAGAGTATAGCTGCGCGCATGCCTGGTCCTGCGACCACGCACCGCTAAGCCACCCACTTCCCACCGAAGTTGTTGGTCTGTTACCGGCAGGCAGGTCTTCTGGCTTAGCTTCGTTCTCGCCCGCCCTTCCCAATCTTACGATCAGTGGTTTTTACGGGGTCGTCAGCATCACAGCAGCGGGGGCTGCGGGGGATTGACACCCCCTTCCCTGACACCAAACTGGTGTCGAACCTGTCGGTTTTATTCGCCGATGCGCCCTGCATCGGCGGTTAATGTTTCAAGCTTACTTTTACCGCCTTATCCCCCGCCAGAATGACGCCTGCGGAGTGAAGCGGTTTTGAATAATCATCGGTCTCGTATTAACGGACACTCTATCCCATCACAAAAATAAAAACTGGTGTAGTTTATCCCTCGAATATCATTATTTTGTTGCGCTATGACAATTTATTGCTCTACTGTCGTTTTTTTCATTTTATAATGATGAAGATACTCCGGGATATCAAAAATCGGCAATAGCAAAATATTGTCATTTAAAATGACTCAGTTTGTGATCCGGCATTAATTTGCTGACGAAACGCCTGCGGCGTTACCTGATAGGTCTGGCGAAACACTTTACAAAAATAGCTGGTTTGCGAAAAACCTAAATTCCGCGCAATGCTGGCAATGCTCCAGTCGCTGTGGCAAAGCAGCTCTTTTGCGCTCGCCATCCGCTGCTGATTGACCCAGGCGTTAAAGCCGATCCCCTGATATTTTTTAAACAATTTGCTGAAGTAGTACGGGCTGAGATAGACGTGCGCCGCCACCTCCTCCAGACGCAGTTCATCAGAGAGATGCGCGTCGATATAGCGCAGCGCCTTCTTCATTTTGCCATCGTGCGGCGAGGCCGCCCGGCTGCTCTGCGCCGGGTCGTTCTGCGGCGGGTTATCCTTGATAACCACGAAGTTAAGCTGTTTTTTCAGGCAATTCTCGACGATCAGCTTGAGCAGATCCGCAGAGGCGATAACCCGCGAATAGTCCATCTCAGGCACATCGCGGAACGCCTGAACCAGCGCCGGATCGTCCTGCCAGCGGTCATCCACGTTAAGGATGTCCACCAGTTCGATATCGTTGCTCAGACGAACCTGGCCGCAGAGCACAAAGCCCACAAGGTGCCCGGCGATAACCAGCGGAATGGAAAAATCGGTTAACCCGGCGTGGCAGCGGTAGATACAGAGCGCATCGGTTTTCGAGGCCTCGAGGCCGCCGCAGCGGTCGCTCATGCGACAGCGGGAGCTGTGCTGGGGGTGCTGGCGCATCAGCTGGCAGAAAGGGGTGAAGTTAAACAGTTCAGATATTTCATCACCGTGAATATTGACAACCACAACCGCCAGACTGGTGGCCTGCGCAAAATCCTGTGCGATTTTATTAATGAGTTCTGAGTTCAGTGTGCTCGCAGAAATCATGATAAAACCTCTCAGTTAATTTTTTGTTATAAATAAAACATTTCTTTAATATTCACTTCCTTTCATCATCATTTACCGCCAACGATAAAAGAATATTACGATAGCAAAAGTCTCCCATCCGTGGGAGACGTTTTTAGCCAGTTCGTGATACCGGTTCATGAAAATTTTTCGCTATTTCAGCGGATGCATTAATCCTCTAATTTACAGGTATTACACGGTAGATTATTACCAATCAGATAACGATAGATGGCCGCGCCGAGACAGGCGCCGATCAGCGGCGCAATAATCGGCACAATAAAGTACGGTATATCCCTTCCGCCGGTCATCGCGATATCGCCCCAACCCGCCATCCACGTAAACAGCTTCGGCCCAAAATCACGCGCCGGATTCATTGCAAAGCCGGTCAGCGGCCCGGTTGAAGCGCCAATGACCGCCACCAGCAGGCCGATCAGCAGCGGGGCCAGCGGCCCTTTCGGTACGCCGTTGCCGTCGTCGGTCAGCGCCATAATCATCCCCATCAGCATGGAGGTGATCACCACTTCAACCAGCGCCGCATGCCAGATGCTCAGCGATGCCGCCGGGTAGGTGCTGAAAATACTCGCCAGCTGCAGGCTCTCTACGCTGCCGCGCGCGATATGGTGGGCGGATTCAAACTCGGTAAACATCGTGCTGTACAACACATAGGCCAGCACCGCGCCGCCAAAGGCGCCGGCAACCTGTGAAACGATATAGGGGAAAACTTTGCGTCCGGGAAAGCAGGCAAACAGCCATAACGCGACGGTCACCGCCGGGTTGAGATGGCCGCCGGAGATCCCCGAAGTCAGATACACGGCAAGCGAGATCCCCAGCCCCCAGATAATGCATATCTCCCACAGTCCGAGGCTGGCTCCCGCCACCTTTAACGCGCTCAGGCAGCCGATGCCGAAAAACAAAAATAGCCCGGTGCCCAAAAACTCGGCGGTACATTGCGCTTTTAACGAATCATTCATTATGACACCTTCTTAGCAGAGTTCGTGTCCTGACCAGCCAACATCCTGCTGGCAGTAGAGTACAACGGGCACCACTATATGAACTCCCGTCCGCAAATTGTTGGCAACCTGCTGACGGCAGCCTCCGGAAAATTCGGGCATCAATAACAAATTATTGTCATTAAATAACGCAGAATTGCATTGCTCACGCGCGGCTTTCGCCATTATGCCACCACCATGGCATGCAAAAATATTGCTAAAACCAGCTCATCGTTTTCCAACAAACATCACAAATCAGTTTCTCGCGCATAGCAGATAAAATTGAAATCGTCATGAACAAATTTGTAAATATGGAATATACAAAACAAGATAATCACATCAACACAAATAAAAATATTAATTAACATCAAACACTTAAATAAATAAAAGACAATTTTATATTATCCAATACCCACTATTTTTTCACCATCACATTGAAGTCAGCCATTCTTTTTCCTCGCATCTTCTTATAGTCCCCACTATCGGAACACTCCATGCGAGGTCTTTATGCAACAAGAAGCACTAGGAATGGTAGAAACCAAAGGCTTAACCGCAGCCATAGAGGCCGCTGATGCAATGGTTAAGTCAGCCAATGTGATGTTAGTGGGCTATGAAAAGATTGGCTCCGGGCTGGTCACCGTCATCGTGCGCGGCGACGTTGGCGCGGTGAAAGCGGCCACCGATGCCGGTGCCGCCGCCGCACGTAACGTGGGAGAAGTGAAAGCCGTACACGTCATCCCACGCCCTCACACCGATGTAGAAAAAATCTTACCGAAGGGAATTAGCCAATGAGCAGCAATGAGCTGGTTGAACAGATCATGGCTCAGGTGATTGCCCGTGTGGCAACGCCGGAACAGCAGGCCATCCCTACTGAAAACCATCCAATACGAGAGACAGCTATGGCAGAAAAAAGCTGCAGTTTAACGGAATTTGTCGGGACCGCCATTGGCGACACCCTGGGCCTGGTTATCGCGAACGTCGATACCGCCCTGCTGGATGCGATGAAGCTTGAGAAGCGCTATCGCTCCATCGGCATTCTCGGCGCCCGCACCGGCGCAGGTCCGCACATTATGGCGGCGGACGAAGCGGTGAAAGCCACCAACACCGAAGTGGTCAGCATTGAGCTTCCGCGTGATACCAAAGGCGGCGCGGGCCACGGTTCGCTGATTATTTTAGGCGGCAACGACGTTTCCGACGTTAAGCGCGGTATCGAAGTCGCCCTGAAAGAGCTCGACCGCACCTTTGGCGATGTTTACGGCAATGAAGCCGGACATATCGAGCTGCAGTACACCGCCCGCGCCAGCTACGCCCTGGAAAAAGCCTTCGGCGCGCCGATTGGCCGCGCCTGCGGCATTATCGTCGGCGCACCGGCCTCCGTTGGCGTGCTGATGGCCGATACCGCCCTGAAGTCAGCCAACGTAGAAGTCGTGGCGTATAGCTCTCCGGCGCACGGCACCAGCTTCAGTAACGAAGCCATCCTGGTGATTTCCGGCGACTCCGGCGCGGTCCGCCAGGCAGTCACCTCCGCGCGCGAAATCGGTAAAACCGTCCTTGCGACCCTCGGTGCTGAACCGAAAAACGATCGCCCCTCCTACATCTGATACCCGCGAGGCTGATTCATGAGATCGAAAAGATTTGAAGCGCTGGCGAAACGCCCTGTGAATCAGGACGGCTTCGTTAAGGAGTGGATCGAAGAAGGCTTTATCGCGATGGAAAGCCCGAACGATCCGAAACCGTCGATAAAAATCGTTAACGGCGCGGTGACCGAGCTGGACGGGAAACCGGTGAGCGATTTTGACCTGATCGACCACTTTATCGCCCGCTACGGTATCAACCTGAATCGCGCCGAAGAAGTGATGGCGATGGATTCGGTCAAACTGGCCAATATGCTCTGCGATCCGAACGTCAAGCGTAGCGAAATCGTCCCGCTGACCACCGCGATGACGCCGGCGAAAATTGTCGAAGTGGTTTCGCATATGAACGTGGTTGAGATGATGATGGCGATGCAGAAAATGCGCGCACGCCGTACCCCGTCTCAGCAGGCGCACGTCACCAACGTCAAAGATAACCCGGTACAGATTGCCGCCGACGCCGCCGAAGGCGCATGGCGCGGATTTGACGAACAGGAAACCACCGTTGCAGTCGCGCGCTATGCGCCGTTTAACGCCATCGCGCTGCTGGTCGGCTCGCAGGTAGGCCGCCCGGGCGTACTGACTCAGTGCTCGCTGGAAGAAGCCACCGAGCTCAAGCTCGGCATGCTGGGCCACACCTGCTACGCCGAAACCATCTCCGTCTACGGTACCGAACCGGTCTTTACCGACGGCGACGACACCCCGTGGTCGAAGGGCTTCCTCGCCTCCTCCTACGCCTCTCGCGGCCTGAAAATGCGCTTCACCTCCGGCTCCGGCTCCGAAGTGCAGATGGGCTACGCCGAAGGCAAATCCATGCTTTATCTGGAAGCGCGCTGCATCTACATCACCAAAGCCGCCGGCGTTCAGGGGTTGCAAAACGGCTCGGTAAGCTGCATCGGCGTACCGTCTGCGGTGCCGTCAGGCATTCGCGCTGTGCTGGCGGAAAACCTGATCTGTTCGTCGCTGGATCTGGAGTGCGCCTCCAGTAACGACCAGACCTTCACCCACTCCGATATGCGTCGTACCGCGCGCCTGCTGATGCAGTTCCTGCCGGGAACCGACTTCATCTCCTCCGGTTATTCCGCGGTGCCGAACTACGACAACATGTTCGCCGGTTCCAACGAAGATGCCGAAGACTTTGACGACTACAACGTTATCCAGCGCGACCTGAAGGTCGACGGCGGTCTGCGTCCGGTTCGCGAAGAAGATGTTATCGCCATCCGTAACAAAGCCGCCCGCGCGCTGCAGGCCGTGTTTGCCGGAATGGGGCTGCCGCCGATTACCGATGAAGAAGTGGAAGCCGCGACCTACGCCCACGGTTCGAAAGATATGCCGGAGCGCAACATCGTCGAAGACATCAAGTTCGCCCAGGAGATCATCAATAAAAACCGCAACGGACTGGAAGTGGTGAAAGCGCTGGCGCAGGGCGGGTTCACCGACGTGGCCCAGGACATGCTCAACATCCAGAAAGCCAAGCTGACCGGGGACTATCTGCATACCTCCGCCATTATCGTCGGCGACGGACAGGTGCTATCAGCCGTCAACGACGTTAACGATTATGCCGGTCCGGCAACGGGCTATCGCCTGCAGGGCGAACGCTGGGAAGAGATTAAAAACATCCCTGGCGCTCTTGATCCCAACGAGATTGATTAAGGGGTGAGAAATGGAAATTAATGAAAAATTGCTGCGCCAGATAATTGAAGAAGTGCTTAGCGAAATGAAGGGCAGCGATAAACCGGTCTCGTTTCATGCGCCGGCGGCCTCGACTGCGCCGCAGGCAACCGCGCCTGCTGCCGACGGCTTCCTGACGGAAGTGGGCGAAGCGCGTCAGGGCACGCAGCAGGACGAAGTGATTATCGCCGTCGGCCCGGCTTTCGGCCTGGCGCAGACCGTCAATATCGTCGGCATACCGCATAAGAGCATTTTGCGCGAAGTGATTGCCGGTATTGAAGAAGAAGGCATTAAGGCGCGCGTGATTCGCTGCTTTAAATCCTCCGACGTGGCCTTCGTCGCCGTTGAAGGCAACCGCCTGAGCGGTTCCGGCATCTCTATCGGCATCCAGTCAAAAGGCACCACGGTGATTCACCAGCAGGGGCTGCCGCCGCTCTCTAACCTGGAGCTGTTCCCCCAGGCGCCGCTGCTGACCCTGGAAACCTACCGCCAGATTGGTAAAAACGCCGCCCGCTATGCGAAACGCGAATCGCCGCAGCCGGTCCCGACGCTGAACGACCAGATGGCGCGGCCAAAATACCAGGCGAAATCGGCCATTTTGCACATTAAAGAGACCAAGTACGTGGTGACGGGCAAAAAACCGCAGGAACTGCGCGTGGCGCTTTGATAAAGGATAACTCCATGAATACCGACGCAATTGAATCGATGGTGCGCGACGTATTAAGCCGTATGAACAGCCTGCAGGGCGAGGCGCCAGCGGCGGCTCCGGCGGCTGGCGGCGCGCCCCGTAGCGCAAAGGTCAGCGACTACCCGCTGGCGAATAAGCACCCGGAATGGGTGAAAACCGCCACCAATAAAACGCTGGACGACTTTACGCTGGAAAACGTGCTGAGCAACAACGTTACCGCTCAGGATATGCGTATTACCCCGGAAACGCTGCGCTTACAGGCTTCTATCGCCAGGGACGCGGGCCGCGACCGGTTGGCGATGAACTTCGAACGCGCCGCCGAACTGACCGCGGTACCGGACGATCGCATTCTTGAAATCTACAACGCCCTCCGCCCCTATCGCTCGACGAAAGAGGAGCTGCTGACGATCGCCGACGATCTCGAAAGCCGCTACCAGGCGAAGATCTGCGCCGCTTTCGTTCGCGAAGCGGCAACGCTGTACGTCGAGCGTAAAAAACTCAAGGGCGACGATTAATTACAGGGGCATGTGATGCGATATATAGCTGGCATTGATATCGGCAACTCATCGACGGAAGTCGCCCTGGCGACCCTGAATGAGGCTGGCGCGCTGACGATTACGCACAGCGCGCTGGCGGAAACCACCGGGATCAAAGGCACGTTGCGTAACGTGTTCGGCATTCAGGAGGCCCTCGCGCTGGTCGCAAAGCGCGCGGGGATCAGTGTCAGCGATATTTCGCTCATCCGCATTAACGAAGCGACGCCGGTGATTGGCGATGTGGCGATGGAAACCATTACCGAAACCATCATCACCGAATCAACCATGATCGGCCATAACCCGAAAACGCCCGGCGGCGCGGGGCTTGGCGTGGGCATCACCATTACGCCGCAGGAGCTGTTAACCCGCCCGGCGGACGCGCCCTATATCCTGGTGGTGTCGTCGGCGTTTGACTTTGCCGATATCGCCAGCGTGATTAACGCTTCCCTGCGCGCCGGATATCAGATTACCGGCGTCATTTTGCAACGTGACGATGGCGTGCTGGTCAGCAACCGGCTGGAAAAACCGCTGCCGATCGTTGACGAAGTGCTGTACATCGACCGCATTCCGCTGGGGATGCTGGCGGCAATTGAGGTCGCCGTCCCGGGGAAGGTCATCGAAACGCTCTCTAACCCCTACGGCATCGCCACCGTATTCCACCTCAACGCCGAGGAGACGAAAAACATCGTCCCGATGGCGCGAGCGCTGATTGGCAACCGTTCCGCCGTGGTGGTCAAAACGCCATCCGGTGACGTCAAAGCGCGCGCGATACCCGCCGGTAACATTGAGCTGCTGGCCCAGGGCCGGAGCGTGCGCGTGGATGTCGCCGCCGGCGCCGAAGCCATCATGAAAGCGGTCGACGGCTGCGGCAAACTCGATAACGTCACCGGCGAGTCGGGGACCAATATCGGCGGCATGCTGGAACACGTGCGCCAGACCATGGCCGAGCTGACCAACAAGCCCAGCAGCGAGATTTTTATTCAGGATCTGCTGGCCGTTGACACCTCGGTTCCGGTGAGCGTCACCGGCGGTCTTGCCGGGGAGTTCTCGCTGGAGCAGGCCGTGGGCATCGCCTCCATGGTGAAATCTGACCGTTTGCAGATGGCGATGATTGCCCGCGAGATCGAGCAGAAGCTCAATATCGACGTGCAGATCGGCGGCGCAGAGGCCGAAGCCGCCATTCTCGGCGCGCTGACCACCCCCGGCACCACGCGTCCGCTGGCGATCCTCGACCTCGGCGCAGGCTCCACCGATGCCTCCATCATCAACCCCAAAGGCGAAATCATCGCCGCTCACCTCGCCGGAGCTGGCGATATGGTCACCATGATCATTGCCCGCGAGCTGGGGCTGGAGGATCGCTACCTGGCGGAAGAGATCAAGAAATACCCGCTGGCTAAGGTCGAAAGCCTGTTCCATTTGCGCCACGAAGACGGCAGCGTGCAGTTCTTCTCCACGCCGCTGCCCCCCGCCGTATTCGCCCGCGTCTGCGTGGTGAAACCGGACGAACTGGTGCCGCTTCCCGGCGACTTAGCGCTGGAAAAAGTGCGCGCCATTCGCCGCAGCGCCAAAGAGCGCGTCTTTGTCACCAACGCCCTGCGCGCGCTGCGCCAGGTCAGCCCGACCGGCAACATTCGCGATATCCCCTTCGTGGTGCTGGTGGGCGGCTCGTCCCTCGATTTTGAGATCCCTCAGCTGGTCACCGATGCGCTGGCGCACTACCGGCTGGTGGCCGGGCGAGGAAATATTCGCGGCAGCGAAGGCCCAAGAAACGCGGTAGCTACCGGGCTGATTCTCTCCTGGCATAAGGAGTTTGCACATGGACAGTAATCACACCGCCCCGGCCATCGTCATTACCGCCATCGACGGCTGCGACGGCTTGTGGCGCGAAGTGCTGCTGGGCATTGAAGAGGAAGGCATTCCTTTCATGCTCCAGCATCACCCGGCCGGGGATGTCGTGGACAGCGCCTGGCAGGCGGCGCGCAGCTCGCCGCTGCTGGTGGGCATCGCCTGCGATCGCCATACGCTGGTCGTGCACTACAAGAATTTACCCGCATCGGCGCCGCTTTTTACGCTGATGCATCATCAGGACAGTCAGGCCCATCGCAATACCGGTAATAACGCGGCACGGCTGGTCAAAGGGATCCCTTTCCGGGATCTGAATAGCTAAGCAACAGGAGAACTGCAGTATGAATAACGCACTGGGACTGGTTGAAACAAAAGGGTTAGTAGGCGCCATTGAAGCTGCCGACGCCATGGTGAAATCGGCCAACGTGCAGCTGGTCGGCTACGAAAAAATTGGCTCGGGTCTGGTGACCGTCATGGTTCGCGGCGATGTCGGCGCGGTCAAAGCGGCGGTGGATGCGGGCAGCGCGGCGGCAAGCGTGGTGGGTGAAGTGAAATCCTGCCACGTGATCCCGCGTCCGCACAGCGACGTTGAGGCCATTTTACCGAAATCAGCCTGATTGTTGGCGAATAAGGAGCACCGCGTGAAGCAATCACTGGGATTACTTGAAGTTTGTGGTCTGGCACTGGCTATTAGCTGCGCCGATATCATGGCGAAATCCGCTTCTATCACGCTGGTCGCCCTCGAAAAGACCAATGGTTCAGGCTGGATGGCCATTAAAATTACCGGTGATGTGGCCTCAGTACAGGCGGCCATCACCACCGGTGTACAGTTTGCCGAACAGCGAGACGGTCTGGTGGCTCATAAAGTCATCGCCAGACCCGGAGATGGGATCCTGCCAGCAGAGGCTCCCCCACCCTCCGTCATGGAACCTGAGCCTGAAGAGTCAGAGACGGCTAATGTCGTTTCTGAAGCGCCAGCAGAAGAGCCCCTCCAGCAACAAGGCGTGGTGAGCTGCAACCTGTGCCTGGATCCAAAATGTCCACGCCAGAAGGGCGAGCCGCGCACCCTTTGCATTCATCCCGGCAAGCGAGGTGAAGCGTAATGGATAAACAGCTTCTCGAATCAACGGTCAGTAAAGTCCTCGACGAGATGCGTCTGCGGCCCATTCCGCTGGGGGTTTCAAATCGTCATATCCACCTGTCGGCGTCGGATTATGAACGCCTGTTTCCCGGTCATCCCATCAGCGAGAAAAAAGCGCTGCTGCAGCCGGGACAGTACGCTGCGGAGCAAACCGTCACCCTGGTAGGGCCGAAGGGGCAGCTTAAAAATGTGCGCCTGCTCGGCCCGCTGCGCTCGGTAAGCCAGGTGGAAATCTCGCGTACCGATGCCAGAACCCTGGGAATTGCGGCGCCGCTGAGAATGTCCGGCAATCTGAAGGGGACGCCGGGCATTCGCCTGGTCAGCCCTTTTGGCGAACTGGAGCTACCTTCCGGGGTTATCGTCGCGCAGCGGCATATCCATATGTCGCCGCTCGATGCGCTTATCCTGCGGGTTTCCCATGGCGACAGGGTCTCCGTGGCCATTGAAGGCGACGAGCGCGGGCTGATTTTCGACAACGTGGCGGTTCGCGTGTCACCGGACATGCGCCTCGAAATGCACATTGATACCGATGAAGCCAACGCCGCCGGTGCAGATAACCCGCAGGCCTTTGCCCGGCTGGTAGGCCCGCGATGAACGGCGCAGTTTTGCAGCGCATTGTGGAGGAAATCGTCTCCAGGCTGCAGCGTCGCGCCCATAGCACGGCGACGCTGAGCGTTGCGCAGCTCCGTGATGCCGACTGTCCAGCGCTGTTCTGTCAGCACGCCTCGCTGCGCATCCTGCTCGTTGACCTGCCGCTGCTGGCTCAGCTTGCGGATGCGGAAACCGACGATGCCGCGGCGCGGAAAATTCACGAGGCGCTGGCTTTCGGCATCCGCGTGCAGCTCACCCTGCACAGCCAGCTGCTGCCGGTTATCCCGCTCAAAAAACTGGCGCGCCTGCCGGTGATATTCACCGACGAGCGCGGACGGCCGCTGATCCTGCATGCAGGTTCAGTGCTGAGCTATCGCGACGTCGCGCAGCTGGGCCAGGAGCGTCTGGTTATCCACCGCAAATGCATCGTGACCGCGCTGGCGCGCGAAGCGGCACAGGCGCGGCATATTCAATTCATTAAGCAGGAGTAAATCATGCATCTGGCACGAGTCACGGGCGCGGTTGTCTCCACGCAAAAATCGCCTTCCCTGATCGGCAAAAAGCTGCTGCTGGTGCGGCGGGTCAGCGCCGATGGCGAACTCCCCGCCTCCCCCACCTCCGGCGATGAAGTCGCCGTCGATTCCGTCGGCGCGGGGATCGGCGAGCTGGTCTTGCTCAGCGGCGGCTCCAGCGCCAGGCACGTTTTTTCCGGGCCAAACGAGGCCATCGACCTCGCCGTTGTCGGCATTGTCGATACGCTTTCACGTTAAGGAGCGAATATGGCGATTTATACCCGAACGGGCGACGCTGGCACCACCTCACTCTTTACCGGCCAGCGGGTGAGCAAAACGCACCCGCGGGTTGAAGCCTACGGCACGCTGGACGAACTGAACGCCGCGCTGAGCCTGTGCGCCTGCGCCGCCGCGGATGAAAATCACCGCGCCCTGCTCGAAGCCATCCAGCAGCAAATATTCTGGTTTAGCGCAGAGCTGGCCAGCGACAGCGAGCAGCCGTCGCCCAAACAGCGCTACATCAGCAGCGAAGAGATTTCCGCCCTGGAAGCCGCCATCGATCGGGCCATGGCCCGCGTCGAACCGCTGCATAGCTTTATTTTACCCGGCCGCTGCGAAGCCGCGAGCCGCCTGCATTTTGCCCGCACGCTGGCCCGCCGCGCCGAACGCCGTCTGGTTGAGCTGGCGGCGGAAGTCAACGTACGCCAGGTGCTGATGCGCTACATCAACCGCTTATCAGATTGCCTGTACGCCCTGGCCCGCGCGGAAGATAGCGATGCGCACCAGAACAATATTATTCGTGAGGTTAGCAGGCGCTATCTGGCCGCCAGCCAGCCGAGCCACAGCAAGGAGACGACGCCCGTGGCACTCTCATTCCACGATCTGCACCAGCTCACCCGCGCCGCGGTTGAGCGCGCGCAGCAGCTTCAGGTGCCGGTGGTGATTAGCATCGTTGATGCCCACGGTACGGAAACCGTCACCTGGCGGATGCCGGACGCCCTGCTGGTCAGCAGCGAACTGGCGCCGAAAAAGGCCTGGACCGCGGTGGCGATGAAAACGGCGACCCATGAGCTGAGCGATGTCGTTCAGCCGGGCGCGGCGCTTTACGGTCTGGAAACGCATTTACAGGGAAAAGTGGTCACCTTTGGCGGCGGTTACGCCCTGTGGCGCGACGGCTTATTAATTGGGGGTCTTGGCATCAGCGGCGGCAGCGTTGAGCAGGACATGGACATAGCACAGACCGCCATCGCGGCTATTAACGTGGGAACACATCAATGAATACTTCTGAACTCGAAACCCTGATTCGCACCATTCTTAGCGAGCAATTAACCACGCCAGCGCAAACGCCGGTCCAGCCTCAGGGCAAAGGGATTTTTCAGTCCGTCAGCGAGGCTATCGACGCCGCGCACCAGGCGTTCTTACGTTATCAGCAGTGCCCGCTAAAAACCCGCAGCGCCATTATCAGCGCAATACGTCAGGAGCTGACGCCGCTGCTGGCGACGCTGGCGGAAGAGAGCGCCAATGAAACGGGGATGGGCAACAAAGAAGATAAATTCCTGAAAAACAAGGCCGCGCTCGACAATACCCCGGGCGTAGAAGACCTCACCACCACCGCGCTGACCGGCGACGGCGGCATGGTGCTCTTTGAATATTCGCCGTTTGGCGTTATCGGCTCCGTCGCGCCGAGCACCAACCCGACGGAAACCATCATCAACAACAGCATCAGCATGCTGGCGGCGGGCAACAGCGTCTACTTCAGCCCGCATCCGGGAGCGAAAAAGGTCTCTCTCAAGCTCATCAGCCTGATTGAAGAGATTGTTTTCCGCTGCTGCGGCATCCGCAATCTGGTGGTCACCGTAGCGGAACCAACCTTTGAAGCGACCCAGCAGATGATGGCCCATCCGCGCATTGCGGTTCTGGCCATTACCGGCGGCCCGGGCATTGTGGCGATGGGCATGAAGAGCGGTAAGAAAGTCATTGGCGCTGGCGCGGGCAACCCGCCCTGTATCGTTGATGAAACGGCGGATCTGGTAAAAGCGGCGGAAGATATCATCAACGGCGCTTCGTTCGATTACAACCTGCCCTGCATCGCCGAGAAGAGCCTGATTGTGGTGGAGAGCGTGGCGGAACGCCTGGTGCAGCAAATGCAAACCTTCGGCGCACTGCTGCTCAGTCCAGCCGATACCGACAAGCTCCGCGCCGCCTGCCTGCCTGAAGGCCAGGCGAACAAAAAACTGGTCGGCAAAAGCCCGTCGGCCATGCTGGAAGCGGCCGGGATCGCCGTGCCGGCGAAAGCGCCGCGTCTGCTGATTGCTATCGTCAACGCCGATGACCCGTGGGTCACCAGCGAACAGCTGATGCCGATGCTGCCGGTAGTGAAAGTCCGCGATTTCGATAGCGCGCTGGCGCTGGCGCTGAAGGTTGAAGAGGGTCTGCATCATACCGCGATTATGCACTCGCAGAACGTATCGCGCCTGAACCTTGCGGCCCGCACCCTGCAAACCTCGATTTTCGTCAAGAACGGCCCCTCTTATGCCGGGATCGGCGTCGGCGGCGAAGGTTTTACCACCTTTACCATTGCCACGCCAACCGGTGAAGGGACAACCTCGGCGCGCACCTTTGCCCGCTCCCGGCGCTGCGTGCTGACCAACGGCTTTTCCATCCGCTAACCGAGGTCGCGATGAATACTTTCTCACTACAAACGCGGTTGTACAGCGGTCATGGCAGTCTGGCGGTGCTCAAGCGCTTTACCAATAAGCACATCTGGATAATCTGCGATGGCTTTCTGGCGCGCTCGCCGCTGCTGGATACCCTGCGTAACGCGTTGCCCGCAGATAACCGCATCAGCGTCTTTAGCGAGATAACGCCGGACCCTACTATCCATACCGTGGTGCAGGGGATTGCGCAAATGCAGGCCCTGCGTCCGCAGGTGGTCATCGGCTTCGGCGGCGGTTCGGCAATGGACGCGGCGAAAGCTATCGTCTGGTTCAGCCAGCAGAGCGGCATCAACATCGAAACCTGCGTGGCCATACCAACCACCAGCGGCACCGGCTCGGAAGTGACCAGCGCCTGCGTAATTAGCGACCCGGATAAAGGCATTAAGTATCCACTGTTCAACAATGCGCTGTATCCGGATATGGCGATCCTGGACCCGGAGCTGGTGGTCAGCGTACCGCCGCAGATTACGGCCAACACCGGTATGGACGTGCTGACCCATGCACTGGAGGCGTGGGTTTCGCCGCACGCCAGCGACTTTACCGACGCGCTGGCGGAAAAAGCCGCCAAACTGGTGTTCCAGTATCTGCCCACGGCGGTAGAAAAAGGCGACTGCGTGGCGACGCGCGGGAAAATGCATAACGCCTCAACCCTCGCCGGGATGGCCTTCAGCCAGGCGGGACTGGGGCTTAATCACGCTATTGCCCACCAGCTTGGCGGGCAGTTTCATCTGCCGCATGGCCTGGCAAACGCGCTGCTGTTAACCACGGTTATCCGCTTTAACGCCGCTGTTCCCCGCGCTGGCAAACGCTATGCGCGGCTGGCCAAAGCCTGCGGCTTTTGCCCGGCAGAGGCCAACGACGTCACAGCGATCAATGCGCTGATTCAGCAGATCGAACGACTCAAGCAGAGCTGTGCGCTGCCTTCACTGGCCGTTGCGCTTAAAGAAGGAAGATCCGACTTTTCCGCGCGTATTCCGGCAATGGTGCAGGCCGCGCTGGCGGACGTCACGCTACGCACCAACCCGCGTCCAGCCTGCGCTGAAGAAATCAGGGAACTGCTGGAGGAACTGCTATGAGCGCCGCCATCAACAGCGTTGAAATCTCCCATAGCGCCGATGAAATCCGCGAGCGCGTGCGCGCAGCAGGCGTCGTCGGCGCGGGCGGCGCGGGGTTTCCCGCCCACGTTAAGCTACAGGCGCAGGTAGAGATTTTTCTGGTCAACGCCGCCGAGTGCGAACCGATGCTCAAGGTCGACCAACAGCTGATGTGGCAGCAGGCTGCGCGCCTTGTGCGCGGCGTGCAGTACGCGATGACGGCAACCGGCGCGCGCGAAGGGGTCATTGCCCTGAAAGAAAAATACCGCCGGGCTATCGACGCCCTTACCCCGCTGCTGCCTGCCGGTATCCGTCTGCATATTCTGCCGGATGTCTATCCCGCGGGCGATGAAGTGCTGACCATCTGGCTGGCAACCGGTCGCCGGGTCGCGCCCGCCGCGCTGCCTGCCAGCGTCGGCGTGGTGGTCAATAACGTACAAACGGTACTGAATATTGCCCGGGCGGTTGAACAGCAGTTTCCGGTCACTCGCCGTACGCTGACCGTAAACGGCGCGGTCGCGAAGCCACTCACCATCACCGTCCCTATTGGCATGCCGCTGCGCGAAGTGTTGGCACTGGCGGGCGGCGCGACGGTCGACGACCCCGGTTTTATTAACGGCGGTCCGATGATGGGCGGCCTGATCACCTCTCTCGATAACCCGGTGACCAAAACCACCGGCGGCCTGCTGGTGCTGCCGAAAAGCCATCCGCTTATTCAGCGGAGAATGCAGGACGAGCGCACGGTGCTTTCCGTGGCGCGCACCGTCTGCGAGCAGTGCCGGCTATGCACCGATCTCTGCCCACGACACCTGATCGGCCACGAACTCTCTCCGCACCTGCTGGTGCGGGCGGTGAACTTTCATCAGGCCGCCACGCCGCAGCTGCTGCTTAGCGCCCTTACCTGCTCGGAATGCAACGTCTGCGAAAGCGTGGCCTGTCCGGTCGGGATCTCGCCGATGCGCATCAACCGCATGCTAAAACGCGAGCTGCGCGCGCAAAACCAGCGCTACGAAGGGCCGCTCTATCCCGCTGACGAAATGGCAAAATATCGCCTGGTGCCGGTGAAGCGACTGATCGCCAAACTGGGATTAAGCCCCTGGTACCAGGAAGCACCGCTGGTTGAAGAGGAACCGTCAGTAGAAGAAGTGACATTGCAGTTGCGCCAGCATATCGGCGCCGGTGCGGTGCCCAACGTTGCGGTTGGGGAGCGCGTTACGCGCGGGCAATGCATTGCCGATGTTCCGGCAGGCGCATTAGGCGCGCCGATTCACGCCAGTATTGACGGCGTTATTGCGGCCATCAGCGAACAGGCCATCACGGTTGTAAGAGGTTAACCATGTCTCAGGCTATAGGAATTTTAGAACTCACCAGCATTGCCAAAGGGATGGAACTCGGCGATGCGATGCTGAAAAGCGCCAACGTTAATCTGCTGGTCAGCAAGACCATCTGTCCGGGGAAGTTTTTACTGATGCTTGGCGGCGATATCGGCGCTGTCCAACAGGCCATTGAAACCGGTACGTCGCAGGCCGGTGAGATGCTCGTCGACAGCCTGGTGCTGGCGAATATTCATCCCAGCGTACTTCCGGCCATCAGCGGCCTGAATAACGTCGATAAGCGTCAGGCGATAGGTATCGTCGAAACCTGGAGCGTGGCGGCCTGCATCAGCGCCGCTGACCGGGCGGTAAAAGGCTCAAACGTCACCCTGGTGCGGGTGCATATGGCCTTCGGCATCGGGGGTAAATGCTACATGGTGGTGGCGGGCGACGTTTCTGACGTCAACAACGCCGTGACGGTTGCCAGCGAAAGCGCGGGCGAAAAAGGGCTGCTGGTTTACCGCTCGGTGATCCCGCGCCCGCATGAAGCCATGTGGCGACAGATGGTGGAGGGATGATGGAAAGACAGCCAACAACGGATCGCATGATTCAGGAATACGTTCCCGGGAAACAGGTTACCCTCGCGCACCTGATTGCCAATCCGGGGAAAGATCTCTTTAAGAAGCTGGGTCTGCAGGATGCGGTATCCGCCATTGGCATCCTCACCATTACGCCCAGCGAGGCGTCGATTATCGCCTGCGATATCGCCACTAAATCCGGCGCAGTAGAAATTGGTTTTCTTGACCGCTTTACCGGCGCCGTGGTGCTGACCGGCGACGTTTCCGCCGTCGAGTATGCCCTCAAGCAGGTGACGCGCACGCTGGGTGAAATGATGCAGTTTACAACCTGCACTATCACCCGGACGTAACGCGATGAAACGTCTGATGCTTATCGGTCCCAGCCAGTGTGGGAAAACCTCGCTCACCCAGGGTCTGCGAGGTGAAGCGCTCCATTACAAGAAAACCCAGGCTATTGAGTGGTCGCCAATGGCCATCGACACGCCGGGCGAATATCTGGAGAACCGCTGCCTTTATAGCGCCCTGTTAACCAGCGCCTGCGAGGCCGACGTTATCGCGCTGGTGCTGAATGCCGATGCCCAGTGGTCGCCGTTTTCTCCGGGGTTTACCGTCCCGATGAATCGCCCGACCATCGGCCTGGTCACCAAAGCTGACCTCGCTGACCCGCAGCGTATCTCGCTTATCGGAGAGTGGCTTAAGCAGGCTGGCGCCCGGCAGATTTTTGTTACCAGCGCGCTGAATAACCTGGGTCTTGATGCCGTGCTGGATTTTCTGAATTCGAAGGAACCTTTATGATGTCTTACAAAATCATGGCCATTAACGCCGGCAGTTCATCGTTAAAATTCCAGCTGCTGGAGATGCCGCAGGGCGACATGCTCTGCCAGGGATTAATCGAACGTATCGGCATGGCAAACGCCCAGGTGACTCTCAAAACGCCGGAGCAGAAATGGCAGGAGACGGCGCCGATCGCCGATCACCGTGAAGCCGTCACCCTGCTGCTTGAAAAGCTCCTCAACCATCGGATTATCCAGAGCTTGCAGGATATCGATGGCGTCGGCCACCGCGTGGCGCACGGCGGGGAGCGCTTTAAGGATTCGACGCCGGTCACCGATGAAACCTTAGCGGAAATCGAGCGCCTGGCAGAGCTGGCCCCGCTGCATAACCCGGTAAATGCCTTAGGCATCAAAGTGTTCCGCCAGCTGCTGCCCGACGCGCCGTCGGTGGCGGTGTTTGATACCGCTTTTCACCAGACGCTGGATGAGCGCGCCTTTATCTATCCGCTGCCGTGGCGCTACTACAGCGAGCTGGGCATTCGCCGTTACGGCTTCCACGGCACCAGCCATAAGTACGTCAGCGCGACGCTGGCGGAAAAGCTGGGCGTACCATTGAGCGCTCTGCGCGTAGTGTGCTGTCATCTCGGCAACGGCAGCAGCGTTTGCGCAATCAAAGGCGGGCGTTCGGTTAACACTTCAATGGGCTTTACGCCGCAGTCCGGGGTAATGATGGGCACCCGCAGCGGCGATATCGATCCGTCGATTCTACCGTGGCTGGCGCTGCATGAGGGTAAAACGCCGGAGCAGCTGAATCAGCTGCTGAATAACGAGTCCGGACTGTTGGGCGTTTCCGGCGTCTCGCACGATTATCGCGATGTCGAGCAGGCGGCGGACAGCGGTAATCGTCAGGCAGCCCTGGCGCTCTCGCTGTTTGCTGAGCGCATTCGCGCCACTATCGGCAGCTATATTATGCAGATGGGCGGCCTGGACGCGCTGATCTTTACCGGCGGCATCGGCGAAAACTCCGCCCGAGCCAGGAGCGCCATCTGCCATAACCTGAATTTCCTCGGGCTCTCGGTCGATGAAGAGAAAAACCAGCACAACGCCACCTTTATTCAGGCCGAAAATGCGATGGTCAAAGTGGCGGTGATCAATACCAATGAAGAGCTGATGATCGCCCGCGATGTGATGCGCCTGGCGCTGCCGCAGGCGCGCGAGCTGGCGGTACCAGCCTAAACGACGCCTCTCCCCTTTGCGGAGAATCATGGTAACCGGCGGGTCGCCGTGCCACTATGCGCCCTGGCGAAGGTAAGCGGAAAGGTGAAAACGTGGCCGTTGCACAATGTCCCGCCTCGTGCGGAGAACTTATCCAGGGCTGGATCCTCGGCAGCGAGAAGCTGATCTCCTGCCCGGTGGACTGGTACAGCACCGTCGAGGTCGAGACCGGCAAACCGCGCAACGATGAGCGGCCGCTGTCGCGGGCGATGGTCGACCAGCTGCTGGCCCACTGGGGCTACCCGGCGGCGCTGAGTCAGCAGATCCGCATCACCCTGCACTCGACGATCCCGGTAGCCAAAGGGATGGCCAGCAGCACCGCCGATATCGCCGCCACCGCGGTGGCCACCGCCCAGCATCTGGGCCACGCGCTGGATGAGCCGACGCTGGCGCGTCTGTGCGTCGCGCTGGAGCCCACCGACAGCACCCTGTTCCACCAACTGACGCTGTTCGATCATAATACCGCCGCTACCCAAATCGCCTGCCCTGCGCCACCGGCGCTCGACCTGTTAGTGCTGGAGAGCCCGCTGACGCTGCGTACCACCGACTACCATCAGCTGCCGCGCGAGGCGGGTCTGCTGGCTAACGCCTCCCGGCTGCAGCTGGCGTGGGAGAAAGTGCAGCAGGCCTGCCAGCATGGCAGCCCGCAGCTGCTGGGCGAAGCGGCCACTATTAGCGCCATCGCCAGCCAGCGGCTGTTGCCCAAGCCGGGGTTTGACGCGCTGCTGGAGCTGGTGGAAAGCGCAGGATTGTATGGCCTCAACGTGGCGCACAGCGGCAGCGTCGTCGGCCTGCTGCTGGACCGCCGTCGTCATGACGTGGATTTTTTGCAATGGCGGCTGGCAGAGCGCGGCATCGCCGCCCACTGGCCGCAACAGCATCTGCTGGCGATGGTGCCGGGGGGCGTCACCCTGCAGTAGGGCTCAGGCCAGCGCCCGGCGCAGCGCCGCCAGCAGCTGGTCGTTTTCGCCGGCGCTGCGGATCGCCACCCGGAAATAGCGGCTATCCAGCCCCGGGTAGTTGGCGCAGCTGCGGATCAACACGTGCTGGCGCAGCAGGGCGTATTGCAGGTCAAGATCGGGTCTGTCACAGCGCAAGAACAGGTAGTTCGCGCGCCCGGGCCACACGGTCAGCCCGGCCATCTCCTGAAGCTGCGCGTAGAAACGCGCTCCCTCCTCCTGCAGCCACTGCCAGGTGGCCCGCTGATACGCCCGGTCCTGAAGAATGATCTCCCCTGCCAGAGCGGCATAGGCATTGATTGACCACGGCATTTGTCGCTCGCGCAGCCGGGCCACCGCCCGGGCGTCAGCGTTGAGCAGGTAGCCTAGACGCAGCCCCGGAATAGCATAAAATTTGGTCAGCGAGCGCAGAACCCAGACGTGCGGATACTGCGCCAACAGGGGAATAAACCCCGGCTGATCGGGAATAAAGTCGAGGAAGGCTTCATCGAGGATCAGGCTGATATTCAGCGCCCGACAGCGTTGCGCAATGGCTTCCAGCAGGCCACGCTCCGGCAGCAGACCAGTGGGGTTGTTCGGGGTGCAGAGAAACAGGCAGTCCAGCGCCGGCGTGAGAGCATTGAGGATCCCGTCGGTCAGCTGCCAGCCATCGCGCTCCTGCAGGGCATACTCCACCACCTCGCAGTCCACAGTCTGCAGCGCGCGCCGGTACTCTGCGAATCCGGGAATGACGATCATCGCCCGCCGCGGCTTAAGGCCGTGGACAAGGGTGAAGATCGATTCAGTTTCGCCGTTGCCGGCGAGGATATGCGCCGCCGGCAGCCGATGGTGTGCCGCCAGCGCCTGATGCAGCTGTTGATACTCAACGTCAGGGTAGCGCTCGGCGCAGCCGGGATTGTCGACGATCGCCTGCCTGAGCGAGGCGGGCATTCCCAGCGGATTGATGTTGGCGCTAAAGTCCAGCAGTTCGCCGGGCGCAATGCCCAGCAGGGCGGCGGCCTCGCGGATATTGCCGCCATGGGCGCTTTTCAGTAAGGCCATGTCCCTTTCCTGTGTGGTTATCCGCGGCGGGCCAGCGTCGCGCCGTCGGCGAAGTAGGCTTTAATCCCGGCGAGGATCGACTCGGCTACCTGCTGCTGGAATTTGGCCGTTTTCAGCTTCCGCTCCTCTTCCACGTTACTGATAAACGCCGTCTCCACCAGAATGGAGGGGATATCCGGCGCCTTCAGCACCGCAAAGCCCGCCTGCTCTACCCGGTTCTTGTGCAGGTTATTGATATTGCCCATTTTCTCCAGCACTGCCTTACCAAATTTGAGGCTGTCGGCGATGGTGAGGGACTGCACCATATCGAACATGGTGTGGTCGACATAGCGATCGCCGCTCTTGCTGACCCCACCGATCAGATCCGAGGCGTTCTGCGTCTGGGCGAGATATTTTGCCGCGGTACTGGTGGCCCCCTTGGTGGAGAGCGCAAACACCGAGGAGCCGCTGGGCTGGCGGCTGGTAAAGGCGTCGGCGTGAATCGAAACGAACAGGTCGGCGCGCTGCTTCTGCGCCTTGGCGACACGCACCTTCAACGGGATAAACACGTCTTCGTTGCGGGTCATATAGGCCTTCATATTGCCTTCTTTGTCGATTAGCGCCCGCAGGCGGCGGGCAATTTGCAGCACCACGTCTTTCTCGCGGGTGCGATACTTGCCCACGGCGCCGGAGTCTTCGCCGCCGTGGCCGGGATCGAGCATGATGACAATCGGCCGGTCGCGCCCGGCTTTGCCCGGCTGCGGCCCGCTTTGCGCCGGCGGCACCTGTCGCTCCAGATCGCCTTTGTTGTAATCCTCGAGCAGCGCCAGTAGCGGATCCTGAACATCGGTGGCGTTGGCGGGGTAGAGATCCATCACCAGACGCTCTTTAAAGCCAGCTACCGGCGCGAGGGCAAACAGCTGCGGCTTAACGTTCTGCTTGAGCTCGAAGACCATGCGCACGGTTTGCGGATCAAACTGGCCCACGCGGGCGGACTTAATAAAGGGATCGTCATCGCGGATCTGCCCCCCCATGCCTTTCAGCACCGAGTTGAGATTAACCCCTTCCAGATCCACCACCACCCGTTCCGGATTACTGAGGGCAAACTGCCGGTATTTCAGCACATGATTCGATTCCACCGTGACGCGCGTGTAGGTCGATGCTGGCCAGACGCGAACAGCGACCACCCGCGCGGCGGCGGCCAGCCCAACGGGGCTCACGCTCATTAACCACATGGCGCCCGCGCCCTGCAGCAGACGGCGACGGCTTAATCCAGAGTTGTTTCCCGACATGCCACTCCCAAGCAATAAAAACGCATTTATACCCAAAACAAACAGATTGACCAGAAACTTTAACGAAAGGCATATAACCTGTCATCTATAAAAGGGTAAACATTCATTGACACCCTGCGCCGGGTCACATGTTTTTCGTGGCTTAGCCTCAAATTGGGGCTTGCGTTTAACGGCAAAACAGAATAAAAATACAATAATTACGAATAATCATGCATTGAGGGTTTGTCATGGTGAAGGAACGTCGCACTGAACTGGTAGAAGGATTCCGCCATTCTGTTCCCTATATAAATGCCCATCGGGGAAAAACGTTTGTCATCATGCTGGGCGGTGAAGCCATTGAGCATGAAAATTTCTCAAATATTGTCAATGACATAGGACTACTGCATAGCCTGGGCATTCGCCTGGTGGTGGTCTATGGCGCCCGCCCGCAGATTGACGCTAATCTCGCCGAGCACCACCACGAGCCGGTCTATCACAAGCAGACGCGAGTGACTGACGCCAAAACGCTGGAGCTGGTTAAGCAGGCGGCGGGGATGCTGCAGCTGGAGATCACCGCCCGCCTGTCGATGAGCCTCAACAACACCCCGCTGCAGGGGGCCCATATCAATGTCGTCAGCGGCAACTTTATCATCGCCCAGCCGCTGGGCGTCGATGACGGCGTCGATTATTGCCACAGCGGGCGCATTCGCCGCATTGACGAAGAGGCGATTCATCGCCAGCTCGACAGCGGCGCCATTGTCCTGATGGGGCCGGTCGCGGTGTCGGTCACCGGCGAGAGCTTTAACCTGACTTCGGAGGAGATCGCCACCCAGCTGGCCATCAAGCTGAAGGCGGAGAAAATGATCGGCTTCTGTTCGTCGCAAGGGGTTTACAACCAGGCCGGGGAAATTGTCTCTGAACTGTTCCCCAATGAAGCGCAGGCCCGCGTCGAAGAGCTGGAAGCGGACGAAGATTATAACTCTGGCACCGTACGCTTCCTGCGCGGGGCGGTGAAGGCCTGCCGCAGCGGCGTGCGGCGCTGCCACCTGATCAGCTATCAGGAAAATGGCGCGCTGCTGCAGGAGCTGTTCTCACGCGACGGCATCGGCACCCAGATCGTCATGGAGAGCGCGGAGCAGATCCGTCGGGCGACCATCAACGATATCGGCGGTATTCTTGAGCTGATAAGCCCGCTGGAGCAGCAGGGCATCCTGGTGCGCCGCTCCCGCGAACAGCTGGAGATGGAGATCGACAAGTTCACCATTATTCAGCGCGATAACACCACCATCGCCTGCGCCGCCCTCTATCCTTTCCCGGAAGAGAAGATCGGCGAAATGGCCTGCGTGGCGGTGCATCCGGATTACCGGAGCTCGTCGCGGGGAGAGGTGCTGCTGGAGCGTATTGCCGCCCAGGCCAGACAGATGGGCCTGAGCAAGCTGTTCGTGTTAACCACCCGCAGCATCCACTGGTTCCAGGAGCGCGGCTTCACGCCGGTGGATATCGACCTGCTGCCGGAGAGTAAAAAGCAAATGTATAACTATCAGCGCCGGTCGAAGGTGCTGATGGCCGACCTCGCTTAGCTCCTTCTCCCCCCTTTCTAACGGCCCGGGATAGCGCGACGCTCATCGCGTTATCCCCGAGGCCGGTATCCCCCTCTTCGCGCCGATCTGACGTGCGGCACGCGGGCTAAATTCCTGGTTTCCACGCAGACCATATCTTTCTCGCTGGCTCACCGATATGCTACTGGCTGTCGACAGGATATCGACTGGCGCCACGGCCACCACCCGCCCTGCAAGGATCGCTTAACGAATGGAAACCCAACCGAACTGGCTGATCAGACATATCAACCTCATTACCGCCGCGGTCGCCCTCTATCCGTGGTTGCTGTTGATTTTGTTGCTCTGGGACAACCAGCGTCATCATCAGAATGGCTATGCCGCGCTTGGCGCCGCCGTGGCGATATTATTTCTGCTGGCCCTGACGTCCGGCATGAATCTTCTCATCTCCTCGCTGGTGATTTTTTGTGCCCGCTGTTCCACCCCACCGCTGGCCGGCGGCGCAGCAGTCCGCTTTTTCGCCATGAACTCGATCTCGGCGCTCTGGCTTATCCCTCTGTTCTTCAGTTACTGATTTTTCCGCCAGCCCGGGCAACGGCTGCAGCATTTTCCATCGCCCGGACCCGGCGTCTCAGGGGGCTTCACACCCGGCGAAAATCTCCGCCAGGCCGCTGCGCCGCTCGGTGCGGGTCACAATGGCCTGGGAGAGCACCTGCTCGTCGGCATAGAGCGACAATCGCCGTTTTGCGCGGGTGATCGCGGTATAGACCAGTTCGCGTGTCACCAGAGGAACGCTGCGCGCCGGCAGGATCAGCGCCGCATGGTCGAACTCGGAGCCCTGCGATTTATGCACGGTCATCGCCCAGGCGGTGTCATGCTCCGGAAGGCGGCTCGGCTGCACCGACTTGATGGCGCCGTCGGGCATCAGGAACCATACCCGCAGCTCGCCGTTGCGCTCCAGGGCGATGCCGATATCGCCGTTAAACAGCCCCAGCGCGCTGTCGTTGCGCGCGATCATAATCGGCCGGCCGTCATACCAGCGGGAGTGGCGCGGCAGGGCGATCGCCCGCTGGCGGTTGAGCCGCTGCTCCAGCCGCTCATTGACGCCGCTCACGCCGTACGGCCCTTCCCGCAGCGCGCACAGCAGCTGAAACTCGCTGAAGGCGGCCAGCATGGCCTGCGGTTCCGCCCGCTCGCGGCGCAGCTGCAGGTAGCGCTCATAGCCCTGCTGGGCCGCGCCGAGCATGGCTTCGTACTCTTCGGTCGTACTGAGGGGATGAAGCGCGATATCGTCAAACGGCTGGCGCAGCGTGGCCTTCATCTCCGCGCGCGCGCCAGCGTTCACCGCCCGCGCCAGGCTCCCGATGCCGGAGTGACTGCCGAAGCGATAGCTCTTTTGCAGCAGGCACAAGCTGTCTCTCAGCGCGCCAGCGATAGCCCCCTCGCCCGCTGGTACCGGCGAACCGGTCAGCCGGGTCAGCTCCTGCGCCCGCGCGGCGGTGTAGCCCGAGCTCGCCCAGGCGCAGATATCGCCCAGCACCGCCCCCGCTTCTACGGAGGCCAGCTGGTCACGATCGCCGAGGAAGATCACCCGCCCGTGAGCCGGCAGCGCGTCGATGAGCCGCGACATCATCGGCAGGTCGATCATCGAGGCTTCATCCACCACCAGCACGTCGAGATGCAGCGGGTTGCCGGCGTGATAGCGCATGCGCTGGCTGCCTGGCTGGGCGCCCAGCAGACGATGCAGCGTGCTGGCCTCGGTGGGAATCAACGCTTTCTGCGCGTCGGTCAGCGGCAGTTTTCTCAGCGCCGCGCCCAGTGATTCGGTCAGGCGCGCCGCCGCTTTCCCCGTCGGCGCCGCCAGACGAATACGACAGCGCGGACTATCTTCAATCTGGATCAGCGCCGCCAGAAGTTTGGCCACGGTGGTGGTCTTCCCGGTCCCGGGACCGCCGGAGATCACCGAGATGCGGCGGGTCAGCGCCACCGCCGCGGCCACTTTTTGCCAGTCGGTTTCGCCGGTGGCAGGGAACAGGGCATTGAGGGTTGCCGCCAGCCGGGCCTCATCCATCTCCAGCACCCGGTTGGCTTCGTTGAAGAAGCGGGCGACGGTCAGTTCGTTGCGCCACATCCGGTTCAGATAGAGCCGGTCGCCGCATAAAATCATCGGCGCCGGGGCATCGCCGCAGCTCACCGCCGACGAAGCGAGCAGCAGCGCGGGCCAGTCCTCCGGCGCGCCGGCGTCGGCCAGCAGCCGATCGCGGATCTCCCCCGCTTTCCCGCTCAGCGCCTCGTCGCCGCTCAGCCGCGAGAGCGGCAGGCACACGTGCCCCTCTCCGGCATCACGGCTCAGCAAGGCCGCCGCCAGCTTGACCGCCGGCGGGTCGTTTTGCGCCACCATCAGGGCAAACTGGACGTCCAGCGGCCGCAGCAGACGCTGCTCCACCGCCGCCAGCAGTAGTTGATCAAAAGTCATGAGGCCTCCTCCTGAGTTTCTCCGGCAAAAAGCTGATCCAGACCGTCAATCAGCGGTCGCACCGGCCGGGTAGTGAAGATCCCCTGCCCCCCCTCCTGACCGTCCATGCCGCGCAGGAAGAGATAAATCACGCCGCCGAAGTGGCGGTCATAGTCGTAATCGGCCAGCCGGTGGCGCAGATAGCGGTGCAGCGCCAGGCTGTACAGCTGATACTGCAGATCGTAGCGGTGGGCCCGCATCGCCTGCTCCATCGCCGGCCGGGTATAGGCCTCGCGATCTTCCCCCAGCCAGTTGGATTTGTAATCCAGCAGGTAATAGCGGCCTTCGTGGCGGAAGACCAGATCGATAAAACCCTTCAGCATGCCGCGCACCTGGCGGAAATCCAGCGGCGGCGTGTCGGCGGAAAGGGGATCGTACTGGCGGATAAGCGCATCAAGGCGCTCCGCCGTCAGCAGCTGCGCGATGGGCAGGTAAAATGCCATTTCCACCTGTTTATCCCGCGCCGCAAGCTGATTGAGCGCGATATCCGGCCCCGGCAGGCGGGTCTTCAGCACGCCCCCCAGCCAGTCGGTCAGCACCGGCGCCCACTGTGCGTCAAATCCGCTCAGCTGCAGTTTCTCCGCCATCCATCCGTCCGGCACCGGCTGGGTAAAGTCCAGTTCCTCAAACAGACTGTGCAGGAAGGTCCCCGGCGCAGCGCCGCGCGGGAACTGGTGCGGGGTCAGCTGCGGCTCTTCCACCACCTCGCCGACGCCGACGGCATCGATATCCAGACGTGGCAGCAGATCCTGCCCGCTGCTGAAGCCATGCTGCTGCAGACCGGAATAGCTGGTTACCCGCCAGTCATCGGCGATGCGGCGCTGCAGCTCGCGCGCCGATAGCGGGGGGATGCTCGCCGCCGGCGCCTGCCACGGGGTCAGATCCAGCTCGCCCGGCCTCTGCAATGCAATATCGCCATGGCAGAAGTCCGCTAAGCGCGCGGCCAGCCCGGCGGCATCCATGGCTTCGCCCGCCTGCAGCAGCCGCCCCAGGGCGCTTAGATGAAAATCGCTGTTGCCGGACTTTCGGCTGCTGAGGGGCGCTACGCCGAGGCTGCAGTGCCAGACCGCGCGGGTCAAGGCGACGTACAGCAGGCGCAGATCTTCCGCCAGCCGTTCCGCCTCCGCCAGTTCGAGGCTGGCCTCATCCTGGCCCAGATCCAGCACCGCCGCGAACGTCTCGCGATCGTGATAGAACGCCTGGTCCTGTTTGCGAAACCGGGCGATAAACGGCAGCCAGACCAGGGGATATTCCAGCCCTTTTGACTTATGAATAGTGACGATTTGCACCAGGTGCTTATCGCTTTCCAGACGCATCTGCTGGCTGGCAGCGTTGCTGTCCGGCTCGGCGATATGCTGCGTCAGCCAGCGCACCAGGGCATGCTCGCTTTCCAGCTGGCTGGCCGCCTCCTGCAGCAGTTCGCTGATGTGCAATATGTCGGTTAAGCGCCGCTCGCCGCCCCGGGTCGCCAGCAGGTTCTCGGCGATATGCCGGGCCGTCATCAGCGCCCGCAGCATCGGCATCACCCCGCGCTGACGCCAGATCTGGCGGTATTCACTGAACTCCTCCACCAGCGCGTCCCACGCCTGCTCATCTTGATTGAGATTTTCAATATCCAGCGCGGTCAGGCCAAACATCGAGGTCGCCAGCGCGCTGCGCAGGGTATTTTCCCGCTCCGGGGACAACACCGCCTGCAGCAGCCAGAGCAGCTCCTGGGCCTCCAGCGTCTCAAAAACGCTGTCGCGGTTGGAGAGGTAGACCGAAGGGATGCCCAGCGCCTGCAGCGCTTCACGCACCTGCGCCGCCTCCAGCCGGTTGCGCACCAGCACGGTAATATCCGAAGCCTGCACCGGGCGCGAGGTTTCCCCACGCCACAGCAGCGCGCGCCCCTGCTGACCAGCGCTTAGCCAGTCGCGGATCTGCGTGGCGCAGAGCTGCGCCATAAACGTCTGATAATCGCCGGCGCCCACGGTGTCGCCGGGCATCAACCAGACGTTCATCGCCGGTACGTCCGCCGCGTCAACGGTAAAGCGCAGCCCCTGGTTCTTCGCCGCCGCCTTCACCGGCAGGAACGGGATCTCGCGAAACATGAAGGGGTTATCGCTGAGGCTGAACAGCCGGTTGACGCTGCCCACCATGCCCGGCGAGGAGCGCCAGTTGGTGTCTAGCGTATAGTGCGCGGCAACGTCGCCGCGCGCTTTCATATAGGTAAAGATATCGGCGCCGCGAAAGGCGTAGATGGCCTGCTTCGGATCGCCGATCAGCAGCAGCGCCGTCTCCGGCTGCTGGCGCCAGATACGGCGGAAAATCCGGTACTGTTGGGGGTCGGTATCCTGAAATTCGTCGATCATCGCCACCGGAAAACGCTGGCGAATGGCGCTAGCCAGCGCCTCGCCGCTGTCGCCGCGCAGCGCCTCGTCAAGCCGGCTGAGCATATCGTCAAACCCCAGCTCGCCGCGGCGGCGCTTTTCGCGCGCGACCGCATCGCGGATCTCGACCATCGCTCTCGCCAGCACCAGATCGGTGAGCGTCAGCGACGAGGCCAGCAGCGATTCTACGGCGCTAAACAGAGGATGTACGGGCTGTTCGCCACCGGCTTTGGTACGCTCAAGCAGAAACGACTGGGCAAATTTTTCCAGCGCGTCGGGTAACTGATAGCTCAACGTCTCTTCCTGCGCCCAGGCGGTCACTTTCTCAAGCCATTTGCCCTGGTTGCCGCGATTGAACTTCCGCCGGTCAAGACCCGAATCTTCAAGCACGCCTTCGATCTCGCCCACCTGCTCGCGCCACTGCTGCTTGAGCGAGTCAATGCGGTCGATGATTTGCTGATGGCGTTCGGCCAGCGTCTCGTCGGCGGCTGGCGGCGACTTAAGCTGCGGCGCTTCGCCCTGCAGCCAGCGGTCAAGGGACTTCAGCAGATCGCGCGGCCCTTTCCAGACATCGTGGATCACCGCCGCGATATCGCGGGTCAGCGGATAACAGTGACGGCGCCAGAAGTCGGCGCAGGCCTGATAGCGCAGGCGGGATTCATCCTCTATCAGCTGCTGCTCGAACAGCATGCCCGATTCGAAGGCGTTAAGGCTCAGCATCCGCTGGCAAAAACCGTGGATGGTGAACACCGCCGCCTCGTCCATCTGCCGTTCAGCCAGCAGCAATGTCTTTACGGCGTCGTCTTTATCGACGATCTCCGCCAGCAGCGCGCTGTAGAGCGGGTTATCGGATTCACCGCGCATACAGGCGATGCGCAGCTCGTGGATGTTGCTGCGGATACGCCCGCGCAGCTCTTCGGTCGCCGCCTCGGTAAAGGTCACCACCAGCAGTTCTTCAACGCTGATGGCGCGGGGATAGGCGGCCTCGCCGCCCAGCCCCAGCAGCAGCCGCAGATACAGCGCGGCGATGGTAAAGGTTTTTCCGGTGCCCGCAGAGGCTTCTATCAGGCGCTCGCCCCTCAAGGGCAAGCGCAGGGGATCCAAAGACTCAGCGGTGTCGGTCATTCATTCTCTCGCATCAGGGGTAAGGATTGCTGCAATGCGCTGACGTTTTCCCACACTTTTCCGCCTGCCGGCTGGGCATAGTCCGCTTTGCCATTCTGGCTACCGGAAATCTGGGACAATATCGTCATGCCCTGCGGCTCCACCACCGTCTGATGGAAGAAGTCAGCAAGTTTTTGCGGCGTCAGCAGTTTAATCTGAGCCACTACTTTATCACGTGAATCAAAACGCATATTACCGCGATCGAAATCTTTGCTCAGTTTCGATGCCTCTTCGCCCAGCGTCTGCGGCGCCTGCAGCATCTGGCTTATCACCGCCTGCTGGATCTGGGCAAACTCTTCCGGCTTCATCGCCCGCAGCTTCGCCTCCGCGGTGGGGAAGAAGGCCTGGAACCGCTGCCAGAGGAAAGCCGGCTGCTTATCGCTACTTTGCAGCAGGAAGCCCATGCCCCACTGACGTCCCACGTTCATCGGGAAGGCAAAGACCGCGTAGCCGAGCTGCTCTTCGGTACGCAGCTGGTTATAGAACCACGGCTGAATAATCTGTCCCAGCAGGGTGCTGGCGGCGGTGCTGCTGAACTCATCCACGTTGGGCGGCGCGAACACCGCGGCCAGCGCAGAGTCGGTGCTGTTGCCCGCTTTGTTGAAGATCGCCAGCTGCTGCCGGTTCACCACCACATCTTTATTGCGACACCATTCGTTGCCGTCAGCGCCCAGCTGCTGCTGGATCTGGCGAGCCAGCGTCGTGGCGGCATCGGCGGACATATTGCCGATCACCATCAGTTCAGGGCGCCCCTTGGTTTTCAGGTTGGCGCGGTAGTCGAGCACCTCCTGCAAAGTGATGGAAGGCAGCAACGCCCGGCGTACTTCGCGCTGGAAATACGGTACCTGGGAGACCATCTGGATCGGCATTATCGCCTGATCGTAGGCTTTGCCCTTCTCAGCGGAATCCATCATTTGCGCATACCACGATTTGGCCTGCTCCAGCTGCTCCTCGGTCGGCGTATAGCTGAAGTATCCCTGCAGCAGGTCGCTGAACAGCGCCGGCAGGTGCTGGGTGTAGCCGTTGGCATTGACCATTAACCCATTATTGGCGCCGGTGGAGAACGAAATGCCGCCGACCGCCGCCTGGTTACTAAGCTGATCGAGGGCGATGCCGGCGAGATAATCATTGAGGGCAAACATCACCTGCCGGCGAGCGCTGTCCATCGCCTGGGGATTACGCAGCACCAGGGAGATATCCGCCTTCGGTTCGCTGGCGAAATACTGGCTCGGGGCATAAACCACCCGCAACGTCGGTTCATCGAGGATCAGCTGCGGGTGCGGCCAGGCTTTATCGCTTTTGATGAGGGTGAAATCATCCGGAATATAGGGGTTGAGCACCGGCAGCTGCAGCTTGATGGCCTGCGCTTTTTGCTGCCAGTCAGCGAAGGTCTGCTCGCTAATCTTATCCACCTGATACGGCGCATCAACAAAATAGGCGGTCTTGTTATGCGGTTCCTGCGGGCTGATATACCAGATGCGCGCGTTCTGCGGGGTCATCATCGCCAGCCGGTCTTTAATCGCCTGCGGGTCGTACCGATCGGCAATGTTGACCACGTCCAGCGCATGCTCGACCGGCACCCGGATCATGGTATCCGCCAGCCATTCCACGTAATCCATATCACGGTTGATCGACGGATAGCGGAAATCCAGCGCCAGCACATGCGCCAGCTCGTCAAAGTAACGTTTGTCGACGCCCTGGGTACGCAGAAGGTCGAGGTAGCTGAATATGGCCGCCGTCACTTCGTCGCGGTGCGCCAGGCCTTTATCGGTGAGGGTGGCAGAGATCGCCAGCACGCCGCTGTTGCCGTTCACCACCGGGTCAGAATCCGCGCGGATGCCTTCCGCCAGTCCCTGCTTTTGCAGCCAGTCGGAAAGCGTCCCCGGGCTACGGTTGCCGATCAGGTAAGTGACCAGCTCATCGGTTTTGCTGCGGAAGCGATCGCTGTTGTTGTCGATGCGAAACTCGACGCGCAGCACTTTACGCGGCATCGCCGGCACATAGTGAATAATGATGCCTTTTTGCGCATCGGTTACCACCGGCACGCTTATTTCCGGCCTGCTGATTTGACGATTCGGCACGCGGCCAAAGGTGTCAGCGGCCATGCGCGCCAGCTCCGGCAACGGCTTGTTGCTGTAGATCACCGCCTTCATCAGATTGGCGGAGTACCAGCTATCGCGGAAGGTATGCAGCGCATCAAGTACCGGGCTGCCGGGCTTATCGCTGAGCGTCTCGAGGTTGCCGCCAGAGAAGTGGGCCGCCGGGTGAGCCGGGTTAATGGTTTCTGCGCTGACCTGGGCCATGCGCATCCCGTCTCGCGTCCGGGCCATGGTTAGCTCGGCGTTGACCGCGTTACGTTCGCGGTCGGCATATTTTTTATCCAGCAGCGGCGCGGCAATGGCATCCGCCAGGCGGTCTACGGCCCCGTCCAGCGCATTATTCTCCACTTCGAGATAGAACGCGGTGCGGTAGGGCGCGGTGCTGGCGTTATGGCTGCCGCCGTGCAGTTTAAGAAACTCTGCCAGACTGTCAGGCTGGGGATATTTTTGTGACCCCATCAGCGTCATATGTTCCAGAAAATGCGCCAGACCCTGATGATCGGCCGGATCCTGCAGGGATCCCACCGGTACCACCAGCGCCGACAGCGATTTCACCGCCTGCGGATCGGAAACCAGCAGCACGACCATGTCGTTATCAAGACGGATCGCCTGATACTGACGTGTATCTTTTTCGCTTTTGCGGATCGTCTCCTGAACAGGCTGCCATCCGGTGTCGGCCTGACTAAACGGCGCCCAGAGGGCGGCCAGCACAACAAAAATCTTGAACCATAAACTGCGGGGCATTCACGAACCTCATCATTAACAAACTTGCGCTGCACAGCGTGCAGCCTTTTATGTCCATCAGTCCGTGATACGTTGCGCATAATAAATGAACCGCCATTCACTGCGCAATTTTTATACTATTTAAATTTGTGTGGACTGATGGTAACGATATAGCGGTAACAGATAACGCTGCGTCTGGGCAATGATTTCTTCGTAATGCGCCGGCTCCAGCGAACGCCACAGGCGTTGATACCAGATATCGGCCCCCTCCCCGCTGACCACCATGTTACCTTCGTAGGTCTGCAGGAATTTGCTCCGCGCTTTCTGCTGCGTCTCTTCGTCCATTAAAATGACATCCTTTTCGGCGTCATAACAGGCTTTCAGCCAGGCGCCACCGCTTTCCGGCAGCAGCAGCAGCGGCTGCGACATCCCCAGCAAATAGCCATCCACCAGCTCATTCAGGTACGCCTGCGCCTCGGCGGGCGCCAGCGGCGGAAAACGCCACTCTCCCTCTTTACGCACAAACAGCCGGCTCTCGCCGGTACCGCCGCTGGCACAGTAGACAAGGTGTTCCAGCCAAAGTTGCATCCCCTGGGAGACGCTCAGCAGCGAAGGCCGCCAGCGCAGCAGCCCGTCCGGCTGCACCTGCTGCAGCCAGCCGGTCAGATTTACGCCGCCGCACTGGAGATCGATCTCCATGCTCTGCGCCTGCTGGCGCTCGGCCATCACCCGCTCGGCCAGGGCCTGCATCTCCAGTCGCTGCGTCTCCCACACCAGTTCGCCAAAGGCGCCATACGGCAGCTCGCCGGCGGCGCGGAAGCGGCGGAACATGGCCGAGACGTCCTGCTCCTCGATAAGGGTATTAAGCAATTGCTGGTTCAGTTGATAACGGCTCAGCCCTTCCAGGGTGAAGGGCTCGTCATCGGGAATATCATCCTCTTCCGCACGGAAATTGACCCGCAGACGCTGCTGAAAGAACGCGCGAACCGGGTGCTGCCAGAAGCGCAGGAGCTGCTCGAACGGCAGGCTGTCTATCGGCGGCGGGGTAAGCGGTTGAATGAAGTCGCTATGCGCCTCACCCTGCTGGCCGGCGGCAGCCAGCCATTCCCGGGCGTAGCTCTTATTCTCGTTATCCTGGAAATTGGCGACGTCGAACGGCATGCGGGTATGCAGATGGGTGATGTGGGCTTTAACCCGCGCCTCGCTGGCGTCGCAATCAAGCTCCTCATCGCCGGCGAGACAGTGGCTCTGGCCGACGTAATCCACCAGCTCCTGCACCAGCACCGAGGGAAAGCGCTCGCTGTTGTCCTGGATAGAACGGCCGATGTAGCTGATATACAGCGTCTGTTCGGCGGACATCAGCGCCTCCAGGAACAGGTAGCGGTCATCATCGCGCCGGCTGCGGTCGCCGCGCTGCGGCTTCTGGCTCATTAAATCAAAACCCAGCGGCGGCAGCGTTCGCGGATAAACCCCATCGTTCATCCCCAGCAGGCAAACCACTTTGAAAGGAATAGAGCGCATCGGCATCAGGGTGCAGATATTGACCGGGCCGGCGAGAAAGCGCTGGCTGATCCGTTGCTGATCGAGGCGCTGGGCCAGCTCATCGCGCAGCAGCGTCAACGGCACCTGGTCGCCATACTGCGCCTCCAGACCGCTATCAATCACCGCCAGCCACTGCTGCTCAATCAGCGCCAGCGCCGCTTCGGTCTCACTGTCCGGCAGGAAAAAGTCATTCAGCAGATCGCGACAGACCGGCAGCCACTCCGCCAGCGGCCGCTGTTGGGCGAGACCGCGTCGCCACAGGTTAAGCTGCATCAGCAGCGATGCGAGGTTACCTACCAGCTCGGCGATCAAACCGCTGGATTCGTCATAGGGCAGCACCGACTGCCATTCGCCCTCCCGGCTGTCCATCGCGTAGCCCAGCAGCATGCGGGTAAGGCCGAACCGCCAGGTGTGCTGGCCGGTCGCCGGCAGGTCCAGCTCACGGACGTTGTCGTCATCCATTCCCCAGCGGACCCCGGACTCGTTGACCCACTGGCGCAGGTAGCGCAGCCCCTCTTCATTGATGTTAAAGCGCGCCGCCAGCACCGGCACGTCCAGCAGCGCCAGCACATCTTCGCTGGCGAAGCGGCTGTCGGGCAGCGAGAGCAAAGTGATAAACGCCTGCAGCACCGGGTGCGACTCGCGGGCGCGGCGATCGGAGATCGCCCACGGCAGCCAGCGGTCGCCGCTGGCGGCGCCAAACACCGCCTGTATATAGGGGCTGTAGCTGTCGATATCCGCCACCATGACGATGATATCCCGCGGCGTGAGCGTCGGATCCGCCTCCAGCATCGCCAGCAGCCGATCGTGCAGAACCTCCACTTCACGCTGCGGACTGTGGCAGACATGAATGCTCAGGCTGCGGTCATCCTGCGCCAGCGGACGTTTGTCGCGACTGTGGGCGAAAGCCTCCGCGCTCTGCCCGGCCACCGCCGCGTTGCGCAGTTCGAGGATATCCGACTGCAGATTATGCAACAGGTTATCGGGAACGATATCGACAAAGGCGTCCAGCTCCTCATAGCGCTCCAGCCCCGCCAGCAGGTAGATATAATCGCGCCCCAGTTTGCCCCAGGAGGCGAGCAACGGGTTGCCGACATCCTGCTCCCCGGCGTCATTAAACAACCCCGGCGCCTGCTCGGTGTCGCGAAACAGGGGTAGCGCGCGCGCCTCGCGGTGATGGCGCCGCTGACGCGATAGCAGCTTCGCCAGGAATGCCGGATCTTTAATATCACCCCAGTAATAGCGGCAGGGGTTGGTGAACAGCACATAGACATCGACATGCTTACCCAGCGCCTGCAGCGCCTGTAGGTAGACCGGCGGCAGCGCGGAAATTCCACAGATAAAGACGCGCGACGGCAGCCCGGCGGGCGGTTCATCCGCCTTTTCCAGGGCGCTGATAAAGCGCTGATAGAGATTGGCGCGGTGCCACTGCGGCTGCCCCAGCTCGGCGGTATAGCGCACCAGCGCTTTCCACAGCGGCGCCTGCCACTGCTGGGCGTCGCCGAGGCCGTCAACCCGCTGGTCGGCCTCCCAGCGCATCAGCCATTCCGGGCGATAAACCAGATACTGGTCATAGAGGTCCGCTACCCGGGCGGCCAGCTGAAACAGCTTGCGCTTGTCGCCGTCATCGCTCAGATACTGGCGCAGCAGGATAAAATCGTCCTCTTCCAGGTGCTGCGGCAGGAGAGTCATCAGCTTCCAGCTCATGCTCTGCTTGCTGAAGGCGCTTTCGCCAGGGATATCCTTCAGGACGCGCACGAACATATCCCAGATAAAGCTCGCCGGCAGCGGGAACTCGATGTTGGCGGCAATGCCGAAGCGCGAGGCCAGGGTCATCTGCAGCCACTGCGCCATACCGGTACTCTGCACCAGCACCATTTCAGCCTGAAAAGGGTCATCCAGCCGCTGGCGCTCGACGATAAACTCCATCAACGCCTCGAGAACATCCAGCCGGTTTGAGTGGTAAACCCTTAACATAATTGCTCCTGACTACTGGCTGACCGGGCAATGCAGCCGGGTCATCTGCGCCCGCTTTGCAACGGGCATACTGATCGTTACCGTGATGCTGACACATCTTTGCGCCGATGTCTGCATACGGCTTACCTGTCCGCCTGCCGGCGGAGACGGCGCAGAGAGCTGACTATAGCGCCAGGCGTCGCGCCATAGCTGACGCGTCTGGTTGAGCTGGTGGACCCCTTGCGCCATTCCGCGCTGATAGCCGCCCAGCGCGGTGACCGTTAGCACCATCAGCGCCATCGCCAGAACGGTCTCCGGCAGGCTAAAACCCCGCTGGCGCTTCATGGCATTTGACATAGGCTCACCTCCCTGAGCGGGCAAAAATCGCTCCAGCCATGGGCGGAGAAATGCACTTGCCCGCCGCGCACCTCGCCGGACTGCCAGACCTGCACCTCGCCGCTGGCGCTGCTGAGCAGCAGCGAACCGTCGTCGAAGATGCGCAGACAGGCGCGCCAGCCCTGCTGCGCCTGCTCGCGGCAGGTCAGCGGCGCCTGCGCCGACCAGGCCTGCTGTTTTCCCCACTGTAGCGCCGAATGGGCCACCGCCGTATCGCGGATCGCCTGCGTTTCGCTGGTGGTTTGCGCCAGCAGCGCCCGCTGCTGCAGGTTAAGCCCCTCCAGGAGCAGGCTGCCGAGAGTCAGCAACAGGAGCACCATCAACAGCGACGACATTCCACGCTGGCGGATCACAGGTTATACCCCGTCACCCGCTGCTCCACCTCGGCCGCCAGACCCATCTGCCGGGCAGAGCGCGCTGTCAGCGTCACGCTCAGCTCCGGCGCGAAGCCCTCGGTCAGCCGACGCTGCACCGCAAAGCGCGTCACCACGATAGCGGCCGGATTGGTGATTTTCTCCCATCCGCTGCCGCGGCAGTCGCTGGCTCCGCGCAGAGTCTCCAGCGCGCCGTCGCGCAGGCGAAAGCCGGTGCTCTCCGCCGCTGCCGCGGGGGAGGTTTCCCATGTCCCATTGCTGTTCGCGTCCCAGCGCACAATCAGGCACTCGCCGTCGGCGGCAAGCTCCAGCCCGGCTCCGCCGCACACTCCCCGGCAGTATCCGGCGCGCTGCAGATGCTTCCCCACGGCATGCACCCGCTGCCACAGTTCATTCTCCAGGGCCAGCTGTTCGCCCTGACGCAGAATATGGCGCTGCAGAGCGGGTAGAAAGCGGCAGGCGCCGATCAGCAGCAGCGAGCCTATCGCCATGGCGATAAGCGCCTCCGCGAGGGAAAATCCGCGGCGGCTCACTGACATCCTCCTGCGCTGTCACTGCGGCATAAACGAATCCGCCCCCAGTGTGAAATCACAATGCTCCAGCTGCCGGCCTCGCTCTGCAGACGCAGATTCCCCGCCCAGGCGGTGCTGCGCAGGCCATAGAATCCCAGGCCAGGGGTGACGCCTGCCAGCGAGATCCCCGGCCAGCGCGGGCGCAGCGTTAAGGGCGACCCGGAGGCGCACGCCGGCCCCTCCCCCTGGGCACTCAGGCACCATCCCTCTTCATCCTGGCCGACGCGAAGCACGCGGTCCCGGTTGTAGGCGTTGGCGTCATCGCGCAGGAAAACCAGGAAATCCCGCACCTGGACGGCGGTTTGCCACAGTCGTTGCTGCTGCTGCCAGCGCTGCCAGCCGTACAGGCCGCCGACGCTGAGGATCATCATTAACGTCAGCGTCACCAGGGTTTCCATCAGGGTATAACCATGTTCTCTGTTCATGGCGCAGAGTATGCCGCTGCGGTTAGCCCTGGCGCGACGACGGAAAATGGCTTTCCCGGCCAGACACGCAAAAAAGGTTTGCATGACCAACAGCAGAACATTTTTTTGCGAGCCTCTTTCCAGCTTTCCCGCCCACCAACGCCTGCGGCCAGCGGGCGGGATGAAGCGTTCCTATCGTAATGGCAACGAGGGTAGCCCCCCTATTCAGGTGGTGAAAACGGCATAAAAAAACCGGCGCCATCAGACGCCGGTTGGTCATATCTGCAGAGGGGGTTAAATCGCCACCGGCGCTTTGATTCCCGGGTGCGGATCGTAACCTTCAATCTCGAAGTCTTCAAAGCGGTAGTCGAATATCGACGCCGGCTTGCGTTTGATGACCAGCTTCGGCAGCGGACGCGGTTCGCGGCTCAGCTGCAGATTGGTCTGCTCGAGATGGTTGCTGTACAGATGAGTGTCGCCACCGGTCCAGACGAAATCGCCGACCTGCAGATCGCACTGCTGCGCCACCATATGCACCAGCAGCGCGTAGCTGGCGATGTTGAACGGCAGGCCGAGGAATACGTCGCAGGAGCGCTGATACAGCTGGCAGGAGAGCTTGCCGTCAGCGACGTAGAACTGGAAGAAGGCGTGGCACGGCGCCAGGGCCATTTTATCCAGCTCGCCGACGTTCCACGCCGAGACGATGATCCGGCGGGAGTCCGGGTCGTTTTTCAGCTGGTCCATCACTGTGCTGATCTGGTCGATATGACGACCGTCCGGCGCAGGCCAGGAACGCCACTGTTTGCCGTAGACCGGTCCCAGGTCGCCATTTTCATCTGCCCACTCGTCCCAGATGGTGACGTTGTTGTCGTGCAGATAGGCGATGTTGGTGTCGCCCTGCAGGAACCACAGCAGTTCATGGATGATGGAGCGTAAATGACAGCGCTTGGTGGTCACCAGCGGGAAGCCTTCCTGCAGGTTAAAACGCATCTGATGGCCGAAAATAGAGATCGTGCCAGTGCCGGTGCGGTCATTTTTTGGCGTGCCCTCGGCGAGCACTTTCTGCATCAAATCAAGATACTGTTTCATGGTTCCTCAAGAATTCAGTTGCTGCGGACGGTGGCGGTAAGCCCAAACCATCATGATGATACCCGCAAGCACCATCGGGATCGAAAGAATCTGCCCCATGCTGATGTACTGCACCCAGCCGCCGGTGAACTGGGCGTCGGGCTGGCGGAAGAATTCCACGATAATGCGGAACAGGCCGTAGCCAATCAGGAACAGGCCGGAAACGGAACCGGTCGGGCGCGGTTTACGGATAAACAGGTTCAGGATCAGAAACAGCACCACGCCTTCCAGAGCCAGTTCGTACAGCTGCGACGCGTGGCGCGGCAGCGCGCCGTAGGTATCAAACAGCGATTGCCATTCCGGATGGGTCGGCAGCAGCGCCAGATCTTCGGCACGGGAGCCCGGGAAAATCATCGTGTAATGGAAGCTCGGGTCCACGCGGCCCCACAGCTCGCCGTTGATAAAGTTGCCCAGACGCCCGGCGCCAAGGCCAAACGGGATCAGCGGCGCGATAAAATCGGAGACCTGGAAGAAGGTGCGTTTGGTGCGTCTGGCGAAGATAATCATCACCAGGATCACGCCGATCAGGCCGCCGTGGAACGACATGCCGCCGTCCCAGACGCGGAACAGATACAACGGATCGGCAAGAAATACCGGCAGGTTGTAGAACAGCACGTAACCGATACGGCCGCCCAGAAAGACGCCGAGGAAGCCCGCGTAAAGCAGGTTTTCCACTTCATTTTTCGTCCAGCCGCTGCCCGGACGATTGGCCCGACGGGTGGCCAGCCACATCGCAAAGACAAAGCCCACCAGGTACATCAAACCGTACCAGTGGAGGGAGACCGGGCCTAGAGAAAAAATGACCGGATCGAACTCCGGAAAATGCAGGTAGCCACTATTCATCTGTCACCATAAAGACTTGTTATTCCGCCGAAAGTGGACAGCGGTGATGATCCATGCCCGATTAAAACGGGCACGCCGAAGGAGGCGAATCATAGCATAAGCCAGGAGTGCGATCCGCGCCGGCGTGTAAAAGATATGTATACGGATGCTAACAGAAGCCGTTTCACCGGCTGTGCTGTATTTTGCCGGATGGTGTGAACAGAGGATTCCCGGGTTACGGCTTACGCCTCACCCGGGCTATCGCTACCGCCCGCCGCGGATCAGGCCGCCGAGACCGCGACGCTCCATAAAGGCCGCCACCTGATGGCGCACCTCGGCGGTCATCTGGGCTTCGAGGCTGCGACGAGACAGCTCCTGCGCCTCTTCGATATCGATGCGGCGCAGCAGATATTTCACCCTCGCCACCGAGCGGCCGTTCATCGACAGGTGGCGATAACCGAGACCGACAAGGATCGTCACGCACATCGGGTCGCCTGCCATCTCGCCGCACAGTCGCAGATCGATGCCAAAGCGCTCCGCGTCATGAGCGATCATCGCCAGCGCCCGCAATACCGCAGGATGCAGGCTGTCATACATGCTGGCGACCCGGGTATTGTTACGGTCGACGGCCAGCAGGTACTGGGTCAGGTCGTTCGTTCCTACCGAGATAAAATCGATCCGGCTGGCCAGCTGCGGCAGCATAAAGACCATCGACGGCACCTCCAGCATCACCCCCAGACGCGGACGCGGGATGGCGTAGCCGATCATCTCTTCCACTTCCCGACTGGCGCGGTCGATCAGTCGGCGGGCCTCATCGACCTCTTCCAGACTGGTCACCATCGGCAGCAAAATGCTGAGGTTGCCGGTGGCGGCGTTGGCGCGCAGCATCGCCCGCACCTGGATCAAAAAGATCTCCGGCTGATCGAGGGTGATGCGGATCCCGCGCCAGCCGAGGCATGGGTTCTCTTCACTGATCGGCATGTACGGCAGCTGTTTATCCGCGCCGATGTCCAGGGTACGCAGGGTCACCGGTTTGCTGTTAAACATCTGCAGCATGCCCTGATACTGGGCGACTTGCTCCTCTTCAGAGGGGAAGCCGCTCTGCAGCATAAAGGGAATTTCGGTACGGTACAGACCAATGCCGTCCACAAAACTGCCGAGCTTCTCTTCGTGCTCCGGGCTTAAGCCGGCGTTGAGCATGACTTTTACCCGCTCGCCGCTTTTCAACTCCGACGCACGCTGGAGATCGTCCTCCGCCAGGCGGCTGAGCTCGTTCTCTTCACTGATAAGGCGCTGATATTCCTGTAACAGAACAGGTTCAGGATCCACCAGCAGCTCACCGCGATAGCCATCGACAATCAGCGTATGGCCATGCAACAGCGAGGGCTGAATATCGGCGCCCATCACCGTTGGGATGCCAAGGGCCCGCACCATAATGGCGGCATGGGAGTTGGCGGCGCCATCGCGCACTACCACGCCGGCCAGGCGATCCTGCGGCACTTCGGCGAGGGTGGTGGCCGACAGCTCGTCCGCCACGAGGATAATGCGCGCCGGCCAGGTGTTGGGGCCCTGAATACTGTCGTCGAGATGGAACAGCAGACGCTGACCCAGCGTGCGCAGGTCGCCGGCCCGCTCTTTCAGATAGCCGTCGCTCAGCGCGGCAAACTGTTCGGCGAACTTCTCAATGATCTTTTTGACCGCCCACTCGGCGACGGCGCCTTTGTCGACTTCGGCAAAGAGCTCGCGACGCAGGCGGGCGTCGGAGAGCAGGTGCGAGTAGAGATCGAAGATCGCCGCCGTCTCTTTTTGCGCGCCGGCGGCGTAGCGTTTGCTGTAGCGACGAAACTCGTTGGCCGCTTCTTCCAGCGCGCCGGTCAGGCGTTCACGTTCCGAGGCGGTATCCAGCGTCGAGGCTTCATACACCTGTTCCATCAGCGGCAGGCTGACGTCCATCCAGCCCTCGGCGATCGCAACCCCGGAAGAGGCCGGCAGAGCGCGAATGCGCGTCTGACGATACTGGCCAAACAGGGCGTTCAGCTGGGACTGGGAGAGGATCGCCGCCATCTGGGTGGCGAGGGTGACGAGGAAAGACTCTTCGCTTTCATCAAACTGGCGCAGCTCACGCTGCTGGACCACCAGCACGCCCAACAGCTGGCGGCGCTGGATGATCGGCACGCCAAGGAAGGCGCGGAAGCGGTCCTCTTTGACGGCGGGGATATACTTGAAGCTGGGGTGTTTTTGCGCATCGGCGAGGTTGATGGGCTCCGCCAGGCGGCCAACCAGCCCCACCAGGCCTTCATCGAACGCCAGCGCAACGGTGCGCCCGCGAGGTTTTTTTAACCCGCGGGTGGCCATCAGGTAATAGCAGCGTCGGTCATTGTCAGCCAGGTAAACCGAGCAGACTTCCGTCTCCATCGCCTGGCAGACATCTGTCACCAGAATATCCAGCGCCTCGTTTAAACGCGGCGCACTCGCGACCTTCTCGACTATTTCTCGCAACCGAGTGAGCATAATGTGCGTGGCTTAACCTCTTTTACGTCGATAAGCAGGCGCGCTTTGCGGCTTAGGGGCGCTCTCCGCCAGCGACATGGTTACGCTGGCGAACTCTTTCATCACCCGGCGGTAGACGTCGCGTTTGAACGACACCACCTGACGAACCGGGTACCAGTAACTCACCCAGCGCCAGCCATCAAATTCAGGCGTGCTGCTGGTTTGCATATTGATGTCCGCGTCGTTACCGATCAACTGCAAAAGAAACCACTTTTGTTTCTGGCCGATACAAACCGGCTTTGTGTCCCAACGCACCAAACGTTTAGGCAACTTGTAACGCAGCCAGTTACGGGTTGAGGCCAGGATCCGCACATCTTTACGGCTTAACCCGACCTCTTCAAACAATTCCCGATACATCGCCTGCTCTGCGGATTCTCCTGGATTTATGCCCCCTTGCGGGAACTGCCACGAGTGCTGACCATAGCGTCGGGCCCACATGACCTGGCCCTGACGATTACAGATTACAATACCGACATTTGGGCGGTAGCCATCGTCATCAATCACCGGACTACCTCAAGATAAGCTTCAATGTGAATGATTGTTTCACACTCGTCGGAAACGGTAAACCACTCTGTTCGCACACTGAGAACGGATAACATTTGAATAACTCACAGTAATTGCCAGAGTTATAAACAGCGAAAGCGCCCGACGGCCGATTTTATTCACTTTTTCTGTGGATAGAGTTGTGAAGAAGTACGGAATTAACCCGGGAAAACCCGGAGTAATCTGAACATCGCACCGCTAACACCTTATAATAATGATAGCATATTCATTAAGTTAGAATATATTCCTTTCACTTATTACAGCATAACGTGACGATCATCACACATACGATCCGCCGACTGATGAAAGATCGAACAATGTCGATTTTATCCACAGATTACGCGCAGGTCGCGGGCAGATTTTCTCTAAAAATTCGATTTTCGTCGCACGTCAAGGCTGTAAATCGAACCAGTAGTGGGGCTTTTCCCCAGTTATCCCACTTTTCTGTGGATAACATGGTGTAAGATCCTGTTTATTGTCAGTGACCAGTTCTGGAAAACCTGTTTTCATGGTTTTCACCCGCAGCGCAATGACCTTAAAAAGGCATATAAATCATGGGATTGGTATAGTTACTCAGAAAACGGTAAACTCTATCCACAACGCGCAAAATTAGCGCTCATTTTTTAGCCAAAGGTGTCGCCCTATGCCCGCTATCGCTCCTCTCTCCTCTCCGCCGCAAAGTCAGGAACAGCTGTTGGCCCAGGCCCGACAGCTGGCCGGCTATACGCTGGGCGAGCTGGCGGCGCTGGCCGGGATCCCCATTCCCCGCGATCTGAAGCGTGATAAAGGCTGGACGGGCATCCTGCTGGAGCTGTGGCTGGGGGCCAGCGCGGGCAGTAAACCCGAACAGGATTTCGCCGCGCTGGGGGTGGAGCTCAAAACGATCCCTATCGACAGCCGGGGTCGTCCGCTGGAGACCACCTTTGTCTGCGTCGCTCCGTTAACCGGCAATAGCGGCGTCACCTGGGAGAGCAGCCATGTGCGGCATAAGCTGCAGCGCGTCCTGTGGATCCCGGTGGAAGGAGAGCGCACCATTCCTCTGGCGGCGCGGCGCGTCGGCGCACCGCTGCTGTGGAGTCCGAACGAAGAAGAGGAGCGCCAGCTGCGCATGGACTGGGAAGAGCTGATGGATCTTATTGTCCTCGGTGAGGTGGAGCGCATTACCGCCCGCCACGGCGAGGTGCTGCAGTTAAGACCGAAAGCGGCCAACAGCAAGGCGTTGACCGAAGCCATCGGCGCCCGCGGGGAGACGATCCTCACCCTGCCGCGCGGTTTCTACCTGAAAAAGAATTTCACCGCCGCCCTGCTCGCCCGCCATTTCTTGTTACAACACGATTAATTTTTTGTTCTGCGTTGGGGCGTGCATATAATTGCTGCTTTCTATTTTGCAGGACTTTGAACAATGTTATTTGCATGGATAACCGATCCTAACGCCTGGCTGGCGCTGGGCACCTTGACGCTGCTGGAGATCGTGCTCGGGATCGATAATATTATTTTTCTCTCTCTGGTCGTGGCCAAGCTCCCCACCGCCCAGCGCGCTCACGCGCGACGGATCGGTTTAATGGGGGCGATGGTCATGCGCCTGGCGCTGCTGGCCTCTATCGCCTGGGTCGTTAAGCTGACCAACCCGCTCTTCACCGTCCTCGGTCAGGAGATTTCGTTTCGCGATCTGATCTTGCTGTTAGGCGGACTGTTCCTTATCTGGAAAGCCAGTAAAGAGATCCATGAGTCTATCGAAGGTGAAGAGGAGGGGCTGAAAACTAACGTTCACTCCTTCCTCGGCGCCATCGTGCAGATCATGCTGCTGGACATCATCTTTAGCCTCGACTCGGTGATCACCGCCGTCGGTCTGTCGGACCATCTGTTTATTATGATGGCGGCGGTCGTGATTGCGGTGGGGGTAATGATGTTCGCCGCACGACCTATCGGCGATTTCGTTGACCGTCATCCGTCGGTGAAAATGCTGGCGCTGTCGTTCCTGATCCTCGTTGGCTTTACCCTAATGCTGGAAAGTTTCGACGTCCATGTGCCGAAGGGATACATCTACTTCGCCATGTTCTTCTCTATTGCCGTTGAGAGTCTTAACCTGCTGCGCAATAAGAAAAACCCGCTGTAAACCACAAAATTGCAGCCTGGTCACAGGCTGCAACCCTTTTTCAGACTTTACTGCTTTTTATGTCTCACAAATCAGGCTATTAATAGATGGGTATGGGGTGCAGCGACTCAAGAGGTGATGACGATGAAAAAATGGGCAGTATTGATTTCCGCCGTAGGACTGGCGTTCTTGGTTTCCGGTTGCAGCAGCGATTACGTCATGGCGACCAAAGATGGGCGCATGATCCTGACCGACGGTAAACCTACCGTGGATGACGATACCGGTCTTATCAGCTACGAAGATCAGCAGGGTAATAAAATGCAGATCAATCGTGACGACGTTTCGCAAATCATTAAGCGTTAATTTTTCCCCGTCGGCCCCAGCCTCTGTTGACGCTGCGCTTACCGACAACCAGCCTTCTGAGAAGAGTCGGGACACACCAGGACACCGCGGGTTCCACCCACCGCCCCTCCTCGTCACCCGGCTTTTTTGATTTTTTACTTCCTCTTTTTCTCACCCTCTGCCATGTTGATACTCCTTTGTCGGGGAATGCCTGACCTTATAAATAAAAAGGAAGCTGGCTATGCAGTATCACCGTATCCCACACAGTTCACTTGAAATCAGCACCCTCGGGCTGGGAACTATGACCTTTGGCGAGCAAAACAGCGAAGCTGATGCCCATCAGCAGCTCGATTACGCGGTCGCCAACGGCATCAATCTGATCGATGTCGCCGAAATGTACCCTGTCCCGCCGCGCCCGGAGACCCAAGGGCTGACCGAAACCTACGTCGGCAACTGGCTGGCGAAACGCGGCAATCGCGAAAAGCTGGTGCTCGCCTCGAAGGTCAGCGGGCCCGCGCGTAATAACGACAGCAGTATTCGACCAAACCACGTCCTGGACCGGAAAAATATCCGCGAGGCGCTGCACGCCAGCCTGAAGCGTCTGCAGACCGATTATCTCGACCTGTACCAGGTACACTGGCCGCAGCGCCCCACCAACTGCTTTGGCAAACTGGGCTACACCTGGGCCGACGCCGCCCCTGCAGTGACGCTGCTGGATACCCTCGAAGCGCTGACCGAGTTCCAGCGCGCCGGCAAGATCCGCTACATCGGCGTATCGAATGAAACCGCCTTCGGCGTGATGCGTTATCTGCACCTGGCGGATAAGCACGACCTGCCGCGGATCGTGACGATTCAGAATCCTTACAGCCTGCTGAACCGCAGCTTTGAAGTCGGCCTCGCGGAAGTGAGTCAGTTCGAAGGCGTGGAGCTGCTGGCCTACTCCTGCCTGGCTTTCGGCACCCTGACCGGGAAGTACCTCAACGGCGCGAAGCCGGCGGGGGCGCGCAATACGCTGTTCAGCCGCTTTACGCGCTACAGCGGCGAGCAGTCGCAGAAAGCGGTGGCGGCCTATGTGGATATCGCCCGACGTCACGGCCTCGATCCGGCGCAAATGGCGCTGGCCTTTGTGCGTCGGCAGCGGTTTGTCGCCAGCACCCTGCTGGGGGCGACGACCATGGCGCAGCTGCAGGCCAACGTGGAAAGTTTGCAGCTTGAGCTGAGCGAAGAGGTATTAGCGGAGATTGAAGCGGTGCATCAGGTTTATACCTACCCGGCACCGTAGCACGACCTGTCGACGCCAGCTTCTGGCGTCGCGTTATTGCCCGGTGGCGGCTACGCCTTACCGGGCCTACGCTACCCAGGGCGGGTAGCCGCCTCAGTAGCCGCGGTAGCCCGGATCAGGCGCAAGCCGCAACCCGGGAGTTTCTCTCTGCCGCGCGCCTGGCAGGGGCGACGATTTCAAGTCAACCGCGACGAGAAGTTATTTACGCCGCCCCCAGACCCACAGCGCGGCGATGGCTACAGCAAACACCGCGCCAAAGCCTATTCCCACAGCGACCGGCGGCACGCCCACGCTCACCGCCAGGGAATAGAGCCCCAGCATCAGCAGCATCGCCACGTTTTCGCCCAGGTTCTGTACCGCAATGGCGTTACCCGCCCCGACCGAATGTTTCCCGCGCTCCTGCAGCAGCGCATTCAACGGCACGATAAAGAAGCCGCCGAACACCCCGAGCAGCAGCAACAGACCGAACGCCGGCAGCAGCGACTGCTGCACGGCAAAGGCTATCACCGCGATACCGATCAAAATCCCGGCCGGCATACAGCGCGACACCGTCTCCAGGGTCACCAGCTTCGCCGCCGCCCCGGCACCCAGCACAATCCCCACCGCCACCATCGCATTAAGATAGGTGGGCATGGCGTTGCTGGTAATGCCCAGCGCCACCGGCACCCAGATCACCAGCAGGAAGCGCAGGGTCACGCCAGCGCCCCAGAACAGGCTGGTGCCCATCAGCGAAAAGCGGGTTTCGCCATTGCGCCACAGCGTGCGGCAGGCGCTGAAGAAGCTGTGCGTCATCGGCTTGAAACGCCATGACTGCCCCGGACGCGCCGCCGGCAGCCTGGGTATCCACAGGTTAGCCACCACCGCCCCACCGTAGACCAGCGCGCAGACGATCAGCGCCGCCAGCACGTGCCAGTCGGCGAGGATCCCGCCGGCCATGGAGCCCAGCAGGATCGCCGCGATGGTCGAGGACTCCATCAGTCCGTTAGCCTTCACTAACTTATCGCCGGTGGTCAGTTCGCCGAGAATGCCATACTTGGCCGGCGAATAGGCGGCGGCGCCAATCCCCACCAGCGTATAGCCGATAAACGGATTCACGCCGAAGCAGATACAGCCGGCGCCAAGCAGCTTCAGGCCGTTGGCCACCATCATTACCCGGCCTTTAGCAAAGCTGTCGGCGAACTGGCCGACAAAGGGGGCAAAAAGGATGTAAGCGCCCACAAACAACATCTGCAGGACCGGCTGGCTCCACTCCGGATAATAGAGCTGCTTCATCAGCGCCAGGGTGGCGAAGAGAAGCGCATTGTCGCCGAAGGCCGACAGGAACTGGGCGCAGATCACCGCCATCATCCCTTTCGAATACAGCGACGGGTTAGTATGCACTGACTCACTCATGGGTTGTTTCCGCCTCGTCGACCATATTTTTCAGGGTGACATAGTCTGGCTTGCCGCTGCCGAGCACCGGCAGCTGTTTCAGCCAGCGTATATCGCGCGGCACCGCCAGCTCCGGTACGCCGTGCTGGCGAGCGTAGCGCAGCAGGGCTTCGCGAGTCAGTTCATTATCGGTGGTAAACAGCACCAGCGCCTCGCCTTTGCTGGCGTCCTGTTTAATCGCCGTGGCGTGCATTTTGTCCGGCGACGCGCCGAGGGCCACCTGCTCCACCATCTCAAGAGAGATCATTTCGCCAGCGATTTTGGCGAAGCGCTTCGCACGGCCCTGGATGCGGACATAGCCCTGCTCATCGAAAGTCACGATATCGCCGGTGTCATACCAACCCGCTTCCTTTTCGCCGTGCTGATTTTCCGCCATCGGCGCTTCCAGCACCCCGGGATTTTCCACCCGCAGGTAGCCTTTCATAATGTTCGGCCCTTTCAGCTGCAGTCGTCCCCCCTGCTCAATGCCAGGCATCGCCAGCAGGCGGGCGTCCATCCCCGGCAGAATCCGCCCCACGGTGCCGACCTTCGCCGCCATGGGCACGTTGATCGAGACCACCGGGGCGCACTCGGTCACACCGTAGCCTTCGAGAATACGCAGGCCGAATTTATCCTGCCACAGCTGTTTGGTGCTCTCCTGCAGCTTCTCCGCCCCGGCGACCACGTAGCGGAGACGATAGAAATCATAGGGGTTAGCGAAGCGAGCATAGTTGGCGAGGAAGGTTGAGGTGCCGAACAGCACCGTGCAGTTGCGATCGTAGACCAGCTCCGGCACCACGCGATAGTGCAGCGGGCTGGGATAGAGAAACACCTCCGCGCCGGTAAGCAGCGGCGTCAGCAGGCCGACGGTGAGGCCAAAAGAGTGGAACAGCGGCAGCGCCGACATAAAGCGGTCGTTAGCGGTAAAGTCGGCGATGGTTTTGATCTGCTCGACGTTGGCCAGCAGGCTTTTATGGCTGTGCACCACCCCTTTCGGATTGCCCTCCGAGCCGGAGGTGAAGAGGATCATCGCCGCGTCTTCCGGCTGCTGCTTAACCTGCGCCAGACGCGGCGCCAGCAGATGGCCGAAAATCCACAGTTTGTCTGCGGGGGTGATATCGCCTTTGAGATCTTCCAGGAACACCCAACGCACCTGGGTCAGCTGCTCCGGCAGGTGCCAGAGCTTGCCTTTATCGAGGAAGGTGCGCGAGGTAAAAATGGTCTTGAGTTCCGCGGCGGCAATGGCGCTGCTGAGCCCTTTCACCCCGGCGGTATAGTTCATCATCGCCGGAATGCGCCCGCGGGCGATCGCGCCGAAAATCACCGCCGCGCTGATGCCGGCGTTGGGCAGCATCAGGCCGATCTTCTCGCCCTGCTGGCTGTATTTTTCCAGAATGCGAGCGACAAACAGGGTTTTGGTCAGCAGCTTGCGATAGGTATCCGGCTGGAAGTTGATATCCTCCACGCAGGGTTTGCGCGCGCCGAAGCGGTCCTGCGCCGCCAGCAGCGACTCATACAGGGTTTCCCGCGGGCGCACCGCCATCCGGGCCTCCATCATGATCTGATGCAGCATTTCCCCGGCGATTTTGCGCCGGTCGCGGGCGCGCAGCGCCTCGGGCATCGGCAGATGGGTTGGCGGCAGCAGGTGCAGCTGAATCCGCGGGAACAGGCGACGCTTTACCAGCCCCTTCAGCCGGCTGAAGGGCGTCAGTTCAGCGCCTTCAATGCGCAGCGGCACGATGGTCGCCTGCGATTTGGCGGCGACAAAGGCGGCGCCGTCATAAATTTTCATCAGCGAGCCGCTGACCGAGATGCGCCCTTCCGGGAAGATGACCACCGGCCGCCCCTGTTCGATCAGGCGCACCAGATGTTTGATCGACATCGGCTTGGTCGGATCCAGCGGCACAAAATCGATAATCGGCGTCAGCGCGCGCATAAACCAGCGCTGGCTGATTGAGGTATAGACGGCAAAAACCGGTCGGACCGGCAAAAACAACGCCAGCAGAATGCCGTCGAGGAACGAGACGTGGTTCGGGGTAATTAAGACTTTTTGCTGGTACAAAGCCTGCGTGTCGCCGGTCAGTCTGACCCGGTATAACCCCTTGAACAGCAGTCTGAAAAATCCCAATAGCATAACAACTCCATGTGACCGGTGATGAGTCAAAGCAGGTTACACGAGAAGGCGTGGGAAAGCAGTGCGGCGGGGGGATTTTCAGAATAAAAAAAACCTGCGCATCCGCGCAGGCTGGTGTAAGACGTCCAGTACGAAGAGCGTACCTGAGAAACTCACCTATCAATACCTCTGGGATCTCGATTGTCGCGTTTTTCGCCCGCTTCGGGCCAGCGGGAAAACGCAAGTGAGTGAGCCTAAGTGCAACCAGTTATTACGATTTTCGCTATCTGTAACAACGCCGGCGACGGGCAAAAAAAAACCTGCGCATCTGCGCAGGCTGGTGTAAGTAAAGTGGTCAACTTGACGTTGACTCCACCTATCAATACCTCTGGGAGAGCCAGAATATCAACCTGGTCTGCGGACAAACCAGCGAACATTCGCAACAGCGCATCGCAAAGTGTAAGCAAAGGTTTGTATTTCCCCGAGCCGGTTTCAATTACTGATAGCGTCAATGTAAACAGGTCACCGATAAGCCCGCTCTGAATCACATTTGCGCCATTCCTTCGCCGCCGCGCCTTGAATCTGCCGCTCTTTCCCGTAACATAGCGGTATGTAAACGCTTACCCTATAAAAGGCATGGTATGGCGACAATTAAGGATGTAGCCCGACTCGCAGGAGTCTCCGTCGCTACCGTCTCCCGCGTCATCAACAACTCTCCCAAAGCCAGCGAAGCCTCGCGTCAGTCCGTGGGCGCGGCGATGGAAACCCTCAACTATCACCCCAACGCGAACGCCCGGGCGCTGGCCCAGCAGTCCACGGAAACCGTCGGCCTGGTGGTGGGCGATGTCTCCGACCCCTTCTTCGGCGCGATGGTCAAAGCCGTCGAACAGGTGGCCTACCGCACCGGCAATTTTTTGCTGATTGGCAATGGCTACCACAACGTGCAAAAGGAGCGCCAGGCGATAGAGCAGCTGATCCGCCACCGCTGCGCGGCGCTGGTGGTGCACGCCAAAATGATCCCCGATGAGGAACTCGCCGGGCTGATGAAACAGATCCCCGGCATGGTGCTGATCAACCGCATCCTGCCCGGATATGAAACCCGCTGCGTGGCGCTGGACGATCGCTACGGCGCCTGGCTGGCGACCCGTCATCTGATCCAGCAGGGGCACACGCGTATCGGCTATCTGTGCTCAAACCACGATATCTCTGATGCGGAAGATCGCCTGCAGGGGTACTACGCGGCGCTGGAGGAGAGCGGCCTGCCGTGCAACGACCGGCTGGTCACGTTTGCCGAGCCGGATGAAAGCGGCGGCGAACAGGCGATGACCGAACTGCTTGGCCGCGGCCGCCACTTTAGCGCCGTCGCCTGCTATAACGACTCGATGGCCGCCGGCGCGATGGGGGTGCTCAACGACAACGGTATCGACGTCCCGCGGGAAATTTCGCTGATCGGCTTCGACGATGTCCTGATTTCGCGCTATGTCCGCCCGCGGCTGACCACTGTCCGTTACCCGATCGTCACAATGGCGACCCAGGCGGCCGAATTGGCCTTAGCCCTGGCGGAGCAGCGCCCGGCGCCGGAGATCACCCACCTGTTCAGCCCGACGCTGGTGCGCCGTCATTCGGTGGTGGCCCCGCAGGAAGGCGATAAGTCGTAGCGATAGAGATGCACGGCGGTGGCCGGGTAATCCAGCCCCTCGCCGATGTAGCGCCAGCCGAAGCGTTCATAAAAATCGCGGCAAGCGGAGTAGAGATAAAGCTCCTGATAGCCCGCGCGGCGGGCATAATCGATCACATGCCGCTGCAGCTGTCCGGCCAGCCCCTGACCGCGAGCGGCGGGCGCGACGTACAGCGCCGCCAGCCAGGGAAACAGATCCTGGCGGCTTATCAAATCGCAGCGCCAGAGGCCAATCGTTCCGAGCAGTTGCTCCCCTTCCACGGCAATAAAGGTCAGCGGTAGCGCCTCCGCCGTCTGGCTATGCTGCACAATGCTGGCGAAAAATTCCCGCGGCAGCGCCTCGCCGCCAAAGGCCTGCCACAGCCAGTCGGTCACCTGCCGGGCGAATTGCGGCGCGGCGTACAGCGGCAGGATCGTCATACCAGCTTCCCCTGAAAAATCGGCACCGAATCGAACAGATAGCCGTCAAAGTCCGGGGCGTCTTCATCGGACAGCTCCAGCAGACTGTTTTTGACGTTTTCCAGATGCTGCCACATCGCCTGCCAGGCGCCCATCACATCGCGACGCCGCAGCGCGGCGAGCAGCGTCTGCCGGTCGCCGAGCCACTTCAGCCGCCAGGCGCGGCTGGCAATATGCACATTGAACTGCTGCCACAGCGGGCTGCTGTCCATCTGCAGCCAGATCCGCTCCACCGTCGCCAACAGCATCTGGTTCTGCGTCGCCCCGGCCAGCACCAGATGGAACAGGCGGGCGTTATCCTGGGCGGTGTCGTTGAGGGCGATAGCCCGCTGCTCCTGCTCGATAATCCGCTTCAGATTGTCGATATCGGCGCGGGTGGCCATTTTCGCGGCAAAGGCGGCGATATTGCTCTCCAGCAGCTGGCGCGCCTGGAGAATTTCAAACGGACCGACGTCGCTGCTGAGCAACTGCTCTTCTTCGCTGTCGTTTTCATGCGGGATACGCATGACGTACACCCCGGATCCCTGACGGATATCCACCGTCCCCTGCAGCTCCAGCATCAGCAGCGCTTCGCGCACAATGGTCCGGCTGACGCCATAGGTTTCGGCAATATGGCGTTCCGGCGGCAAACGCGACCCGACCGGGTAGCGCCCCTGCGCAATCTGGGCGCGCAGGTCATCACCAATCTCCTGATAGGGCTTCTTTTCCGGCGGAATTATCGCTTTTTCCACAAAATCACCTGTGCGTTACATGCCTGCGAGTCAAATACGCCGCTATCTTAGCAAAGATTGCTCCCGGCTAGCGGTATTCATCGTCGATATCCAGCACCAGCTCACGCCGTTCGCCGAGCTGACGAAACCAGTGCGCCGAAGCTTTGGGCCGCCGGGCGCGATGGTTTTGCAGATCGATTTCGATTAGCCCGTAGCGGTTTTTAAAGGCGTTCATCGGCGACACGTTGTCGGTAAACGCCCACAGCATATAGCCCTGGCAGTTGGCCCCTGCCTCGCGGGCGCGCAGGGTGTGCCAGAGATGTTCGCTGATAAAACGAATGCGGTAGCTGTCATCGATGACGCCTTCGCGGTTACGGAACTGGCCTTCGTTTTCCACCCCCATCCCGCTCTCGGCCACGAACCACGGGATGTTGCGATAGTCATTTTTGATCCGCATCGCCATATCAAAGATGATTTGCGGGTAGATTTCCCAGCCGCGGGAGGCGTTCATCCGCCGGCCGGGCAGCTCAAACGGCTCATAATACCAGGCTGGATGGAACGGGGTATGCGGATGCCAGGCCCGCGACGGGGCTTTGACCCGGTGCGGATAGTAAAGGTTAATCCCCAGCTCATCGACGGTGTGCTCGCGGATAATCGCCAGCTCCTCCGCGCTGGCCTCCCACGTCACCTGATGCTGCTCAAGCAGCGCGAGAAGCGCCGGCGGCCAGACCCCGTGCACCAGCGGGTCGAGAAACATACGGTTGTAGAACAGATCGTAGATCTCCGCCGCGCGCAGGTCATGCGGGGCGCGGGAGCGTGGGTAGGTCACCTCCGGATTGAGGATGCAGCCAACGGTCCCGGGATAGCCGAGTTCGCGAAATCGCTTCACCACGCAGGCGGTCGCCAGCACCTTATGGTAGTTCCACTGCATCCAGGTGCTGGTGTTCTGCTCATAGGGCCAGCGCAGGGCATCCAGATAGACCCGGGTCTGCACCACGATCGGCTCATTAAAGGTAAACCAGCGGGTTACCTTCAGGTGGTAGCGGGCAAAGACCTGCTCCGCGTAGCGCACAAACAGCTCAACCACTTTTTTCGACCCCCAGCCGCCATACTTTTCCAGCAGATAGCCCGGTAATTCGTAATGCTCAAGGCAGATCATCGGCGTAATGCCGTTGGCCAGTAGCGCATCGAACAGCTGGTCGTAATAGGCCGCATACTCCTCATCCACCGTGACGTTTTCATAGTCGATCAGAAAGCGCGACCAGTTGATCGAGGTGCGGTAGTGGGTCAGCCCGGCCAGCTTCATCAGCTGCACGTCTTCCTGAAAGCGGTTAATAAAATCGGTAGCCACCGCTGGGCCATAGCCGTTATGCCAGACGTGGCGGTCGTTTTTGTACCAGAGATCGGGCCAGGAGTCCTGCCCCGGTTTTTTCCCGCTCCAGCCCTCGGTCTGCCAGGCGGAAGCCGCCGCGCCAAGGATAAAATCATCGGGAATGGTCATCCGTACGGTAGTCATAGGCTCCTCAGACAGGGTTGGCGGTCTGTTGATTGTCGGCCTGACGCTGTGCGGCATCGGCACGGCGGGAGGCAATTTTGACGAAAGGCAGATAGATAAGCACCGCGACGACGATGCAGATAAGCTGGGTCACCACCGCTCCCATCGAGCCGGCGGTGGACAGCCAGGCGTTGATCAGCGGCGGCGTGGTCCAGGGCACCATCACCACCGCCTTGCCGGCGAAGCCGGTCAGGGTGGCGAAATAGCCGATGCTGCCGGTCACCAGCGGGGTGATGATAAACGGGATGGCGAGGATCGGGTTGAGCATGATCGGCATCCCGAAGATCACCGGCTCGTTAATATTGAACAGCCCCGGGCCTATCGACAGCTTGGCGATCTCTTTCATCTCTTTGCGCCTGGTGGCGATCATCACCGCAATCAGCAGGCCGATGGTCAGCCCCGAGCCGCCGATGCTCATGTAAACATCCCAGAAGGGCATCGTGATGATGTTCGGTACCTCTTTCCCCTGCTCAAAGGCGCTCATATTGACGGTGATCGCCCCCAGCAGCAGCGGCTCGCGGATCGGCTTGATCATCTGGTTGCCGTGAATACCGATCACCCAGAACAGCTGGGCGACGAACATCAGCAGTAGGATCCCCGGCAGGCTCTGCACCACCCGCTCCAGCGGCTGCTGCACCACCTGGTAGACCGCATCGTAGAGATACATTCCCGTCAGCTGGTGGAAGAGAAAACCAAAGGTGGCGATCGCGGTGGTGGTGATGATCGCCGGGATCAGCGCGGAAAAAGAGGCAGAAACGTTCGGCGGCACGGTATCCGGCATCTTGATCTTCAGCCCCTTGCGCCCCTCCAGCCAGCAGTAAATCTCGACCGACAGAATGGCGATGAACATTCCGAGGAACAGACTACGGGTATCGGAGAACTGACGCAGCAGGACATCTTTCACCACGTGCATCTGGCCATCGACCATCATCTCCACCGTGGTCGGCGTGACGCAGATAAAGCAGATCACCGCCAGCAGGCCGGGAAACAGGCTTTTGATGCCGTTGATCCGCCCCAGCTCAATGCCGATCAGAAACACGGCGCCGATATTGAGGAAGTTGAGCGTGGCGTAGTTCAGCGCGCTGGTGATCGGCTTCAGCGCCGCGAGAAAGGAGAGTGAGGAAAAGCTGGCGAGCCCATTCTTCGGATCCAGCACCATATTGGAGATCAGCACCGAAAAGGCCCCGACGATGATCACCGGCATCAGGGTAATAAACGCCGATTTGATCGCCATAATGTAGCGATAGCTGTTGAATGTCGTCGCGAAACGCCCCAGCGCGTCGATCAGTTTGTCCTGTAATGCCATAAAAGAGTACCTCAGAGTAAAGGGCTTATTGCGGCCAGGTAGACAGCCAGAGACTTTTGGCATACCAAAACATAGTCGCCAGGCAAAAATTGTTCTGTGACAGCGCTCGCAACCCGCTTCGTGGTATCCCAAATATCGATAAAAACAACCATTGGCATACCAGATAGCGCCGGTTGGTCAGTTCCTGCTAAAAGCGTGATCGCGATGGTTTTTCCGCCCCGCCCCGTCGATATGTCCCTTTTCGGTCTGTGATAAACTGCGCCTTACCACGTGAAATCAGGAATCGATGAATGGCTACAATGCTGGATGTCTCAATTCGCGCAGGCGTCTCGAAAGCGACGGTTTCCCGCGTGTTGAACGGCACAGGTCAGGTGAAAGAGAGCACCCGCCAACAGGTCTTTAAAGCGATGGAAGAGCTGGGCTACCGGCCGAATTTCCTTGCCCGCTCGCTGGCCAATCAGACCAGCAACAGTATCGGGCTGGTTGTCTCCACCTTTGACGGCTTCTACTTTGGCCGTCTGCTGCAGCAGGCGTCACGCCAGACAGAAGCCTGGGGAAAACAGCTTATCGTCACCGACGGCCATGATACGCCGGAGCGCGAAGAGGAAGCGGTGCAGATGCTCGCCGACCGGCAGTGCGATGCGATCATCCTCTATACCCGGCATATGAGCGAGAAGGCGATCATGTCGCTGATTAACTCGATCGCCATGCCGCTGGTGGTGATTAACCGTGATGTGGCGCAGGCCCGCGAACGCTGCGTGTTTTTCGAACAGCAGGAAGCCGCCTTCCAGGCCGTGGAGTATCTGATTACCCAGGGCCACCGCGATATCGCCTGCATCACCGTCCCGATGCACACCCCCACCGGCCAGGCGCGCCTGCAGGGCTATCGCAACGCGCTGATAAAACATGGTATTGAATGGGATCCGAGCCGGGTGAAATACGGGGACTCGACGATGACCCGCGGCTACGAGCTGTGCCGGGAACTGCTGGACGAGAAAGCCCGCTTCAGCGCGCTGTTTTCCTGTAACGATGATATGGCGCTGGGGGCCTCAAAGGCGCTGCATCAGGCGGGGCTGCGTATTCCGCAGGATGTGTCGCTGTTTGGCTTCGACGATGCGCCAAGCGCGAAATGGCTGGAGCCGGGGCTGTCGACGGTCTATCTGCCCATCGACAACATGATCACCACGGCTATCGATCAGGCGATCAAGCTTGCTAATCAGCAGCCGATCGAAACGATCCCGCCGTTCACCGGCACGCTGGTGTTGCGCGAGTCGGTAACGACGGGACCTTTTTTTAAATAAGCTCTAAGGCCAGCAGCTCCTGGATGGACTGGCGACGACGGATCAGCCGCGCCTTGCCGCCATCAAACAGCACCTCCGGCAGCAGCGGACGGCTGTTATAGTTGGATGACATCGAGGCCCCGTAGGCGCCCGTGTCATGGAGCACCAGATAATCCCCTGGGGCCACCGCCGGCAGCAGACGGGTCTCGACTTTACCCCCTTCCTGCTGGGTAAAGACGTCTCCGGACTCGCACAGCGGCCCGGCCACCACGGTCTCCACCTGCGGCGCGGCGCTGAGATCGCGGCCATCCGCCGCCAGAGCGGTGATATGGTGATAGCTGCCGTACATCGCCGGGCGCATCAGGTCGTTAAAGCCGGCGTCAATCAGCACGAAGTGGCGGCTGCCCATCTCTTTCACGCTGCGCACCTGCGACACCAGCACGCCGGACTCGGCCACCAGGAAGCGTCCGGGTTCAATCTCCAGTTTCACCGGGTGCCCCAGATGGGTGGCGATCTGCTCCCGGGCGCGGTTCCACAGGCCGTAATAGTGGGCGGTGTCGATGGCCTCTTCACCCTCGCGGTAAGGAATAGACAGGCCGCCGCCGGCGGAGATGGCCTGCAGATCCTGGCCAAAGTCGACAACCTGGCGCACCATCGCGCCGCACACCTGCTCCAGGTGACCGTAGTCGACGCCAGAGCCGATATGCATATGGATCCCCACCAGCTGCAGCTGATAACGACGCATCACTTCCAGCGCCGCCGGCAGATGGCTGTACCAGATGCCATGCTTGCTGTTCTCACCGCCGGTATTGGTTTTCTGGCTGTGGCCGTGGCCAAAGCCCGGGTTGACGCGCAGCCAGACGCGATGGCCCGGCGACACCTCCCCCAGCTGGCTTAGCATGTCGATCGAACCGGCGTTCACCGGGATCTGTAACGCCTTGACGCGATCGAGGGTGGCGTCGTCGATCAGATCGGCGGTGAAGACAATATCCTCTGGATGCTGCTGCGGATCGTAGCCTGCCGCCAGCGCACGCTCGATCTCCCCCAGCGACACCGAGTCCACCTTCACCCCCTGCTCACGCATCAGACGCAGAATATGGATGTTAGAGCAGGCTTTTTGCGCAAAACGCACCACGTCAAACTGGCTGAGCTGGGCAATCTGGCGGCGAATAATCTGCGCATCATAGACCCAGACCGGGCAGCCAAATTCCGCCGGCAGGCGCAGCAGGTTGTCCGCGGTTAGATCGGTATCAGTGGCGTAAAGAGAATGTGGCATAAAAACTCCGGTGCAGTGCGTGTGTTGGTCGCTGTTTTTTCTGATTACGCCACAGTGCCTGACCAATAAAAAATATCGTTTTATCGCGACTCTATGCAAAAATGATATGGTTACAGCCGAGCCTCAGGGAGACCGCATGCCAGCCGTCAATTTGCGCCATATCGAAATCTTTCACGCGGTGATGACCACCGGCAACCTGACCGAAGCCGCGAGGATGCTGCACACCTCGCAACCCACCGTCAGCCGCGAGCTGGCGCGCTTTGAGAAGGTGCTCGGCCTTCAGCTGTTTGAGCGGACCCGCGGTCGCCTGCAGCCAACCGTACAGGGCCTGCGCCTGTTTGAGGAGGTTCAGCGTTCCTGGTACGGCCTGGACCGCATCGTCAGCGCCGCCGAGAGCCTGCGCGAGTTTCGCCAGGGCGAGCTGTCGATCGCCTGCCTGCCGGTGTTTTCCCAGTCCTTTCTGCCGCTGCTGTTGCCGCCGTTTCTCGCCCGCTACCCGGAGGTCAGCCTGCAGATCGTCCCTCAGGAGTCGCCGCTGCTGGAGGAGTGGCTCTCCGCCCAGCGCCATGACCTTGGCCTGACGGAGACCCTGCATACCCCGGCGGGCACCGAACGCACCCCGCTGCTGACGCTGAATGAAGTCTGCGTGCTGCCTGCCGGCCATCCGCTGGCGGCGCAGACGACGCTGACCCCCGCCGATTTTCAGGGCGAAAACTACATCAGCCTGTCGCGCACCGACAGCTATCGCCAGCTGCTCGACGCCCTGTTCCTTGAGCATCAGGTTAAACGGCGGATGGTGGTCGAAACCCACAGTGCGGCCTCGATCTGCGCCATGGTGCGCGCCGGCGCCGGGATCTCGGTGGTTAACCCGCTGACCGCCCTGGACTATGCCGATAGCGGCGTGGTGGTGCGCCGCTTCAGCGTTGAGGTACCGTTTACCGTCAGCCTGATCCGCCCGCTCCATCGCCCGCGCTCGGCGCTGGTCGATGCCTTCGTGACGCACCTGCAGCAGAGTCTGCCGCAGATCCTCGCGCCGCTGGCGTCGGTCATGCAGAGAGCATAAAGTTGACCGCGTCTTCCGCATGGATCGCCGCGGTGTCAAAGACCGGCAGCGGGCTGAGCTCGGCAGGCACCAGCAGGCCTATCTCCGTACAGCCGAAAATAACCCCTTCCGCTCCCTGCTCCGCCAGGGCGGCGATCGTCTGCAGATAATAGTCCCGCGACGCCTCGCTGAAGGTGCCGAGACAGAGCTCGTCGAAGATGATCTGATTGATCCGCGCCCGATCGTCGGCCTCGGGGATCAGCGTCTCGATGGCAAACTGCTCCTGCAGACGACCGCGATAAAAGGTCTGCTCCATGGTATAGCGAGTGCCCAGCAGCGCGACCCGCCGCTGGCCTTTGGCGGCAATCGCCCGCCCGGTGGCATCGGCGATATGCAGAAAGGGAACCTGGCAGCGGGCGGCGATGGCATCCGCTACCTTGTGCATGGTGTTGGTGCACAGGACAATGCCCTCGGCGCCCGCCTGCTGGAGCCCGACCGCGGCTTCGGCAAGGATCGCCCCGGCGCGATCCCAGTCGCCGGCGGACTGACAGGCTTCGATGTCGTGAAAATCGACGCTGTGCAGCACCAGGCTGGCGGAGTGCAGCCCGCCCAGTCGCGCCTTCACGCCTTCATTAATCAGGCGATAGTAAGGGATCGTTGACTCCCAGCTCATGCCGCCTAACAGGCCAATGGTTTTCATCTTCTGCTCCTTATGTCGTTTCTGCCAGTGAAACAAACTTGTGATCAACTTTCCACTTCTCTGGCCGCGTATTTCTTTTTCATGAAGAGTGGGATAAGTTAATTGAAACAATGTTTCATTTTAACAACAGGATCGCCCGATGTTTATTTTCCATAAAGACACCACCCTTGAAGACCTCGGCAATGGCGTAACCCGCCGCATTCTGGCGCACGACGGCAAAATGATGGCCGTAGAGGTGAATTTTGCCGCCGGCGCCGTCGGCCCGCTGCATAACCATCCTCACGAACAGCTCACCTATGTGCTCTCGGGCGAGTTCGAGTTCACTATCGGCGAGGAGACGCGCGTCGTCAGCGCTGGCGATACGCTGTATAAGCAGCCGGGGATCATGCACGGCTGCGTCTGTCTGCAGCCCGGCACGCTGCTCGACACCTTTACCCCGATCCGCGAAGATTTTCTCGCACGCTGATGAAAGACGGGGGCGATCGCCGCCCCCGATCCAGGTTTCACAGCACGCGCTAAAAAAGATGCCGCCCCAATCATTATCCTGGTAATAATATTTCCCGCTCAGTTCAGACTGATTATTCCTTGCTTTCAAGCTCCCTCAGATCCTTAAAGTGCTTACCACCTCACCTTTTTGAAACATCGTTTCGACTTTGATCACATTTCCATCCAGATCTGCATGACGCGGAAATAAATCGCAATAAAATGAAATTAAAACGGTGTTTTATAAAAAAAGATCAGCATGAAAAAGAACCTGACGGCCCCTCCACGCTGGGCCAGATAAAACTTAAGCCATTCATTAACAAGGATATGTTAACCAGAGGAAACGTTCAGACTTTTTGCGTTGGTCGCGGCAAAAGGCCGACAGCGCCGCGTCACCCGATCCGTATTACAACTCGTAAGCCAGGTAGGTATGTATGAATGAAAACAAGCTGCTGGGATTGGCATGGATATCGCCCTATATCATCGGGCTGATTGTCTTTACTGCTTTTCCTTTTGTTTCATCTTTCTTTCTCAGTTTTACTGAGTACGACTTGATGAGTCCGCCGGTATTTAACGGCATTGAAAACTATCGCTATATGTTGACCGAGGATAGCCTGTTCTGGAAATCGATGGGGGTGACCTTTGCCTACGTCTTTTTAACCATCCCCTTAAAACTGGCTTTCGCCCTCGGCATTGCCTTTGTGCTCAATTTCAAACTTCGCGGCATCGGCTTTTTCCGAACCGCCTACTACATCCCGTCGATCCTCGGCAGCTCGGTGGCGATTGCCGTGCTGTGGCGCGCCCTGTTCGCCATTGACGGCCTGCTGAACAGCTTTCTCGCCGTCTTTGGCATCGATGCCGTCAACTGGCTGGGGGAACCCTCGCTGGCTTTAATGTCGGTCACCCTGCTGCGCGTCTGGCAGTTTGGCTCCGCGATGGTCATCTTTCTCGCCGCCCTGCAGAACGTCCCGCAGTCGCAGTATGAGGCGGCAATGATCGACGGCGCCTCGAAGTGGCAGATGTTTATGAAGGTCACCGTGCCGCTGATCACCCCGGTGATTTTCTTCAACTTTATTATGCAGACTACCCAGGCGTTCCAGGAGTTTACCGGCCCGTACGTGATAACCGGCGGCGGCCCGACCTATTACACCTACCTGTTCTCGCTCTACATCTACGATACCGCCTTTAAGTACTTCGACATGGGCTATGGCGCCGCGCTGGCGTGGGTGCTGTTCCTCGTCGTGGCGGTCTTTGCGTCGATCGCCTTTAAGTCATCGAAATACTGGGTCTTCTACTCCGCCGATAAGGGAGGCAAAAATGGCTGATATTCAACAGATGGCGCCGGTGATGAGCGACGCCGATCGTGAGGTCGCCCGTACGCTGCGCCGGGAAAAAGTGAGCCGGGTGGTGCGCTACGTCGTGCTGATATTCGTCGGCCTGCTGATGCTCTACCCGCTGGCGTGGATGTTCTCCGCCTCGTTCAAGCCGAACCATGAGATCTTCACCACCCTCGGGCTGTGGCCGACCCACGCCACCTGGGACGGGTTTATCAACGGCTGGAAGACCGGCACCGAATACCATTTCGGCCACTATATGCTGAACACCTTTAAGTATGTGATCCCGAAGGTGGTGTTAACCATCATCTCCTCCACCATCGTGGCGTACGGCTTTGCGCGCTTTGAGATCCCGTGGAAGAAGTTCTGGTTCGCGACGCTCATCACCACCATGCTGCTGCCGAGCACCGTCCTGCTGATCCCGCAGTACCTGATGTTCCGCGAAATGGGAATGCTGAACAGCTATCTGCCGCTGTACTTGCCGCTGGCCTTCGCCACCCAGGGATTCTTCGTCTTTATGCTGATCCAGTTTCTGCGCGGCGTGCCGCGCGATATGGAAGAGGCGGCGCAGATCGACGGCTGCAACTCCATCCAGGTGCTGTGGTATGTGGTGGTGCCGATCCTCAAGCCGGCCATTATCTCGGTGGCGCTGTTCCAGTTCATGTGGTCGATGAATGACTTTATCGGTCCGCTGATCTACGTCTACAGCGTCGATAAGTATCCCATCGCGCTGGCGCTAAAAATGTCTATCGACGTCACGGAAGGCGCGCCGTGGAACGAAATTCTGGCAATGGCGAGCATCTCCATTCTGCCGTCCATCATCGTCTTCTTCCTGGCTCAACGCTACTTCGTGCAGGGCGTGACCAGCAGCGGAATCAAAGGTTAAGAGGGAAATATCATGGCTGAAGTGATTTTCAACAAACTGGAAAAAGTTTACTCCAACGGGTTTAAAGCGGTGCATGGTATCGACCTGAAGATTGCCGATGGCGAATTTATGGTGATCGTCGGCCCTTCCGGCTGCGCCAAATCGACCACCCTGCGCATGCTGGCGGGTCTGGAGACCATCAGCGGCGGCGAGGTGCGGATCGGCGACAAGATCGTCAACAACCTGGCGCCTAAATCCCGTGGTATTGCGATGGTGTTCCAGAACTACGCTCTCTATCCGCATATGACGGTGCGGGAAAACCTCGCCTTCGGCCTGAAGCTGAGCAAGCTGCCCAAGGCGCAGATTGATCGGCAGGTGGAGGAAGCGGCGAAAATCCTCGAACTGGAGGAGCTGCTGGAACGTCTGCCGCGCCAGCTCTCCGGCGGCCAGGCGCAGCGCGTGGCGGTGGGCCGGGCGATCGTCAAAAAACCGGACGTCTTCCTGTTCGACGAGCCGCTCTCCAACCTGGACGCCAAGCTGCGCGCCTCGATGCGCATTCGCATTTCCGATCTGCATAAGCAGTTGAAGAAATCCGGTAAACCGGCGACCACCGTCTACGTTACCCACGATCAGACGGAAGCGATGACCATGGGCGACCGCATCTGCGTGATGAAGCTCGGCCACATTATGCAGGTCGATACCCCGGACAACCTTTACCACCAGCCGAAAAATATGTTTGTCGCCGGCTTTATCGGCGCGCCGGAGATGAATATTCGCCCCAGCCAGCTGGTTGAGCACGACGGCCGCCTGTGCCTGACCCTTGGCGACCAGCGCCTGCCGTTGAACGACCGTCTGGCGGAGAAAGTCGGCGCCTATCAGCATCAGGAGGTGTTCTACGGGGTCCGCCCGGAATTCGTGTCGCTCTCCGACGCACCGTTCGCCGAAGGCGGCTGCATGGGCGAGATGGTGCGGGTGGAAAACATGGGTCATGAGTTCTTTGTCTATCTGCAGGTCGCGGGCTACGAGCTGACCGCTCGCGTGCCGTCGGACGATGCGAAGCCGATGATTGCTAAGGGACTGAATCGAAAAGTCTATTTCACCTTTGATCTTAACAAGTGTCACATCTTTGACGCCAAAACCGAACAGAACCTCTCTCTGTGAACCCTGGAGCATAACAATGAAAAACGTGCTGATAAGCGCCACCCTCTCCGCCACCCTGGGCCTTAGCGCCTTCTCCTCGCTGGCGCAGGATGTCGACCTGCGCATGTCCTGGTGGGGGGGCAATGGCCGCCATCAGGTGACCCTCAAGGCGCTGGAGGCTTTTCACCAGCAATATCCTGATATCAATGTCAAAGCGGAATATACCGGCTGGGACGGCCATCTTTCGCGCCTGACCACCCAGATAGCCGGCGGCACCGAGCCTGACGTGATGCAGACCAACTGGAACTGGCTGCCGATCTTTTCGAAAAATGGCGATGGCTTTTACGATCTCAATACTCTGAAAGACGAGATCGATCTCAGCCAGTTTGACGCCAAAGAGCTGCAGTCCACCACGGTCAACGGCAAGCTCAACGGCATCCCGGTGTCGGTCACCGCCCGCGTTTTCTACTTTAACGACGAAGCGTGGAAAAAGGCGGGCATCCCCTTCCCGAAAACCTGGGATGAACTGCTGGCGGCGGGGAAAACTTTCGAAAGCAAACTCGGGAAACAGTACTACCCGGTGGTGCTTGAGCACCAGGACGTGCTGGCCCTGCTCAACTCTTACATGGTGCAAAAATACAACCAGCCGGCCATCGATGAGAAGGGCCGCAAATTCTCCTACAGCAAAGCGCAGTGGGCGGACTTCTTCGGCATGTATAAGAAGCTTATCGACAGCCATGTGATGCCGGACACCCGCTACTATGCCTCGTTCGGCAAGAGCAACATGTACGAGATGAAGCCGTGGATCCAGGGTGAATGGGGCGGGACCTACATGTGGAACTCCACCATCAATAAATATTCCGACAATCTGAAGCCGCCGGCGAAGCTGGTGCTGGGGGAATACCCGATGCTCCCCGGCGCCACCGATGCCGGACTGTTCTTCAAGCCTGCGCAGATGCTGTCCATTGGCAAATCGACGAAAAACCCGCAGGCGGCGGCGAAATTGATTAACTTCCTGCTGAACAGTAAAGAAGGGGTGGATATTCTGGGTCTGGAGCGTGGCGTGCCGCTGAGCAAAGCGGCGGTCACCTACCTGACCGAGGACGGGATCATCAAAGCCGACGATCCGGCGGTGTCCGGCCTGAAGCTGGCGCAATCCCTGCCCACCACCCTGCCGGTCTCGCCGTACTTCGACGACCCACAGATCGTCGCCCAGTTCGGCACCACCCTGCAGTACATCGACTACGGTAAAAAGTCGGTGGAAGAAGCGGCCGAGGACTTCCAGCGCCAGACCGACCGCATTCTGCGCCGCGCGATGCGTTAACCTGCCCACCTGAACTCTCCCGCGGCGTCCGCCGCGGGAGAGCCTGCCTGAGTATCCTGTCAGAAGAAATATCAGAAGAAATATTTAAAGCGCACCCGGGCGCCATAGCGTTCGTCGGGATTCCCGCTCTTCGCCGCCGTGGAATCGAGCCACGAGGCGTAGGCGCCAAGGTAAATATTGAAGTTCGGCATCGCCATAATATTCGGCAACTGCCAGGATGTATGCACGGTATGGATGTCATAGCGCCCCGGCGCGAGGATTGCGCAGTCGCCATCGCACTCGCCATTCACCCCGGCCATGTTGAACTGATCGATTTTGTTATGCGCGTAGATATAGCCCAGCTCCACGCGATGCCACAGGGCATTGATTCCGGCGCTGAAGTCGGTTTCATCCGCCGCGTCCAGCAGGGCAGTACTCAGATTGACCACCGCCCCATCGTGCGGATCGCTTTTCAGGGTGTTCCAGCTCATGGTCATCCCGTAGCCGGTGCGGTTTGACTGGTCGACCCAGCGCCCGCTCTGATTCTGATAGCCGTAGGCGTTGTTGACGAGGTTGCTCTCAATCGCTGCCGCCGCCGACCAGGCGCCGGACTGCCACACCGCCACCGGCCGCACGTACACCACGTTTTTGCGGTTTTCCAGCGCATTACCGTGATAGTTCTGATCGACAAACAGCGAACTGCCGTCCTCCACCAGGGTATTGACCTCGAAATACCAGTTATCTACGGTTTTGCTGAACAGGAGGTTGCCGCCGCTGCTGCTGCGGCCGCGCCCCTCTTTCATCATGTAAATATAGCCATAGCCGTCGGAATAAAGGTCGTTGGCGGTATTTCCTGAATATTCAATAAAGGTATCCTGATTCAGGGGGAACATATCCCAGGCTTCAAAGCGGCCTATTTTTATTTTCCAGTCATCCTGCTGACCAAAGAAAAATACCGCATCGTCGAGATTCATTTTGCCATCCATATCCGCCAGCGGCTGCACGCTGAATCCGGCATATTTCCCGTCGTCGCCATTACGTCTGCCATCAAAACCCAGCAGAATACGGCCATTAATATCCCAGCGTTCTTTCTCGCCGGGCGCCCAACTTTTATTCGCGCTGGTTTTGACCGACGTCAGGCTACCGGTGCGGCTGGCGCCATCAAGATTAAATTCGACGTCGCCATAAAATTTTAATTCGCCATTGTCGTTCAGCTGCAGGCGCGGCGTAGCCGGCGCCGCGCGGGCGACCGTCGTGGCCTGCTGCTGGCCTTTCAGCGTCTTAATCTCCGCCTCTGCGCTGGCGGCGCGCGCCTCCGTCGCCTTCAGCCGCTGCTCCATTTGCGCCAGCCGCTCTTCCAGCGATAACGGCGCCTGCGCCATCGCCTGTGGCAGATACAGAGACGTGAGAAAACACCCGACCCAGATTTTATTCATCGGTAAACCCTTTTATTATGGAATGAACTGAATTTTTTATTAATGGGTAATGCACGACGATACAGGCAATAATAACCCGCCCATCGTCAAAGACGGGTTATTAACGACAACAGCCTTTTTATTATTCGAGCTGCCAGGCTCCGGCTTCGGTTAATGCCGCCGAACCGCTCCAGGCAAATAACGCTAATTCACGGCGGGGAGCCTGCGGATAGATACGGCTGCTCAGGCAGGCCTCGCCGTCATTGACAAAAACCTCCACCGAAGAGCTATCGAAAAATATCCGCAGATTGAGATCCGCCCCGGCGGTCAACGGTACGCTGCGCGTCCCGCACAGGCCATACTGCGGATAATGCCGCTCCAGCACCAGACGCTGCTGTTGGGCATCCACGTAGAGGCGCAGGCCATCGCCAAAGCGCAGACCATACTGCTCGGCGCTGCTGCTGGCGCAGTTCCAGCGCAGGTTGACCTCCATCGCCTCGCAGTTGTCGACCATCGTGGTCTGCTGATTGTTCAGGGTGCTTACCGGCCACGGGAACCAGGCGCCGCGCAGGCTCTCCACTTCTTTCGCCGGGCGCATCTGCAGGCGGTTATCCGCGCTCAGGCTCAGCTCGCGCGGCAGGGAGAGCATGCCCGCCCAGCCGTCCTGCTGCTCCGGCAGCGGCGATTCCCACATATCCAGCCAGCCTATCACGATCCGCCGGCCATCGGGGGTGGCGAAGCTTTGCGGCGCATAGAAATCGTGGCCGTGATCCATCTCCGTGAACTCGCCGTGGCGGACGAATCGCTGCCCCGGCTGCCACTCGCCGATCAGATAGCCGCTCTGGAACAGGTTGCGGTTGCGGAACCCCTCGGCCTGCATCCCCTGCGGGGAAAACATCAGGACGCGTTTGCCGTTGAGGGTGAAGAAGTCCGGGCACTCCCACATATAGCCCATGGTGCTTTCCGCTTCATCCAGCACCCCCGCGTCCTGCCACTGGCGCAGATCGGCTGAACGGTACAGCCGTACCTGACCGGTGTCGCCTTCGCGCGCGCCGACGATCATGTACCAGCTGTCTCCCTCCCGCCAGACCTTCGGGTCGCGGAAATGGTGCATGCCCGGCGGAGTGTCGACCACCATCCCCTGGCGCTCGAAGTGGATCCCGTCCCGGCTGGTGGCCAGGCACTGTACCTGATACAGATTGGCTTCGTCGCCAGGGTCGCCGTGGAATTTATGCCCGGTGTAAATCAGCGCCAGGGTATCGCCATCGACCACCGCCGAGCCGGAGAAGCAGCCGTCTTTATCCTCCGGCCCCTCCGGCGCCAGGGCCACCGGCAGATGCTCCCAGTGCACCAGATCCTTGCTCCGCGCATGCCCCCAGTGCATCGGCCCCCACTGGGTGGAGTACGGGTGATGTTGATAAAAAGCATGGTACCAGCCGTCGAACCACACCAGACCGTTTGGGTCGTTGATCCACCCGGCGCGGGCCGCCAGGTGATAGTGCGGATACCAGCGCAGATTGAGCGCCTGGCGTTGTGTCTGGAGTACCTGTTCAGCCCTGGAGATTGTGTAAGTCATCATTTTCACTCTTTTTGATTCAGATAGCGGTAGGTTGCGACACCAGCGGATCGGCGGAGGATTTGCCGGAGCGCAACAAGAAGATGGAAATAAAGGTGGTGCAGAACACCAGCAGGCCCATGATCAGATAGGACTGAGCGAAGCCATATTTTTCATAGCTGTAGCCCGCCAGCGGCGACAATACGCTGGCGATAATCGAGCTGGTGCAGGCGAAGCCCACCAGATAGAGGGTAGAGGAGAGGCGTTTATCGAAGTTGATGCTGTTGTACTTAAAGATAGCCACCAGCAGTATCGGCAGCTCCACCGCGTGCAGCAGTTTGGTGATGGAGATCAGCAGCGGCCCCTCCACCAGGCCGGAGGCCACCATGCGCATCGCCATCACCATGCCGGCGAAAATCAGACCGTTTTTGGCGCCGATGCGGTTCACCAGCCACGGCGCGCAGAACATGCCGGCCGCCTCGAGGAACACCTGGAAGGAGTTAAGGTAGCCATACATCTCATTGCCTTCCTGCAGGGTCGCGAACTGCGATGAGAAATAGACCGGGAACTGCTGGTCATAGACGCCGTAGATGCAGGTGCCGATGACGAAGAAGACCAGCGCCCAGAAGCGCGGCAGCGTCAGCAGGCGCAGCGCATCTTCCAGGGTCACCTTGCCGCCCGAAACCGCCTCCTGCATCGCATGCGGTGCCGAGGAGACGCGCAGCCGGGCCAGCAGAATAAAAAACACCAGTCCGGAGCAACTGGCGACGAGGAAGTTAAGCTGCGGGTTGATGTTAAACAGCAGACCGGCGAAGAAGGTGGCCACCGCCCAGCCCAGCGAGCCCCACATCCGCGCCCTGCCGAATTCAAACTGGCTCTGGCGCGCCACGCGCTCGGTATAGGATTCCAGCACGCCAATGCCGCCGTTAAAGGTCAAGCCGATGTAGATCCCGCCGAAGATGCTGCCCAGCAGGACGTTAATTTTCAGCAGATGCCCGAACAGCAGATACGCCGGACCGGAGAGGATCAGCAGCGCGGTGATATACCAGAGCAGATGTTTGCGCAGCCCCAGCTTATCCTGGATAAAGCCATAGCAAACTTGCGCAAACAGCGCGGAAACCGACAGCACGGCGTAGATGATACCGGTATCGCCGGCCTTCAGCCCCACCTCCTGGTGCAGCCAGATGGAAAGCAAGGAGCCGGATGACGACCAGGTCACGAAAAAGAAAAACAGTAAGGCACTGAGCAACGGGTAGCTGTGTGAGTGATGCGCTTTCATCATGACATTCTCGTGTTAGAGGAATGCAATTATGGTAACGTTAACAAAAAACAAAGCGCAGAGGGATTCGCTGCGATATATGATGTTAATCACAAAAGTTAACGTTAACATAATAAAGATGCGATCGCGATCAAAAATCAACCGCAACATCGCTCACGACGGCGTTAGCAGAAAATCGTTTCACGCTTTTACATCAGCGACTTAGTTGTATAGCCTGTACTCTGCAGCAATGGCGGAGGAAAAAATGGCATCCCTGAAAGATGTAGCAAAACTGGCGAATGTATCTCTGATGACCGTCTCACGGGCGCTGAACACCCCGGAGCGGCTGAAGCCGGAGACGCTGGCCCGCGTGCAGGCCGCCATCGCCGAAACCAACTACGTCCCCGACCTCTCGGCGAAAAAGATCCGCGGGGCGCGGGCCACCCCCAGCACCATCGGCGTGCTGGCGCTGGATACCGTCACCACGCCCTTTTCCGTGGAAATCACCCTGTCGATCGAAGAAACGGCCCGCGCCCACGGCTGGAACAGCTTTGTGGTCAATATGTTTTCTGACGATCGGCCGGAAGCAGTGGTCGACCTGCTCCTCTCCCACCGTCCGGACGGCATCATCTTTACCACCATGGGCCTGCGTCAGGTGCCGCTGCCGGACAAACTGCTGACCCTGCCCTGCGTGCTGGCTAACTGCGAAAGCCTCAGCCAACCGGTGGCCAGCTATATCCCGGACGATGAACAGGGCCAGTACGACGCGGTAAAAGCCCTGCTTGCCGCCGGCTATCGTTGTCCGCTGTGCCTGCACTTACCCGCCAGCCAGCTGGCGACAATCCGCCGCCGCCAGGGGCTGGAGCGCGCCTGCCGGGAGGCGGGCATCGAACCGGAGAGCCTGACCCACTCGTATATGGCCCAGGGCGATGAGCATTACCACGATATTCCCGCGGTGGTGCTGGCGCATATCCGCGAGGGTAAACCCGGATTCGACTCGGTGATCTGCGGCAACGATCGCATCGCCTTTATGGTCTATCAGACGCTGCTGGGCCAGGGGTTACGCATTCCACAGGACGTGGCGGTGGTGGGATACGACAATATGGTGGGCATTGGCGATCTGTTTCTGCCGCCGCTCTCCACGGTGCAGCTGCCGCACTACGACATCGGGCGCCTGAGCGCCCTGCATATCATTCACGGCGACAACCATCGGGAGACGCGCAAGGTCGCCAGCCCGTGGTTGCCGCGCGCCTCACATTAACGGTTACCGATATTGCGCAGCTTCTCGCCCGCCATCAGGTTGCGCTCAATGTGTTCAAGGCTGACATTTTTGGTCTCCGGGATCAGCCAGAAGGTGACGCCGATAAAGGCCACGTTGAGCACCGTGTAGAGCCAGAAGGTCCCGGCGGCGCCGATCGCGTCAAGCAGCGTCAGGAAGGTGGCGCCGATGATCATGTTCGACACCCAGTTGGTGGTGGTGGAGCAGGTGATGCCGAAGTCGCGGCATTTCAGCGGCTGGATCTCAGAGCAGAGGATCCACACCACCGGCGCCGCGCTCATCGCATACCCGGCAATACACATCATAGTCATGCCCACGGAAAGCCAGGAGAGGCCGCTGGAGGCGGTGCCATTGTCGAACTGCATCAGGCAGTAGCCGAGCACCAGGGTGCCCAGCGCCATCACGCTGAAGCCGATTTTCAGCGCCGGCTTGCGGCCCGCTTTATCCACCGTGAACACCGCGATAAAGGTGGCAAACATAAAGGTCAGGCCCACCACCAGGGTGGCGATCATCTGTTGTTCGGTAGTGGTAAAGCCCGCCATTTTGAAAATACGCGGGGCGTAGTACATGATGATGTTCATGCCGGTGAACTGCTGCATCGCCTGCAGCAGCATGCCAAGGAACACCGCCCGGCGCACGTTACGATTGACCTTGAACAACGCCCAGCCGCCCTGCTTCAGCTTCAGGCTTTCGCGGATCTCGTTAAGCTCATCGCGCGCCTTCTCCGAAGTATCGCGCAGCATCCGCAGCACCTCTTCCGCTTCGATATGGCGCCCTTTCTCCGCCAGCCAGCGCGGGCTGTTCGGCAGAAAGACGACCAGAACGATCAGGATCACCGCCGGCAGCGCCAGCACGCCCAGCATGGCGCGCCAGTTACCGCTGTAGCTAAAGGCGGTATCGGAAAGAAACGCCAGCACAATGCCGAGGGTCACCATCAGCTGATACATACTGATCATTTTGCCGCGCACGTTCTCGCTGGCCATTTCGGAGAGGTACAGCGGCGCGGTGTAAGAGGCGATCCCAACGGCCACCCCCAACACCACGCGGGCCACCAGCAGCACTTCGACGCTGGCGGCAAAAGCGGAGCCGATAGAGCCGGCGACAAAGAGCACGGCCCCCGCCATCAGGCTGTATTTGCGGCCAAGGCGGAACGACAGCCAGCCGTTAAACAGCGCGCCTATCGCCGCCCCCAGCATCATGCTGCTGACCACCCACTCCTGAAGCTGGCTGGATAAGGTGAAGTGGTCGGTAATAAAGGGCAGCGCCCCGGATATCACGCCGATATCCAGGCCAAAGAGCAACCCCGCCACCGCCGCGGCGATAGAAACAAACCAGTTCATCCGCCGGGTGTCACGTTGCGCCCGCGGCGTTAATGCAGAGTCGTTACTGATTGAAGTCATTTTTATTCCTGCCACACAGAGAAAGACATAGGACGAAAGTACGTGACTGGCGGAGGAGTTTGTCAGGCTGGATACGCCAAAGATATGGACGATTTTGCTGGCAAGATAGGTTTTGTGATGGACATTAAACTTTCAAAGTAACAAAAAATTCGTTTCGCATCGTTAATAACCCTGTTCATACAGGGCGGTAACATTAATTCTTCACTCTGGAATATGGACGATCCTCATTTTACGGTATGGACAATAATTGCTCAGACGGCCGGAGCGGTGAGTGCCGCGCCGGCCGTCGCCGTCGGTTAGCGCGCCAGCCAGCCGCCGTCCACCGCCACCGTGTAGCCATTGATATAATCGGAGGCTGGGGAAGCGAGGAAGACCACCGGCCCCATCAGGTCGGCCGGCAGGCCCCAGCGCCCGGCGGGAATGCGGTCGAGGATTTCGCTACTGCGCTGCTCGTCAGCGCGCAGCTGCTGGGTGTTATTGGTCGCCATATACCCCGGGGCGATGGCGTTGACATTGATATTGTGTTTAGCCCACTCGTTGGCCAGCAGGCGGGTGACGCCCATTACCGCGCTTTTGGACGCGGTATACGACGGCACACGGATCCCGCCCTGGAACGACAGCATCGAGGCGATGTTAATGATCTTCCCGCCGCTGCCCTGGGCGATAAAGTGCTTCGCCGCCGCCTGGGACATAAAAAATACGCTCTTGATGTTGAGGTTCATGACGTCGTCCCAGTCCTTTTCGCTGAACGCCAGCGCGTCCTCGCGGCGGATCAGGCCGGCATTGTTGACCAGAATATCAATATGGCCAAACTCCGCCACCGCCCGCTCCAGCAGGTGAGGGATACCGTCGATCTGGCGCAGGTCGGCGGTCAGGCTGAGAAAGCGGCGTCCCAGCGCCGTCACCCGCTCGATGGTTTCCACCGGCTCGACAATATTGATACCGACAATATCGCAGCCCGCTTCCGCCAGCCCGAGGGCCATCCCCTGACCTAAACCGGTATCGCATCCGCTCACGACGGCCACTTTTCCCTGCAGGGAGAATGCATCAAGAATCATAATGTGTTCCTTAGTCGTTCAGAGCCTGCAGTATGCAGGCAAGGTTCTCTCGGCCCGGCTCGTGCCGGCGGCGCGACTGAGCGTGGGGCGAACTCACGGGCAGAGCCCATCATAAAAATAAAACAAAGTTCCGTTTTACTGATGGGTGCCATCTTAGCCCCGCACTCTGTCATTTTCAATAATATTTAAAACGTTGTTTCATTTTTTTATGACGGAGATTACAAAAAAAGAAAACGCGAACGGATCCGGCAACCCGCACCGGACAGGAAGCGGTTTTAAAAGGATGATGATTCAGCCGGTTGTCCGGAGAGGCGGCCAAAGTGAAGCCAGCAGGCCGCAGAAGATGCGGGAATTACACTGAACTGCGTGGGACATCACAAATAATGAAACGTTGTTTTGATAAATTGACACCCATCTTTTAAAACACATCACTCAGCGACACGCCTCTGGTCCAGCGGCATCGCAGGAAAGAAAGGAGCACTACATGGCTAAAGGCATGCGGGTCAAACTGAATTACCACGTCAGCAGCGATCCGGATACCGGGGCGGAAGTCACCCGCTTAACCCCCCCGGAGGTCACCTGTCATCGCAACTACTTCTATCAGAAGTGCTTTTTTAACGATGGCAGCCATTTACTGTTCGCCGGCGAGTTTGACGGCCACTGGAACTACTATCTGCTGAATATCGCCAGCGCCGAAGCCGTCCAGCTGACGGAAGGCGCCGGGGATAACACCTTCGGCGGCTTCCTCTCCCCGGACGATAAGTCACTCTATTACGTGAAAAATGACCGTACCCTGCTGGAGGTGAACCTCACCACCCTCGCCGAGCGTGAAGTTTACCGCGTCAGCGAGGCGTGGGTCGGCTATGGCACCTGGGTGGCAAACAGCGATTGCAGCAAACTGGTAGGCATTGAGATTGCGAAAAGCGACTGGACGCCGCTCAACGACTGGCAGATTTTCCATGACTTCTTCCACAAAGGACCGCATTGCCGCCTGCTGCGCGTCGACCTGTGCAGCGGTGAGAGCCAGGTGATCCATGAGGAAAAAATCTGGCTGGGACACCCGATCTATCGTCCCTTCGACGACCATACCGTCGCCTTCTGCCATGAAGGGCCGCACGATCTGGTTGACGCCCGCATGTGGCTGGTCAATGAAGATGGCAGCAACGTGCGTAAAGTCAAAGCGCATGCCCCGGGGGAAAGCTGCACCCATGAATTCTGGGTCCCGGACGGTTCAGCGCTGATCTACGTCTCCTATCTGAAAGGCCAGCAGGGGCGGACGATCTATCGCTTTGATCCGGAGAGCGGCGTCAACGAGGCCCTGATGACGATGCCCGCCTGCTCGCATCTGATGAGCAATTTCGACGGTACGCTGCTGGTGGGCGATGGATCAGGCACGCCGGTGGATGTCAAAGATACCGGCGGCTACTCCATTGATAACGATCCTTATCTGTACGTCTTTAACGTGGCGGAGAAGCGCTACTTCCGCGTCGCGCGCCATGATACCTCGTGGGCGACGGTGGCCAACAGCCGCCAGGTGACGCACCCGCACCCCTCGTTTACGCCGGACGACAGCGCCATTCTGTTCAGCTCTGATAAAGACGGCAAGCCGGCCATCTATATCGCGAAATTACCTGACCATCCGCCGATGCTGAGCGCCTGAGCCCCGGCGAACGTTTTTCTGTAACTGGCCTTGCCCTCCTTCGCGGAGGGCTTTTTTTTGTTCCCCCGCTTTGGCCCATAAAAAACCCCGGCTGACGGCGCCGGGGAAAACAGACGATGAGGGCCTGATGGAAATCAGAATGAGTAAGCCACCCCGACGCGGAAACGGGTCTGGCGATCGCTGCGGTCATTCACGCCGACGTTGCCGATTTCACCATACGGCGACCAGTTGTTATCCAGCTTATAGGCCACCTTCACGTTATATTCCTGCGAGTAGGGTTTGTTGTCGTTACGATTCACCCCTTCCGAACTGCGGGCATAGACATAGTTCAGCTCGGTGCGCCAGTCGCCGAGAGCAAACCCGGCCCACGCGTCGCCGCGATTCACCTTGTCATCATCTTTGCCGGCATCATTCGGATAGCGGGTGTACTCATAGCGATAGCGAGCGGCGACATAGAAGCCATTGTCGAAACTGTATTGTACGTGCAGGTGCGGCTTGTAGATGGAGCGGCTGTCGTTGCTCTCTATGGTAAACCCGGGGGTGAGGAACAGGTTCGATGTCGCTTTCCAGCGCCAGCTGATGGTGTCTTCATGGCCGTTGCCCACCACGTCCGAATAGGGTTGCGAACCGTTGTCGCCGCCTGAACGCCATTTGGCCTCTACGGTAAAGCCTAGCCCGTTGGCGAAGCGGTGGGACACCGAGACGCGGTCAGCATTGCTTTTATCGCTCTTGCCGCCATCAATAAATTCATGACGTAAATCTATCGTGACCGCGGTTGCCGCAAAAGACATACCGCAGAGGGCGGCCAGAACCAGAGATCGTTTCAACATAGGGTACCCCTTATAATAAATAAAATGTCATTTCGTTTTTATGAAACGTTATTTTATTTTTTAAGCACCTTAGTTTTAGTGACCAGGATCGTAGTTATTTGTTTCAAAAAAGGTGGCACAACAAGACGTGACGGAGCTCAATAAATTGGCGGTGGGTGAGGGAAATACGGGAGAAAAAAGAGGGGTCGGCAAAGCGCGGCGCATAAAAAAGGCCTCCCGCAGGAGGCCATGGAAATCGACATGCAGCGCTACGCGCGTTCTACCGCCAGCGCCACGCCCTGACCGCCGCCGATGCACAGCGTCGCCAGCCCTTTACGCGCATCGCGCTTGATCATTTCATGCACCAGCGACACCAGAATCCGACAGCCGGAGGCGCCGATGGGGTGGCCAAGGGCGATCGCGCCGCCGTTAACGTTGACCCGTCGCTCATCCCACTCCAGTACCCGGCCAACGGAGATAGCCTGAGCGGCAAAGGCCTCATTGGCTTCGATCAGATCGACGTCGTCCAGCCGCCAGCCGGCCCGCTCAAGACAGCGACGAGTGGCGTGCACCGGCGCGATGCCCATCAGCGCCGGATCGACGCCGACGCTGGCGAAGGCGCGGATCCGCGCAAGGATCGGCAGCCCCAGCGCCTCGGCTTTCGCCTCACTCATCATCATCACCGCCGCCGCGCCGTCATTGATGCTGGAGGCGTTGCCGGCGGTTACCGATCCGAGACGATCGAAGGTAGGCTGCAGGCTGGCCAGCCCTTCCGCGCTGGTATCCACCCGCGGTTGTTCATCGGTATCCACGGTGCGCGCCGCGCCGTTATGCTCGGTAACGACCGGGACAATCTCATCGCGAAAGCGTCCGGAATCAATCGCCTTGCGCGCCTTCTGCTGCGAGCTGAGCGCCCAGGCGTCCTGCAGTTCGCGGCTGATGCCATATTCCCGGGCGAGGTTCTCCGCCGTGACGCCCATATGATAATCGTTGAAGGCGTCCCACAGGCCGTCATGGACCAGGCTGTCAATCAGCTGGCTGTTGCCCAGCTGGGCGCCGGTGCGGCTGTCGGTGAGGACATGCGGAGCGCGGCTCATGTTCTCCTGGCCGCCGGCGATCACCACGTCCGCCTCCCCGCACTGGATCGCCTGGGTGGCGAGGTGCAGGGCTTTCAGGCCGGAACCGCAGACGTCGTTAATGGTGATCGCCGATACGGTGTTGGGCAACCCGCCGCGAATAGCAGACTGACGGGCCGGGTTTTGCCCGGTTCCCGCGGTCAGCACCTGGCCGAGGATCACCTCATCCACGCTCTGCGGATCGATTCCCGTCTTCTCCACCAGCGCCTTCACCACCACGCTGCCCAGCTCAACGGCTGAATGGCGCGATAACGCGCCCTGAAAGCAGCCAATCGGCGTACGTAGCGCCCCGACGATCACGACATCCTTCATCCTCTACCCCTGCCCGTGCTTTTGCGCAAAGAAACAGCGATATACTAGATAATTGTTATCAAAAAACTTTGTAATTGTTTAAAAAAAGTGAAGCTAATCACAAAGAAATAGCTATTCGTTAACGCTCACGCCGCTGCAGATGCTGACGCAGCCAGCTGCCGGCCGCCCCGGGCGGCGCTTTCTTATTCCACAGCAGATCCACCGAAATCGCCCGCGGCCAGCCGGGGATATCGAGCGCCACCAGTCCGCCCTGCGGCGCAAACTCCGCCACCAGCGCACAGGGCAGAATGCACCAGCCGAAGCCCTGCACCGCCATGCTGAGCAGCAGCAGGTAGTTTGGCGCCGACCAGACCTGCCCGGCGGCAGGCTCCGTCGCGCTGGCCAGAAAGGTGCTCAAACGCAGCTCGCGCCAGCTGCGCAGCTCATCCCAGACAACCTTGCCCTGCCCCGCCAGCGGATGGTCAGGCGCCACGTAAATGCCCATCGCCGTCTGCAGCGGCAGGCGGGTGCTGCCGATATCGGTCGGGTAGCGCTCTCTCGCCTCAATCAGTCCCACCTGGGCGCGGGATTTTTGCAGGAGATCGATCACGTCCTCATCTTCGCCAATCAAGCATTCAAATTCGGTATGAGGGAAGCGGCGGTCAAACTGCACAAGCAGATCTTCCAGCACGTCCGGGTGCAGGGTGTCCGAGAGCACAAAGGTCAGCCGCGGCTCCGTCTCGCCGGACAGCGATACCGCCAGCTCATCCAGCCGCTCGCTGGCGGCGAGGATCGCTTTGACATAGCTCAGCACCTGCTCTCCCTGCGGCGTCAGCGTCGGCTGCCGCGTTGCCCGATCGAAGAGGGTCACCCCGAGGTCAGCCTCCAGGTTGGCGATAGCGGTACTGATCGTCGACTGGCTTTTGCGCAGGCGACGGGCGGCGGCGGAGAACGACCCGCTGTCAACGGCCTCGACAAAGGCGGTTAACGCTTCCGGTGAATAACGCATGATGTATCTACTTTATCGATGGTTTCTATCTTTTGTTTATCACATTTTTCCATAAACTGCCGGGTAATTTCCTGTTCAGGCTAAAACTGGAGGTAGCTCGCCATGCAACAGACCCCACATCAGCGCAAGACGCTCACCGAGCGCGTTATCCACGCCATCACCTTCGAAGGGCTGGCGACGCTGATCCTCGCCCCCACCGCCGCCTGGCTGATGCAGCGTTCGGTGGTGGAGATGGGCGGACTGAGCATTCTGCTCGCCACCCTGGCGATGGTATGGAACATCATTTATAACGCGGCTTTCGATCGCCTGTGGCCAGTCTCCCGCGTCCCTCGCCGGCTGAAAGTGCGGGCGCTGCACGCGATCGGCTTCGAGACCGGCTTTGTTATCATCGGCGTCACCATGGTAGCCATCGTGCTGGGGGTATCGCTGCTGCAGGCGTTTATGCTGGAGATCGGCTTCATGCTCTTCTTCCTGCCCTACACCATGGCGTTTAACTGGGTCTGGGACACCCTGCGCGAGCGCGTTATCCGTCACCGCCGCCCGCACCAGGCGGCGCGCGGCTAGCCTCGCGGCGGATCCTTCGCGATCCGCTGCCACTTTATCACCAAAAACTATCGCAACAGACGAACCATAAATATGGTAAATTGCACTCCTTTTTTTTGGTTTGACGGTTGATAAAGTCGCATAATGTCTAAAATTTGGTCTAAAGAAGAAACTCTATGGAGTTTTGCCTTATATGGCACTGCAGTAGGCGCTGGGACGCTATTTCTACCGATCCAGCTGGGTTCGGCTGGCGCCATTGTCCTTTTCATCACCGCGCTGGTCGCCTGGCCGCTCACCTACTGGCCTCACAAAGCGCTGAGCCAGTTTATTCTCTCGGCCAATATCGCGCCGGGAACCGGGATCACCGGCGCAGTAAATCACTACTATGGTAAGAAAATTGGCAACCTGATCACCGGGCTCTATTTCCTCGCCTTCTTTGTGGTCGTGCTGATCTACGCCGTGGCCATCACCAACTCGCTGGCCGAGCAGGTGGCACATCGCACGCCGATGACGCCTGCGCTACGCGCGCTGCTGAGCCTGGGGGTCGTGCTGGTCCTTAACCTGATCTTTCTCATGGGCCGGCAAATCACCATCAAGGTGATGGGCTTTCTGGTCTTCCCGCTTATCGCCTGCTTCCTGTTTCTCTCCCTCTATTTAATCCGCGACTGGCATCCGGAACATCTCACCAGCCAGATGCAGTTCAGCTCGCAGACGCTCCACCAGGTCTGGATCTCCATACCCGTGATGGTTTTCGCTTTTAGCCATACGCCGATCATCTCGACTTTTGCTATCGACCAGCAGGAGAAGTACGGCGACCTGGCCATGGGTAAATGCAAAAAAATCATGAAGGTGGCCTATACCATCATCTGCGCCAGCGTGCTGTTTTTCGTCTTCAGCTGCCTGCTGGCCATCCCGGCGACCTATATTGAGACCGCCCGCGATCAGGGGGTGACCATCCTCTCCGCCCTGTCGATGGTGCCGGGCGCGCCGGGCTGGCTGGCGGTGACCGGCATTATTGTCGCCGTGGTCGCCATGTCGAAATCCTTTCTCGGCACCTACTTCGGGGTCATTGAAGGCGCCAGCGAAATCGTCAAAAGCTCGCTGGGCCTGATGGGCGTGCGCAAGAGCCGCGCCTTCAACCGCGCGATGTCGATCATGCTGGTCTCTGCCTTCACCTTTGCGGTGTGCTTTATCAACCCGAATGCGATCTCGATGATCTACGCCATCAGCGGACCGCTTATCGCCATGATCCTGTTTATCATGCCCACGCTGTCAACCTGGCTTATCCCGGCGCTGAAGCCGTATCGCTCGGTGGGTAACGCCATCACTCTGGTGGTCGGCCTGCTCTGCGTCTCCGTGATGTTCTTCGGCTAATCCGTCTCCGGCGACAGCGGCTTGCCTGAGCCGCTGTCGCACATTCTGACAATATTCTCACCCTTCCCTTCCTTGTTAGCGCATTACACTTACGGCTTAGCCACCGTGAGGAGAGTTCCTATGTCCAGTGTCACCTTATCCGGTCGCGGCACGCTCGGCGATCGCCAGGTCTATCGGTTGGGTTACGGCGCCATGCAGCTGGCCGGCCCCGGCGTTTTCGGCCCGCCGAAAGATCCAGAAGAAGCGGTGCGCGTGCTGCAGGCCGCCGTCGAAGCCGGGGTAAACCATATCGATACCTCGGATTTCTATGGCCCCCATGTGACCAATCAGCTGATCCGCAAAGCGCTCCGCCCCTACCCCGACGATCTGTGCATTGTCACCAAGGTCAGCGCCCGTCGTGACGAGAAAGGCAACTGGCTGCCGGCCATGTCGCCCGCTGAACTGGCCCAGGCCGTCGAGGACAATTTGCGTCACCTGGGGCTCGACGTGCTGGAGGTGGTGAACCTGCGCAGTATGCTGAGCCCCCACGGCCCGGTAGAAGGGTCGCTGGAGGCGCCGCTCGCCACCCTGCTGGAGCTGAAGGAGCGAGGATTGATCCGCCATATTGGCCTCAGCAACGTGACGGCAAAGCAGGTGGCGGATGCACAGAAAATGACGCCTATCGTCTGCGTGCAAAACCTCTATAACATTGCCCATCGCGCCGACGACGCGCTGGTGGATGCGCTGGCCGCCCAGCACATCGCCTGGGTTCCCTTCTTCCCGTTGGGCGGTTTTACTCCCCTGCAGGCGCAGGAGCTGAACGAGGTCGCGGCCTCGCTTGAGGCGACGCCGATGCAGGTCGCCCTCGCCTGGCTACTCCAGCGCGCGCCCAATATTCTGCTGATCCCAGGCACCTCATCCCGGACGCACCTGGCGGAAAATATTGCCGCCGCCGGGCTAATTTTGCCGGCGGATGCGCTGCGCACCCTGGATAATATCGCCACCCGCAAGCATCCCTGACCCGTCAGGCCGAAAGGAGGGAACGACTTCCCTCCTCAATATTTGCCTGGAAAAACCTCATCACTGCTGGCACTATAGATCCTACAAATGGGGCGTGATCGACGATCGTTCTCTCATTATCCCCGTTAATTAAACTTAAGTTTTTTATCCTTCGACCGGTCTCCAGCTTGGAGGCCGTTGTCGTTTTTGTCATGACCAAAATTTGAAACGCTTGATTACAGGAAACACAATATCGAATTCCAAGTTTATACATATCAATCTGGCTGCAAAGATAGTCAATAACATCAAACGCTCATAAAAACATCTGATTAACCCAATCAGAATGTTGCTATTGCTATAAGAAAAATCAAACGCCTCACGACAACTATTTACAAGGGATGCACATGACAGAGGGAACGATAAAGACCAGTAAGTATGAAATTATTGCTATTTTCAGAGAGGAGTTGCGCAAACGTACTGAAATTGAAATATTTTTTAACAATACCAGTATCATAACCCAACTGACGCGCGTGGACTTTGCCGAGTTCCATATTCAGACCCATCGCAAAATCCCGCCCGGGCATAAAATTCGCTTTCTCCTGCATAGCGATTCAGGGAAAATAGAGTTTAATGCGGCCCTGACAAAACATGACAATAGCGGTGTCGATAAAGGTATCCGCTACGCCTTTTCCTTGCCTGAATGCCTGCAGGTGGTGCAGCGTCGCCGCGATCCCCGCTTTCGTTTACGCCACGAGCATGATTTTTATTGCCGCGGTCGCCATAAAAATGGCGAAAACTATCTTTTCGACATCAAGGACATTTCAGACGGCGGTTGCGCACTGATGACCAAAACGCCGAATCTGAAATTCCTCAGTCATAACGCATTGCTGAAAAACGCCGTACTGATGCTGGCGGAATATGGCGAGATCACCATCGACCTGGTGGTAAAGAATGTCATTATTATCACCCTTGATGACCCTAATGAAGAGAGCGAAAGCTACTATCAGATATCCTGCCAGTTTAAGTTCCGCCATCTCGACGACCAGCGCAGAATAGAGAAAATTCTGCTGGACCTGATCTTAGAAGCCAAGCGAAAAAAGAGAATCTGATACCCTTGGAAAGTATATTGCTGTACACCAATGATAATCTCATTGGTCACTCAATCTATCACTACCTTATTGATAGTCATGAAAACGCCACCCGTTTTGGCTATGACGAAGTCATCCATGGGAAACAGCTGCCTGAGGCCCAAACGGTTATTTTCAATTTAATCAATAAGGATATTTCTGCCATCAGAATCGTTGATCTATTGAATGCGCTCCGCCTTTCCCTGCAACGCTGCCAGCAGCCGGTGCTGATGATAAAAAGCGACATTGCCGGACTGTGCAGAGAGTTAATAACCGTCGATAATGCCATGATTATTAGTGAAAAATCGCCGCTATCTATGTTTGCTTCTATTATCCAGCGGGCGAAGGGCGCCAGCGAACAACCGCCGCGACGATTGCGCAAACAACTGTCGCCGCGGGAGTGCCAGATCCTCGAGCTGCTGATTGCCAACAATAATAATAAGCGGATTGCCGCCCTGCTCGGCATTGCCCATAAAACGGTCCACAGCCATCGAATCCATATCATGCAAAAGCTGGGCATTGATAATTCCCGCACGATGAACCAGCGTATTGCCGCCCTCCATCAATGTTAAATTACGCAGAGGTAAATCAATAGCGGATAAAGCGTACTTATTCGTTGTTGATTTACATTTCCTGCCATTCCCATTAATCATCAGGTAGCCTATAATTAACCTATCCTCTGCTTATTGTCTGACTAACCTCGTGAAGAGGGATAATGAACACTAAAATATTCGAAGACAACATTTTATCTCGTAATGATATCGCTGTACGCTACGTCTTTCAGAAAATGTTTTCCCCACAAGGTACCTTAGTCGCGGTTGAATGCTTAAGCCGCTTCGATAATCTTCCCGTTTCGCCAGAATATTTTTTCCGCCATGCCACCGCGGCAGTTCGTGAACGTATTTTTCTCGAGCAACTGGCACTGATTGAAAAGCATAAAGCCTGGTTTTTACGTAACCATATTTCCGCTACCATTAACGTTGATGACCATATCCTGACTCTGCTGCGCCAGAAGGAAATAAAAGAGAAAATCGCCGCCCTGACCTGCGTCCATTTTGAAGTGACGGAAAACGCCGAGAAACTTCTGAATAATTCCCTGGCCGCCTGGCAAAGCCCGCAGGATACCTCGCTGTGGCTCGACGACTTCGGCTCTGGCTACGCGGGGATTAACGCCATCAGCGGTTATCATTTTGACTATGTCAAAATTGATAAAGATTTTTTCTGGCATCTGATGCGCAAAGAGTCCGGCCGTCAACTGATGGATGCGCTGGTCACCTTTTTATCCCGCAATCATCACAACGTGATTATTGAAGGCGTGGAAAGCGAAGCCCATAAAAAATGGCTGCAGGGTATGGAGTGGTTTGCTATTCAGGGGCATTACTGGCAGGAAGTCAGCATTGAGCAACTGGTCGCCGATGATATTGCCATGTAAAAAAAGCCGGGAATTCCCGGCTTTTTAACGTCACTTAATTATAAACTAATTCCCACGTTGCCCAGCTGGTAATTGGCCCGCTGGTGGCGCTTTTCGGGGTCGGCGAAACGTAGCCCACATAATAGGTGAACAGGCCGCCGCTGACCGCGTTTTCCTGTAAATGCACCTGATTTTGCTGCGGATCCGCAGGGACAATTTTATTACTCTTATCCAGCGTATTATTATCATTGGTCGACAGCGCCAGATAAATATTCTGCGCGCCGTCTGGCAAGGTATTGGCCAGATAGCCCGCGTTCTCATTGCCAACCGCCGTCAGTAAAAAACCGTCGATCCAGCGAACGCTGACCCGTCGCACCTCGTCCTGCGAAGCGGCGCCGCCGTCATGACGTAGCTGGCAGTTTGACAGCGCCAGGGTAAAAGGCTGCGGCTTCATAAACGCGCCGGCCCCGCGATCGTGCACTTCCGCCAGGCTGACCGGCGCCAGCCAGACGTTGCCGCTACCGGCATGCTGGCCGCCATTGAGCGCGACGCTGCAGGAGATATCCGTCACCCGCCCGGCAAAATCGACCCGTCCGCGGTCGTAATTGGTCTCGAAACCCCACGCCGAGGGGGCGGCGAGGCTGCCGCAGAGCAGCAGCCACGCGATAGTATGTTTCGGCAATCCCTTCATTCCCCCTCCCGTATTAATCGTACGTCAGGTTAAAGATCATATGCGACTCCACCTCGCCGGTGCTGGTCGTCGGGCCATACTGATAAAAGCGCGCGTGCAGCGGTATGGTGATGTAGCGGGTCTCCTGATTATTCAAGCGGCCAACGGTATATTTCTTATTAAACTGCAGCGGGGATCCATCCTTCAGCACCTGGATGCCGACGCCTTTCGCCATCCCGCTGCCGGCCTTTTCATTCAGCAAGGCGCCCATGGTGGCGGTGGTGCTGGTAGCCAGGGTGCCGGAGAAAGAGGTGCTGATGTTGGCATATCCCGTTTCACTCAGGCCGCCGCTGCACTGCAGCTCAATATTAAAATCCTTCCCGCCCGCGGTGGTGCCAACCCCTTTCAGGTCAGTACGTCTAATGGCACCCACATCAACATTCATATTTTTCCCACTCAATACCGAACAGGAGGGCGAGACCACGGTGATCGCGTTGGCGCTCAGATAGGTTTCGAGGATCGGGTTGCCGCCGCTCTCCCAGTCGTAGGAGGTGTATTTTCCCGCCGCCAGGGTACCGCTGCCGGTGGTTGCCGCGGTTTTGATAATCTCCAGCGTAAAACGTGATCCTTCAAGGGAATAGTTGGTGGTGTTATACACTCGGGACGAATAGACGTCGGGATAGACGATATTCACCGTCGCGCCGCCGCGGCTGAAACGCATACCAATTCCCGGCACGTTGGTGGAATAAATTTTATTCCCCAGGTCCGTGGCCCCTGGCGACACGATCTTCGCCGCGAAGCGGTTGGTGCCGGAGGTACAGCGATAGCTCGCCCCGCCGGGGGCGCTCATCGTCCAGTCGCGGGTGAGGATCACCGAACCCACCGGCAGATCCGGGGGCACCACCACCCTGCCCACCACCATGTCCAGCATCACCGTTGGCGAAGAAAGGCGCGTACAGACGGCCCAGGACGAGGTGGTGCCCAGCGCCATTAAGACGATAAAAAGCGTCAGTAATTTCCTCAGCGACATACGCTATCCTTTGTTGTTTGCTGTCCCAGATCCACCGAACACTGCCCGCCGCTCCACTTCACAATCGCGCGTTTGGCGTTCGCATCGCTGATAAACATCATGCTGCCCTGACCGACGACGCCGATCTCCTTGCCGTCGGGGGAGAATATACTCGCCGCAAACGGCAGCGGCTCATGGTTCGCCTGGCGCGCCTGCAGGGTGAGGTTGTTCTGCACCGTGGTGCCAAACGCCACCTTAACCACGCTGCCTTCCCACGGCACAACCTGCGCCACGGTGCGATCGAAGGCCACGTCGTCATGGCTGCCTTTCGGGTCGATCTCGACGGCGTTAATTCGGTACGGGCGCAGATACGGCAGGATGGCGTAACCATTGCTGTCCACGCGGGTGCCCGGCGATCCCGGGAGCATAGCGCCGGCCGCGTCTTTGGCTTCAATCAGCGCCATCGTCGAGCCGCTTTCCGGTGAGAGCACCACGCCGCCGCTGTGGGCGATCATCGTCCCGCTGGCGCCAATGCCGCTCTGACGATAGCCTTCGCCCTGGCTGTAGCTGCCGTTGAGGGTGGTCCATGGCGTACGGTAGCTGCCGTTGAGCGCCACATCATGCTGACCGCCGGTGGCGGTGGTGGTCGACACGCCGTAGTTAAGGTTGTTTTCACTGTCCAGCGAACCGTTGATACCAATCTGCGAGCTGGCAAAGCGCGAGTTGTTGAACGAGGTGTTCGACGTCAGGTTGGCGGTGCGGTTGTCGCCAAACCACAGCGGGTAGCTGAAGTTGAGTGAAATGCGATCGTCGCGGCGATGGCCGGAGCTGTCCGGGGTATAGACGCGCTGGGCGCTTGCCGACCAGGAGAGACGACCAAACGAATTGTTATAGCTGACCTGATACTGCTTCTCGGTCCCGGAGCGGTTCCAGTAATCGGAAATACGACCGCTGAGATAAAACCCGCCCCAGCCGTCAGGCAGGTTCTGGTTTACCGTGAAGGTCATGCCGTTTTTTTGCCGCCACAGGGTGTAGTTGCTGCGGCTGTTTTTTTCCTGATCGACGGCGTACAGCGCGTCGTTGAGGTTGTAATAACCTTTCGTCGAGTAGCGATACGCCGCCAGCACGATGCTGGTCTGGGTATCGGTGAACATGCGGTTAAAGGTGGCGCGATAGCTCTGCCCCGAGTCATCATGGCTATCGCTTTTCAGCCGAGAATGGGTGACGTCAAAAGAGAGGGCGCCGATCCCGGTGTTCATCCCGGTGCCCACCAGGAAGGCCTGATAGTCGTCAAAGCCGGTGACCCCGGTGTAGCCGGTCAGCAGGTTATTGATCCCGTGCTGCCAGGTCGCCTGATAGAGCATCGGCTTATTGCGCAGCCCGCTGTCGTCCACTTTACCGGCGGAGAGCGCGTAGCGGGTCATGCCCGGACGCAGCAGCTGAGCAACGGAGGCGTAAGGCACGCTGAACACTTCCACCGAGCCATCCGCCTCTTTTACCGAAACCTCAAGATCGCTGCCATAGCCGGATGGATAGACATCCTGCAGCGTAAACGGCCCCGGCGGAACGGTGGTCTGATAGATAATGTTGCTGCCCTGGCGCACGGTGACGAGGGCGTTGCTCTGCGCCACGCCGCGAATTTCCGGGGCATAGGAGCGCATGCCGTCCGGGAACATATTGTCATCGGTGGAAAGATTAACCCCACGCAGACCGATGGTGTCGAAAAATTCACCATTGGTAAAGATCTGCCCACCGCTGACGATGGAGTTGATCTGCGGGATCGGCCGCTGGAGATAGGTCTGGTTGCTGTTCCAGTGCGCTTTACCCTGCTGCTGCTGCCAGTTCAGGTTACCGATATGCTTCAGCAGCCAGCCGTCCCACGACAGGCCGGCATTGACGCCAAGGTAGGCGCTGCTGTTATCCGACCCGCCGACCGAAGAGGTGTGGCTGTTCCAGGCGTTGGCCATCCAGCCAAGATTAAGCGCGGTAATGCCTTTGTCCCAGAACTCCGGGCTGACATAGTTTTTCAGGCGTTGATCTTCATAGATCTGCGGCACCGAAATGTTCAACCGCAGGGAGGACTGGACCAGGTTGTCTTTGACGTTGTCTTCGTTGCGCCAGGATTTGAGGCTACCGCAGTAGCCTTCCTGTTCGCTCAGCTGCGGATTGAGCTTTTCCGCCGCGATGCCGTACTGCGTCAGCATCGCTTTGGTGTAGCAGACCCCAAGGTTACCGTCTTTGTCGCGCGCGATGCGCAGATCGTAGCGCCCTTTCCATTCGTCGTTGGTGTAGACGTCAAGGGAGTAAGTGCCTTCGGTAATCGCGCTGGTCGAGAAGCGTGACAGGTCGACCTTTTCGCGACTGCCGACAATAAAGCCGTCGTTAAATTGATATACCGTTCCCGGGTTTTCCTGTCCGCTGGAAAATGGCGGAAAGCAGCACAGCGCGATGGCGATCGCGGTGCTTAATCTTCCCGGGCAGAATGACCTCTGCTTCATTAGCTTTTCCCTTATTTAACGGCCACTTTCACTGCGACATCGGCGCCATAGTCATTAATGTTGTTAACGGTCAGGGTTTCGCCGCGGTTGACGGCTGAGGAAAGCGCCACCGTCTGGCTGGACTGCGGCGCCAGCATCACGGCTTTGCTGTTCAGGGCTTTACCGCCGTCGCGGGAAATACGGCTGACGGTAATGTAGAACGGCGTCGGGTTGTTGATGGCGAGACTACTGCCGCTGGCGGTCAGGGTCAGCTTCTCGGCCGCCGCATCGCGGTTGCCCAGTCCGGCAGGACGATAAATAAATTTAAAGCGCGAACGGATCGCCAGCTGCAGCACGTTCTGGCCTTCATTTTTCTGATTGGCCACCACCGGCGGTATTTCCAACAGATTCAGCCACCACAGCGTCTCTTTATCTTTCGCCAGACCGGCGCTGCTGCCGAGCTTAATACGCAGCGTCTGGCCGCTCTTGGCGTCAACGCGCGAAATCGGCGGGGTGATAATAAACGGGGTGGTAATGGTATCCGGTGTGGCATCGGCATCGCCGTTATCCAGCCAGGCCTGCGCCAGCGCCGGACGGTCGGCGTTATTTGAAAGCTGTACCGTTATTTCTTTTTCATTTCCTGGATAAATAAAGCGGGTACCGTTAACAATAATATTGTTGGCGTGGGCCGCAAAACTAAAAATGAAACAGAAAAAAAGGGCAATACGCTTCATGCTGACCTCAGAATAAAAATACAAGCGGCGGTCATCGCCGCTTTATTATTGTTATTAACTGCCCCATCGCGGGGCAGTTTTATTTTCTGACGGAATTACTGGTAAGTAATTTCGTAAGTCGCGTAGCTGTTAACCACACCAGTGGTCACAGTGGTCGGCGCGCTGGTGGCGTAGCCTACGTAGTAGGTGAAACGCGCGCCATCAGCGACAGCGGAAGCGTCGCCTTTCGCTTTCGGCTGAGTGCTGTCACCCGGGATGATTTTGTTGGTCAGCGCGGTAGCGTTGTCAGTAGACAGTACCAGCTGGATGTTCTGAGCACCGGAAGCTTCGGTGTTCGCCAGGTAGCCCTGTTGTTTGCTGGTAGCGCCAGCCAGCAGGTTACCGCCGGTCCAGTTTACGCCCAGTTTGCTTACGTCATCCTGTTTGGTGCCGTCAGCAGCCTGGCAGTTAGAGACGTCAATGGTGAAAGATTTCGGTTTCAGGTAAGTATCCGCTGCTGCCGCTTTAACTTCAGTCAGAGTTACCGGAGACAGGTAAACGTTCGCATCGCTGCCCTGGCCGTTAACAGAAACAGTACAGGATACATCGGTAACTTTACCGAAGAAATTAACCTGGCCGCCGCCAACATTGGTATCAGCTGCATGGGCAGCAGTCATGCCAAAAAACGCGGTTGCCATTGCTGCAGAGAGAAGAACCTTTTTCATTGCCATTTCCTTGTCAGAGTGAATTACGAATCAATGAGCACACTGTGAATTCGCATAGAACCAGAAACATCAGGCGATGCTGATTTATGCCACTGCTAATAGAATCTTCGACTGACCGGGAGCCGCAATATTTAAGGCGTCAGGTAACGAACTTAAAAATATAAGTTCGCTGGTGCTATCGGCGTCAAAGAATGCTATTTATTCGCCGACAAATATACATTTGTTCACGTTTCATTAAGTTATATAACAGATAATCGATAACTATTAATAAATGCTTATTGATAGATCAAAACGGGGTGATGGATGTTTACAGCGCGGAAAGCCTAACGCCAGGGCATGAGAGAAATGGCCGTCTCAGCATGCCGAAATGGCCTCCAGAGGGCTATTGCGAATCGTCCGAATCCGCCCCAACGGCGGCTAAAAACCGCCCAACTAATTCATACAATGAATGGTAACCGCGTAAATGAGGCGCCTACTACATTCTGATCGCAGGCAGTCCGCGTGATACTCCCATCAAAAAATAATCACTAATCCATTGTTTTTAAATTAAAAAATAGAGAAACATTCATATCTCCGTCATCAAACCGCCATAAAAATGTGATCTAAATCGCACTTTTTGCCACGCGCGTTATAGTTAGCAGACTTATTATAAGCCCATCGAAAGCAAACACGCTTTCCACCATAAAAGTTAAAAGGACAAACACCATGAAAAACGTAAAATTACTCGCCGCTGCCGGTATGCTCTCCCTGGTCTCTTTCGCTAGCTTCGCTCATCCGGTGAGCGTAACAGCAGACACCCTGGACAGCGCAGAAGCGAAAATCGCGACCATTGCGAAAGAACAAGGCGCTTCCTACCACATCACTGAAGCGTACACCGGCAACCAGGTCCATATGACCGCCGAGCTCTCTAAATAAGCGAATGGTTGCAGAGGGAGCTGCCGGACAGGCCGCCTGCGGGCGGCTGGTCTGGCTCCCGCCGCCCACCCCGCACACAGCAATGTCGAGCCCCGTTATGGGGCTTTTTTCGTTTTTGCCCCCGCCGCCTGACGCGCCAGCGCGCGCTGAATAGACAACACGCTCGCCAGCACCACGATCAGCCCGACCAGCGCCATCCCCTGGATCTTTTGGCCAAGGAAAATCCACCCCAACACCACGGCGGTCACCGGGCTCAGCAGGCTCATTGCCGATACCGCCACCGGCGAGAGGCGGCCAATCCCCCGGAACCACAGGCCATAGGCCAGCATCGCGCCCGCCACGCACAGCCACAGATAGCCGGCCACCTGCAGCGCTGTCACCTGATGTAAAGGGGGATCAACGATCAGCGCCACGGGCGCCAGCACCACCCCGCCGATCGCCAGCTGCCAGCCGGTTAACGCGACGATCGGCAGGGAGAGCGCCCAGCGGCGGGAGAGCCAGGTGCCCAGCGCCATACTGATCGCCCCGAGAAACGCCGCGCCGATGCCCAGCGGGTCGAGGACGGTGCGCGGCGACAGCAGCAGCATGGCCATACCGAGTATGCCGGCGAGGGCTGAGAATACCGCCAGCCAGGGCGAGCGCTGCCGGTCTACGCACCAGGCGAGAAGCATCACCAGCAGCGGCTGGATCGCGCCAATCACTGCCGCCAGACCGCCGGGTAAGCGATAGGCGGCGATAAACAGCAGCGCCTGAAATGCGCCGATATTTAAGATGCCGGTAACGATAAGCTTTAGCCATTCGCCGCGCTGTGGAAAGCGGCGGCTCCAGATCAGCAGGGCGATGCCTGCCGGCAAAACCCTCAGCAGGGCGGCGATAAACGGCCGGTCGGGGGGAAGAAACTGGGAGGTGACGATGTAGGTCGTCCCCCAGATAGCGGGCGCCAGCGCCGTGAGCAGCAGGTCGAGCATCAGACTACGCGAGAGAAAAGCCATGATTTTATCTTCACTTCAAGTTAAATTGGTGCCGCAAGTATGTACACGCAATTATCTTGATATCAAGACAAGTGAGCACTTATGGACAAATCACCGCCGATCGACGCCGTTGATCGGATCCTTGCCCAGTGGCAGCGGGAGCGGCCAGACCTCGACTGCAGCCCAATGGGGCCAATTGGCCGTCTGAAACGATGCGCCATGCTGCTGGAGCCGCAGGTGGAAGTGGCTTTTACACGCCATGAGCTGGTGCGCTGGGAGTTTGACATGCTGGCGACGCTGCGCCGCGCCGGGGCGCCGTTCATTCTTTCGCCTACCCAGCTCTTCTCCACGCTGATGATCACCTCCGGCACCATGACTCATCGCCTGAAGGCGCTGGAGAAACGCGGATTTATTACCCGCCTGCCCAATCCGGAAGACGCCCGCAGTATGCTGGTCGCCCTGACGCCCGCCGGACGTGAACGCATCGATGAAACGGTGGAGACCCATGTCGATAATGAACGGCAGCTGCTGGCGGGGCTCAGCGATGGCGAGCGCCAGCAGCTGGATCAGGCGCTGCGGGTATTGATGCGCCTGCTGGAGAGCCGTTAACAGCCGGCGGCGATAAAGTCGCCGTTAGCGCTGATCGGCACCACGGTGAAAAACAATCCCGCGGCAAAGAGGATCAGCGCCAGCCCGCCGAGGATCTTCACCAGCGGCACCAGCCAGGGCCGCGGACGGCTGGTCGCCGTCAGCCGGGTGACAGTACGGTGACGGGCATAGTGCACCGCCAGCGACAGACCAAGGATCGACAGTGCGGTGCCCAGCGCCATGGTCATCACTGCGGCGATGCCCCAGCTGACGATCCCCAGCGCGTTGGCGAACAGCAGGATCATAATCGCTCCGCTGCAGGGCCGGGCGCCGATGGCCAGCACCACGCCCAGGCGTGTCTTCCAGTCGGCGCCCTGCAGGTCGTGTCCCACGCCGTGGTGCCCGCAGCCGCACGAGGCATCATGCTGATGCGCCGGCCTCAGGGCGCGTATTCTCCTTTTACCCGGCAGCAGGCTCTGCAGCGCACGACAGATAACGTAAACCCCAAAGGCGGCGATGGTCAGGGCGCTGATCTTCTCGACGTACCAGCGGCTGGCGCTGAGATCGCCAGCGGACAGATTCAGCCCCACCGCGAGAATAAAGACAAACAGGATGGCGCTGACGCCCTGCAGCAGGCTGCCGAGAAAAGGCACCACCCGCGCCGCGGTCAGGCTCTCCTGATTGGTGCTCAGGTAAGTGGTGACGATAAACTTGCCGTGGCCCGGTCCGATAGCGTGGAGCACGCCGTAGAGAAAAGCGCCCACCAGCAACCAGACGCCGCCGCTGTACTGATGGTTGTTCAGCAGCAGAAGGTACATCACCAGATAGCGATGCAAGGTAATTTGCGTGGCGAGGCACCACTGGAGGAAGTCGCTCCAGTGGCTGTGCAAGGTGATGCCGGCGGCCAGCAGAAGAAGGCCGCCGCTCCCGGCGGCCAGCAGGCGCCAGTCGCGTTGCGAAGTCGGTATCATCATCGGTAAGCCATGGTGAAAAGAGATCAACCGCCAGACGACAATCTCATGCCCGGCGAACAATAGTGCCTGGATAATTTGTCGGATTTTTCTCGTCAATGCTTAAGGTCACAAGGCTCCGCATTATCAGCATCAGCGGGCTCCTACACCTACCCTCTGCCCTACCTTTGCACAAAGCATTTTCATATTTTCAGCATACCACAGACGTTTGTTTTTGCTGTTGACGCCCTGCATAACATATTAGAGCAATCGTTACACACCTAAAAAAGATAAAAATAAATCAGTTATCGCTATCCTGGCACTTTTTGTACTTTATCATCCTGCGCATCAGGCACGAATATTTATTAACTGCTATTAATTTAATATATTCATTAACAGGACCACCCCCATGAAAAGATGCTTACTCGCCCTGGCGTGCGTCGCGCTGCTGACGCCCTCGCTTTCGGCGCAGGCGACCTGGCGCAGCGACCAGCGCCAGGACGCTCGCGATATCCGCCAGGATAGCCGCGAGCAGGGCCGTGAAACCAAGCAAGAGTGCGTCAGAAATAATAATCAAAGCAACGCCAGCTGCCGTCACGATAAGCGGGAAAACCGCCGCGAAGGTCGTCAGGAAGCCCGCGACGAAAAATGGTAAGTCAGCCTGCTCCGGTGGATATCAGATCGCGGACTTCTGCCACCGGAGCCTTTAACACCGCCTGCGACACCGGACCGTCGCGTCTGTCCCCTACCTGCTCTTTATTCTTAGCTCGCAGCAGAATATTACCCACACCAGTCTGCAGCCTATGCCTCTCTTATACCCACCGCCTGATATCACCGCTTCCGCCGATTACCGCCCGCGCTCCCACAGCACCATTAAGATTAAGCTCAACCCGTTAAATAAGACGTAAAGTGCCCTCACAGAGACAATGGCTATTATCCCCAGGCTTTTTGCAGTATGGTTTAATCTCTGTTGTAGTTTTGCAGTGAATGCTATCCAGACGGTTCAAGGTTGTATTCTGTCTGAGAAATTACTCATGCCATTCCCGTCGCTGAGATACGGGAGGCCGGCTGGCTGACGCCGTGCCGCCCCAACTGCCGGGAAATAAATCATGACGGCATTGATGGCCGCCTTGCCGTGGCCGGAAGCCAGTGCCTCCATCATCAAGCGGGCATCATCAAGAGGATCAGGGATGTACAGGACGTGGAAACCTCCAGGAAAGATTCGCCAGTTCAACCAGCTAACCCTTTCTTTACCCTTCAGCATACGGCGTCTTATCGCTGGGGATGGCGATAGCCCATGATACCGCATGCTCCCGTAGCAAATAAAAACGTTATCAGCACGCTGTTTAAAAATAAAAAGGCAGTCGCATTTAACAATGACCTGACGCAGGCCTGGAAAGCGTAATATTTGCCTGCCATAAAAGGGAACACTATGACGAATAACGCCGAGATTAAAAAAAGGAACTTCCTGACTCAGAATGAAATCGAGTCACTACTTAAAGCCGCCGATAGCGGTCCCTATGCCGCACGTAATTATTGCCTGACGCTGCTGTGCTTCATCCATGGTCTGCGCGCCAGCGAGATCTGTCGCCTGAGAATATCCGATATCGACCTTGCTTCCCGCTGCGTTTATATCCATCGGCTAAAAAAGGGGTTTTCGACCACCCACCCTTTGCTGAATAAAGAGATCCACGCCCTAAAGCGCTGGCTGGCCATTCGCAACACCTGGCCGCAGGCCGCCAGCGAGTGGCTGTTTCTCTCCCGCAAAGGCAATCCCCTTTCCCGCCAGCAGTTTTATCAAATTATCGCCTCCTCTGGCGACCAGGCGGGATTGCCGCTGGAGATCCACCCGCACATGCTGCGCCACTCCTGTGGCTTTGCGCTGGCCAATATGGGTATCGATACCCGTCTGATCCAGGACTATCTCGGACACCGCAATATTCGCCATACCGTCTGGTATACCGCCAGCAACGCGGGACGCTTCTATGGTATCTGGGACAATACGCGCGACAAACAGCGCCTGTCGCTGCTTCAGTAAGCCTGACGCCACGGATGGCGTTGTACCGCGTTGCGGGGAAATTAAATAGCAATAAATTAACCCTCAGTTAATTATGATTACTGTTCCCGCAAGTTCTTATTTAATCCTGCGGTCTCATCGTTAAATTGACCCTGTATTAATTCCGGTTTTGCCGTGATTCTTTATTGTTGGCTAAAAATCCATCCCGCTATTTTTTAAAATCTACCGAGTGAAAAATCCCTTTTATTTTATGCACATGCTATAAAACCCGAGCAGATCTATTGTGACCTTGCTTAAAATCTCTAAAATTAAGAATTATCGCCAGGCGATATTTTGACTGGCTGTAAATATAATATGCTATCTATACGTGGTTAATCGCCTTCACCTTGTACCGTTCTTACATTACGGATCTTTTCCGTCATGGCGTATGGTTTCGCCATGACGACCCCTCACCTCTTTTTCAGGAGTAATTATTGTGAACCGACGTCGTTTTCTTACCGCCAAAGAAGTTCAGGCTATGATGCAGGCCGCGCGTCAGGGCGCCACCGGCGAGCGGGACTACTGCCTCATCCTTCTCGCCTTTCGCCACGGGATGCGCATCAGCGAACTGCTGGATCTGCACTATCACGATCTGGATCTACGGGAAGGCCGGGTCAATGTGCGGCGGTTGAAGAACGGTTTTTCAACTATTCACCCGCTGCGCTTTGATGAACGTGAGGCCATTGAGCGCTGGAGTCAGGTCCGCGCCGGCTGGAAAGCGGCGGCCAAAACCGACGCGCTTTTTATCTCCCGTCGCGGGACCCCGCTCTCACGCCAGCAGGCGTATCGTATTATTCGCTCCGCCGGGGAAAAGGCGGGTACCGTGACGCAGACCCACCCCCATATGCTGCGTCACGCCTGCGGCTACGAACTGGCGGAAAGAGGTACAGATACCCGTTTGATCCAGGATTACCTCGGTCATCGTAATATTCGACACACGGTACGCTACACCGCCAGCAATGCGGCGCGTTTCGCTGGAATATGGGAAAGAAATAATCTTATTGGAGAAAGCATTGCAGAATCGGGAGTTGATACAACTGATTGAATTTAATTAAAAAAATAAACCGTGAACAGGTCAATTGGGGCCAAACTGTTTATATCATAAAAATGTTTTGACATATTTTGCAACTCACCACGCCATATTTCTGCAGAAAAATTATTAACTACATGTTTTTAATATATTTTTAAAGCGTCAATTACGCACTTTTCCCCACCCTGCCCTCCCGTTGCATTGGCGCGCCTTCGCCAGCGGTATCTCTCTTCCTTTCGCACTCTCGCCAACATCACCAGATTAAATAACCAATAAAACCACATTAAACAGATTTTAATACCAAAAAACAGGCAAGATTAAACAACGAACAGATCGTTTATCTCAACGAGTCAAAATGGCCCCAATTGTCTCATCGGTTGGGCGAAAACTGTGCAGAGCCGGCAGCCAGACCACTCGGCTGAAATCTGAAATGCCTGGAAGGCACAACGGCTGCCAATCCGGTTCGTTATTTCGACATCGTTCAAAGGAAAACAGTATGAAAATCAAAACACTGGCAATGATTGTTGTGTCAGCCCTGTCTCTGAGCTCCGCGGCGGCCCTGGCCGATACCACCACGGTTAACGGCGGGACCGTCCATTTTAAAGGGGAAGTCGTTAACGCGGCCTGTGCGGTGGATGCCGGCTCTATCGATCAAACCGTCCAGTTGGGCCAGGTGCGTTCCGCGAAGCTGGCCACGGCGGGGAGCACCAGTTCGTCCGTTGGTTTCAACATTCAGCTGGATGATTGCGACACCACGGTAGCAACCAAAGCGTCCGTCGCCTTCGCCGGTACGGCCATCGACAGCAGCAATACCACCGTTCTGGCGCTGCAAAACTCTGCCGCCGGCAGCGCGACCAACGTCGGCGTGCAGATCCTCGACAACACCGGCACGCCGCTGGCGCTGGACGGCGCCACCTTCAGCGCAGCCACCACGCTGAATGACGGCACCAACATCATTCCGTTCCAGGCACGTTACTACGCCACTGGCGCCGCGACCGCCGGTATCGCGAACGCTGACGCCACCTTCAAAGTGCAGTACGAGTAAGGCAAACATCAGGCAAGGAAGCCATCCGGGCCAGGAGGGCCCGCGCTTAATTTTGCAACCGGGGTGAAACGATGCAGGGAATGAAATCGGGTCTGCTACTGCTGCTGCCTCCGCTGGCGCTGGCCGGTAATCAGTGGAACGTCACGCTGCCGGGGGGCAGCATGCGCTTTCAGGGCCTGATCATGGCCAGTTCCTGCCGCGTCGAAGCCGGCGATCGGCAGATGACGGTCAATCTGGGACAGATCAGCAGTAACCGATTTCACGACGTGGGCGAAGACAGCAACCCGATCCCTTTCACGATTCATTTACAGGATTGCAGTACGGCAGTCAGCCAGCATGTCGGGGTGGCATTTCACGGCGTGGCTGACGGCAAAAACCCCGACGTGCTGTCGGTGGGTGAAGGCCCGGGGATCGCCAGCGGGATCGGCATCGCGCTGTTCGACAGTCACGGCCAGCAGCTGCCTCTCAATCGTCCGCCGGATCGCTGGGTGCCGCTCTACCGCGGACCGACGACGCTAAATTTCGTCGCCAAATATCGGGCGACCGGACGCCAGGTCACCGGCGGCGCGGCCAACGCCCAGGCCTGGTTCTCATTAACCTATCAGTAATCAACCCGCAGACCAGCAGGACAACACCGTGAGCAGACAAGGAGATAATGTGAGAAAAACAGCAACGACGATACGCGGCATACTGACGGGATGTGTGCTTTTCGCCGCCGGCGCGTTGAGCGCCAGCGCGCACGCGGGCGTCGCGCTGGGCGCGACTCGGGTCATCTACCCGGCGGGTCAGAAACAGGTCCAGCTGGCGGTGACCAATAACGACGACAACAGCACCTGGCTTATTCAGTCATGGGTGGAAAATGCCGATGGGCAGCGAGACGGCCGGTTTGTTATCACTCCCCCGCTGTTTGCCATGCAGGGCAAAAAAGAGAATACCCTGCGCATTATCGATGCGACCAATAACCAGCTGCCGCAGGATCGGGAAAGCCTGTTCTGGATGAACGTGAAGGCTATTCCCTCAATGGATAAATCGAAGCTCAGCGACAACATCCTCCAGTTGGCGATTATCAGCCGCATCAAGCTCTACTACCGACCGGCAAAACTGACCCTGCCCCCGGATCAGGCGGCGGACAAGCTGACCTTTAGCCGCAATGGATCGTCGCTAACGCTGACGAATCCTACCCCTTATTACCTGACGGTGACCGAACTGAACGCCGGAACGCGCATTCTGGAAAACGCCCTGGTGCCGCCGATGGGTAAAACCAGCGTCAAGCTGCCTGCGGATGCCGGCAACACCATCACCTATCGCACCATTAACGATTACGGCGCGCTGACGCCGAAAATGAATGGCGTACTGCGTTAAATCTGGTGTGCCCCGCCGCGCGGGCCACGCTGCGCATGACCAGAAGCACTGACAGCCGGGCAACGTCGGACCGGAGGGATTATGTCACATCGAAAATATGGACTGGACCATGGGGGTCGCCGAAGCGCCCGGCGCCTGATTACGCCGGCGCTGACGCTGTGGCTCTGCTCACAGCCGTTCGCCGCGCAGGCGGACCTCTATTTTAACCCCCGCTTTTTAGCTGACGATCCGGCGGCGGTGGCAGACCTGTCGGGATTTGAAAAAGGCCAGGAGGTCCCGCCGGGCACCTATCGCGTCGATATTTATCTCAATAACGGCTATATGACCACCCGGGACGTCACTTTCCAGGCCGATGCGCAGGGCCATGGCCTGTCGCCCTGCCTGACCCGCGGCCAGCTGGCGAGCATGGGGGTGGATACCGGACGGGTGACGGGCATGGCGGCCCTGGACAGTACGGCCTGCGTGCCGCTAACGACGCTCATCAGCGAAGCCACCACCCGCTTCGATGTCGGCCAACAGCGCCTGTATCTCACCGTACCCCAGGCGTTTATGGGCAGCCACGCCCGCGGGTATATCCCGCCGGAGCTATGGGATAACGGCATCACCGCCGGGCTGGTTAACTATAACTTCACCGGCAACAACGTCCATAACACCACCGGGGGCAACAGCCGTTACGCCTATCTGAATCTGCAAAGCGGCCTGAATTTCGGCGCCTGGCGCCTGCGCGATAACAGCACCTGGAGTTACAGCAGCGGCGGCAGCGCGTCATCCAATGAGAACCGCTGGCAGCACGTCAACAGCTGGCTTGAGCGGGACATCATTTCCCTGCGATCGCGGCTTACCCTCGGGGATAGCTACACCAACGGCGATGTCTTCGACGGGATCAACTTCCGCGGCGCGCAGCTGGCCTCGGATGACAATATGCTGCCGGACAGCCAGAAAGGCTTCGCGCCGGTGATCCACGGGATCGCCCGCGGCACCGCGCAGGTGTCAGTCAAACAAAACGGCTACGAAATCTACCAGAGCACGGTGCCGCCGGGGCCGTTTACCATCGACGATCTCTACGCCGCGGGCAACGGCGGCGATCTGCAGGTCACCATTAAAGAAGCGGATGGCACCCGCCAGGTCTTCAGCGTGCCCTGGTCAACGGTGCCGGTGCTGCAGCGCGAAGGCCATACCCGCTTCGCCCTCACCGCCGGGGAGTACCGCAGCGGCAACAACCAACAGGAAACGCCCGATTTTTTCCAGAGCACGGCCATGCATGGCCTGCCGGCCGGCTGGACCCTGTACGGCGGCACCCAGCTGGCGGACCGCTATCGCGCCTTTAACCTCGGGGTGGGGAAAAACATGGGCTATTTCGGCGCCTTATCGCTGGATATCACCCAGGCCAACGCCACCCTGCCTGACGACAGCGAGCATCAGGGACAGTCGGTGCGTTTTCTCTATAACAAGTCACTGGATGAGACCGGCACCAACCTGCAGCTGGTGGGCTACCGCTACTCCACCCGCGGCTACTATAACTTTGCCGATACCACCTACCGCCGGATGAGCGGCTACAGCGTGGAAACCCAGGACGGGGTTATCCAGGTGAAACCCAAATTTACCGACTACTACAATCTGGCTTACAGCAAGCGCGGTAAGGTGCAGCTGAGCGTGACCCAACAGCTGGGGCGCACCGCCACCCTCTATCTGAGCGGCAGCCACCAGACCTACTGGGGCACCGACGATGCCGATGAGCAACTGCAGGCCGGCCTCAACGCCGCCGTAGACGATATCAACTGGTCGCTAAGCTACAGCCTGACGAAAAATGCCTGGCAGCAGGGGCGCGATCAGATGCTGGCGGTCAACGTCAATATCCCCTTCAGCCACTGGCTGCGTTCCGATAGCCGTTCGGTCTGGCGGCACGCCAGCGCCAGCTACAGCCTGTCGCACGATCTCAATGGCCGCATGACCAATCTGGCGGGCCTGTACGGCACCCTGCTGGAAGACAATAACCTCAGCTATAGCGTGCAGACCGGCTATGCGGGCGGCGGCAACGGCGACAGCGGGAGCACCGGCTATACCGCGCTCAACTACCGCGGCGGCTACGGCAACGCCAACGTCGGCTACAGCCGCAGCGATGGTTTCAAACAGCTCTACTACGGGGTCAGCGGCGGCGTGCTGGCGCACGCCAACGGCATCACCCTGAGCCAGCCGCTGAACGATACCGTAGTGCTGGTGAAAGCCCCCGGCGCCGGCGGCGTGAAGGTAGAAAACCAGACCGGGGTGCGCACCGACTGGCGCGGGTATGCCGTCCTGCCGTATGCCACCGAGTATCGCGAAAACCGGGTCGCGCTGGACACCAATACCCTGGCCGACAATGTCGATCTTGACGATGCAGTGGTCAGCGTGGTGCCTACCCATGGGGCGATCGTCCGCGCCAGCTTTAACGCCCAGGTGGGAATGAAGATTCTGATGACGCTGACCCATCGCGGCAAACCGGTGCCGTTTGGCGCCCTCGCCACCAGCGACAGCAACCAGAGCGGCAGCATCGTCGCGGATAACGGCCAGGTCTACCTGAGCGGGATGCCGCTGGCGGGCAAGGTGCGGGTGAAATGGGGCGATGCCCCGGACGCCCAGTGCGTGGCCGATTATCGTCTGCCGCCAGAGAGCCAGCAGCAGTCGCTCAGCCAGCTGTCCGTCGCGTGTCGCTAAGGAGATGATGATGAGAACACCGCAGTTTCTGCTGAGCGCCCTGCTCGCTCTGTTCGCGCCGCTGGCCTTCGCTGCCGACAGCACGATCGCCATCAGCGGCTATGTGCGCGACAACGCCTGCGCGGTGGCCGGAGAGTCGAAGGATTTCACCGTCGATTTGCAGGACAACGCCGCGAAGCAGTTTTACGCCGTCGGGGCGACGACCCCGCCGGCGCCGTTCAGTATCGTGCTATCGCCCTGCGGCACTTCCGTCACCGCGGTGAAGGTCGGTTTCACCGGCGTGGCGGACAGCGTCAATACCAGCCTGTTAAAACTCGACGCCGGCGCCTCGGCGGCGGCGGGAATGGGGGTGGACATTCTCGACCAGCAGCAGTCCCGGCTGCCTGTCAATGCCCCGTCGTCAGCCATCGCCTGGACCACGCTGACGCCGGGCCAGACCAACATCCTGAACTTTTACGCCCGTTTGATGGCCACGCAGGTGCCCGTCACCCCCGGGCATGTCAATGCGACAGCAACATTCACCCTGGAATTTCAGTAAGTGGAGGCTGAAATGAAATGGACCCACGTGGGCTGGCTACTGGCCGGCCTGTTAACCGCGAGCCCTTCCCTGCGGTCGGCCGACGTCACCCTTACCGTCAACGGGAAGGTGGTGGCCAGACCCTGCACGGTCTCCACCGTCAATGCCACCGTCGAGCTGGGCGATCTCTACACCTTCAGCCTGATTGGCGCAGGCTCGGCATCGGCCTGGCACAGCGTGGCGCTGGATCTCAGCAACTGCCCCGTCGGTACCTCACGGGTGAAGGCCACCTTCAGCGGGACCGCGGACAGCACCGGCTACTACAAAAACCAGGGGACGGCGGGCAATATTCAACTCGAATTGCAGAGCGAGGATGGCACCACGCTGAACAATGGCAGCAGCCAGTCGGTACAGGTGGATGAGGCCAGCCAGTCCGCCCGCTTCCCGTTGCAGGTCAGGGCCCTGTCGGTCAACGGCGGCGCCACGCAAGGCACCATTCAGGCGGTGATTAACGTGACCTATACCTACGCCTGAGCCAGGAGAGCATCATGATGAAAAAAATTATCCCTTTATTCACCACCCTGCTGCTGTTGGGCTGGTCGATGAACGCCTGGTCCTTCGCCTGCAAAACAGCCACCGGCGCGACGATCCCCATCGGCGGCGGCTCAGCCAACGTCTACGTTAACCTGACCCCGGCGGTCAACGTCGGGCAAAACCTGGTGGTCGACCTCTCCACGCAGATTTTTTGCCATAACGACTATCCGGAAACGATCACTGACTACGTGACCCTGCAGCGCGGATCCGCCTATGGCGGTGTGCTGTCAAGTTTCTCTGGCACCGTGAAATATAACGGCACCTCTTACCCCTTCCCGACCACCACGGAAACGGCGCGGGTGATTTACGATTCCCGGACCGATAAGCCCTGGCCGGCCGTCCTGTATCTGACGCCGGTCAGCACCGCCGGCGGGGTGGCGATCACCGCAGGATCGTTAATCGCGGTGCTGATCCTGCATCAGACTAACAACTACAATAGCGACTCCTTCCAGTTCATCTGGAATATCTACGCCAATAACGACGTGGTGGTCCCCACCGGCGGCTGCGATGTCTCCGCCCGCGATGTCACCGTCACCCTCCCCGACTACCCGGGCTCCATGGCCGTGCCGCTCACCGTGCACTGCGCGCAGAGCCAACAGCTGGGGTATTACCTCTCCGGCGCCACCGCGGACAGCGCTAACGCGATCTTCACTAACACCGCCTCCGCCTCGCCGGCGCAAGGGATAGGCGTCCAGCTTACCCGCAACGGCAGCGCCGTGCCGGCGAACAGCACTGTCTCACTGGGCACCGTCGGAACCTCGCCGGTCAATCTCGGCCTGACGGCGACCTACGCCCGGACCACAGGCCAGGTCACCGCCGGTAACGTGCAGTCGATCATCGGCATTACCTTTGTCTATCAATGATGACCGAGTACATCCTCTCTCCCTGCTCGCTGGCCGCCCGTGGGTTGAGCCAGCTGATGCACAACGCGGGGAAGCGGCCCGTCGTGCTGCCGGTGGAGGGCGTCTCTCTGCGGGAGCTGGCCGCGGTGAAGCGGATCGTGGTCTTTCTTCCTGACGATCCCCTGTGGATGCTCACCACACTGCGCCAGGCGGCCAGGCTGCTCGACCAGGCATCACGCCCGTTGCCGATGCTGATGCTTAGCCGCAGCCCGGCCATCTGGCTGTGGCGAACGCTGCTTTATCAGGTGAGCCATCCGGATCGTTTGCGCAACGTCCATGCCGCTCCTGCCGACCTCCCCTGCGCGCAACTGATCCATCGGCTGAAGAACGCGCCGCGGCTTGAACGCCTTGCCAGTGAAGCCGCCCTGATCCACCGAAAACGGGCCGCCGGTTTAAGTCATGCCGAGCTCAAAGCGCTCCTCGCCCTGCTGCAAGGGCAGACGATAGGCGAGCAGTCGCAACGTCTCGGATTGAGCCAGAAAACGCTCTACGCTCAGCGGCTGGCGGGGGTGAAAAAGCTGGTGGAATATCACCCGCATCTGGCCCCTCGCTTTCCGCACAGGCAGCCGCCTCGTTCATCAGCAAACTCACGGTCGGCATTTGTACAGGCATGAGGGGAAGCGATGAGTGACTAAAGGCGTGGATTCGCTGGCGAGAGAAAAGCGCACCGGTTTACACCGGTGCCGGTACGTCAGGCGCGAATATCGTCGTATTCACGGGTGTTATCGAATTCATGTTTGGCAAACGGGCAGAGAGGAATAATCTTCCGCTGCTCCTGGCGCATTTTTTCCACCACCTTCGCCACCAGCTGTTTCCCCACCCCCTGGCCTTTCAGGCTGGGATCGACATCGGTATGTTCGATAATGCTGAGGTGTTCGCCGGTGGGAACAAAAACAATCTCCGCGACCTGGTTACCCTGCGCGTCGTTAACATAAAATTTGTTGTGCCCTTCCAGTATTTCCATCTTCTCCTCGCTTATTTATGACGATATTGCAGCGCGCCGCTCGGGCAGGTATCGATCACCTTCACCACCGTCGCGACATCTACTTCATCCGGGATGATCCACGGCTTACGCTTGAGATTGAACAGCTTCGCGCTGCCGCGCACGCAGTTCCCGGAATGCTGACAGATCGCCGTATTAAAGTAGACGTCGATTTTCTCCCCGGTGTAGGCCCGGTAGCCGGCTTCCAGTAATTCCTTATCCATGACATTGCCTCGGTCTTGTTTTATGACTTTCAGGCTAAGCATAGTCCTCCGCTTGACGGCTGACTATGCGCAAGTCGGTAATGGGCGTGAGGAGAGCGATTTGGCGCATCCTCCCCCTCTCCCGGCGAGCAAGGATCCCGCAGTCAACGAACGGTTGACTTTCATTCCCGCAACGAGGCGATTACACTCATGACACACTGGTAAGAGCACTCAGGGATGTTCCATTGAATCATATTGCCACCATAGCCCGCCCAGCGCGGCTACTGCTCGTCTTGCCGCTGACCGGCTGCTCACTCTCACCAGCGATCCCGGTACTGGGCGCCGCATTCCCCGGCTGGTTTTTCTGCTTGTTGGGCGGGGCATTTTTACTGATCCCCTGCCATATCCTGATTACCCGTAAAGGCTGGCAGCCTCGCTTTTCTCCCCTGGTCTTCAGCTATGTCGCGCTGATGTTCCTGTTCGCCACACTGCTGTGGTTTCTGTTTTTTGTTCACTGATCGCTTATGACTACTTCCCGCACTCCCCTGTTACGCAAGAAATGGCCTCTGCTGGCGCTGGTCCTGGCCGCCATCCTGGCACTGATCCTGGTTATCTGGCAGTTGCAAACGTCGCCAGAGACCAATGACGCCTATGTCTACGCCGATACCATCGATGTGGTGCCCGAGGTCAGCGGGCGCATCGTGGAGATGCCCATTCGCGATAACCAGCGGGTGAAAAAAGGCGATCTGCTGTTCCGCATCGACCCCCGCCCCTATCAGGCGATGCTCGATGACGCGAAAGCGCGGCTGACGACCCTCGACGCGCAGATTATGCTGACCCAGCGCACCATCAAAGCGCAGGAGTATAACGCCCAGTCGGTGGCGGCCGCCGTCGAGCGCGCCAGAGCGCTGGTCAAGCAGACCACCTCCACGCGCATCCGCCTTGAGCCGCTGTTGCCGCAGGGGTTTGCCTCGCAGGAAGATCTCGATCAGGCGCGCACCGCCGAGAAAGCGGCGCGGGCGGAGCTGGAGGCCACGCTGCTGCAGGCCAGACAGGCCTCGGCGGCTGTGACCGGCGTGGATGCCATGGTGGCGCAACGCGCCGGGATCCTGGCGCAAATCGCCCTCGCCGAACTGCATCTGGAATTCACCGAAGTGCGCGCGCCGTTCAACGGCGTGGTGGTGGCGCTGAAAACCACCGTCGGCCAGTACGCTTCGGCGCTGAAGCCAGTCTTCACCCTGCTGGATGACGACCGCTGGTATGTGATCGCTAACTTCCGCGAAACCGACCTGAACAACGTGCACCCTGGGGTGGCGGCGCGCATCACCGTGATGACCAACCACAACCGGACCTTTAACGGGGTGGTGGATTCGGTCGGCTCCGGCGTCCTGCCCGAAGGCGGGAGCGTCATCGAAGGCCTGCCGCTGATCCAGAAAAGCATTAACTGGGTCCACGTCTCGCAGCGCTTCCCGGTGAAAATCGCCGTCAGCGATCCCGATCCGGAACTGTTCCGCATGGGCGCCTCGGCCAGCGCCGTGCTGCAGCCGTAGCCGGGCGACGCGATGTTTCCTCTCGCCCATTTTTTACGCCAGGAACTGCGCGACGCACCGGGACGCGCCAGCTACACGCTGCGCCTGACGCTGAGCTGTGCGGTGCTCATCACCCTGTTCATGACCCTGCAGATCCCCTTTCTGGCCGTCGCGCTGATCGTCGTGTTCTACGTCAGCCAGCCTAACGTGTTGATGATTAAGTTAGTCAGCGTGGTCTTTTTTGTCACCGTCAGCGTGGCGCTCGGCGGCGTGCTGCTGATCATCAAGTGGACCTATGACTACCCGCTGATCCGCCTGGCGGCCTCCGTGGCGCTCTTTTTCTGCGCCATCTATCTAATGCGGGTGCTGGGCAAGCTGGGACTGGCCTTTTTCGTGGTGGCGCTGGCGGTGATTTACGCCCAAACCTTCCCGTCGATGACCAGCCAGAGTGAAATCCTGGTGCGGCTGCTGCTCTGGCTGTGGGTGGCGATTAACACCGCGATCCTCGTCACCCTGCTGGTCAACGCCTGTTTTCAGCAGGCCTTTCCCGGCAACCAGTTTAAGGCGCGTCTGGCGGAGATGCTGCAGGCGGTCGCCAGCCGGCTGGCAGACCCGGACGCTGAAGCGCCACCGACCTTCGGCGAGACCGCCGCGCAGTTCAACCAGCTGCAGTCGCTGTTCGCCCAGGCCAGCCGGGCGACGCCGGAGATCGCCGCCGATCCCCAGGCCTGGCGCTCGCGGCTGGCCGCCACCCTGCGCTGCTACCAGCTGGCGGCGCTGCTGCAAGCGGACGAGGCCGATAGCGACGATCGCCTGCGGCTGTCGCAGGCGGTGCTGCAGCTGAAGAGTGCCCTCAGCGAGGGGCCGTTTGACGGCGCTATTCCTCCCCTGGCGCTCAGCGGCCGCGGCGTCAATCGCACCGTTCTGCAGGAGATGGCAGCCCTTCTGCAGCGGCTGGCCCTGGGTGAGCCCGTTGCTCTGCCACAGGGCGAGGTGGAGAAGCCGCCCCTACTGGCGCCGGACGCCTGGCGCAACCCGGCGTATCTCCATTTTGCGCTCAAGACCCTGCTGGCGACGCTAATCTGCTATGTCTTCTATACCGCTGCCGACTGGCAGGGACTGCATACCATTATGCTGAGCTGCGTGATCGTCGCCCAGCCCGGGCTGGGCGCCACGATGCAAAAGACGTGGCTGCGCATCGGCGGCGCGCTGTTCGCCACTCTGCTGGCGCTGCTGTTAATCGTTTTTGTCCAGCCCTGGACCGACTCGCTGTCGGGGCTGCTGGCGATGTCCCTGCCAGTGCTGGCGCTGGCGGCCTGGATTGCCGCCGGTTCGGAGCGTATCGCCTACGCCGGGATCCAGATTGGCTTCACCTTTGCGCTGGCCTTCCTCAGCTGGTTTGGTCCGCTGACTAACCTCACCGAGCTACGGGACCGGGTGCTGGGTATCCTGCTCGGGGTGCTGGTCTCCTCCATTGTCCATTTATATCTCTGGCCGGACAGCGAAGCGCCGCAGCTGAAATCGCGCCTCGCCGGACTCTATCGCCGGCTGGCGGACTGCCTCGCCGCCCCGCACGATGCGGTGCCGCTGGCCCCTCTGTTTGTCGCCTTCACCGACAGCGAAGCGCTTATCCATCGGGTTCGCGCCGAACCGCTGGGCACGTATGCCCACCCCTGGCCCCAGGCGAAAAACTGGCCGATGCGCGCCACCCTCGCCCGGGCCGAGGAGATCGCCCGCCTCACCGAAGGGTACCGGCTCAACGCCGCGCCGGGAGACCCGACCCTGGCCCGCTGCGCCGAACAGCTGCGGCGCTACGCCGAACGTATCGAACAGGAGGCAACGGCCCCTGCCGAACCGCTGGCCACCGACCTGACTAACCCCTTTGGCCCGGCGCTGGCCGCCGCGCTGGCCACCCTGCCCGACTGGGGCCCGACACCGATAGCGACTGAGCAACAGGCTAAAACGTCATGATGATCCTTCCTTTCTCCGCGCGGCTGCGCGACACTCTCCTTACCCTGACGCTGACGCTGCTCAGCGGCTGCGCGCTGATTCAGGACGAGCCTGCCCAGGTCGCCATCGTCAATCCGCAGCAGGCCCAGCTGGCGCAGGTGATCCACCTGGCGAACAGCAACTGGCCGGCAGCCCGCTGGTGGGAGGCCTACGATGACCCTCAGCTCAATATGCTGATCAACCGGGCGCTGCAGAATTCGCCGACCATGCAGGCCGCCCGGCTGCGCATCTCCCAGTCGCAGTCTACGGTGGAACTCGCCCAGTCGGCGATGGGCCTGCAGGCCACCGCCGTCGCGGCGCAAAACCGCCTGCGGATCACCGACAAATCCTTTAGCTGGCCCTACTCCTACTCCCTGCCGGTGGATAAGAACGGTCCGTGGTATACGCTGAACACCGTTGGCGTCGGGGCGCAGCTGAATATCGATCTCTGGGGAGCCGATCGCGCCCGGGTCGCCGCCGCCATTGGCGAGAAAAACGCCCGGCTGGCGGAGACCGCCGGCATTGAGCTCGACATCGCCAGCAGCGTGGCGCAGCTCTATTTCGCCATGCAGGCGACATTCCAGAAAATCGCGCTGCTGCAGGAGCTGGAGGGCATTGCCCAGTTCTCGGTGGCGGCCCACGAGCACCGGACCCAACGCGGTGTGGAGGATAGCGTGGATGTGGCCAACGCCCAGGCCGAACAGCTCGCCGCCCGCCAGCAGATCATTAGCGCCGAGGGGATGCTGACCCAGTATCGTGAAACCCTGCGGGCGCTGATCGGCGCCGATGCGCAAAGCATGCCGGCGATCCATCCGGTAGCGCTGCCTGCGCTCCAGGAGACGCTGCCGCCGTCGCTCTCTTTCGAGCTGCTGGCCCGCCGCCCGGACCTGCAGGCGCTGCGCGGGTACGTGACCGCCTCCCTGAGCCAGGTCGACGCGGCGAAAGCGGCCTTCTATCCCCATTTTGATATCAAAGCGTTCTGGGGCTATAACGCCCTGAGCGTCGGGGATCTGTTTAAGTCCTCTTTCCAGCAAATCAACCTGCTGCCCGGGCTCTATCTGCCGATCTTCGACGGCGGTCGTCTGAACGCCAATCTGCAGTCGGTGCGCACCGCCAGCAATATTCTGATCAAACAGTACAACCAGGCGGTGCTGGACGCGGTTCGCGATGTCGCCATCAGCTCCAGCCAGCTTAACGACCTGAATCAGCAGCGTGCGCTGCAGCAGCTGAAGGTCACCGCGGCGCAGACCACCACCGACAGCGCTCGCGCCCATTATCAGCGCGGCCTGCTCAGCCGCTACGCCGCCGAAGAGGCCCGACGGGCGGTTCTTGCCCAGCAGTTGTTGCTGCTGGACATTGAGGCCCAGCGGCTGAGCACCGACATTACCCTGATCAAAGCCCTGGGCGGCGGCTACCGCGGCCAGTAACAAAAATGCCTTCCCGGAGGGGAAGGCATTCAAACTGCAGCCAAAGGGCAATCTTCAGGGGTTGCCCGGCGGCGCTGCGCTTGCGCGGGCCTACAGCCAACCGCATAACGGTTTGATATTGCTGCCTTTCGTAGGCCGGGTAAGGCGAAGCTGCCACCCGGCAGAAAGGCGGGCACAATAACCAAACAGGTTTGTCATCAGCAAGAATGCCTTCCCGGATGGGAAGGCATTAAACAGAAGACGCGGGATTGATGCGCGGCGATTACACCAGGGCGCGCAGCTCTTCGCGCATGTAGGTGGAAAAGAATTCCGGATGCTTAATCACCAGCCGTTCGCCGGCGGCGACCCGTTCAGCCCACTCCGCCACTTTGTCGGTAAACCCGGCGCTCCAGCCCTGCTGCTGACCGCGCTCAGCGACATCAGCCGGGCTGACTGGCACGCCCAGTTCTTTCAAATATTTGAGAATTCCCTTCGCGGTACTTTCATCCATAGACTGTGGTACTGGCTCAGACGTATTCATACCACCAATGAAATCCAATGCTTTATCAATGACTGCTGGCATAGGTGTGTCCTTATATTAACCACATAGTAAACCTGACTACACTATGGACCGGAAAGCGACGTGATTTCAAAGAACACGCTCACGTTATGGGACATCGCGCATTCAGAAAAGGGGATTTTGCACAGCTGAGGCGGGGATTGGACAAAAAACAAGCCGGTCCCGGGGGACCGGCCTGGGGATCGCGTCAGGCGTTGCTGACGGATTTTTGCGCGGCGCTGGACTGACTGTTCTCCAGCATCCGGCGGACCGGGACAATCAGCACGGCCAGTACGGCGGCGCAGATCAGCAGCGCGATAGAGCAGCGGGCAAAGAGGTCCGGCAGCAGCGACAGCTGATCGGCCTTCACATGACCGCCAATCAGCCCCGCCGCCAGGTTACCCAGCGCGCTGGCGCAGAACCACAGCCCCATCATCTGGCCGCGCATTCTCTCCGGCGCCAGCAGGGTCATGGTCGCCAGACCAATCGGGCTCAGGCACAGTTCGCCGAGCGTCAGCATCAGGATGCTGCCCACCAGCCACAGCGGCGACACACCGGCCCCGCCGTTGTTCAGGACGTTCTGCGCCGCCAGCATCATCAGGCCAAAGCCCGCCGCCGCGCACAGGATGCCAATGACGAATTTGGTCATACTGCCCGGACGGACGTTTTTGCGCGCCAGCGCTGGCCACGCCCAGCTGAAGACCGGCGCAAGCAGAATGATAAACAAGGCGTTAATCGACTGGAACCAGACCGCGGGGATCTCAAAATCGCCGATCATCCGGTTAGTGTAGTCGTTAGCAAACAGGTTGAAGGAGGTCGGTTTCTGTTCAAACGCGGACCAGAAAAAGGCCGCCGAGACCAGCAAAATAAAGCATACCAGCAGGCGCGCCCGCTCTTTACGGCTCAGGCCGGCGAAGACGAACAGCCAGATGAAATAGAGCGCCACGGAGGCGGCAATCACATAGACCAGCACGCTGGCCACCGCCACCGGGTTAATCACGATCGTGCCCAGGCTAATGAGCGTGACCAGCACCGCCACTCCCAGGGCCAGCGCCAGCAGCCACGCCCCAACGCCATTCTTTTTCGCCACCGGGCTGTTCCAGGTGGAATCGAGGCCAACCTCCGCGTCATAGCGCTTCATCGACGGTACGGCAAAGACACGGAAAATGATCAACGCCACCAGCATCCCGATCCCCCCGATGCCGAAGCCCCAGTGCCAGCCATGGGATTTAATCAGCCAGCCGGAGATTAACGGCGCGATAAACGAGCCGATGTTGATCCCCATGTAGAACAGCGAGAAACCACCGTCGCGGCGCGCGTCGCCTTTTTTATACAGGGTACCGACCATCACCGAGATACAGGTTTTAAACAACCCGGAACCGAGGACGATAAACATCAGGCCGATAAAGAACAGGTCGTTGCCCAGCCATGCCGACAGGGCGATCGACAGGTGCCCGAGGGCGATAAGAATCGAGCCGTACCAGACGGCGCGCTGCTGGCCTAGCCAGTTATCCGCCAGCCAGCCGCCCGGCAGCGCGGCCAGATACATACTGCCGGCAAAAATCCCGACGATCGCCGAGGCGTTCTCCCGCGCCAGCCCCATCCCGCCGTCGTAAACCGTCGCCGCCATAAACAGGATCAGTAAGGGACGGATCCCGTAAAACGAGAAACGCTCCCACATTTCAGTGAAGAACAGGGAGCCCAGCGGATAAGGATGGCCGAAAAAGTTACGGCTTTCGTTTTTATTAACAGAGGAATGCATAAATTCTCCAGAAAAGGTGCGCCGCAGCGCAAGTTAACCGTATAAAGCGGGCTGACGATTTATAATTTGTTTGTCTTAACATCAGATACGAGCATTTTTAACCATTTGATAACCATGCAGTGGTTTTGTCCAGCCCCTTACCGTTCCTTTTTAGATGAAAAGTCGACAAACATCTAGTTTTATAGATTTAATGTTCGCAAAAACGTAAACGGCGTTGACATTATGCCATTGTGCAGAATACATAATTTTATTTATTAAAAACAGTAAGTTGATTGATTAACAAAGGACAAAAACCGTCGGTACGGGCAGGGCATATAACGACAGGAAAAGTAAGGGAAACGGGCCGGAGGAGGCAGAAATAGCGCTAAGGGAGAATATTGTTAAGCCATCCAGGTGCTACCCCCGGAGAGCCAACCGTGCGGCAGGATTTACAAGGCTTGCCGGCTGCTATAGCCGGCGCCATTTTGCGCGCTATTTCACACGCTGCCCCGCCCGATCAATGACCCGCTCACCGTCTTCCTTCACGAAGGCGCCTTTTTGCGGCGCCGGCAGGATCTCCAGCACCACCTCTGACGGGCGACAGAGTCGGGTGCCCCGCGGCGTCACCACGATCGGACGGTTAATCAGGATCGGATGCTGGAGCATAAAGTCGATTAACTGGTCATCTGTAAACCGGTCTTCCGCCAGGCCCAGCGCATCGTAGGGTTCGACGTTTTGCCGCAGCAGCGCCCGCACCGGGATCGCCATCGCGGCGATCAGCTGACGCAGCTCATCGCGCGACGGCGGCGTCTCCAGATAATAGATAATGGTGGGCTCAGCGCCGCTGTTGCGGATCAGCGCCAGGGTATTACGCGAGGTGCCGCATTCAGGGTTATGGTAAATGGTGATGCTCATAGCACGTTCTCATGGCTGATTGAAGGAGAGACGCAGCGCCAGCGCGGCCAGCGTCACAAGCAGCACCGGTAGGGTCATGGTGATGCCGCAGCGGAAATAATAACCCCAACCGATGGTGATGTGCTTCTGCGTCAGCACATGCAGCCAGAGCAGCGTGGCCAGGCTACCAATCGGCGTGATTTTCGGCCCCAGATCGCAGCCGATGACGTTGGCATATATCATGGCCTCTTTGATCGTCCCTGTTGCCGCGCTGCCATCAATCGACAGGGCGCCGACCAGCACGCTGGGCATATTATTCATGATCGAAGAGAGGAAGGCCGACAGGATACCGGTGCCCAGCGTCGCGGCCCACAGCCCGCGCTCCGCCAGCATGTTTAGCACCGTGGTCAGATAATCCGTTAATCCGGCGTTTCGCAGGCCATACACCACCAGATACATCCCCAGCGAGAAGATCACAATCTGCCATGGGGCGCCGCGCAGCACCTTGCCGGTGTTAATCACTCGCCCGCGCTTCGCGACAGCAAACAGGATCCCCGCTCCCGGCGCCGCGATGGCGCTGACCGGGATCCCCAGCGGGTCAAGAACGAAAAAGCCGACCAGCAACATCAGCAGCACGCCCCAGCCGGTACGGAACGTCGCCGGATCTTTTATCGCCGTGGCCGGCGCTTTCAGTAACGCCATATCCCAGGCGGGTGGGATATCCTTGCGAAAGAACAGGTGCAGCATCGCCAGGGTGGAGAGGATTGCCGCGAGATCGACCGGCACCATCACCGAAGCGTACTCCCTGAAGCCAATGGCAAAGAAATCTGCCGACACGATATTCACTAAATTCGACACCACCAGCGGCAGGCTGGCGGTATCGGCAATAAACCCGGCTGCCATGACAAAGGCCAGCATCGTTCCCTTACTGAACCCCAGCGCCCGCAGCATGGCAATTACGATGGGCGTGAGGATCAGCGCCGCGCCGTCGTTGGCAAACAGCGCCGCCACCGCCGCGCCGAGCAGGATAATCCAGGTAAACAGCAGACGACCCCGCCCTCTTCCCCAGCGGGAAACGTGTAGCGCGGCCCATTCAAAAAAGCCGGACTCGTCGAGCAGCAGGCTGATAATGATCACGGCGATAAACGTGGCGGTGGCATTCCAGACGATATGCCACACCACCGGGATATCGGCTATCTGTACGCCACCGGTGACCAGCGCCAGCGCCGCGCCAAAGGCCGCGCTCCAGCCGATCCCTACCCCCCGCGGCTGCCAGATCACCAGCACCAGGGTCAGGACAAAAATCGCACCTGCCAGCAACATCGTTCCTCCACCAATCACATTCGAAAAATCATATATGATAAGATAAATTTTTTTACCGACAACCTGGCCCGTCGGTCAGTCTGCTGATCATCAGCCGCACATCGTCCTGCTGACTTAGCCAGGCCTGCTCAATCACCTGCGCCGCCCAGGCCGGCATCTGCGGAGAGAGGCGATAATGGACCCACTTACCCTGTTTTCGATCCCGCAGCAGCCCACTCTCCCGCAGCATTGCCAGATGGCGGGAGATCTTGGGCTGGGACTGGGCGAGCGCCGTACAGAGATCGCACACGCACAGCTCTCCCCGCGCCTTGAGCAACAGCACGATCCCCAGCCGGGTTTCATCGGCGAGGTTTTTGAACAGTTGCAGGGGTAATAAAGACATGGTTTCTCCTCAAGCGTGACGGACAGCATACGGGACCACGATTAAAGATCAATATACATTCGAAAATACATATATGTTTTTTTCACAGCTGCGATAAATCTCCCTGCAGTTGCAGCACGCGCCTCCTGCTCAATAGCACGCAAAAATGCCGCGCTTTCTTTTATCCATCATTGAAATGTGTCAGGCTGAAGATCCCATCGGATTGACAGGGTTTTCAGGATGAGTACGATTTATGTGGTTGTTTTAACGTATATAAAACCGCTCGAAGAGATTGACAACGCGATCCCCGCCCACGTCGAATGGCTCAAAAAATGCTATGCTGACGGCCTCTTTCTCGCCTCCGGCCGCCGTATTCCTCGTACCGGCGGGGTGATTCTGGCGAAATGCGACAGCCGGGAAATTCTGGAATCGCGTCTGGGCCAGGATCCCTTCCAGCAGCTGGGCCTCGCCCATACGGAGATTATTCCCTTTGAGGCCAGCATGGCGTCGCCCGCGCTGCAGTCGCTGTTATAAGCCTGTTCCGGAGGAAAAATGCAGCCATCCTTTCACTGGATTAATGAACCTGCCGAGTGGCACCGCGATGCCGACGGCCTGACGGTGGTCACCGATAAGCATACCGACTTCTGGCGCCATACCTGGTATGGCTTCGAACGCTTCTCCGGCCATCTTTATGCCGCTGAGGTGGAGGGCGATTTTACCCTGCAGGCAAAAATCTGTGCGGATTTCACCACGCTTTACGACCAGGCCGGGCTGATGATGATGGCGGACGAGCAGACCTGGCTGAAGGCGGGGATTGAGTTTAATGACGATGCCCCGGCCATCGGCAGCGTGCTGACGTTAACCCACTCCGACTGGGCCACCGGGCTTTTCCCCGGCGACCCGCGCACTTTCTGGCTACGGCTGACCCGCAAAGGCGATGCGTTAAGGCTGCAGTATTCGACCGACGGCGAGCGCTGGCCGCTGCTGCGTCTTGGCTACTTTCCGCCAGGCCCGGTAAAAGCCGGCGTCATGTGCTGCTCACCGGAGCGCGGCGGACTGGCGGTTGCATTTCGGGATATTCAGCTTTCCCCGCCGCTGGACAAAGCGCTGCACGATCTGAGCTGAACGCTAGCGGGAAGACCCGACTTTCTCTGCATCCTGAGGGCCAGGATTGCAGGGTTCGCGGGTGCCGGGCAGGTAAAAATGGCCGTGCTTATCGGGATCGGTGCCGCCCGGGCACCCTGCCCTGCCTGAGGAGTTATCGCTACTGCCGCCGTCCGAACCGTTGCCGCCGTCGGCGCTCGATATTACCGACTGGCCGTGATGGCCATGCGCTGCAGTGGCTGAAAACGCCACCAGCGCGAACACACAGACCATTAAGCGTCTGCCCATTGCTGCCTCTCCCTTATTGAAATTCCCCGCCCATCGCGTTGACGATGGGATAAGCCGTTACACCGCGATAAAAAACTGCTTTATCCGCAGGGAGTATAGGGTTAAGGCAGAGGGAAAGACAGGGCCGGTGTCTTCAGACATTTCGCACGCAAAATAGCCTTTATGCCGCAGTATGCGCTATCAGAAAATCAATCAGGGCTTTCACCCTTTTCGTTTTACCCGCGTTTTTCGGGTAATAGAGATAAACCGGCGGATAGGTTTTCCAGTAGTCCTCCATCACCGGTAGAAACTGTTCACGATCGGGCTGTAGCCGCCAGATAGGTTCAAACAAGCGGCCAATCCCCAGTCCATGGCGGATACCGTCTGCCATGACGTCAATATCATTGCTGATTAACTGCCCCGGCATCTCCACGGTGAGTTGCTCGCCGTGGTCATTGAGGATCAGCGGCAGGATACGGTGGTTGGTAATAAAGCGATAGCCAATCAGCCGGTGATGGCTGAGATCGGCGGGCGACTCAGGCACGCCATATTCGGCCAGATAGGCTGAGGAGGCATATAACCCTTCGCGAAACGGTTTCATTAACGGGCGGGCGACCACCCCGCCTTCGAGAATATCGCCAAAGCGGATCCCAAGGTCGAATCGTTCTTCAATGATATTGACGGTACCGTCATAGACCGATATTTCCAGCTGGATCCCCGGGTATTGCTGACAGAAAGCCGCCATCGCCGGTTTAAGAATAAGCAGGTAGGCAAAGCGCGAGAGCGTAATTCTCACCGCCCCGGAGGGTTCCCGATTCTGATCGCGGAGGCTCTCCAGCGATGTTTCCAGAACCTCGACCGCCGCAGCGGTTTGCTCCAGCAACTGTTGGCCAGTTTCCGTCAGCTCGATTCGCCGGGTGGTACGCACAAAAAGCGGATGACCGATATGCTCCTCCAGCAACTTGAGGGCATTGCTAACAGACGGCGGCGTGATTTCTAATTTCCTCGCCGCGGCCGAGATATTGCCTTCGCGCGCAATGCTCTGAAAGATGCGTATTTGATTATAAAGGGCGTTATTCATAGCATCTCCTTGCGACAGTCTCGCCTGATTATTAAGTACAGGCTAAATATTCTTAAGTCAATGACCGCCTAATCTTCACTCCCTGTGGCTCGTATACTTTTGTCTCTTCCCGCTGATAACGACTTTCCGGAGACAACGATGCGAATTTTATGTCTGGATATCCCCGCGCCCGGCGCAACGCTGGAACACTATGCGCCGCACCTTACCGCGGAAGCCCTCCATGCCTGGGGGCTGTATAAATCTGGCTTTATCCGCGACATCTATTTCCGTCAGGACCGACCCGGCGTCGCTATTTTCCTAGAGTGCGACACCGTGGAAGAGGCGAATAACATCATGGCCGAATTTCCGCTGGCGAAGGCGGGTTTATTAACCTTCGAGTGTATTCCACTCGGCTCGTTTATTAACTGGGAAAACCTCTTCTCTGCCGAATTTAAACCTCAGGAGTAACGATGAGAAAGCCTCATATCCTTATCGTTTCCGGGCATCCGGATCTTAACCATTCCATCGCCAACGCCACCATCCTCGATGAGCTGGCGACCGCCCTGCCTGATGCGGAAATCCGTCGTCTGGACTGGCTCTATCCGGACGGCAAATTCAACATCGCCGCAGAGCAGGAAAGCCTGCTGCAGGCGGATGTGATTGTCTGGCAGTTTCCCTTTAGCTGGTATGGGCTGCCCGGGTTAATGAAACAGTGGCTGGACGAGGTCTTTGTCCACGGCTTCGCCCATGGCTCAACGGCGAAACTGGGTGGTAAAAAGCTGATCCTCTCCTTCACCACGGGAGCGCCACAGACGCTCTATACCGCTGACGGTTTCTTTGGCCATGCCATTGAGGAGTATCTCCTTCCCTTCGAGACCACGGCCAGGCTGTGCAATCTTGAGCTGCTGGCGCCGGTTTATACCTGCGGCATTAGCTACGCCGACCGGGATGCCGACAAAATCGCTCAGCAAAAAACGCGTGCCCGGGAACACGCGGCCAGACTGATCGCACGGCTTAAAACTCTGGTGGAATAACCCAAAGGGAGAAAATAAAGATGCAGTATACCCGGCTCGGGAAGAGTGACTTACTGGTCTCCCGCATCTGCATGGGATGTATGGGGTTTGGCGATCCGTCAACGGGCCAGCATCGCTGGACGCTGGACGAAACAGCCAGCAGGGAGATCATCCGCTACGCGCTGGAACAGGGCATCAATTTTTACGATACCGCCATCGCCTATCAGAACGGCTCCAGCGAACGGTACGTTGGCCGGGCGCTGCGGGAGATGGCAAAACGCGAGGATGTGGTGCTGGCCACCAAGTTTCTGCCACGAACCGCTGCCCAGATTGCCGGGGGGATCAGCGGAAAACAGGCGATCACCCGCTCGCTTGACCAGAGTCTGCGAAACCTCGGGATGGACTACATCGACCTCTACATTTACCACATTTGGGATTACAACACCCCGGTTATCGACGTGCTGGAGGCGCTGCATGCCGCTGTCGCCGCCGGCAAGGTGCGCGCGATTGGCATTTCCAATTGTTATGCCTGGCAGTTGGCGAAGGCGAACGCCCTTGCCGAACGCGAAGGGCTCACGTCCTTTGTTTCTGTGCAGAGCCACTACAACCTGATTATGCGTGAAGACGAACGAGAGCTGTTCGGGCTGTGCGCGGAAGATAATATCGCTATGACTCCCTATAGCGCGCTGGCCAGCGGCCGTCTCGCCCGCTTAGAAGGCCACACGCGGCGAGCGGTGGAAGATGATTATGCCCGGGGCAAATACGACCGCACGGTAGAGCAGGATCGGAGCATTATTGCCCGCGTCGCCGAACTTGCCGAACGGCATCAGGTCTCCATGACCGAAATTTCGCTGGCCTGGCTGCTGACTAAAGTCACCGCCCCGGTGGTCGGCGCCACGCAAAAGCATCATGTTGACGGCGCGGTCAACGCTGTAGCCCTTCAACTGAGCCCGGAAGAAATCCGCTATCTGGAAGAAGCCTATCAGCCGCACTTCCTCACAGGCGTGATGGCGCAAAACACACCGCAAGCCAAAGACCATCCTCAGGTGTGGACGCGATAACGATCCGCCCAGTGGATCGGAAAGGAGCAAATATGAAAAACGTGATTGCCGCGGCAGCCTTGTCGCTTGTGCTGTCTGATTTTGCTTATGCCAACGAACAAAGAGATGAAGCTATGATGAAAATTACCCCTTCTACCCTTACGGACGCTGATATTCAAGCGGTGTCGCCGGCGCTGGCGCGCTTCGGCCGCGAGGCCATCAGCAACGACCTCTGGCAACGTGACGCCCTGTCCGCCCGCGACCGTAGCATCGTGACCATGGCGATGCTGATTGCCCGCAACCAGCCAGAAGAGCTGAAGCACTATATTGCCGTCGCGCTCGATAGCGGCGTGACGCCAGCGGAAGTGTCAGAGATCATTACTCACCTCGCCTTCTACGCTGGCTGGCCCAATGCGATGTCAGCCGTCAGCGTCGCTAAAGCCATCTTTGAAGCCAGGGGCGTGACGGCAGAGTCCCTCCCCGCCGCCTCGCCGACGCTGCTGCCCCTCAATGAACAGGTAGAGAAACAGCGTGCAGACACCGTCGAAAAAAATGTCGGCCCCATTTCACCTGGCCTGGTTAAATTTACCGCCGACCCGCTGTTTCTCGACCTCTGGCAACGGCCCGCGCTAACGCCCCGCGACAGAAGCCTGGTGACGGTCAGCGCGTTAATCGCCGCCGGACAGAGCGCGCAGATTGGCTACCACCTAAACAGAGCCATGGATAATGGGCTTTCGGCTGAAGAGGCCGGAGAAGTGGTTGCCCAGGCGGCGTTCTACGCGGGATGGCCAAATGCGTTTACCGCTGCTCCTGTGGTCGGTGAGGTATTGCGATCGCGCGAGAGCAAAACTGAATAAAAAAGAATAAAGGACAGGGAAGCTGTCCTTTATTCGTCGTTAATTGTTAATTTAAAGGTACCACGAGGGCTTTCGATTAGGTCTCACGGAAAGAACATAAACGGTCTATCGAAGTATGGAGACTTCGATCGTGAATCTGTTCAGATCGCTCATTGAGAAAATTTCCGTTCCGTATGCCGTCATGAGTCTCATCCTTTGAAAGCAGCGATCGCTGTGGCGAGACTGTAGCGCGGACATGTCTATTTGGTCAGGCCATGACTGACCTCCCCCCACCGCATATCGCAAGAATTTGCTTTCTCAGCCAGCGGTGACCGGGGTCGCGTTCCATCCTTGGGTGCCACATCTGCGATACCGTAATACGACGGCTTTTGAACGGCAGCTCGAAAACGTGTACCTGGTCCGTTACCTGCTGATTGAGTAAATAGAGTGCGGGTATCATGGCGATAAGATCCGATTCCAGCGCCACGGACAGTGCTGTCGGAAATCCCGGTACGACGCTCGCAATTTTACGTTTTGTCCCCAGTTCGGCCAGCGCATCGTCAACGGATCCGTGCAACGCGCCCTCGGGTGACGCTACCACATGGCCCCAGGCGACATAATCACCCACGCCTATTTCTGCCTGCTTAGCCAGCGGGTGCCCTTTACGCACGACGCCAACAAACCGATCCTCAAACAGTCGTTGCAGCCGTATTTCTGGCCCCATATTACTCTGAACGCCAATCTCCAGATCAACCAGCCCTTCCCGAAGATAGCGCGACGTTTTTTCCGGCTTAGGCGCGAAGCGTATACAGACGTCAGGCGCGGCGTCGGCAACCGCTGCGATGAGCGCAGGCCCAAACGCCACCACAAAACCATCGTTTGCCCTGATGGTAAAAAGACGCGCCAGACTTCGCGCGCAGAACGTTTCCGTTGAGGGCTGCAATACTGCCCTGGCCTCGTGCACTGCACGCCTGGCGCTATCCCGGGTCGCTTCGGCCCACGGGGTCAGTACCATGTTACGCCCGGCGCGCACCAGAATCGGGTCTCCTGTGACATCGCGTAATCTGCTTAATGTTCGGCTCATGGCCGAGGTGCTGAGGTTCAGACGACGTGCCGCACCTGCGACACTCGCTTCACTCAGCAATATGTCGAGAGCTACCAGCAAATTAAAATCGGGATCAGACATTACCCTTTCTCCCAGCACATTAAGATAAGGCGTTTGATGCAACAATAAAGTGAAAATAGTGCGCCTTCCGCCCAGTAAAAGCCATCTTTATAGTTTTGTCATCCATACACTCTTCTCAGAGGACAAATGATGACGCTCTTTTCCAGCCAACCCGGCGACGAAGGACTGCCTGGGCCGGCGCGCGCACGGGTGATGGCCGCAATAATGACCACCACCTTAATGGGCGTGTTTGATGGCACCATGATCAACATTGCCCTGCCCTCAATGGCTCAGGAGATGCAAGTACCTGCCGGTATTGCCGTCTGGTTCGCCAACGGGTATCTGCTGGCGGCTGCGATGACGCTGGCGATATTCGCGGCGCTTGCGGCCCGTCTGGGTTATCGCCCCGTATTTCTGGCGGGCCTGACGACCTTTACCCTGACATCACTGGGTTGCGCGCTGGCGAATAAGCCCGAAGTGCTTATCGGTATGCGCGTGCTTCAGGGGATCGGCGGCGCGGCAACGCTGAGTATTGCCCCCGCAATACTCAGGTCCGTATTTCCCGGACGATTACTTGGCCGCATTCTGGGGTTCCATGCCCTGCTCATTGCCTCCAGCTCCGCTATCGGCCCGGTATTGGGTGGTACGATCCTTCACACCCTGAGCTGGCAATGGCTGTTTGCGATAAACGTTCTTCCCGGCACCCTCGCCTTACTGCTGGCGGTCAGAGCGCTGCCGCGGGATGCGATCCGTATACAGGCGCCCTTCGACACCCTGGGCGCCATATTGTCGGCGCTGCTGTTGGGTTCGACGATCATGGCGGCGAACAGCCTACAGAACGCCACTTATCAATTCGGCAGCCTTAGCTGGATGGCCCTCGCTGCGCTGAGCGGCATGGCTTTTATCTGGCAAATCCGCCGCACGGGTCATCCCTTACTGCCGCCGACCATGTTTAAAAATGAACGTTTTACCCTCGCGGCTTTCACGTCGATGATTGCTTTTGTCAGCCAGGGGATCACCTTTATTGCGCTACCCTTCCTGTTTCAGAGCGAATACGGCTACAGTCCGGTAGTGTCTGCCCTGCTGTTTACGCCGTGGCCGTTAGGGATCGTGGTGATTGCGCCGCATGCAGGCCGTTGGGCGGACACGATATCAGCCCCGGCGATATCCACTCTGGGGCTGGTGATATTTGTCGTCGGTTTGATCCTGCTGGCGACGTTACCCGCCAGCCCTTCAATGTGGGATATCTGCCTGCGAAGTCTGGTGTGCGGAATAGGCTTTGGCTGCTTTCAGAGTCCCAATAACCGGGAAATGCTCTCAAACGTTATTCGTGAGCACGCGAGTTATGCGTCCGGTGTTTTATCCATTATGCGCACTTTCGGGCAGTGCCTGGGAGCCGCCGCCGTAGCCGTTCTGCTGGCAGCAGATGAAAGGGCAACTCATGTTGCGCTGTGGAGCGCCGCCGCGGCCTCTGCGGTATCGGTCGTCGTCAGCGCGAGCCGGTTGCGTAAAATCACTCATCCTGCGGAAACAGGATAAGTGCGAAAATATCACTAAACGCTACGACTCCAGCGCCAGCAGCGCAAAACGCCGATCCGGCAACCAAAGTGGAGTCCTCCGTCGGAGTTCAATAGACTAACAGAAAGCTATAACCGCTTATTTATCAAGGGGAAATTGAGTTTAATAGACTTCAGGAGAGTTGAGTTTGGAGCGGGCGAAGGGAGTAGAACAAACCCAACAAGAACCTGAAAAATATAGAATTTTCAAGTTATATCTTAACTTACACCCCCAAAGATACCCCCAAAGCACAGAGACTTTGAATTCAAGTAATTACCTTTGTCGATAAATCAGCAGGAAGCGAGATGATAGCAAATGGCAAGCATACTGCGAAAGCAGCGACACCATTAGCATCAGACTAATTATGATTTAATAAACCCAGAACGCAGCGGGCCCTCATGATATCAATAATCGTGAGATATGACGTTTGTTCTTGCCAGCTAAACCCTCTGCGATCAATACGAACCAGTTCGTACTTTTCCACCAGAATATTCACGGCATCAGTCAGCGTGATACCGGCATCAATGTGTTCCTGAATTACGGTTTCATCACTGAACGGCGTGTCGTTCAGTGTCAGGCCATAGTGCTGTCCAATCAGGCGTGTCAGTAACATTTGCCACACTGCCACGGGCGACAGACAGGGCTTTACCGCCCGCGAAGTTGTTGCAGGTTGAGGTTTCATGTTTTCTCTCGTGAAGGTAATTAACGTTGAGTGGGATAAATGGCGATATATATGTAGCCGCAACTACCAAGAGTATCGGCTTCGCACGTTAGTCCGTTGTGATATAGCGTGACGCAGTGCTGATGCCGGGAAGAGAGTTCTCCGCTGGTGAGCATCAGCTCCAGTTGTTTGAGTATCAACGGAAAGACCTGATCCAGGTGCAGCGCGTCATCGTCGCTGAAAGCACCGTTGAATCCGGCCCGGTCAGCGAGAAAATACACCCGGTTGCCTTCCTGCACCAGACGAGCTCCAAAACAGGGTGTGATCGTACTCTTTAGCCCCCACTGCTGGCAGGCTGGATTCTCCGGCTTGTCACCAGATTCTGAGTGATTGTTCATTATTGTTCCTGATTAAAGGGAAAGATTAATTGAGAGTGACACTTCGAAGAATGACATAGGGACCATTGCGGTCCTGACGGCGTTCAGCAAATACGGCCAGAACGCCGCGTATATCTTCCACCTCGCGGCCAGCATAATGGCAGATACTGCCTGACCATTTATATTTTCCTGTACTGAAGCGAAACAGCCGGGAGCCAGGATGTTGCCGGTACAGGGTCATTGCCTGGCGTTTACTGATGATTTTCATATCCAGCCTCGCTCCGCGAACGACACAATGCCCTCTGAGCCGATGACCAGATGATCGAGCGTGTTCACATCAACCAGTGCCAGGGCATCTTTAAGCCTGCCCGTAATATTGCGATCGCATTGGCTGGGCTCGGGATCACCGGATGGATGGTTATGCGCCAGCACGGCAGCTGCAGCATTTAAGCGAAGCGCTGACTTCACTACTTCGCGGGGATGGACCTGGACATGGTTAACTGAACCGGCAAACAGCGTTTCGCTCTCCAGTAAACGATGCTGATTATCAAGATAGAGCACCATAAACACTTCCCGTTCTTGTCCTGCCAGCTGTAACCGAAGCCAGTCACGGGCAGCAGTACTTGAGGTAAAAGATATGCCGGGCTGGCGCAGATATTTATCCAGCAGGTTGATAGCCCGGCGAATGGTCCGTTGGGCATAGGGTGTCAATCCGGATGTCGCGGGGAGCAGGCAACCATGCTGAGCCATGACCGACACCGGAAAGAGTTCAGGCTGCGATAACGGTGGGGATATTGCGGTATTCATGTTCGGTATGCCTCAGTCAATGAGATGCATAATGGCGCTGCATTCCGGATGGTTCAGCGCGTAGTCACGTAAGCGATAATAATGCTCAGTCATCGCGTCACATTCGGTACGACAGGCATGGTGGCTGTATGCCATCAGGCACGCGACTATCCCTGCAGCTTCACTGGTAAGCTCTGCGCCATTGCCGTTCATGTTGTTGAACAATGACCACTTCTCATCGCTCTCTGACTCTGGAGCCATAAAAGCACCTCCATTACTGAGCGTCGAAAAGCGCCAGATACCGCCGTGATAATCGACACACAGCCGGTCCATCCAGGCGAAAATGCGAGGTTCAAGGGTTATCCACTGCGGGATGGAGCCAAAGTGCTGCGGCCAGAAGCCGATGCGTAACTCATCGGCAACAACAGCGACGGAAATGGTGAGTTCAGTTGTGGTGTCATTCATGGGTTTCTCCGGTAATAAAAAAGCCAGCGGTTCAGGCTGGCGGGTCAGGGGAAAAATGAAAGCGTGGCAATGTGGTTAATAAGGCAGGCGGCTGAGAGGGCCCTGCAGGATGCCGTAGTCCCGGATGTACGCATTAAGCCCGGTCCCGGCCTTCGGTTCAAAGTTCCAGGCTCGCCAAACCATCCGGCCATCCGCATCGCGCAGGACCAGCCGAAAATGGCTTCCCTGGTCATCCTCGATGAAGATGTTTTGGTATGCCGCGTTGACGTACTCCGCCTGCTGGCGGGTAAAAGGTCCGGCCGGAAGCAGGCTCTGGCCCTTTTGTTTCTGCGCGGTCATGATGCGAGCTCCAGCATGTTTTCAGCCATGACCCAAAGGGCACGATTGAGCTTCACATCCCCATCGATGCCTTTCACTGCGCGGGTATGGGCCCGTTTGCCTTTGGTCGTTCTACCGGACAGACCGCCTTTAATCAGGTTTTCCTGAATGCGCTGATACGTGGTCCACAGGTCATTGCTCTCATCCTGCAAGCGGCGTGGCGCAAGAATTTGTGACTCCGTGACCGGCTGATGCTCTTCCCCAAAACGGTAAGTCAGTGCCGCTTTCGCCATCGCCTGCTGAGCAGGTGGCGGTAGCAGAAGTGAATGCATGGCATCGCGCTTCTCCTCCACCCGGTCAAATATCTCCAGCACTTCATAAGCCCCTTCAATGACTTTCTCCACCACGTTGCCTTTATGCGGCACACGTACTTCTCCAAAACTCTCCCCGCATATCAGCCCATTCTGACAAACAGCACGAAACAGTCCCGGCAGCATCTGATAGGAACTGGACCCATCATGACTATTCAGCAGGATAATTTCCGGCACCTGCTTACCGGTGATTTGCCCTTCACGGCGCAGGCGCAGCATGTGTTTGGTGTGTTCACGTTTGCTGGGGTCCCGCACGCGGGTCTGACAGGCAAAGAAGGGCTGGAACCCTTCACGCTGCAGGTTTTCAAGCAGGGTGATGGTCGGAATATATGAATAACGTGCTGAGCGGGATTCATGCTTGTCTTCACTGAACACGCTCGGCACATAGTGCGCCAGCTCCTCGTGGGTGAGCGGGCGGTCACGGCGAACGAGGTTCACCGCACCAAAACGGCTGGCTAATTTCATGGTTGTTTCCTTATCTGAAGGCACAAAAGAAAACGCCCCACTCGAATGAGCAGGGCGTCGGGTGTGATGCTGATCTGATGGGGTTTAAGGATTATCGAGAATGAAGATGTTCCGCTTCCCGTTCGCCCAAATAACGTTGAGCCGGGTCTGGCCGTCAGCCTCTGTCACGGTGATGTGCTCTGCGGATGACAGTGCCGAATTATCGTCGTCAAAGACAATGCTGTTCAGCGCCGGGGTGGATGATTGCTTATCGATGTACCAGAAATCCGGCGTCTGATTCGCCGCAGTCGCCGGGGCATCCGAAGACATCAGAAAGGTGTAGCGACTCATATCCCGGACCAGGTGATAATTCACGGATTTCTCCCGCGAGCCCGCAGGATACTCCGCCATTAGATAGCTGTCCTTGTGTTCCGGGCCACACCGATGGCAGACCAGATATCCGGCCTCATCTGTAATCAGTCGGGACTCATTCCCGGCGGGTGCCGCAGACACATCGGCGCTCATTGCGAGGCAGGCCAGTATCAGCAACGAGACAATCTTTTGGGTCGTTTGTTTTATTTTCATCATGGTTTCAGCTGTAAGTGAATACGCCCAGGTCAGTGAATATCCGGGCTTCAATAACATTGCAGGTAATACCCTTCTGCCAGAGCGTGTTGCCAAATCGCCAGGTCAGACTGTCAGCAAACTGCATCGTACGGGGCGTGAACGGGTCTTTATTGGGCCACCACCCCTCCATCTTCTGACCCTGAATGGTGGTCACGCCCTGCTTCAGCTGCGGGCATTTGCCCCGGTTTACATCGATATTTTTTATCTGAATCCGCTCCGTGCGGGCAGTCACAGTGACGTAGACACAGTCATTGCACTCCCAGCCACTTTTCTGGATATCGACTTTGATGGCGTCATTTTCTGCGCTTACCGCAGATGAGACGAGGCCTGCCAGTAATGTGATTACGGCGGCGGCAGCAGAGAACATGTTCATATTTGCTCCTTGTGATGCGACAGGTGCGCTGTCGCGCTTACTCAGTGAATGTCTGCCAGGGGATTTTATAAGCGGTTTTTTCGCCTGGATAATGAAGATATCCGATCGGGTCGATCGAGAATTTCGATCGTGTATGAACCAAAAAACTTATCGAAATGTGGGATGTACGGAGAAAGTCAACCGAAGAAGTAGGACCAGATCGTGCGGGCGGCGCGGGCCACGGTATGCGTCACGGCCTGAAGGGCCGAGCGGGCAACTTGCGGCAGCGGGGCCAAATCAATGATGCGGTCAATCACCTCCACGACCGCCTCGCCAAAGCCGGTGCGGGAGCTGCTGATAACGACTTGTGTGCGATAGCCGGTTTGAAGGTGCGGTACCAGCGGGCTGCGGGTCTGCTTTGGGAGCAGGGTAATCATGGCCTCCACCAGACGCGACAGACGATAGCGTCCCCGGACCGAAACCGGCAGAATATCCTGCTCAGCGATACCTAACAGCCGGGCCACCGCCTGCTGTTTCTGTGCAATACGCTCCGCCTGTAACGCCGAGGGCTGGGCCGACGACCAGTTCCACTGCTCGGCAGGTTCAATTTTATCCACCTGATTGAGCACCCACAGCACAGGCGGTAACGCCCCGCAGTACCTTGCGAAAACATCCTGATAGAACTGCTCTTCCACTGCAAATGCGCGATCATCGGCCTTGAGAACCCACAGCACCATGTCGAGTTGTGGCATCAGTTCCCGGTACAGCTCGCGGTATTCGCCATCGCGGGTAACACTCTCACCCACGCCTGGTAAATCAACGAGCGTCAGATAATGCTGACCAAAACGCAGCCGGACACGCTGTGGCTGACGGGTACAGGATTCCACTGCATTAACGGAACAGACTTCGCTACGGAACAGCGCGTTGCACATTGAGGATTTGCCGACGCCGGTTTTACCCATAATGCCAATCACTGGTTCGTACGTGACGAGCTGATTGAGTTCTTTCAGCAAATGCTGTCGTAGTGAGCGTGGATAGCGCCGCAGGTGACGGCGGATAAGGGCGTAGCCCGAGAGATGTTTCATGCTGGCCTCTGAATGAAAAAGGCCATCCGGTGGAGATGGCCTGTTGAAGAGAAAGGTAAAGGTATTCAGTAAGATGATATATAACTGACTAAATTTTAGATCTCAGCTCTGACAATCGGTTTAAGCGAACACTGGATGAAGGCTAGTGAAATAGCTATGTGGGTCTGCTTTGTGCCAGGAGCGGACAGTCCAACCCATCCCTGAAGAGCCTAGATTATGTATGGTAATTCAGTCATCAAAATAACGTTGGTCACCATCACAAAATTCACATCCTCGGATATGGCTCAGTTCAGGAACGCTATCGCTCAGGTGACCGCAACAACCACATACATGAAGCTCGGTGTAATAGATGAAACACTGAGTGCAAAGATAGCCGTCTCCAAATTTACATACGCTTTCAGGAGTCATGCAATTGGTACATCCAGCAGGAAATACGGAGAGTAGCTGTTCATCCACACTGTGGAACAACTTCTCATCCAGCAGTTTATACCTATCCGAAGTGTAGTCGCAGTGTTCGCATTCAAAATCACCATCTCCCTCAGGTAGCAATTGAGGTATTTCGCAGTCTGGACAAACCAGGGTAATTTGCCTTACAGCACTGGTGCAAACCTTACACCGCGTAACTTCAAGCTTACGGTTTTCATTACCGGTCGTTTCAGTCCCTGTTACCGTCGCATGCTGATGGCACTCATTGCAGTTACCGATTTGAATATTCTTTTCAGAGAGCTGCTCGAGTTCAGGCTTAACCTGTTTAAACCGCACCTCGGCATAAAATTCGTTTCCCCTAATCAGACGAGTTTCACCGAAAGCCAGCTTCCAATTATGTTTGACACCGAAGATAACTTTCCATTCATCCCTTAATAACCGGTTCAGGGCAAACCAGGCGTCAGCTTGTTCTTTGAGTATTTGACGTTGTTCAGCCTCGGTGAAAGTGGGGTGGTAGAAATGAACTACGCGGTTGCGGTGCTTTCTGACCTTATCAAAAGCACTGTCCGTTTCTCGGTCTAGGGGTCTTTCAAGTACGTCCTTAAGCCTTTCACGGGTTTCTTCGTAGGTCACCGACTGAAAATCACCGGCTAGGTAAGCCTGCTTTTTTATTGGCTTTTTCGGGCTGCAGACCAACGACCAGTGTTCGTGCGCCAGCGGAACTTTCAGTAAAATCTCGACCGCAGTCCAGAAACTGACGACGGAGAACTTCGGCTTCGAGGCCTCCAACTCTTCACGGGCTTTATCCAGAAAATCCAGACCATTGTTGATCAGCGCCTGCACATCCTGACTGAGTTCACGGGGGTCGGGAGTATCGGGTGCAGTATCGTCAACATCGAACATCATTATCTCCTTTAATCAGCTTCCACCACGCAGTTGCTACAGCGCGTTAGTTGTATCCAGTGTAAACTGGACTTGGTAGCTGGCAGCCACATCGAGCGCAAAAAACCGTAAATTAACTTCTGTAGACTCGTACTTTTCGTGACCCATGCGTACCCGCAGGATCTTCGGGTGCACGTGACCATAAAGCAGGTGCCTACCAAAGCTGTGGCGATTCAGATCCCTAAACTGATGGGGTCCCAAAAAGTATGCCATAGCAAGTGTAAGTATCCCTAAAATCTGCACTATTCTCTTTTTATAAATCCTCTGACATGTGAATTAGATTGCCCTAAAGTGAGCTTCCGCTCCTCGCTCATAAGGACAACCATACTCAAAACCCCCACATTGCAGGAGATTTGAGTATGAACACGTCACCGTGGAACAAAGACCGTATCATAGGCCAAAAAAGACCACTTCAGATATCTCATATCTGGGGTATCCGAATCCGACTTGAACTGGAAGGTAAAACGCGCGATTTAGCTCTGTTCAACATGGCCCTGGACAGTAAGCTTCGAGGCTGTGATCTGGTCAAACTCAAAGTATCTGATGTTGCATATGGTAGCTCTGTTTCAAGCAGAGCTACGGTTCTACAACAGAAAACCGGCAGCCCTGTCCAATTTGAGATAACCAAAGGGACAAGAGAAGCTGTTTCTGCATTGATAAAGCTTGGCAATTTACGCAGTAAAGACTATTTGTTCCGATCTCGGGTCGGTACTAACCAACACATATCAACCCGGCAATACAACCGAATTTTTCATGGGTGGGTAGCAAAACTTGGTCTCGAAGATTCGCTTTACAGTACACATTCCTTGAGAAGAACAAAACCTTACCTGATTTACAAGAAAACTAAGAATCTCAGGGTGATCCAACTTCTGTTAGGCCATAAGAAACTGGAAAGCACAGTCCGTTATCTGGGCATTGAAGTCGATGATGCGTTAGAGATCTCTGAATCGATTGAAGTCTAAGGTTGCCAAGGCTGCAACAGCAGTCCTGTGCCAAAAACGGCCATTGCTGGTATCACAATATGTTTATCAACGTGGAGTAAGTCACGCGGGCTGAATGGATTTATAAGGTAAGCAGGCTGGTAGCGTTTTTTTCGTTGTGTCCTGCTTATCTTGCTGCCCTGCGGCTGTTGATGATTCAGTTTTCGTCACAATTGCCTGTATACTGGCTATCAGATCGGCAATCTCTCGTGGATAGACAGACCTATTTTAGTAACTGAATTATGTTTATGCGCAGAGTATTCCCCCCACCCAAGGAAACGAAACTCGAGCATCCTGACGATACAGCACAATATCAGTTATTAGCGCAACTCAATTAAGCCGTTCTCTCTCAGAGGGATATTTCCAGCGACTCGTTAACAATACCGCCGTAAATGTTTGTCTCAGGAATTCGGTAAAACAGTATTTTGTGGCAAGCACCCATCAGCAGTTTCCAATCAGTTGCATGCTATTAACCAAATCATACTGCAACTCAGGTTTATACGGTTTTTGACGACTCAGCCATTATTTTCCAGTCGCTAAAAGGTTGAGGACGCCCATAATGATATCCCTGGGCCAGTACGCAGCCCATTTCTCGTAATTTTTCTGCAGTTGCCTGATCTTCAATACCTTCTGCAACAAGAGTCACATCCAGGCTTCGGGCTAAGGTGATGACGCAGGCAACAATAGATTCATTGCGCTCGTTAACCAAAAGATTGTGGATAAACTGGCGGTCGAGTTTAATCTGGTCGAATGGCAGGGAATGCAGACAAGAGAGACCAGAATAACCCGTCCCGAAATCGTCCAGAGATATCATCACCCCTTCAGCCTGCAGAATACTCACATGTCTGTGCGCAGTCTGAGTATCTTTCAGTAAAACCCCTTCGGTTAATTCGATACACATGTTATGCCCCCGCAGGTCATATCTTTTCATCACGCCAAGAACATCCTCTGCAAAACAGGCCTGCTGCAGTTGCAGTGATGACACATTTACATGCATCCTGAAATCACGGTCTGCACCACGGGCAATGAAGTTGGACAACTCACGGCATGCGTTCTCTATAATCCAGTGGCCCAGGTCTGTAATAAGGCCGTTTTTTTCTGCAATGGGGATAAAAATGTCTGGTGAAATGGCCCCCAGCAGTGGATGCTGCCAACGAACCAGACATTCACCTTCCAGACATTCGTCCCACGCATCGAGTCTGACAATTGGCTGCATTACCAGATAAAAATCATTAGATTTCAGCGATCGATACATCTGCTGTTCAATCAGGACACCATTACAATCGGTATGAAATCTCTGTGGAATCGTCTTCATATTCAGCCCCGTACTGTCAATAAATCAATTTTCCTCAACAAACATACTTTATACCCCTGCTGAAAATACTGGAATACGCGCATGCAGCTGTTGCAGGCTATTTACACCCGCTTTAATATATAATTTCCTACGGTGAGCATATAAAGTCTTTATGTGTATATTCAGTTCTAACGCTATATGTTTAAGCTCGACCCCCCTAATAATAAGATTAAAAATCTTCACTTCTCGATCATTTAAATAAGCTAGGATGTTTACAGGTGGTCGGACTCGTCCAGTCGTGGTTAACTGAATAATACCAAACAAATCCCTCCTCATATCTTCTAGCTTTATTTTCCTCGCAAGAATAAATGCTCCCCCGCCATGAACTGTAATATCCTCAGACATTATGATTATTCCTGAGATTTTTTTTAGAACGTCCAGCATGATATTGTGATATTCGTCAATACAAAAACGAACATCATAATCTGAAATAAGAATACATTTCCCTCCTGGAAGATAGTCCTTCGTCATCGCTGTACTCAGATCCTTTACATTAATCACATCAAACAATACTGATGATCTATTTAAAAATTCTGGCGCAAGCACATCAATTAGCGATTTTAAGCCATGAAAAAGATAATAATTCCTAGTTAGAATAACAACAGTGCAACTCACCACATTTAGAATCTCATCTTTTGAATCTTGAGTATTCATATTACCCCCTTAAATACCCTCATGTTCATGTAACGGCGTAGTCAGTTGTGCCAGTGGGAAGACTGGCAGGCATGAAATATAGATGCCCGTGAACATAGAGAAATGCATATTCACTACAATCAATTAATATTGTTGTGATATAAGATTCTCTGCATAATTTTAGCCTGACTTTTATAAGAGAGCGCACCAAAGATCAAAAGCGGCAATGAATAAAAGAAAAACGTTTGTTATGAAAGGATTCATCGCAACCCTTCCCTACACACAGTATTTTTCACGTTAGAATAAGCAACCAGTAACAGGATAACAATTTCAGCCACCCTGTCGTTACCACGCTCTAATACATCCCCTGGAAACATCCGGACACAATCACTATACGTCTCCTACGTAATAAATAATCAGTAATAATTCAGAGTGTAAACTACAGCGCCATTTGCTTTCCCAGGGGTTATTACATCACTCGTAGATACATATCTTGCAATCAGAGGTATATCTAGGCTTTGTGCATCTGATGAAGGCCTAAAGACCTTTTCAATACTATTAAAATTATATACTCTATACCCGGTACTAGACGTACTGTCTTTGAGTCCAATTTGAATTCCTACACCTGTTGCACTGTCTGAACCCGGAGTCAACTCTATAATCCCCTGAGTTGGTCTAAAAACAGAAGTCATTGCTTTAAGAGATAACCTGACCGTATTTCTAAATTCAGGCGAGCCCTGTGGGACATTACCAGGGCCTGTACTAATTTCATAACCATCATGCGAGTAATATCCAGGAGAGAACTGACAACCTATCAAACGTAGACTGGCATCCCTCCATGGCGTTGTAAGGAGACCACGTTCACTTGTTAAATCATTCACATCATGGCTTCCTAGATCCACAACCTTATCGGTCACTTCTGTCTGGCAGGTACTTTTTACAATTTGGATTGACCCGTTAAATGTCATTATTGACTCAGACATTGGAAACCCAAGAAAATTAAAATCTGTCGGTGCATTGGGTTGGAGAATAGTTCTTTTTATCTGCGGAAAGTTTATCGCATTAACTAGGCCAGGTGATATAGGCCCCGTTTTTACTAATTGTAGGCGATATGCTGGAGCATTGGACTTCCGCGACCACGCATTCAAAACATCTATTTTGTGTGATAATTCAGCCCCTACGAAAGGTAATCTACTACCAGCAGCAAGATACGTTAATGATACACCAATACCAGGAATATTGGTCTCGTAAATCTCTGCTCCATACGGTTCGGTAATGCCTGGGATTACACTGGTAGGGTTGCTAATAAATTCAAGGCGGCTTGGTATAGAAAATTCGATGCCTTCTGCACTCTGATCAAAAGATATGCACTCCACACCAGCCTGCCCTGAGTTCACGATTGCCTTATAGACCGTCGTTCCGACAGGAAGATCTTCCCCCACAGAAACAACATCGTTAAGAGTAAATACTTGGACTTTTGGTGTCTCGGCATTATCTCCTCTACAAGTAATACTTGCAGCCTGACTGTGTCCCGCCCAGAAAAGGAACAGGACCAGAAGGCTTTTCATTGGTTTGATTCTCATTAACGTTCTCTCCTCTCTGCTTATCTGCATGTAGCGTCCAGCTTGCTGAACGAGGTTGTGTCGCTTTCTCTGGTCCGGTAACTGAACTTGCACTGCTGTCCGGGACCGTCTCCCCACTTCACCGTCAGCGTATCCTCACGGTTCTCTACCCGTACATACGCCTGCCCCATCTGACCTACACTCCCTACCACTGAAGCTGACGAGTCAAGCAGGTCCGCGCCAAACGGCAGTGGGTTACCCTGTACATCGCGCAGGTTGATGAGCAGCGGAATACCTTCCCGCGTACTAAAACTTATCCGACTCACCGCACCAAATAGAGGCACGACCCGATCTGAAGTATTGCTGAATTCCAGACCCTGCGATGTCCCCTTCGGATCTAGGTTTATCTCATTCATCTCATAGGGGTTCAGATACGGGATGGCCGCATGGCCGAAGCCGTCTACCCGGATACCCGGATACCCGCCGACCTTCGCCCCTTTTGCCCCCGGAGCTTCCACAACTGCAAACGTGTCTCCCGTGTATGGGGTAGCCACTACCCCGTTCTGCCAGGCAATCACCGTCCCGCTCGCGCCCAGGCTCAGGTTTTGGTAGCCCTTTCCGGTTCCATAACTGCCAGACAGGTGGCTGTAAGGCGAACGCCAGCCGCTATTCAGCACCACACTGCTGCCCACATTTTTGTTATAGTAGCTCCCGGTCACACCGTAGTTGAACTGGTGATCATCCCCATATGTCCCGGATATGCCCGCCTGTTGACCTACTATGCCGTTACTGTTCCGCGTCATCCCCGCATTGAGCGTCGGTACGTTACCGCTGTCGTAGCTACCCAACGGTACTGACATATTGAACAGCATGTTCGTTTCCATGTGCCCGTTCATGCTACGCACGCGGCTGGCACTGAGGTTGAAGCTCACTCGACCGATATAGTTGCTGTACCCAGCCTGGTACTGCAGATCCGAGTGACTCTTGTTCCAATAGTCCTGGGTATAACCCGTCAGGTACAACTGGCCCATACTGTCTCCTAGCCCCTGGTTAAGAGTGATATTGAACCGGTTCTTCGGACGCCAGATGTTTCTGATGCTCCGGTGCTGTCTTTCCTCATCAATCGCCTGCATCGCCGTGCGATAATCGTAATATCCCGCCGTCGAGAAACGGTAGGCTGCGATGGTCAGGTTACTGTCAGTGTCTGGAATATATTTGCTGTAGCTCAGTTGGTAGCTCTGCCCGCTGGAAGCCCCTACCGAACTTTGCTTCAGATGTGCGCGCGCCTGGGTCACGTCCGCAGCGAAAGCCCCCAGCGGGGTGCTTACTGCGGTGCCCAGCATCAGCGCGTAGTAGTCCGAACCGCTGCCTTGAACGCCACCGTAGCCGGTGAATATATTAGTCAGACCGCGCTGGTAGGTGGCCTGATAAATTGTCGGGTCAAAAGAGACTGACGGGTCATTAAGCTTTCCGACCAGTACATCGTAACGGTGCGCCCCTGGTCGAAGCAGTTGCGTCACCGATGCATAAGGCATCTGGAAACGCTGAACTGAGCCGTCGGCCTCCGTGACTGTAACGTCCAGGTTGCCACCGTAACCACTGGGGTAAAGATCATCGATAACAAAGGCCCCCGGAGAAACCGTGGTCTCATAGATAAGTCGGCCACTCTGATGGACACTGATCCTCGCGTTGGTCCGCGCGATTCCTCGAATATCAGGCGCATAACCGCGCCGAGACTGGGGCTGCATCCGGTCGTCGCTCAGCACTTCAATGCCGCGAAATGACAGGGTGTCAAACAGCTGCCCGCCGGTAGTCGTCTCCCCGAAGCGCACGCGGCCCATGATTGACGTCAGGTCCCGCTGGACATAGTTCTCCAGTGACTGGTAGTCGCTCCCGACGTTCTCCTGCCAACTGTAATTGCCGCTGTGCCGGTACTGCCATGGCCCCAGATTGACACCCCCGTTCAGTCCGACATATGAGGAACTGTAATCCCGCCCGTGAGAGCGGGTGGTGTAGGTGCTGGCATTGTAGCTCATCAGCGCCGCCGGTATTCCAGCATCCCAGAGAGCCGGGCTGACGTATCCTCGCGGGGTGTTGCGCATCATGGCCTGAGGAATGGAGTACTCCAGCTTCTGGTCTGCCGAATCATAGTTCAGCGTGGTCCCGGGTATGAGCGTTACCAGGTCGTAGCAGGGGTCTCCCCTGCGCAAGGCCTGATTCAGGCTGTCAGGCAGGGAGCTATAATTGAGATTGATCTTTTTCAGAACTTCACCGGTGATACAGACGGTCACCTGGTGGTCAGGCTGTTCGGTAAACGTCAGTTTTCCACTGGCGACCAGTTCGTCATTGACCACGATATCTGTGCTCCATGTGCCGGGCAGCATGGTGCTGCCGTGCTCGAAGCGAGATAGATCGACCCGCTGACCGCCGCTGGCATCCAGGAAAATGGGGTCAAAACGAAACGACTCCTGACGCACGCGGTCTTCTGAAGTGTTCTCCACGACACCGGCAAATGCACAGTTCGAAAGAGTAGCCATGACGGATATGTACAATAAAGAATAACAAAAGATGCGGCTCATATTTCACTTTCCTGTTATTAATGGGCTAACCGTTTCAATTTCCATGACGGCTTTCTTTCTGTCTGACTGCCCCCCAGTCGTTGATATACTCATAGCGGATGACTGCACCCTGAGTAAGAGCCGGTAGCCTGCTGTCGGAAAACGAAATCTGGCCCTTTGGGGGGATCATCTTCCCGTCGACAGAGTGGGTTTTACCCTGTGCGCTGACGGTAACCGAAGCGAGGGACACATAGTAGGGAGAGTCATTCCGGGCCTGCAGGGTACCTTTACTGCCTGACCATACGACCTTCTCCGCCGCCTCTGACGCTTTTTCCCGACTCGCCAAGGCAACCGGACGATAAAAGAACTTGATACGCGTGCGCAGGGCAATCTGCAGTCGGTTAGCCTCCTTCTCGTTTACGGCCGGAATTTCCATTACGTTTAGCCAGTAAACGGACTCCCGATCATTCGGAAGAGATCTGGTTCCTGTATAACCGATACGCAATGTCTGGCCTTTTTCTCCGTTGACACGGTTAATTGGCGGAGTCAGCGTGAACGGAACATCAATACGTTCGGGGGTGGCATTTTCATCCCCGTTGTCAATCCAGCTCTGAACGAGAACCGGTTTTTTTCCGTTGTTCTTCAATTTGACGCTGATTTCTTTTTCCGCACTGTTGTAGATTATTCGCGTACCACTGACGGTAACGCTGGCAGTGGCGTGTGCAGAAAACAGTACAGTGAGTGACACCAGCAGCGCCTTAAAATAGGTTTGTCTGTTCAGGGACATCTTCAATTCTCCGGGAAGTCAGGGGACGCACCCCTGACCCGCCTATTATTTGTACTGCAGGTTATAAACAACGCTGCTGACCACCGTACCCGGAGTGGTTTGCGCGTTGGCGTAATACTGAACGGCGTAAGGCAACAACGCGGAGCCATCAGCCTGGATATTGACGTACTCAGTGTTGTTTATCTGGTCGGTATTACCGACGTTGATAGCGGAGTAGTTGCCCGTGGCGTCCAGCAATTCGAGGTCAACGTTAGTTGCGGTGCCGCTGACGTTGAGAAGACGACCAGTGCTCAGGTCAACGGTGGTGCCCGGCTGGAAGAATGCAGCCACTTTGGTGTGTCCGCCATCAGTGCCCACGACGCAGTTGGTCAGGTTCATGTTGAATGACGTGCGACCGGTGGTTTCACCGCTGGCAGTCAGCTGGTTAACGCTCACAGTTGGCAGTACAACAGTGGCGTCCGCACCCTGACCGTTGACGTCAACATCGCAAGTGGAGTCGGTCAGCTCGCCATTAAAGGTGATTGTGCCGGTTGAAGCCGCGTTAACAGAAAACGCGGAGATAGCCAGAGCGGCAATGAGTGAAGTGCTCATCAGTGTTTTTTTCATAGCAATTATCCTTAATTAGTGATTTTCATGATTTCATGTTTTTGACGAAAAGCATCCCGCCACAGTCCATGACGACTGTATTTCTGTATTTCTGTATTTCTGTATTTCTGTATTTCTGTATTTCTGTATTTCTGAATGTAAGACGAGTTACTTCACCGACTTTATAAATTCAGTGTTCGTTGACCTACCCAGAAAAAAATGATTAAACCGTTCATACGATGCGCGTATATATATGGGTTCATAATCTGCGGCATTGACCATATAGCCTCTTCCCTCCACTCGCATAATAAAATCATTATCAGCACCGAGTACGTTTAGCTTTTTTCTCAATTCACTCATTACCTGCCATAAACGTGGGGCGGAGGATTTCAAGCCATAGCCTTCCCATACAGCCCTCATAATAACCTCATCGCGAAGCAAACCTGAATTTCCTTTCTCAAGCAAAAACTCAAGTAACCTAAACATCGTCTGACGAAGATAAATATTTTTCTGATTCATCTTTCTGGAATCAAGTGGAATCAGCACCCTGTTTTTCTGCAAAACCAGCACGCCATTACTGTCATCTCCCAGAAGATATCCAAATTTTCGCATAAATAAGTATCTCCTTCATTCCAGTCTCGCATCCCGTAGAACGGGAGTAGAAGCACTTAATAACCTTTGCAACATATTACTTTCATGTGAAATTTAATATCAAACATATCAATATCATAAATTGAATCAACCACACGCAATCATAATGTTGGTTTTAAATACTAAAAAAACACACACTGGAGAGATTTTTCTCTATAAAATTCATTTTTTTAATCACTCCACCCACTTCAATAGATGCCTACATCAATGAAGTTTTTAATTCTTATTATTCTTTATTTGCAGAATTTTCCTCCATCCCTTCACTATTGCTGTGCCACTGTGCCGCGAGACTTGTTTTTCTGCCCGGCCAGGATTTTCTGTCTGACTGGATGCTACCACCTGTGGCTGTCGCGTACAGACATCAACAGTTCAATTAAGACAGTTAAGTGTTAACTTAAGAATAAAAAAAACCATCCCTTTGAATTTAAACGAAAAAAAATGAATTTTTTATTTGAAGTTGAGATTAATTGAGGTCTTGATGGCATCTATGGCAGCTATGGCAGCTATGGCAGCTATGGCAGCTATGGCAGGGTTGGACTATGATGGAGGCGAGATAAATGTAAAGCAGGCAGGTGTTGTGAATAAAATTTTTGACATAGATGGCAGGCTTGCTTTCCACAGCGGACGGAACGAACTAGTCAGTCAGACCCGCCATGACATCAAGGAAACACTGAACGTGCCGTGCGCCCGCTGTCTTGAGATGCTGTTAAACGCACCAGGTCAAATAATCAGTCAGGCAGAACTGTATAAAGCAGGCTGGGGAGATGGCTGGAAAGAGGTCTCGCCTAATACGCTATACCAGAATATACTACTGGCCCGTAAGGCCCTGCGGACTGTCTCTGAAAGTGCCGATGAATTTATTATTACTGTACCCAGAAAAGGTTTCAGATTTAATGAGAGCATACCGGTAACTGATTGCGAGTCCGACCCTCTGGTTGAAAGTCGGCAGGCGACAGGTATGGAAAAAGAGGATTCCGTCTCAGGCGGACGTCCTGTAGGTCATTTGCTATTCAGGCTCCTCATCCCCGCGGCATGTATCTTCTTTATACTGGCCGCAGCGATATTAGCATTGGGGTTTGACAAGTTTGGCAATACCTTTTATGACGACTTTTCAGATGACTACGTTTATTTTCAGACGCGTTCAGAATGTAATATTTACCTTAATGAAAGAAGAGCCCTGACCTCGTCTGAAACTGAACGCATTCTAAATACATGGCCAACTCTCACATCGGACTGCAGAGTATTCCCACTGAGATACATTACTGCGTCAAACTATAAGCATGGAATATTTTATCTCTCCTGCAACACACAAGATAAGGCACAAAGGATATGCAGATCCGGATATCTCAGAATATTAAAATAACCATATTTATTACTGCACTAGTTTTACTTGTCGTCTCGACCGGTTCAGCCGTGATTATGAAAAAAAAAGCAGACCGTCAAGTTATACATTGTGTGTCTGCATTTGAAAGTTATGTTGATAAGGACAGCCTTCATGCAACAGTCACGCTATACCTTTACCGTGAAAAAGGCAGTGTGCAAATTACCGGAGACTATCTCTCTCCTACCGGAGTTCGTACGCCGGTCAAATCAGTTACCGGTATTATCTACCAGAGGGATGGTCAGGACTATCATGTCCGCTTCACCGGCAATAAAGCCTCTTTCCGGGAGGGGAATATTAATGATAAATTCGGTCATCTGCTCCCCTTTTCAGTCACCAGCGAAAATGTGGATTATGTCTATCAGTTCCGCCAACAGAATGACGGGAGTTATCTGATTATACAAAATGGAATTCCTCTGATGTTGTGTAAAAAAATTCCCCGTAGGTGATTACAGCCTTATCAGCAACATTATCCTGTTTACCCTTCAGGCTCGTCAGTAGGTGATGATTTCAGAATAGGACGAATTTCTCTGGAAGCATTTGGTATGGTATCGGCCGCTCATGAGATGTTCGCTCTAATTGAAATTCGTGCTGCACTTATAAGTATCCCTGCAAAAGGAACCATTCTCCTTTAGAGGTCCTCCGGCATGTAGATTAAGTTAGCCAAAAGCGAACGTCCGCTCCTCGCTCATAGCAGACGTTGAACTATCCAGTAACATGACTGAAATGACACCTGGTGGCTGGTTGAATTTTCAACTATGTGCCGCATTTGCCTGAGAAACCATAGCCACTGGCTCATTTTCTGACGTCGATCCGCTACCACTCAAAGGATTGTTACGGCTTATCCTCTTTTAAAATCCCGAAGATATGCTCTTCAAAGTTTGAAGGCAACTCATCATTTATTTCGTCGAACAGGTAAGCCAACTCGGGAGAGCCCTTTTTATCATGGATATCATTTCCGGGTATAGCTGAAGTTTCAGTGATAGGTAATGCTGTTTTGGATTTCTTCTTCAGGTCTTCTTTTTTGGCTTTTCTGCGTTTCTTCTCGGCTGCATTGATGTAGGTAAAATCGTCAGAACATGTCAGGGTTCGTGCACCTGGAATAACATTATAGATTTGGGCCTGAAGGCGAAAGAAAGCCAGATAATCTTTGCGGTTGTTTTCGAATTTTCTTTCTTCTGATAAAACGAACAAGATCGGGTCTGAAATTTGGCCGACATCGATTACTCGGTCTGGCCTGCGAATAAATAGCCCACTGTCTTCTGGAACATGTGGTCGGGATGCATCCTTAAAGCAATAATATCCAACCTGCTCACCAGATTTGTTTTCTTTCTTACCCGATTGTACCCATTTCCTGTAAATGTCTAATGAGACTAAGCTGTCTATCCGACTGTCTGGATGTTTTTTGAAAAAGAAATTCACCAGATAGAAAGGCTCAAATCTAGCATTTATCAGTATCACTCGCGAATAACCACAGGCGGCTTTATAAAGCGGATCCGCAATTATCCTTTTCCTCATCAAGGTAAAGCGTCGTTCAAGTTCAGCGAGTTGTAGTCTGAAACGAGAGTCATCTTTTTTCCTCCGTATGTTCAGCATCTTCTCACCTTTATCAAGAGGTAAATAAAAACACAGAGTCAACATTTCAACCTGAGGATGCTTTCTTACAACCTTCCGATAGTTCTCGCTGAGATAAGATAATGCCTTCTCTTTATCAGATATCGCTTTTACAAGCGCATCCTTCCACTTTTTCTCTAACTGTTCGCTGTGGATTGGCTGAGAATCACGAAACTTCGTCTTCGGTCTTCTAAACTCTTGCCCATCGCTGGTCGCCTGGTTCAGATAAAGTTTGTCCAGCATATCGAACATCCTGAAGCGAGCTTTGAACTTTTCATCCTTACCAGGCCTTTCATCCTCCTCCAGGCGCTCAAACCCAACAAAGAAATATTGATGGCTGATTTCCCCCCACCTTTGGTTAGGACTCTCATAGGCCAGGTCTTCCCGGCGTAAGTCAAACACTCTAAAGTCATCCTTCAGGCCTGCCATCCCTCGCTCCTCCCAACTCGCTGCAACATCGAAATTGTCACTCGTCCGATCACACAATTCTCACACTTAAACTGTACGAATTCTGACGTTTATCATGTTTGTTTTTTAGTATGAAACCACTCGATTTTAATACAATAAATCGTCGTCTTTTATGATGTATATCGTCGTTTTTTAATTATTAACCTCACTTGTAGATACCATTATCACTGGGTTTGTTGCCCTAAATTCTCTGCAAATCACCTGCTCCGTCTCTTTCTGGCCTATTTGTTACAGCAATATAGCGGAAAGTGGCTTAAATACGGCTCCTTTATGCCGCTGAGTTAGGTCCTGAGGGAGAGCCTTTAAATGGTAAGATTTTTAAAAATCATCTGGTCAAGAGTGGCGAAGGTGCCAACAAGGTTAACGCCATGAGATGAGCAAATGCCCCTGCCTTGAAGTGCATGAATCACGAGGCCGAAATCATTTAATTAAGGAATAAAATGATATTTTATAGAGAAGCACTTTCGTAACCCTCCCCCCCCATGAGCGATGCCCGAGCACGGCAATCAGCATGGTACCGCGATACTTACCGCTCTCCTGCACCCATTTCAAAACTGACGCCTGTGTCCATTCCCATGACGATTACACTCACATGGAGAATCAGACATGAGCTACCACGACACGACCGATATCAATCTTAGCTACGTTCAGCACACAGCCCTGAGCCGAAAGCTACGACGCCATCAGGACCAGTTATTTGAGCGTTATTCCAAGCTGTTGATGCTACGGGTGGACTTCTCTTACCTTCAGGACAGCGATTCGCATAGTGAGGGAGATATTCATTCGACAGTAGCGGATATCACATTACTGATTCAACGCTGCGGGGATATCAACGGGTTGGTGGGTTACGCATGGGTACTGGAACAAACTGAACAGCATGGTTACCACATCCACGCCGCGTTTTACCTCAACGGTCAGAAGCATCGCCAGGTCTGGACCGTCTTTGAAGCACTCAGGGACACCTGGAAGTATGTGACGTGGGGAGAAGGACACACACATCGTTGTGAGCCTAAAGAGCATTATCGCGTGAGAGGAGAATGGGTGACCTCTTATGACGATGCCAGGGGCCGCAGAGGTATGCAGTACATCCTGAGCTACCTCAGCAAGCAGGCACAGAAAACCCTGGGGGTTATCTGCCAGTTGAGTAATATTCCTGCGCCACGGACAGCAGGCAGGCGGCGAAAAGCCAGTTAAAAATTACGCCGGTGCCACATCGTTTGAAGGAGTCTGCGTTCACCGTACCAGGCTCCTTCTCCCATTCACTCAAGGAGAAAAACGATGACCACACCTGCCAGCCTTCTTACCGACAAATTTGTCGATATGGCGTTTATCACACAACTCACCGGCTTAACGGACAAATGGTTCTACAAACTGATTAAAGACGGTGAATTCCCAAAGCCAATTAAGCTGGGCAGAAGCTCCCGCTGGCTTGAAAGCGAAGTGGAAGCCTGGCTACAGGAACGCATTGATCAGTCCCGCCAGTAATCTATCGAACGCAATCACATCTCCCACCTGATTTAACGCCACCAGTCGTATGACCTGCACTGCTGCCCTCCCCGGGACGGCTTAGCTCTGCCTGTCGTATGGCAAAGGACCCATTACTATGACGATTTACGCCAAATCTTTTATCGGCCTTGACGGCAATCAGCGTCTAACGGGCGCAACCACTGCACAGCTTCACCCTTATGACCGCTACACCTGCCACCTCTGCGGCAGCGCTCTGTTATTCCATCCTGAATGGGGTACTAACCGCCCGTGGTTTGAGCATACACGGGAAGACCTGACCGAGAACGGTCGTCACCATTGCCCGTACGTATGCCCTGAGCCGAAAGAAGCACGGCGGATACGCATGCTGCGCCGTTACGTCCCGGATGTCCTCCCGATAGTACGTAAGGCCGAATGGCACTGTTCGGAGTGCGACAGTGATTACCACGGCGAACGGTACTGCCTGAATTGCCGTACCGGTGATTACAGCCGGGCGCACTCCAGTACAGCAGACCAGACTGCGGAGGTGACGGGATGCGCATACTGAAATGCTTTCTGGCAAACAACATATACAACAAGTATGTCACTGCTAAGGAAGCCACTGAAGCCTCCAATACCAACGAGCACTGGACATGCGCCAGCTGTGGCTGCAGGCTAATATTACATAAAGGGGATGAGAAAGAAGGCCCTTGGTTTGAGCATATTCAGCACTCGATATCTCACCATAAACTGATGAAGTGCGCCTGGGTGGACCCAATGGAGAAGGAAGCTGCCCGTATTAAAAAATTGCGGCAGATCACTTATGCGATCGATACCTCGACCAGCCCGCCTACTCGCTGGTTCTGCGTTCTTTGTAGTGAAGATTACGTCGGTAACAAGCATTGTAAAAAATGCCATTCTGGAATTTACAGCGTTGAGCGTACTGCTAACAAAGCGCTCTTGTTACCTGAGTAGACGAGTAAGTTTAGCCTTCTTTTCTCTTACATTCCTTTGTGGACTATCCAGATATGGGTGATTGATAATTCAAACCTGAAGCTCAGTTTTTCATTGGTATTTCGTTCACTATTTTGAAAAACCTCGATATTCCAATGCCAATATCGGCTGTTCATTTCGAAGAATCACATCAGTTCCGACATGCAGCCATGCACATCAGTAAAGTGGTGGGACGGCACCATCTCGCATTTCAAGCCTGCAACCGTGAAATGGTCAACGCTTTTGTTCTCAATCCAGACGGTAACAACATTGATACTGTTTATCATGGCGAGGGAGAACGCAGTGCCCCCTATGTAAAGATTAGCTTTATTTTATGAGTAACCTGAGAGTAATTATTCAGCGTCGACAATTCCCGGTAACGGCTTGTGACCTAGCCGAAATAACCATGCATAACTAATGATTAAATAATATCCGTTTAATGTTGGTTGAGTTTATCAACAGATACTAATAACACAGGACGTGATATTGACCAGAGCCTCACACGAACAGCCAGCCACAGCAGTAATGCTCCGGGCTGGTATCACTGTCATCAGCCAGGTTTCCGTCAGCTTCAGTGACGCACCAAATCTCAAGGCCTGGCGCAAACATGTAAAAGATAATCTGGACGAGGAGGGTATTATGTTTTCTTACGTGATGCTGGGTACTAACGATCTACAGCGTGCTATTAGTTTCTACGATCCGTTGATGGAATTGCTTGGACATCCAAAGGCAGGCAGGAATGAAGAGGGGGCATCCTGGGGCACGTTCAGCGATAACCATACGACCGGGTTATGCATTGGTATGCCTTTTGATCAGCAGCGTGCTGGAACAGGAAATGGCACGATGGTCGCGCTGAATGCCCACTCATTTGAACATATAGCGCAATTGCATGCGCTCGCTCTCAGCCTCGGCGGGACAAATGAAGGCGCGCCGGGACATAGGCCGCATTACGGAGCAGGTTTTCACAGTGCTTATGTACGCGATCCGGACGGGAATAAGCTGGCGTTTGTGTTCTATTCCAATGAGGGGTTAACATCAAACTGACATTTTTCGAGTTGTGTATGAAAGCGGCAACGCATCGGACATAGTCAGAAGTAGCCGTCGGGCGTAGCGTCAGGCGGTAACTCTTATGGTCGCAGAGACCGGCGCAGATGAATCATTTAACAGGAAGTTTTATGCAGATAATATCGTCAAGATGCATCATTCGAACATTTCATTCACACGAAATTGATAGTTTTATGGTGTATCGTAATGATGCTGAGTGGATGAAATATCAGGGATTTAAGGGGCTAACAAAAGAGGACTATGAAGCAGAGTTGCTGGGAGTTCTTACACTTGTTCGCGGTATTCAATTGGCCATTGTCAACAAGCTGACGCAGTGTTTTGATTGCAGATGATGTAGCAGCAGGAAGCCTTATTGTTACGTTTGCTCAGTACAAACTTCAGGCTGAGCGGGGATACGATTTAGTATACCGTTCAGATAACCTATATCCATTTAAAATACTAATTCTAAGACAATGACTCTCTGAAGAAATGACCTCAATAGAAGATTGAATGACGACCTAAAAATAGTCCGCTTCTGCTTCTGGCACGAAGCGGACAACTATGGACGGCTCAAGGTGTGCTATGAGCGAAGAGCAGAATTAACGTCCCAACACCGGGAATCTGGAGCAAAGTTGTTGCGTGCATGTTTGGTTACACCGTTGATTCCGTAATGCTAATAGGTAGCATTTATCTTACTAAAGAGCTCCAGAAATTGATTAAACATGAATTACTTTGCGCCACTACTCGTAATCATTAATCAATCCCTTTTCAAACTCTCCACCATTCTTGCTGAATCTTTTCACCAAGTGATAATCCCCTCCTTCCTCTAGAACCGGCGGCAAATCATTGTCAACAACAATGATCTGAAATAGTCTATTTTCTGCTCGAGCTTTGTTCACCAGCCCAAGGAATTGTTTAAATATATTGTTGTAGAGGACAGGATCTGAAAGGGCTGAGTCATCATCCTTTCTTCCCCTTCGTCCAATATTTTGACCTGGTGTATCTACCATAAGAAAAGTAGGGAGATTTCCGGCGGTAGAGAGTAAATACTCCATTCTAGATACGAATCCTCCGATGGACATGATGGTTCTTACGCCGCCAGAAGTTGTGTTGTAGTAACTTATATCGCGAAAGTGAGGGATGAATTTTTTATTTACATATACGTCATGGACGTTTTGAAGCCCACTATTTGAAATGTATTTTCTAAATATACCGCTCAAGCTAGATACTACATCATCAAGTCCCGTAAGCCCGTCCTCTACCGATTTTATATTGCGTTTTAGCGCAAAAATAACTGAATTTTTATCTTGAATTCCCTTTGATATATCAGAATATTTGTTATTGATAGCCAAGTCTCTTTTAGCTGAAGCGATGCTGACCTTAATCTCGACCTTTGCACGCTCAAGCGCTTCGATAGAGGATAAAAGAGCAGATATGTTCTCTATATTAAATTTATCAAAATCAACAGTTAACGAACTTAGCTTCTTCGATATATCAGTTTCTTGTTCAAGAAGATTTATTTTTTTAGCCCAAATATTTTCTAGTGCTACGAGCACTCCAGCGAGTCTATTCTTAATAGATTTAATCTCTGCCTCTAAGTCGCTATCAGTGAGTTGGGGGGCTGCTAAGCTAATTTCACTAGAGCACAGTGGGCAAGGGAGCGTTGTATCTATAATGTTGCGATTAGATATAGAGACTCTTGTAAGTTTAGATATATTTAGAGACTCTAGATCGCTCTGGTATGTATTCTTTAGTTTAGAAAAATTATTATGTTGTTTCTCAAGTTCTAGACGCTCTGACTTCAAATGAGAAACGCTTGATCTCATTTGCACGATTTCGCGCGCCATCTCAAGAGAAACAGCGCTAGAGAACTCATAGTCTGCCTTTAATTTTTCCGCGTTTTCTTCCAGTTCGCTAAGTGCAAGCTCTTTTGAAGTGATAAGATCATCACTATCGTTCTGAGCTTTAGTGGTGATGTTTACATCACATAAGAATTTTGAGATAGCAGTTTCAGAAGCTTGCAGGAGGTGTAGTGCTTGTGTCTCCATCTGCAACTCTTTATTCAGGGAGGCCAACTTGTCGTCGTGAATATTGTAAACAAACTTCTGAACTTCAATGTTTTTATTAAATACTATAGGATTACCGTAATTCAATAAACTATCAGCGCCAACTTTTGTTTGTTTTAGGTACATTAATTTCATCAAGTCACGGAAACTGAGTCGATCAGAGTTCGCCTCATCACGGTAACGAGACTCTTTGATGCTAACTTTAGGAATCCCTAGAGCATCCAAAATAAAATCAGAAATCCAGCCGTCGGGAAGTGATTTTTGCGAATCGGCAGATAAGAGCATGGGATATGTCGTTAGGATCAATGAATAAGGAACTCGATATGCCTTCACTGGAGCTAATGAGTCTAAAATAGGCCGCTCGAAGGTAATTACATTACCGTTAAGGTCTACCTCTAAGTATGCAGTTCTACCTTTAGCCAAAATCTCACCATACGTGAGGGTATCATTACTTCCTCCTAAGCAGTAATCAATCAGATTCAGAATACTGGATTTACCACAGTCCATGTCCCCCCAAATCAGATTTATACCATTTTCAAATGTTGCCTCATACGAGGTATCCACTCCGTGGATAACAATTTTCTTCACAAAAATGTAAGGGCTATTTTCCGTGTTCATTTGCTAAGAACTCCTTTATAAAGCACACTGAGAGACTTACTCACCAGCGGCTTGAGTAAACCTATGTTAATTTGCCACGTTGGTGGAGGGGTCATTGCTTCGGCAAACTTTTTATTAGTCGATGCGATAAAGAAATCATCTCCTGCGCGTGTAATTTCTAAATAGCCTTCGCTTTCTAACACTAAAACGCTTTTCAAAAATTCTTGATATTCCTGGAATGCACCATAGTCAATATTGCTTGAGTACAGAATTTCTGAGCAAGGAGGTTCATTTGAAAGTCGGTCAAATTTCACGAGAAATTCATGAAATAATTTTGGATTTCTTACCAAAAAATCGAAAAAAGCCGCTTTTTTGATAGATAGAATATTCTTACCTTTTTGGTTGAATCCTAAAATGCTAACGATCAACCAGCACCGATAAAGACGCACAAAAAACTCTTCGCGATAATCAATTATCGAAGACATGATGACCTCTACATTTTTGCCAAGATATCTTGGATTCCAATTTTGTCAGACCAAGTAACTTGAGTATTAAGTTTGTTTGCCAACTGATGCAGTAGTCCCTTCTTGTGCATAAAGTTAATGTAGTTCACGCCACTAACCAGAACCTTAGAGTCTTGCTCCAATAGTAAGTCATGGACTTTAGCAAAGACTTCATTTGCTTCGAGCTTGCTAGAATGCGCGTTGTAGGATTGTTGATATAGAGAAAGAACCTTCGTCTGTAGGTCTTGGAGAGTTATCCGGTCATTTTTATCTGCTGCTTTAGTTATTATCTCTGCGTGAAAAAATGATCCTTTAGCATCATCAATCCCCTTTTCACCTACGTCCGATAAGATCATTTTAATAACAAATATCTCTTTCTCGTATGAGTTTGACTCCGGTTTGTATACTGTTGTCGCTAACTCGGACATTGTAAAATCATAAGCTCGGCTTTTTAAGAAGTTGGCTGCCTGAGCACAAACCATATCATTAACGTCAGATGGCTTACAAATGGATATATGGTCATGATCAACCACAAATTTATCTGATCTTTTTACAGTAAACGGCAAAGCACTAACCTCGTCGACGCATTCGTCATGTAGTGCAATATAGTACTGAGCTTTGGGGAGGCTCTCTTTTGCATCTATCCACGCATTGTTTAGTGTGTCGCTATAAGCATTTAATGGCTGAAGCTCTTTGGCATTAAGATTGAATGAACCCAGCAAATAGCCACCAATGGATCCTTTGTGAGGGACTGCGAGAGATAGATAACCAATTGGCTCCGGTGTGTCTCCTTTTTCATGGTTTAAGATATAGTCTTTAACAATCAACCCCCCCATGCTGTGAGCAATAAATATGACACTATCATAGCTACTTAGGTTGGTCCTAACATAGGTACTTAGCAGTTCACTAATTCGTCTGATAGGTTGGTTTTTCTTGACTTTCCCCGAGCCCAAACCAACCAAACTGAGCAGCCTAACTACCAGTGCAGAATCAACTAAACTGGCAATCTTTGTATAGTAATCAAACTCATAAAAATCATAAGACTGATCGATTTCACGATCAGCCCTTAACAAGTCCGAAAAACTCTCCCCCTTGCTATTCTTCCAAGTACCTGCGCCTCCTGTGAACCCATGTACAAAAACTACGCAACTTTTGTTCATATTTACTCCGTGTCGCCGGGGAATTTCTCTAGGGGTAAATCTAACGATTCAGAAAAAGTGGGTAGATTTATTATATAGTGGAAGTAATAAGCCCCTTTTTCCTCTTTATATAAAGTAACTTACAAGCAATTCCAGCACACTTCAATTGTCAAAATCACAATTTCGGTTTCACAAAGGCTTCCTGTAAGTATGGACTGACCCCATGGCTGTAGACATATCCTGTCCTCACGACGAGGCCTGTTCAAAGGCCTCCGGACTGACGCCGCCGAGATGATTGTGGCGCTGGGCCCGTTGTAGAACACTTTAAAGTAATCGAAGATATCGGCTCGGGCCAGATCCCGAGTTTTATAGATGCGCTTTTTGATCCGCTCTTTTTTCACAGAACTGAAGAACGATTCGGCCACCGCATTATCGTCGGGTATTACAGCGCACTAAGGCCGCATGACTATAACGGAGGGTTACCCACAAACGAATCGGAAAGCCGATACTGGAAAAACTCTAAAGTGGTGGCCAGTTTTAGTTGATCACATCACCAGTTGGTCACCACTGGAAGCCGTTGAATCACAAGACACAGGATCTCCCTCACAGACAACAGGCATACCGTTGATAGTGATCCATGGGCCTGTAGATAACTCCGTGCCTTCATAAGAGGTTTTCCCGTCAGAATGAGAGGTGTAGGCATTGCCCTGGGCGAATACACCGAAGCCGTTGACCGTAACAAAGTCCACGGCTTCAGTTGGCGGGCAGGAAGGGAACTTACCGTACCCAGAGCAACTTGAGGTTTTGACTGCGATTTTTGGCATAAAAATGCCTACAGTTGTTGTACGTGTGGGCAGTTTATGAATCGTTACATTTGAAATGCGGAGAATTTTGATTTTTTGTTGTGATCACTTAAAGACAACTCCTCATTTTTTGTAATGCTTTAGAGGAGGAGGTAAGTTAAAGTATCCTTTTATTCAATTCTCTTACAATGGATTAGTTTAAACAATGGTACTTCACACATATCAAATAAACGAAAATCTTAAACTTACACTGTCCAAAAATGCTCTTGAACATGTCCTCCACGGCGAAGTCACGGATAAGGTGTTTGAAACTGATAATGGGCGTATTGCTAAAAAAGTAATCTCTGGAGGATTACACACCTATTCAGGATGGCAGTCTTATTTAAGTAAAACTCCCGGTCTGAAAAATATTTTACTCTATAATAACAAAACCAATGACGAATGGTACTACGAGCGAGAACTTCAAAATGGAACTATTTTGTTAAAATTACCAGAGTCAGTTTTCACCTCTAAAGCAGCAAAGATGACATTATTTCCTGAGAATAATTATAAATCAGGATTTCTCTGGAAAACACTATTTCCAAAGACAGTTGGTGAGAGCGAGATTCTTGATTTACTGAATGATGCTTTGTTGAACATCAGCAAACATGAAAGCCGTGATGGTGAGTTAATTTGTTATTATAAAATAGACGAACCGTTGAATTGCATGAGGATCGCTGTTCTATATCGAAACGGCGAAATTAATTCATTCTATCCTACATGGTCTCAACCAAATACTGGGAATAATGGTAAACCTTTCTCATTCTTTGATAACATTGGGCATGTTATTTCAGAGTCTTCATTTGTTAATGAATCGGAAATTATTGACGTTACAGATGTGGGACTGTTTTCGAAGTTATCTACCCTTGAGGAAATTCAAGATGTGACGCCTGAATTATTTCTCTCTCGGGGTGCAGTTACCCAGGACATTAAGGAGTGGGACGACAAACGAATTGACTCAATAAATTCATTTGCGGAGAATTATAGCTTCGATGAAATACTTGAGATATATAATTATGTGAACGATGAAGGGATATCTAAGTACCATGACATAGTTTCACAGAATGCGTACTCCCATTTCTTACCAAATATTAAATTATCAGTTGGCTTTTTTAATGCAATAAGTTTCAATCAGAATATAGCTGAAGGGATTATGGCTTTGTTTTTTTACGATCAAAAAAATAAATCAAAGCTATATGCCAATACCGTTTTAAATTTAATCAGTAATATGTTTACATCTCCATTTATGGATATGTGGGCTAAAAAGAGAATTCATTACATAATTGCCAATCTTAATTTAGAGTATCATGATAGAAACTTTCCTGCGGAGTATATTGACTGCCTTTCAACATCGCCAACTCGCAGAGAGTTCTATTCGGAATATTTCTACGATAGTCACAATAAGAAAAAAAACTATAATTCCATTGAGACCTATGAAGAAATCGCTGATCTTTTTGGTTTAATATTAACCCCTCCGCAGTATGAATCAGTAACCTACTCACATTTTTTACATTATTTTTCAGACAATTTAGGTGAATCATATTCTACTAACTTTACTGACGAGGAAAGGACTGTTTTTTTGCTAGAAGCCTACCCTGGTGATTACTATGAAAATTATGTTCAGGATAATCTGAAGTTCTATAATCAAAAAGTTTTCACTCACTCCAGCTTTATTCTGGCAGAATATTTGGAAGTTTTTGCTAAAGAGGGGGTCGCAAAACCAATCAAGCTTCATAGAGTAATATATGAATACTTTAAACTTCAAGTCGCTCAACGCTACAGAATTAACTTAAATTACTCCGATTATTATGAAATACCCGAGGTGGTTACACTCCCTATCGAGAAACATGATGTTTACGCTACTATATTAAAGCATGAAAGAAATTCTAATAGGTTTATGACGGACACGATTATAGAATCTGTTAAGAAATATCTATTAACTGTTGAAGACACTAATTTATCAAAGGTCTTAAAGGATATTGAAAGAGTGGATAGAAAAGAGATTCCGAGATTTCCAATTCCATACCATTTAATTATTGAGATGGTGAAAAGGCCGGAGTCAGTAGATGTTAATTACCTAAAGGCTTTAAGAGTATTAGAGGTAGATGCAACGGTTTAATAAAGTATAACCTTCTGTTAAGAGGCCAAATTATATGGTCTCTTAACCTATATCCATCAAACTCGAATTCCCACGATGTCAGAAATAAACTCACGACCGTTGCCTTCGCTGGAGATAGATCGTAAAGCGTGAAGGGACTTAACTTGAAGCCTTTGCTTTCGTATAGCTCGATGATTGAGGGGGCATTGCTGTTCGTTACGACAATACTGGTGACACGCTGATGGGCTGCAACCAACTCTTCTGCAAGGCGGATCTGCTCCTGGAAGGTGAATGGTTTACGGATGCCCCCATTTATGATGAATGGGGGGCATTGGCACCTGAAACATAACCTTGGTAATTAGAGGGGAATGTGCGTAAGCGGCAATATATAGACAGTTAAACGCAAATGTAACGTTTCAGAAGTAAGCAGAAATGAAAATCAGTACAAAAAAATTACTGGTGTTCAACTCCTCCAAAACGGAGGAGCTAAGCTAAAGAATTCGCGCTACCTACTAATAACTAACTAATTTAACTATAGTCTCAAAAGCTATGATTGATTTTTACTTGCCAATATAATCTGCATACCACTGCATCATCTCCATCCTCCCTTCTAGATACTGAGCATGGTTATAGGTCCCACGAATTGAGTTCTTATCGACGTGAGCCAACTGTAGCTCGATCCAAGCTGAATTAAATCCCTGCTCATGCAAAATAGTACTCATAGTGTGGCGGAATCCATGCCCTGTAACGCGACCTGCATAGCCGATGCGCCTTACCAACACAGTCAAAGCCATATCACTCATCGGTTTCTTTGGGTTATTACGTCCCGGGAACAGCAACGCTCCTGTTCCCGTTATGGGTTTAAGCTGATTAAGCAGGTCAATTGCCTGGCTTGATAACGGAACCAGATGAGGGCGGCGCATTTTCATGCGCTCTGCTGGCACGTTCCAAACCTTCCGCTCAAAATCAAACTCCTGCCACTCCGCTTGCCTCAATTCCCCTGGCCTTACTCCCGTTAAAATGAGCAATTGCATCGCAATCTTTACAAGCACACTACCGGCATAGGTGTTCAGAGTCCGAAGAAACTCAGGCAATTCATCCTGGGTTAAAAAAGCATAGTGCTCTTTCTCATGAGGACTCACGGCGCTGGCTAGATCAGGTGCTGGATTGTACTCGGCCCTGCCAGTCACAACAGCATACTTCCAAACCTCTCCACAGCGCTGGCGAACCTTACGGACCTTCTCAGTTGCCCCTCTTGCTTCTATCTTTGAAAGAACTGCAAGCAACTCCATCGGCTTGATATCTTTGATTGGCCGGTGACCGATATAAGGGAACACATCCTTTTCGAAGGTTCTCAGCATCTCTTCGCGGTAGGAGACAGACCAGCGGTCATAGCGACGCTGATACCACTCCCGCGTGATAGCCTCAAAAGAGTTTTCTGCGTCTTGTTGACGACTAAGTTTTTCAATTTTCCGTTCAAGAGAAGGATCGTTGCCAGCCGCTAATGTCCTTTTAGCATCCTCTCGCTTGCTTCTGGCTTCAGCTAAAGAAACATCGGGGTAAACGCCAATAGCGAGCAGCTTCTCTTTACCTAACGAACGGTATTTGAGACGCCAGTATCTTTTACCGTTGGGATTAACCAGCAGGTAAAGCCCACCACCATCGGCCAGTTTGTAGGGCTTCTCTTTGGGTTTCGCAGTTTCAACCTGACGAGCAGTCAGCTTCATTGGGGGTACCTCTCAGCAGGGGGTACAATTATACCCCCATCCATACCCCCACATTGAGCTTGACCCTGGGGGAGTACAATTGAGTTCAATAGACTAATAGAATGCTATAACTGCTGATTTATCAAGGGAAAATTGAGTTTGGTAGACTTCAGGAGAGTTGAGTTTGGAGCGGGCGAAGGGAATCGAACCCTCGTATAGAGCTTGGGAAGCTCTCGTTCTACCATTGAACTACGCCCGCGAAGAGGTGCGAGAAGCATTATAGCCCTTACGCACCCTGTGACAAGCCTGCCGGATGCTGACTGGCGATAAAATAACCTTTTAGCACTTAGGTTTACTTCCCTGCGGCGGCAGGTAGCGCAGCGGATCGATGGCCGTCGCCCGGTAGCGGATCTGGAAATGCAGCCGCACTGAGTCGGCATCCGTACTGCCCATGGTGGCAATTTGCTGGCCGGCCTTCACGCTCTGGCCATTATTCACCATTAGTTTATCGTTGTGGGCATAGGCGGTGATGTAATCCTCGCTGTGCTTAATCATGATCAGATTGCCATAGCCGCGCAGCTGATTGCCGACGTAGACTACCTTGCCCGCCCCGGCGGCATACACCGGCTGGCCGCGGGTTCCGGCGATATCAATGCCTTTATTGCCGCCATCGGCGGTGGAATAAGGCAGGACCACTTTGCCGCTGGTCGGCCAGCGCCAGCAGCGCTGTCCCACCGGCGGCCAGGAGGACTGAGGTACTGCGGACGAAGGCGTGACCGCCGCGGTGCGCGTAGAGGAAGATTTTTTCTTCGTTGTCTTCGTTGAACTGCTGCCGTTAAGCTTCAGCTTCTGCCCCACCTCAATGGTGTAAGGCGGGGAGATGTTATTCAGGCGGGCCAGATCGCGAACGCTGGTGCCGGTGGTGCGGGAGATGCCATACAGGGTATCGCCGCGTTTAACGGTGTAGGTCGTACCGGAATCGGAGGTGCTGGAGCAGCCAGCCAGCGCCAGGCTTACCACCAGCATCAGTGTCATATAAACGCGTTTCATCATCAGGCATCCTGCACTTAACACAACCACTTACCTCGCAATCAGGGCGAATATCATACCAGTCCGCGGCGCAGGGCGTCATCCCTGATGGCGAAACCAATATCCCCTGGCCATCGGGTACGGCCCGCGACGAACAGTGATTGCTGTTGGTGCCGCACGTCATGGTGGTCTTCCCCAACATGCGGGTGGCCGCTCACAGAGCCGCCTCCAGGGCTTGTTTTGGTAATGCCTTTCTGCCATTTATGGGCTAACCTAGTGGCCTGAGTACATGACCCGGCGGGTTTGTGCCGGGTCTTTATTTATTTTCAGGAGTCGTCATGGCCGGGGAACACGTCATTTTACTGGATGAGCAGGATCAGCCTGCCGGTATGCTGGAGAAGTATGCCGCCCATACGCTTGATACCCCTTTACATCTCGCGTTTTCCTGCTGGCTGTTTAACCAGCAGGGTCAGTTGCTGGTCACTCGTCGTTCGTTGGGCAAAAAAGCCTGGCCCGGGGTATGGACCAACTCGGTCTGCGGACACCCCCAGCAGGGCGAGACCTTCGAGCAGGCCGTCACGCGCCGCTGCCGCTTCGAACTCGGCGTGGAGATCGCCGACATCGCGCCGGTTCACCCGGCCTTCCGCTACCGGGCGGTCGCCCCAAACGGTATCGTTGAGAACGAAGTATGTCCGGTGTATGCCGCGCGCGTGGTGAGCGAAGTACAGCCTAATGACGATGAAGTCATGGATTATCAGTGGGTTGACCTGGCAACGATGTTAAGCGCGCTGGCCGCCACGCCCTGGGCGTTTAGCCCGTGGATGGTGCTGGAAGCGGAAAATCGGGACGCCCGCCAGGCGCTGACCGACTTTGTTGCGCGTCTGCGCGGGTAAGCTGACTCGTCTCGCTGCCGCCACCACCCGGCGTAAAAAGCGGCGCCATAACGGTCATCGTTGCCTGGCGGCGCTACGCTGGCACAGGCCTACGGTTCTGCGCTGTTGCGTAGCCCGGATAAGGCGTTTACGCCGCCATCCGGGAGCCCCCGGCCTGCGCTGAGTCGGGTTACGCCAGCCTTCAGACCTCACGTCAGACATAAAAAAACCCGGCAAGCCGGGTTTTTTGCAATGCACAAGACGCGATTATTTCTGCGGACGCATTGCCGGGAAGAGGATCACGTCGCGGATGGTGTGGCTGTTAGTGAACAGCATCACCATGCGGTCGATACCAATACCCAGACCGGCGGTCGGCGGCAGGCCGTGCTCCAGCGCGGTCACGTAGTCTTCATCGTAGAACATTGCTTCGTCGTCGCCTGCGGCTTTCGCATCAACCTGATCCTGGAAGCGCTGCGCCTGGTCTTCGGCGTCGTTCAGTTCGCTAAAGCCGTTACCGATCTCACGGCCGCCAATGAAGAATTCAAAGCGGTCGGTGATTTCCGGGTTGACGTCGTTACGGCGCGCCAGCGGAGAAACTTCCGCCGGGTATTCGGTGATGAAGGTTGGCTGGATCAGGTGCGCTTCCGCCACTTCTTCGAAGATCTCGGTCACGATACGGCCCAGACCCCAGCTCTTCTCCACTTTGATGCCGATAGACTCAGCGATCGCTTTCGCGGAATCGAAGTTATCCAGATCCGCCATCTCGGTTTCCGGACGGTATTTCTTGATCGCTTCGCGCATGGTCAGTTTTTCAAACGGCTTGCCGAAGTCGAACACCTGGTCGCCGTAAGGCACTTCAGTGTTGCCGAGGATGTCCTGCGCCAGGGTGCGGAACAGGGATTCGGTCAGCTCAATCAGATCTTTGTAATCCGCATAAGCCATGTAGAGTTCCATCATGGTGAACTCTGGGTTATGACGAACGGAGATCCCTTCGTTACGGAAGTTACGGTTGATCTCGAAGACGCGTTCGAAGCCGCCCACCACCAGACGCTTGAGGTACAGTTCCGGCGCGATACGCAGGTACATGTCCAGATCCAGCGCGTTATGATGGGTGATGAACGGACGCGCGGAAGCGCCGCCCGGGATCACCTGCATCATCGGGGTTTCCACTTCCATAAAGCCGCGGCCAACCATGAACTGACGGATGCCCGCCAGGATCTGCGAACGCACTTTGAAGGTCTTGCGCGATTCATCGTTGGAGATCAGGTCGAGGTAACGCTGACGATAGCGCGCTTCCTGATCCTGCAGGCCATGGAACTTGTCCGGTAACGGGCGCAGGGCTTTGGTCAGCAGACGCAGCTCGGTGCAGTGGATAGACAACTCACCGGTTTTGGTCTTGAACAGCTTACCGCGGGCGGCAATGATGTCGCCGAGGTCCCATTTTTTGAACTGGTCGTTGTAAACGCCTTCCGCCAGATCGTCACGCGCCACGTACAGCTGGATGCGGCCGCCAACGTCCTGCAGGGTGACGAAGGACGCTTTACCCATGATACGACGGGTCATCATGCGGCCAGCCACGGCCACTTCAACGTTCAGCGCTTCCAGCTCTTCGTTTTCTTTGCCATCGAAGTCAGCGTGCAGTTGGTCAGAGGTATGGTCACGACGGAAATCGTTCGGGAAAGCGACGCCCTGCTCACGCAGCGCAGCCAGCTTCTCGCGACGGGTTTTCAGTTCATTATTAAGGTCAATTGCCGCGTCAGCGCCCTGTGCTTGTTGTTCAGACATGTTGGTTCCTCATAACCCTGCTTTCAAACTTGCTTCGATAAATTGGTCCAGGCTGCCGTCGAGCACCGCCTGAGTGTTGCGGGTTTCCACCCCGGTACGCAGATCTTTAATACGCGAGTCATCCAACACGTAAGAGCGGATCTGGCTGCCCCAGCCGATATCGGACTTGTTGTCTTCCATCGCCTGCTTCTCGGCATTTTTCTTCTGCATCTCCAGCTCATAAAGCTTCGCTTTCATCTGCTTCATGGCCTGGTCTTTGTTTTTGTGCTGCGAACGGTCGTTCTGGCACTGCGTTACCAACCCGGTCGGGATGTGGGTAATACGCACCGCGGATTCTGTACGGTTAACGTGCTGCCCACCGGCGCCGGAGGCGCGGTATACGTCAATGCGCAGGTCAGCCGGGTTAATTTCGATATCGATATCGTCTTCGACTTCCGGGTAAACGAACGCGGAGCTGAAGGAGGTATGACGGCGGCCGCCGGAATCGAACGGGCTCTTACGCACCAGACGATGAACGCCGGTTTCGGTACGCAGCCAGCCGTAGGCGTAATCACCAATGATCTTGATGGTCACGGATTTAATCCCTGCGACTTCACCTTCGGATTCTTCGATGATTTCGGTCTTAAAGCCGCGCGCTTCCGCCCAGCGCAGGTACATGCGCATCAGCATGCTGGCCCAGTCCTGGGCTTCGGTGCCGCCGGAACCGGCCTGAATATCAAGGTAGCAATCGGCGCTGTCGTATTCGCCGGAGAACATGCGGCGGAACTCAAGCTGCGCCAGCTTCTCTTCCAGCGTATCCAGCTCGGCGACGGCTTCGTTGAAGGTCTCTTCGTCGTCCGCTTCCACGGCCAGATCCAGCAGGCCGGCAACGTCTTCCAGCCCATGGGACATCTGATCCAGGGTATCTACGATGGCTTCCAGGGAAGAACGCTCTTTACCCAGCGCCTGAGCGCGTTCAGGTTCGTTCCAGACGTCCGGCTGTTCCAGCTCGGCGTTTACTTCTTCGAGACGCTCTTTCTTGGCATCGTAGTCAAAGATACCCCCTAAGAACGTCGGAGCGCTCCGTGAGGTCCTGAATGCGGTTTTTTACCGGATTTATTTCAAACATGGTCGGTTTCTTTTAATGGATTTGTCAAAATGCGGTGATAAGAGCGGAATTCTACCGGATTCGCGCCCTTATTCATACACTGTTGTCAATTTGGCCAGAGGTGATCGATGATCAGCTGCAGGCTGCGGTTGCCGCGGAACTCATTGATGTCGAGCTTGTAGGCTAACTGGACTTCGCGCACGCCGTTGTCGGGCCAGATGGAAGTATCCACGTTGAAGGCGATACCGTCCAGCAGGGGGCCGCCGTCAACTGGCTCGACCATCACCTTCAGGTGACGCTCGCCCACCAGCCGCTGCTGCAGCAGACGGAAACGGCCGTCAAAGAGTGGTTCCGGGAACATCTGTCCCCACGGCCCGGCGTCGCGCAGCATCTGCGCTACTTCCATGCTCATCTCCGCCGCCGTCAGCGGGCCGTCGGAGACCACCTCGCCCTGCAACAGCGCGGGATCCAGCCACTCGGTCACCAGCTCGCCGAAGCGCTGCTGAAACTCCTCAAAGCGCGCCTCTTCCAGCGATAATCCTGCCGCCATCGCGTGGCCGCCGAACTTCAGGATCAGCCCCGGATAGAGCGTATCAAGGCGCTCCAGCGCATCGCGCATATGCAGCCCCTGAATGGAGCGGCCGGAGCCTTTCAGCGTGCCGTCGCCGGTGGGCGCAAAGGCGATCACCGGCCGGTGGAAACGTTCCTTAATTCGCGAGGCGAGGATGCCGACCACCCCCTGGTGCCACTGCGGATGGTACATCGCCAGCCCGCCGGGCAGGGTGTCGCTACTGCGTTCCAGCTGTTGACACAGGGTTAACGCTTCCGCCTGCATCCCCTGCTCGATCTCTTTGCGCGTCTGGTTGAGCGCGTCAAGCTCGTTGGCTAACACGCGCGCTTCGCCGATGTTATCGCACAGCAGCAGCGCGACGCCGACCGACATGTCGTCCAGCCGTCCCGCCGCGTTCAGGCGCGGCCCGAGGGCGAAACCGAGGTCGCTGGCCGCCAGCTTTTGCGGATCGCGGTTGGCAATCTCCAGCAGCGCCTTAATGCCGGGCCGGCACTTGCCGGCGCGAATGCGGCTTAACCCCTGCCAGGTGAGAATACGGTTGTTAGCATCCAGCGGCACGACGTCGGCAACGGTGCCAAGCGCCACCAAATCCAGCAGCTCGGCAAGGTTCGGCGCGGCGATGCCGCGGGCGTTGAACCAGCCGTTATCACGCAGAAAGGTGCGCAGCGCCAGCATCAGATAGAACGCCACCCCCACCCCGGCTAGCGATTTCGATGGGAAGTCGCAATCGCGCAGGTTAGGGTTAACGATGGCCTCCGCCGCCGGCAGCGTCTCCCCCGGCAGGTGGTGATCGGTCACCAGCACCGGGATCCCCAGGGCATGGGCATGATCGACGCCGGCATGGGACGAGATCCCATTGTCGACGGTCATGATCATCTGCGCGCCGCGGGCGTGAGCCTGATCGACCACTTCCGGGCTTAAGCCGTAGCCGTCTTCAAAACGGTTCGGCACCAGGTAGGAGACGTTGCCGTAGCCCAGCGCGCGCAGGGCCAGCACGCTGAGCGCGGTGCTGGTGGCGCCGTCGGCGTCAAAATCGCCGACCACGACAATGTGCAGCCCTTTCTGGAATGCGTCGTGCAGCATCCCGACCGCTTTTTCAACGCCGGTGAGCTGTGTCCAGGGGAGCATGCCTTTGACGCTGCGCTCCAGCTCCTGGGCGCTGCGCACCCCGCGGCTGGCATACAGCCGCTGCAGCAGCGGCGGCAGATCGGCGGGTAAATCGACGCCGTCAACCGCCTCGCGGCGGCGTAGTTGTATCTGTTGTTTCACGCGAATCAGTTACCGCTTGTCTGTTTTTTATGCTCGTCGAGGAACGCCTTCAGCTCTTTCGGCCCCTGATAGCCCGGCAGCACCATGCCGTTGCTGAGGACCATCGCCGGGGTGCCGTTGACGCCCATTTGCACGCCGAGGGTGTAATGTTTGGCGATATCCACGCTGCAGCTCGCCGGCTGCACGCCCTTGCCGTTCATGGCGTCATCCAGCGCTTGGTTGCGATCTTTCGCGCACCAGATGGCCTTCATGTCCTGCTCCGCCTGGCTCTGCAGTCCCTGGCGCGGGAAGGCCAGGTAGCGCACGGTGATCCCCAGCGCGTTGTAGTCGCTCATCTGCTCATGCAGCTTGTGGCAATAACCGCAGGTGATGTCGGTGAAGACGGTAATGACGTGTTGCTCCTTCGGCGCTTTGTAGACAATCATTTCGTTGCTCAGCGCGTTCAGCTTCCCCAGCAGCAGCTGGTTAGTGACGTTGACCGGCTGCGCGCCGCTCACGTCGTACATCGGCCCCTGGATGATGTGCTTGCCATCGTCGGTGACATACAGCACGCCGCTGTCGGTCAGCACCGTGCTCATCCCGGAAACCGGCGACGGTTGAATATCGGTGCTCTGTACACCCAGCTTCGCCAGCGACTGTTTAATTGCCGCGCTATCGGCATGCGCCGCCCCGGAAAGGGAAGCCGCCAGCAGGGTGAACATCAATAAACCTTTTTTCATACTCAGTCCTTTTATTCAGCACTCACGCCCGCGGGTGGTGCTGTTGATGAAGTTGTCGCAGACGCTCGGTCGCCACGTGGGTGTAAATCTGCGTGGTGGAGAGATCGCTGTGTCCTAACAGCATCTGCACCACACGCAGGTCGGCGCCATGATTGAGCAAATGCGTGGCGAACGCATGGCGCAACACGTGCGGGGAGAGCTTTTCGCTGTCGATCCCCGCCAGCACGGCATAGTGTTTAATCCGGTGCCAGAAGGTCTGGCGCGTCATCTGCTGGGCGCGCTGACTGGGAAATAAGACATCCGACGCCACGCCGTTCAGCAGCCAGGGGCGACCATACTCGAGGTAATTTTCCACCCACAGTACCGCCTCTTCCCCCAGCGGCACCAGCCGCTCTTTGTTGCCTTTCCCCACCACCCGCAGCACGCCCTGTCGCAGGCTGATGTCGCTCATCGTCAGCCCCACCAGCTCCGAAACGCGCAGGCCGGTGGCATACAGCACCTCCAGCATCGCTTTATCGCGCAATTCCAGCGGCTGCTCCACCAGCGGGGCCTGCAGCAGACGCTCAACCTGCGCCTCACTGAGATCCTTCGGCAGCCGCTGCGGCAGCTTTGGCGAGGCCAGCAGCGCGCTGGGGTCGTCCGGGCGAATTTTTTCCCGGTACAGATGCTGGAAGAAGCGACGCACAGCGCTCAGCAGGCGCGCGGTGCTGGTGGCTTTATAGCCGCCGGACTGCCGCTCGGCCAGCAGCGCCTGCAGGTCGTCGCTGCCGACGCTTGCCAGCGACAGACCGCGATGGTGCAGCCACTCCACGAGCATCGTCAAATCACGACGATAGGCGCTGAGCGTATTCTCCGCCAGGTTGCGCTCCAGCCAAAGGGCATCGAGAAACTGTTCGATTAGTGCCAGATCCTGTTTCACATCGGCCTCTTTGTTCGTTAAACGCTCTCATTATGCCTTAAGAGGACGCCTTTCTGGTACACTGCCCGCCATTCACGGCAAGAATCGAGATGTTTACGCGATGAATATAGGTCTGTTTTACGGCTCCAGTACCTGCTATACCGAAATGGCCGCGGAGAAAATCCGCGATATCATCGGCCCCGAGCTGGTGACGCTGCACAATCTGAAAGATGACTCCCCCGCGCTGATGAGCCAGTACGACGTACTGATCCTCGGCATCCCGACCTGGGATTTCGGCGAAATTCAGGAAGACTGGGAAGCGGTCTGGGACCAGCTGGACACCCTGGACCTGGAGGGCAAAATCGTCGCGCTCTACGGCATGGGCGATCAGTTGGGCTACGGCGAATGGTTCCTTGACGCGCTGGGCATGCTGCATGACAAGCTGGCGACCAAAGGCGTGAAGTTTGTCGGCTACTGGCCAACCGAAGGCTATGAGTTCACCAGCCCGAAACCGGTGATCGCGGATGGCCAACTGTTCGTTGGCCTGGCGCTGGATGAAACCAACCAGTACGACCTGAGCGACGAGCGCATCCAGAGCTGGTGCGAGCAGATCCTCGGCGAAATGGCCGAACACTTCTCCTGACGCCGCTTACTCCTGCGCCGGTTTTTGCAGCACCAGCCGGCGCAGGTCCCGCCACTCTCCGGCATCCATGCTGTCCGCCGCCAGCCACAGATGCTGACCGCGTCGGGTATCGACATGGCGCAAACGCAGCAGCATTCCGCTGTTGATGACCCACGGCGTCCCGAGGATCTCCCAGTCGGCGTTTTGCCAGCGCAGCCGGGAATCGGTGAGCAGTTTTATCTCCCCGCGACGGGCATGGATCCGTCGCTGGCTGCGCACACAGTCAAAGACCACCAGCGACAGCAGCAGCAGCCAGATCGGGGTGTAGCTTAACGGCCAGGGAACCAGCAGCACCAGCGCCGCCACAACGCCGTGGAGCAGCAGAGAAAACCACTGCGCGCGCCAGGAGATACGGAGATCAGATTGCCACAGGACCACGTTCCCGATTCCGTGTCTGAATTAAGGTTACCATCCGCTGCAGCTCCGCATCGGCCGGTTTGCCATGGTTCATCAGCCAGTTGAATAGATCCGGATCGTCATTTTCCAGCAGGCGAATGAACAGCTGTTTGTCAGCGTCGCTGAGGGTATCGTACTCATACTCAAAGAACGGCATGATGGAGATGTCGAGTTCGCGCATCCCGCGGCGGCATGCCCAGTGGATACGTGCTTTATTGTTAATGTCCATGTTGACCTTCCAGCAGCAAAATATTGGTTAGTTTAACCCGTTTTCTGCCGTAACTTTACAGGAATATCGCTGAATGCGAGCATCCTTCCATAAAAACCATAAAATAATGATGGGCTTATTGTTTTCCCACGCCGGGCCTTCACCAAACGTCAGCGCACAAATGGCCTGTTGAAAGCACTTGCAATGCACTATAGCTCTTTTACCATTGGTCACACACACTGCGTTAAGCGATTCAGGATATGACTATGGCTTTTACACCTTTTCCTCCGCGTCAGCCTTCCTCTTCCGCTCGTCTGCCGTTAACGCTGATGACCCTGGATGACTGGGCGCTGGCGACGATTAGCGGGCCAGACAGCGAAAAATACCTGCAGGGGCAGATTACCGCCGATGTGAGCAGTCTCACCGATGCTCAGCATCTGCTTGCCGCCCACTGTGACGCCAAAGGCAAGATGTGGAGCAACCTGCGCGTATTCCGTCGCGACGGCGGCTTCGCGTGGATTGAACGCCGCAGCCTGCGCGACGCGCAGCTGACCGAGCTGAAAAAATATGCCGTCTTCTCCAAAGTCACCATCGCCGCCAACGACGATCTGGTTCTGCTGGGGGTGGCCGGCTTCCAGGCGCGCGCCGCGCTGGCGCCGCTGTTCGCCGCTCTGCCCGACGCCGCCACTCCGGCGGTCAGCGAAGGCGCCACCAGCCTGCTGTGGTTTGAACACCCGGGCGAGCGCTTCCTGCTGGTGACCGATGTCGACACCGCCAACCGCGTCACCGACGCGTTGCGCGGCGAAGCGCAGCTCAACAACAGCCAGCAGTGGCTGGCGCTGAATATTGAAGCCGGTCTGCCGGTTATCGACAGCGCCAACAGCGGGCAGTTCATTCCGCAGGCCACCAACCTGCAGGCGCTGGGCGGCATCAGCTTCAAAAAAGGCTGCTACACCGGTCAGGAGATGGTGGCGCGGGCGAAATTCCGCGGCGCCAATAAGCGCGCGCTGTGGACGCTGTCAGGTACCGCCAGCCGGGTGCCGGAAGCCGGGGAAGACCTGGAGCTGAAGATGGGCGACAACTGGCGCCGCACCGGTACGGTGCTTGCGGCGGTTCAGCTGGATGATGGCCAGTTGCTGGTGCAGGTGGTGATGAATAACGATATGGAGCCGGACAGCATCTTCCGCGTGCGCGACGATGCCGGAAGCCTACGCATCGAACCGCTGCCCTATTCGCTGGAAGACGTGTAATTAAGCGTTATGACTCCCGGCTTGCGGCGCTTTCGCCTTAGCCGGGCTACCCGGCCGCAGAGTATCGTAGCCACGGTAAGCGCAGCGCCACCGTGGGATGTTTATCAGGACTGGCCGATGTAAAGATAAATCGCCAGGAAGTGACACACGCTGCCGCCGAGCACGAAGCCGTGCCAGATAGCGTGGTTATAGGGAATACGTTTGCAGACGTAGAAGATGACCCCCAGTGAGTACACCACCCCGCCAACCGCCAGCAGCGTTACGCCACCCACCGCCAGCTTCACCGCCAGCTGATAGACCACAATAAGCGACAGCCAGCCCATGGTCAGATAGGTCACCAGCGACAGAATTTTAAAGCGGTGCGCGATGGTCAGCTTAAACAGGATCCCCAGCAGCGCCAGGCTCCAGATGACGATCATCAGCCCCTTCGCCAGCGGCGAGTTCAGCCCCACCAGCAAAAACGGCGTATAGGTCCCGGCGATTAACAAGTAGATAGCGCAGTGGTCGAATTTCTTCAGCCACTGTTTCGCCCGCTGATGCGGGATCGCGTGATAGAGCGTGGAGGCGAGGAACAGCATAATCATGCTGCCGCCGTACAGGCTGTAGCTGGTGATCGCCGTCGCGCTGGCGTTGGTGTCCACCGCCTGCACCAGCAATAGCACGAGCCCGACGATACCGAACACCAGCCCGATCCCGTGGCTGATGCTGTTGGCAACTTCCTCTGCCAGAGAATATCCCTGAGTGATTAATGGTTTGCGCACCATATTGGACTCCTGAAAACAAGAACGCTTTCATTGCTCACTTAGGGTAACTGAGAATGATTCCAGTGAACACCTGTTAGCTAAAATAAAAAGATGTATATTTGTAAATACATTAAAATCAAAAGGTTAAATTTTTATTTCAACTCACAGCTGTTCCTGCTTACCTTAAAGCGTTTTGAATTCAATGACATAAAACTGGCTCTCGCCAGGATAGATGTCGCTGATGACCTGCCGCAGCTGCCCCAGGGTCATATTCTCCTGTTGAGCATGCTGTTCAGTCAGCGTATCGAGGGTCACTGTCGAGGTCGCGGTCACGGCGATGGTGCAAAAATAGCCGTCGTCTTCATAGCGCCCAACGCGCAGCACATCGCCGACCTTAAAGTGCGACTCCGCCGCATCGCGAATAGTAATGGTTTTGCGCCCGGCGAGGATGTCGTTCTGAAAACGCTGAAAAAAGGTAATGTCATTGGCCTGCATGATATAATTCCGTCCTGGTCATTATGAATTGTGAGTTCGCCCTGTGAGTATGTTCTCCCACGCCGCTGTCGCCAGTCTCAATAATCTTGAGATGATGGTCTACCACTACGTCATAAAGAATCGCGACAAAGTGATGTACATGACCATCCGCGAACTGGCCGAAGCCGCCGGCGTCTCCACCACCACCGTGTTGCGCTTCTGCCGCAAACTGCAGTGCGAGGGCTACTCTGAATTTCGCGTACGTTTTAAATTATATCTTGAGCAGAACGAGCCTCAACAGGCAAATATCGGCGCCAGTGAAATCATGAGCTTTTTTAAAAGCGTTAATAATGACGAGTTCGATGGGTTACTAGACCAGGCCGTCGATATTATTCTCGCCTCAGAACGTATTATTTTTGTCGGCGCGGGCACCTCGGGCGCGCTGGCGAAATACGGCGCCCGTTTCTTCTCCAACGTCGGGAAATTTAGCAACCATATTGACGACCCCTATTTTCCGGTGACCAACGATATGGCCCGCAACGCGCTGGCGATCGTGCTTTCCGTCTCCGGCGAAACAGAAGAGATCCTGCGTTTCGCCAGCCAGTTCAGCCTGCATCATTGCAAGGTGATGTCGATTACCAGTCACGAGCATTCGCGGCTGGCCAAACTGGCCGATTTCAATCTCTCCTGGCACGTCCCGCAGACCCGCATTGGCGGCGTCTACGATATTACCACGCAAATTCCAGTGATCTATATTCTCGAATCGCTCGGGCGTAAATTAGCGCGCAAAATCAGCTAAAAATAACAGCCTGTTTTTTTGATGTAACATATTACCTTTGGAGAAATTTGTTATATCGTGACATTCAATTTCACTTTGCTAGACTCGAGCGCAATAGTTATTAGAGAGATTAGCCAGGATGAAAAAATTAACCCTTCCGAAAGATTTTTTATGGGGCGGCGCGGTTGCCGCGCATCAGGTTGAAGGCGGCTGGGATCAGGGCGGCAAAGGCCCCAGCATCTGCGACGTGCTGACCGGCGGGGCGCACGGCGTGCCGCGTGAAATCACCCACCAGGTGGAAGCCGGCAAATATTACCCCAACCACCAAGCGGTCGATTTCTACGGCCGCTACAAAGAAGACATCAAACTGTTCGCCGAGATGGGCTTCAAATGCTTCCGCACCTCCATCGCCTGGACCCGCATCTTCCCGCAGGGTGACGAAACCCAGCCGAATGAAGAGGGACTGAAGTTCTACGACGACATGTTCGACGAGCTGCTGAAATACAACATCGAGCCGGTGATCACCCTCTCCCACTTCGAGATGCCCCTGCACCTGGTGCAGCAGTACGGCGGCTGGACCAACCGCAAAGTGGTCGATTTCTTTGTGCGCTTTGCCGAAGTGGTTTTCGAGCGCTATAAGCACAAAGTGAAATACTGGATGACCTTCAACGAGATCAACAACCAGCGCAACTGGCGCGCGCCGCTGTTCGGCTACTGCTGCTCCGGGGTGGTCTATACCGAGCATGACAATCCGGAAGAGACCATGTACCAGGTGCTGCACCATCAGTTCGTCGCCAGCGCGCTGGCGGTGAAAGCGGCGCGGCGCATCAACCCGGACATGCAGGTCGGCTGCATGCTGGCGATGGTCGCCCTCTACCCTTACTCCTGCAAACCGGAAGATGTCATGTTTGCCCAGGAGTCGATGCGCGAGCGCTACGTCTTTACCGACGTCCAACTGCGCGGTTACTACCCGAGCTATGTGCTGAATGAGTGGGAGCGCCGCGGCTTCAACATCAAGATGGAAGATGGCGATGCGCAGATCCTGCGCGAAGGCACTTGCGCTTACCTCGGCTTCAGCTACTACATGACCAACGCGGTGAAAGCCGAAGGCGGCACCGGCGACGCCATTTCCGGCTTCGAAGGCAGCGTGCCGAACCCGCACGTCAAAGCCTCCGACTGGGGCTGGCAGATTGACCCGGTCGGTCTGCGCTATTCCCTGTGTGAACTGTATGAGCGCTACCAGAAGCCGCTGTTTATCGTCGAGAACGGCTTTGGCGCCTACGATAAAGTCGAAGCCGACGGCAGCATCAACGATGACTACCGCATCGACTATCTGCGCGCCCATATCGAAGAGATGATCAAAGCGGTCACTTATGACGGCGTCGATCTGATGGGCTATACCCCATGGGGCTGCATCGACTGCGTCTCCTTCACTACCGGGCAGTACAGCAAACGCTACGGCTTCATCTACGTCAACAAACACGACGACGGCACCGGCGACATGTCCCGCTCGCGCAAGAAGAGCTTTAACTGGTACAAAGAAGTCATCGCCAGCAACGGCGAGAATCTGTAATTGACCGCCCTCTCCCGGCCGGGAGAGGGCAAATCGCTTATCTGCCAGACACTTCTTTACAGCTTTACCATTGCCAAAACGCGTTCGCCCGATAAGATAGGCCTCGTGAATATTTGAGGCGCTCATGATTAAGCGACAACGCAAAGCCATTCTTTTTGTCCTCCTGGCCTGTCTGGTGGTGCTGGTCTGCACCGCCCAGCGAATGGCCGGGATGCACGCGCTGGTCATGAACCTCACCGCCGACAGCCCGTCACTACAGCAAACCCAGGATAAAGCCGACGCGCCGGTCACGCCGTGCGAACTCAGCGCCAAGTCGCTGATGGCCGTCCCGCCGATGCTGTTTGAAGGGGCGCTGTTGGCTATCACCCTGCTGCTGGCGGTGCTGGCGGCGATCCCGCCGCGTATCGAGCGCCAGTGGCCTCCCCGCGTTATCTCCCCGCCCCGATTGCGGGTGCATCTGCGATTATGCGTCTTCCGTGAGTGACTGATTTTCCTGACAGTTCAGGTTAATTCATCATTTATGGAGCAAATTTATGTCTATGTTATTCAGGCGACTACTGGTCTGCCTGCTTTGGCTATGGCTGCCCGTCAGTCAGGCCGCCGACAGCGGCTGGCTACGCGCCGCCGACAATCAACACGCCAGCGTCCGCCTGCGGGCGCAAACCGAGAGCAATGGCGATACCCGCCTGCTTTTAGACGTGGCGCTGGAAAAGGGCTGGAAAACCTACTGGCGCTCGCCGGGGGAAGGCGGCATCGCGCCGGCTATCGCCTGGCACACGCCGCTGGAGGTTGACTGGCGCTGGCCGACGCCGCAGCGCTTCGACGTCGCGGGCATTTCCACTCAGGGCTATCACGGTGACGTCAGCTTCCCGATGACGCTGCGCGGGAAGATACCACCGACGCTCAGCGGCGTACTGACGTTATCCACCTGCAGCAATGTCTGCATTCTTACTGACTATCCCTTTTCGCTGGATATGACGGCCCCGCCAGGGGAGGGTTTTGGCTACGATTTCACCCGCGCGATGGGCACGCTGCCGCTGGGCGATGGTCTGACTTCGCAGCTGACCGCCAGCTACGTCAGCGGCAAACTGACGGTGACCGCTCGCCGCGATGCCGGCTGGCAGCAGCCAGCGCTGTTTATCGACAGCATGGAGGATGTCGATTTCGGCAAGCCGAGCTTTACCAGCCGCGGCGATACGCTGACCGCCACCATACCGGTCACCGATAGCTGGGGCGAAGCGGCGCCGGATCTGCGCGGTAAAACCTTGTCGCTGGTGCTGGCGGATAGCGGCCAGGCGCAGGAAAGCCAGATCGCCATCAGCGCCGGCAGCGCCGCGCCGGAGCTGACGTTAGGCTGGGTGCTGCTGATGGCGTTGGCCGGGGGGCTTATCCTCAATGTGATGCCTTGCGTGCTGCCAGTGCTGGCCATGAAGCTCGGCTCGCTGGTGCAAACCGAACATCGCGAACGCGGCGCGGTACGCCGACAGTTCCTCGCCTGGGCGTGCGGGATCGTCGTCTCGTTCCTGGCGCTGGCGCTGATGATGACCGCGCTACGCCTGGGTAATCAGGCGCTCGGCTGGGGGATCCAGTTCCAGAGCCCGTGGTTTATCGGCGCCATGGCGCTGGTGATGATCCTGTTCAGCGCCAGTCTGCTGGGGCTGTTCGAAATCCGCCTCTCCTCCAGCGCCAGTACCTTCCTCGCCACCCGCGGCGGCAACGGCTTAATGGGCCATTTCTGGCAGGGCGCCTTCGCCACCCTGCTGGCGACCCCCTGCACCGCGTCGTTCCTTGGCACCGCCGTGTCGGTGGCGCTGGTGGCGCCTCTGCCGCTGCTGTGGGGCATTTTCTTCGCCATGGGGATCGGCATGAGCCTGCCGTGGCTGCTGATCGTTGCCTGGCCGGGGCTGGCGCAACGACTGCCACGTCCCGGCCGCTGGATGAATCATCTGCGCGTACTGCTGGGGCTAATGATGCTTGGTTCAGCGCTATGGCTGGTCAGCCTGCTGACGATCCACATCGGCCTTACGCCGGTGCTTACCCTGCTGGTAATTCTGGCCATCGCCCTGCTGCTGGCCACCGCCTGGCGCTACCGCTGGCGGACGGCGCTGCGCGCGGGCGCCCTGGCCATCGTGGTGGCGGGCGCCGTCGCCTTAGTCTCCCGATCTGACGGCGAGGGCCCGCGCCGCGACCGGGTTAACTGGCAGCCGCTCAGCGAGCAGGCTATCGCCAGCGCCCTGGCGGAACATAAGCGGGTGTTTATTGATGTCACCGCCGACTGGTGCGTGACCTGTAAAGCCAATAAATACAACGTGCTGCTGCGCGATGACGTCCAGCAGGCGCTGTTAGCGCCGGACGTGGTCGCCCTGCGCGGCGACTGGAGCCGACCCTCCGCCACGATTAGTCAGTTTTTAACCACTCGCGGCAGCGCCGCGGTGCCGTTTAACCAGATTTACGGACCGGGATTGCCGCAGGGAGAGATCCTGCCTGCGCTGTTAGATCGCGAACACCTTCTCGCCACCCTGTCCGTCGCCCAAGGAAAATAACATGAGAGCTATCAACGCCTTATTGCTGCTGTGCATATCCGCCTTCAGCTTCGCCGCCCCGGCGGAAGAACCACAAGCAAACGCTAATGACCAGCTGGCGCAGCTGCTGTTTAACGATCCGAACAGCCCGCGCACCGGCGCGAAAGCGCCAAAACTGACGATCGTCTCGTTTACCGATTACAACTGCCCTTACTGCAAACAGTTTGATCCGCTGCTGGAAAAAATCGTCCACGATAACCCGGACATTCAGCTGATCGTTAAGCTGCTGCCGTTCAAGGGGCAAAGTTCGGTCAATGCCGCCAAAGCGGCGCTATCGACCTGGCGCCAGCAGCCCGATAAGTTCTGGGCACTGCATCAGCGGCTGATGGCGAAAAAAGGCTATCACGATGACGCCAGCATCGCCGCGGCGCAGAAGAAAACCGCCACCGATAGTGTAAATATCGATGACAAGACCATGGATTCGCTGAAGATGAACCTGATTTTGTCGCAGGTGCTGAATATTCAGGGCACCCCGGCGACCATCATCGGCGATCAGATGGTGGCCGGGGCGATCCCTGCTGATGAGCTGGAGGGGCTGGTGAAAGAGCAGCTGGCGAAAGCCCGTGGCCAGTAAAATCAGGCGCTGGCTGCGCGAGCTGGCGGTGTGGCTGCTGATTGGCGCGGCGGTGGGCCTGGCGGTGGATTATTTTCGCCAGCCCGCGCTGCCGCAAAACGTCAGCGCCACATCGCTGCAAACCCTCGACGGTAAAACGCTGGATCTGCATGCCATGAGCCAGCAAAAGCCGCTGCTGCTGTACGTCTGGGCGACCTGGTGCGGAGTTTGTCACTACACCACGCCGTCGGTGGCATCGCTTGCCGCTGACGGCGGCAATGTGCTGACGGTAGCCCTGCGTTCCGGAGATAACGTCACGCTGGAGAAGTGGCTGACCAGGAAGAAACTGGCGCTGCCGACGGTGAATGATCCAAGCGGCCAGCTGGCGCGGCAGTGGGATATCCAGGTAACACCAACGCTGGTGGTCATTTCTCAAGGCGAGGTAAAGTCGGTTACCACCGGCTGGACCAGCAGTTGGGGAATGCGCCTGCGGCTGTGGCTGGCCTCCTGGTAGGCCGCCGCGTTACCCGGCTCGCGCTGCGCTTAGCCGGGCTACGGGTACTGAGGCTGTGGCCGGCCCCCTGGTAGACCGTCGGGCTTTAGCGGTTTTTATGCCGGGTAAGGCGTATCCGCCACCCGGCCTACCATTCGGCTTTGACCCCGTAGGGCCGGCAAGCGCAGCGCCGCCGGGCAATAGACATCTACGGGTTATTTCCCGCCCGCCAGTTCAAGGAAGCTACCCGTTACATACGACGCTTTGTCGCTCAGCAGCCAGGCAATGGCCTGAGCGACCTCTTCCGGCTGGCCGCCGCGCCGCATCGGTAGCGAACCTTTCACTCGATCCACGCGCCCCGGTTCACCGCCGGAGGCGTGCATTTCGGTATAAATCAGCCCCGGACGGACGCCGTTGACCCGGATCCCCTGCGCCGCCACCTCCAGCGCCAGCCCGGTGGTCAGGGTATCTACCGCCCCTTTCGACGCGGCATAGTCAACGTACTCCCCCGGCGCGCCAAGGCGCGACGCCGCCGACGACACGTTAACTATCGCCCCGCCCTTACCGCCATGCCGATGCGCCATGCGCTTGACCGCCTCGCGGCAGCAGAGGAAATAGCCGGTGACGTTGGTCGCCAGCACGCGGTTAATGCGCTCGGCGCTCAGGCTCTCCACCGTACACTGGGTAAAGAGGATCCCGGCGTTGTTGACCAGCGCCGTCAGCGGCTCGCCCATGCGGTCAATCGCCTCAAACATCGCCATCACCTGCGCTTCATCGCTGATGTCCGCCCGCAGCGCCGTGGCTTTGCCGCCAGACGCCACAATGGTATTCACCACCTCGGTGGCGGCGTTAATGTTGTGATGGTAATTGACCGCCACGGTATACCCTTCCTGCGCCAGCAGCAGCGCCGTCGCCCGGCCTATGCCGCGGCTCGAGCCGCTAATAAGAGCTATTCCCATACCTTCCCTCCAAAAAAATAAAGGCGCCGCAGCGCCTTTAAAAGTTTAGCTAAAACGCAAACTTACTGGTATTCGCTCATCGGTACGCAGGAGCAGAACAGGTTGCGGTCGCCGTAGACATCATCCAGACGTTTCACCGTCGGCCAGTACTTGTTGTGCAACCCAGCCGGGAATACCGCCAGCTCGCGGCTGTACGGATGGTTCCACTCGCCCACCAGCTCGCACTGGGTGTGCGGTGCGTTCACCAGCGGGTTGTCTTCCAGCGGCCATTCACCGGCTTTGACGCGGTCGATTTCAGCGCGGATCGCCAGCATCGCGTCGATAAAGCGGTCCAGCTCCACTTTGCTTTCCGATTCCGTCGGCTCAACCATCAGCGTACCCGCTACCGGGAAGGACATGGTTGGCGCATGGAAGCCAAAGTCGATCAGACGCTTGGCGATATCCAGTTCGCTAATGCCGGTCTCTTCTTTCAGCGGACGAATATCGAGAATACATTCGTGCGCCACGCGACCATCGCGACCGGTGTAGAGCACCGGGTAGGCGTCTTTCAGACGGGTAGCGATGTAGTTGGCGTTAAGGATCGCGTTCTGGCTCGCCTGCTTCAGCCCTTCCGCGCCCATCATGCGAATATACATCCAGCTGATCGGCAGGATGGACGCGCTGCCGAACGGCGCGGCGGAAACCGCGCCCTGACGGGTCAGCATCCCTTCAATCTGCACCACGCTGTGACCCGGCACGAACGGCGCCAGGTGCGCTTTCACGCCGATTGGGCCCATACCCGGGCCGCCGCCGCCGTGCGGAATGCAGAACGTTTTATGCAGGTTGAGGTGCGAAACGTCGGCGCCGATATAGCCCGGAGAGGTGATCCCGACCTGGGCGTTCATGTTAGCGCCGTCAAGGTAAACCTGGCCGCCGAACTGGTGCACGATCTCGCACACTTCGCGAATGGTCTCTTCATATACGCCGTGGGTCGACGGATAGGTGACCATGATGCAGGAGAGATTCGCCCCCGCCTGCTCTGCTTTTTCACGCAGGTCAGCGAGATCGATATTGCCGTTTTTGTCGCACGCAACCACCACCACCTGCATACCCGCCATCTGCGCGGAAGCCGGGTTGGTGCCGTGCGCGGAGCTTGGGATCAGGCAGATATCGCGATGGCCTTCGTTGCGGCTCTCGTGATAGTGGCGAATCGCCAGCAGGCCAGCATATTCGCCCTGCGCGCCGGAGTTCGGCTGCATGCAGACGGCGTCATAGCCGGTCAGTTTCACCAGCCAGTCGGAGAGCTGGGCGATCATCTGGTGATACCCTTCCGCCTGCTCGACCGGGCAGAACGGGTGCAGCTCAGCGAATTCCGGCCAGGTGATCGGGATCATCTCCGCCGCGGCGTTCAGCTTCATGGTGCAGGAACCCAGCGGGATCATCGCCTGGTTCAGCGCCAGATCTTTACGCTCCAGGGCGTGCATGTAGCGCATCATCTCGGTCTCGCTGTGGTAGCGGTTGAACACCGGATGGGTGAGGATCGCATCGTCGCGCAGCATCGCCGCCGGGATGGAACGGCTGTCCAGCGCCACGTCTTTATCCAGGGTATCAATGTCCAGACCATGATCGTCGCCGACGATGGCGCGGAACAGGTTGAGCACGTCTTCGCGGGTGGTTGCTTCGTCGAGCGTTATGCCCACCGCGCCGTGAATATCGCTGCGCAGGTTAATCTGCAGGGCTTCGGCACGCGCCAGCACCGCGGCTTTATCCGCCACTTCCACGCACAGGGTGTCGAAGTAGTGCGCATGGCGCAGCTTCAGCCCTTTCTTCTGCAGGCCGTCGGCCAGAATGTCGGTCAGGCGATGAATGCGGCCTGCGATACGTTTCAGACCCGCCGGGCCGTGGAAAACCGCGTACAAGCTGGCGATGTTGGCCAGCAGCACCTGCGAGGTACAAATGTTGGAGTTCGCTTTCTCGCGGCGGATGTGCTGTTCGCGAGTCTGCATCGCCATGCGCAGCGCGGTGTTACCCGCCGCATCTTTCGATACGCCGATAATCCGGCCCGGCATGGAGCGTTTGAATTCATCTTTCGCTGCGAAGAAGGCCGCGTGCGGGCCGCCGTAGCCCATCGGCACGCCGAAGCGTTGGGCGGAGCCGAAGACGATATCCGCGCCCTGCTTGCCCGGCGCCGTCAGCAGCACCAGCGCCATAAAGTCGGCGGCGACGCTGACTATCACTTTGCGCGCTTTCAGCTCGGCGATTAGTTTGCTGTAATCGTGGATTTCGCCGGTGGTGCCCACCTGCTGCAGCAGCACACCGAAGACATCCTGGTGATCGAGCACTTTGTCGGCGTCATCGACGATCACGTCGAAGCCGAAGGTTTCCGCACGGGTGCGCACCACGTCCAGGGTTTGCGGATGGACATCGGCGGCAACGAAGAAGCGGTTGGCGTTTTTCAGTTTGCTGACGCGTTTGGCCATCGCCATCGCTTCGGCGGCGGCGGTCGCTTCATCGAGCAGCGAAGCGGAAGCGATATCCAGCCCGGTGAGATCGAGAGTGACCTGCTGGAAGTTGAGTAGCGATTCCAGGCGGCCCTGGGAGACTTCCGGCTGGTAAGGGGTATAGGCGGTATACCAGCCCGGATTTTCCAGCATGTTGCGCTGAATAACCGGCGGCAGCTGCACGGCGGTGTAGCCCATGCCGATGTAAGACTTGAAGCGCTTGTTGCGACCGGCGATCGCCTTCAGCTCTGCCAGCGCGGCGAATTCGGTTGTCGCGTCGCCCACCTGCGGTGGGGTCGCCAGCTGGATATCCTGCGGCACAATCTGGCCGATCAGGGCGTTAAGCGAATCCGCGCCGACGGTCTTCAGCATCTCTTGCTGCTGCTGAGCGTCCGGGCCAATGTGACGTTCAATAAAGGCGTCGCGGTTTTCAAGCTGACTTAAAGTCTGAGTCATGAGCGATGGTTCCTGAAACGTGCGGTGAATCGTGATTGTCTGACTGGTTTGCCCGGCAAGCGCTGATGCTTACCGGGCCGGAATACGCAAAATCATTCGCGCGGCAGGAAGCCAACGCCCCTGCAGCGTGAAGGATGACGCGTATTTATTCGTCTTCTAAAAGAGCTTCATACGCGGCGGCATCCAGCAGCGCGGCAACCTGCGCTTCGTCGCTGGCTTTGATCTTGAAGATCCAGCCGTCGGTGTACGGGTCGCTGTTGACCAGTTCCGGCGAGTCGTTCAGCTCTTCGTTAACGGCAACGATTTCACCGCTAATCGGGGCATAAATATCGGAAGCCGCTTTCACGGATTCGGCAACCGCGCAATCGGCACCCGCTTCGACGGTGGCGCCCACTTCCGGCAGATCAACGAATACCATATCGCCCAGCAGCTCCTGCGCATGCTCGGTGATCCCGACGGTATAGGTGCCGTCCGCTTCTTTACGCAGCCATTCGTGTTCTTTGCTGTATTTCAGTTCTGCTGGTACGTTGCTCATCAATTCATCTCCAAAAAAGGGAAATCACACAATGGCTTTGCCATTGCGTACAAAACCAGGTTTAGTCACTTTTACCGGCATTTCACGGTTACGAATTTGCACCACCGCGGTGTCGCCAATCCCGGCCGGCACGCGAGCCAGCGCGATGCTGTAGCCCAGCGTCGGCGAGAAGGTGCCGCTGGTGATAATGCCTTCTTTTTGGTTACCGTCGCTATCGGTAAAACGCACCGGCAGGCCGCCGCGCAGGACGCCTTTCTCAGTCATCACCAGGCCAACCAGCTGTTCGGTGCCCTTTTCACGCTGCATCTCCAGCGCTTCGCGACCGATAAAGTTACGATCCGCCGGTTCCCAGGCGATAGTCCAGCCCATATTCGCCGCCAGCGGAGAGACGCCTTCGTCCATCTCCTGGCCATACAGGTTCATTCCGGCCTCCAGGCGCAGGGTATCGCGCGCGCCGAGACCGCATGGCTTAACGCCAGCGTCCAGCAGACCGCGCCAGAAATCCGCCGCCTGCTCGTTCGGCATGGCGATTTCATAGCCCGCTTCGCCGGTATAGCCTGTGGTGGCGATAAACAGCTCGCCGGCCTGCACGCCGAAGAACGGCTTCATACCTTCCACGGCCTGACGCTGCGCGTCGGTAAACAGCGTCGCCGCCTTCGCTTTCGCCTGCGGACCCTGGACCGCGATCAGCGACAGATCGTCGCGGACGATGATTTCGAGGCCGTAGGGTTCAGCTTGTTCGGAAATCCAGGCGAGGTCTTTTTCGCGGGTGGCGGAGTTAACAACGAGGCGGAAATAATCTTCAGAGAGGAAATAGACAATCAGGTCGTCGATGACGCCGGCGGAGGCGGTCAGCATGCCGGTGTAGAGCGCTTTGCCTGGGGTGGTGAGCTTCGCCACGTCGTTGGCCAGCAAATAGCGCAAGAACTCTCTGGTCCGGCTGCCATGGAAATCAACGATGGTCATATGCGACACATCGAACATGCCTGCGTCGCCTCGCACCGCATGGTGCTCATCAATCTGGGATCCGTAATGCAGCGGCATCATCCAGCCATGGAAATCCACCATGCGCGCGCCGCACAGCGTGTGTTGTTCATACAACGGAGTCTGTTGAGCCATCTTTTCCTCATCGAATAAAAACGGAACCAGCCACAAGATTGTCGGCGATTTTTCGCCACGAAATCGGGTGTCGGCATCGCTGACGAACGCCGACGCAAACGTTCTCTTTTGCCTGAACTTACCACCGAACCCGGCACTAAACCATAAGCTCATTCAGGGCATCACATTAGCTTATGACTAAAATCCGCCGAAAAGCCTACAGAGTTATTGACTGGAAAAAAGCGATTTATGCCACATAAAATTAACATTAAGGCGGCACTGATTAGGGAATGATGGTGTTTTGTGCGATTTTATCGTCCTAATTTCTTTAACAAAAAAAAGGACGCATTAATAAATCTAATGCGAAAAAAGAGGTGAAATTAGAATATTTCAAATGAGGGGAAAAACCCGGCGCGCAGGCCGGGTGAAAGAAGTGTGACGCGGTTAACGTAACCAGGCAGGCAGATCGTTGAGGCCCATCGCCTGGCGAATCAGCTGCGGTTTCACGCCCGGCAGCGTATCGGCCAGTTTCAGCCCCATGTCGCGGAGGAATTTCTTCGCCGGATGGCTACCGGAAAACATGTCGCGGAAGCCCTGCATGCCCGCCAGCATCAGCGCGGCGCTGTGCTTGCGGCTACGCTCGTAGCGGCGCAGATAAAGATGCTGGCCGATATCCTTGCCCTGGGCGTGCAGGCGCTTCAGTTCGTCAATAAGCTCGGCGGCATCCATAAAGCCGAGATTGACGCCCTGCCCGGCCAGCGGGTGGATGGTATGCGCGGCATCGCCGACCAGCGCCAGGCGGTGGGCGGCGAACTGGCGGGCATAGCGGCCGGTCAGCGGGAAGACTTCACGTGCGCTTTCCAGCTGGCAGAGGCCAAGGCCATTATCGAAGGCGATATTCAACGCCTGATTAAAAGTGGCTTCATCAGCCTCCTGCATCCGCTGCGCCTCCGCCGGCGACAGCGACCAGACGATCGAGCACAGATGCGGATCGCAGAGCGGCAGGAAGGCGAGGATCCCATCGCCATGGAACGCCTGGCGGGCCACCGCCTGATGCGGCTCAGCGGTACGGATGGTCGCTACCAGCGCATGATGATGGTAATCCCAGAAGGTCAGCGGAATATCGGCTTTATTGCGCAGCCATGAATTGGCACCATCGGCGCCGATCACCAGCCGCGCGGTGAGCATGCTGCCGTCCTGCAGGCTGAGAAAGGCTTCATTCTCGCCCCACGCCACCTGCTGCAGTTGCGCAGGCGCCAGCAGGGTAACGTCAGCGCAACGCTGCGCCTTCTGCCACAGCGCATAATGCACCACAGCGTTTTCAATAATGTGGCCCAGATGGCTGAAGCCCATGCTCTGGTCATCAAAGCTAATGCGGCCGAAGCTGTCTTTGTCCCACACTTCCATGCCGTGATAGCAGCTGGCGCGCTGGGCGACGATCTCTGACCAGACGCCGATGCGGGTCAGTAGCTTTTCGCTGGCGGCGTTAATTGCCGACACGCGCAGCGCCGGCGGCGCATCGGCGGCCAGCGGCTGCGGCTCCGCTTTCTCCAGCACCGCGACGCGCAGGCCGCTGCCCTGTAAACCGCAGGCTACCGCCAGCCCCACCATTCCACCGCCAACAATGGCAACATCAACACTTTGCACGTTCTACTCCTTAACGGGGAACCCAACCGAGGGTACGCTGCGCCAGCGCATCGCGCGCCGGGGTAAATAATTCCATGGCCATCAGACCGACATTGCGCCCCGCCACCAGCGGCGCCCAACGGTTGGCAAACAGATGCACCAGCCCATCGGTCACGCCGATGGTGGCGGCTTTATCCCCTGCCCTGCGCGCCTGATAGCGACACAGCAGCGGATAATGGCCGACATCTTCGCCGCTGAGATGGGCGTCAGCGAGCAACTCCGCCAGGCTCATCACATCGCGCAGGCCGAGATTAAAGCCCTGCCCGGCAATCGGGTGCAGCGTCTGCGCCGCGTTGCCGACCAGCGCCAGGCGGTGCGACACCGCGCGGCTGGCGGTGGTGAGAGCCAGCGGATAGACGCCGCGCTTCCCGGCGTGAGTAATGCGCCCCAGCCGCCAGCCGAACGCCTGCTGCAGCTCCTGACAAAAACGTTCGTCAGACCAGCTCAGCACCTCATCGCGGCGCGACTGCGGATGACACCACACCAGCGAGCAGCGCCCTTGCGACATCGGCAGCATCGCCAGCGGGCCATGCTCGGTAAAACGTTCGAACGCGCGGCCTTCGTGGGGCAGCGCGGTGCTCACGTTGGCGATAATCGCCAGTTGCTCATAGGGCTGCTGTTGCCAGCTGATGCCGCAGCGGGCGCTCAGCGACGAACGCGAACCGTCCGCCGCCACCAGCAGCTTACCGCTGATCGTTTCGCCCCCCTCAAGGGTAAGGCTGACGCTCTCCTGGCGACGGCTGACCGCTTCCACTTTCGCCGGGCAATGTAGCGTCACGCCCGGTGCCTCGCGCAGCAGGCTAAACAGTCGCTGGCCGACATCGTGGAGTTCAACCACCTGACCCAGCGCCGACAGGCTATAATCCGCCGCCGCCAGATTCACAAAACCAGCATGGCCGCGGTCGCTGACGTGTACCCGCTGGATAGGCGTCGCCCGCTCGGCGAGACGTTGCCAGACGCCGATGCGCGCCAGTTGCTGGCAGGTGCCGGCGGCCAGGGCGATCGCCCGGTCGTCGAAGCCGGGATGGCGAGCCGACTGGGGATCCTGCGCCTCAATCAGATGGACCGGCAGCGCGCCGCCGGTCATACGGGAGATGGCCAGGGCGAGCGTCGCGCCGGTCATCCCGCCGCCGACAATCAGCACGCTCATGACTGGCGCGCCGCCGCCATCAGCGCCTCGATCTCATCTGCCTTCTTCACCACGCCGGCGGTGAGATTTTCGTTGCCGTCTTCAGTAATCACGATGTCATCTTCAATACGAATGCCGATGCCGCGATACTGCGCCGGTACGTCGGCGTCGGCGGCGATATACAGCCCCGGCTCGACGGTCAGCACCATTCCCGGTTCCAGGACGCGCGAACGGTCGGTGTCGTAATTACCGACATCGTGCACATCCAGCCCCAGCCAGTGGCTCAGACCGTGCATAAAGTACGGGCGGTGGGCGTTGTTGGCGATCAGCTCGTCAACCTCGCCTTTGAGGATCCCGAGCCGCACCAGGCCGGTGATCATGATGCGCACCACTTCCTGATTCACCTGGCAGATTGAGGTGCCCGGGCGGTAGAGTTCCAGCGCGGTCTCCAGCGATTCCAGCACGATATCGTAGATTTCGCGCTGCGGCTGGCTGAATTTGCCGTTCACCGGGAAGGTGCGGGTAATGTCGCCGGCGTAGCCGCGATACTCGCAGCCGGCGTCAATCAACACCAGATCGCCGTCGCGCAGTTCAGATTCATTTTCGGTGTAGTGCAGAATGCAGCCGTTTTCGCCGCCGCCAACGATGGTGTTATAGGAGGGGAAACGCGCGCCGTGGCGATTGAATTCATGAAGAATTTCGCCCTCCAGCTGATACTCGAACATGCCTGGGCGGCATTTTTCCATCGCCCGGGTATGGGCCAGAGCGCTAATTTCACCGGCGCGGCGCATCACGGCCAGCTCTTCCGCCGATTTGAACAGGCGCATCTCATGCACAATGGGCCGCCAGTCGATGACCGAGTTCGGCGCCTGCAGGTTCTGGCGCGAGCCTTTGCGTAGTTTTTCGAGGGCGTTGAACACAATCTGATCGGCATAGGCATATTCGCCCTGGGCGAAATAGATAGCGTCCAGACCGTTGAGCAGCTGATACAGCTGCTGGTTGATTTCGCTGAACGCCAGCGCCCGGTCAACGCCAAGCTTCGCCGGCGCAGCCTCCTGGCCCAGACGGCGACCGAACCAGATCTCAGCGGTCAGATCGCGAACCCGGTTGAACAGCACGCTATGGTTGTGGGTTTCATCGCTTTTAATCAACACCAGCAGCGCTTCCGGTTCGTTGAAGCCGGTGAAGTACCAAAAATCGCTGTTCTGCCGGTAGGGATATTCCGAATCTGCACTGCGCACCGCTTCCGGTGCGGCGAAAATCAGCGCCGCGCTGCCTGGCTGCATCTGCGCCAACAGCGCCTGGCGACGCGAGAGAAATTCCTGCTGAGTCATGACGCCCCCTGAACGAATTTTAGTTAGTGTAATGTCGGTTTGCGGACTTCCGGTGCGGTTGGCTGCTGACGCGCAAAGGTGTCGTGGCACAGCAGTGCGGCAACGCGGACATACTCGATAATCTCCTCCAGAGACATCTCCAGCTCTTCCTGATCTTCGTCTTCATCGTAGCCTAGCTGGGCAATATTACGCAGATCGTCAATCGCTTCCCCGGTTTCGTCTTTCACTTTATCCAGCTTCGGCTGGCTCACGCCAAGGCCAAGAAGGAAGTGGTTGACCCAGCCGGCGAGAGCGTCGGCGCGATCAAAGACGCTCACCGCATCGCCTTCCGGCAGATACAGTTGAAAGAGGAAGCCGTCGTCATCCAGTGAGTCGCTGATGGCGGAATGCATGTTACGCAGCGCCTGGGCCAGCTCATGGCCGAAGGCGAGACCTTCGTTGGTCAGGTCGTGCACCAGCGGCTGCCAGCTGCTGTCCGTGTTGCCGCCGCACAGCAATCCGCTGATCAAACCGTGCATCTCGGCCGGGGTAAGCCCTACCCCTTGTTGGTTCAGTAACTGGTCTACATCGTTGTAACCAGGCATTTCGTTCTGTATAGACATGCGCATTCGTCATCGTTGGGAGGAATATTCATGGTATGCTACCACTTTGGACCCTGGTGAACCAGAATAGGGCTTGTATCTTCGCACCAGGGTAGCTATAGTGTCGCCCCTTCGCAGACCCGGGTCAGGGTGTGAAGGCAGCGCAGTCAATCAGCAGGAAGGTGGCATGTCTGCACAACCCGTAGATCTCCAAATTTTCGGCCGTTCACTGCGAGTGAATTGCCCGCCTGAACAAAGGGATGCCCTGAATCAGGCAGCTGAAGACCTTAATCAGCGGTTGCAAGATTTAAAAGAACGCACTAGAGTCACAAATACTGAGCAGCTGGTCTTCATCGCCGCGTTGAACATCAGCTATGAGTTGACTCAGGAAAAAGCGAAGACCCGCGACTACGCTTCCAGCATGGAGCAGCGCATTCGCATGCTTCAGCAGACCATCGAGCAAGCATTGCTTGAGCAAGGTCGCATAAGCGAAAGACCAGGGTCGAAGTTTGAATAACACTTTGCAGTTAACTGTGTTAGAGTAACTCCAGGAACAAAATTTCTCTGAGATGTTTGCAAGCGGGCCAGTCCCCTGAGCCGATATTTCATACCACAAGAATGTGGCGCTCCACGGTTGGTGAGCATGCTCGGTCCGTCCGAGAAGCCTTAAAACCGTGACGACACATTCACCTTGAACCAAGGGTTCAAGGGTTACAGCCTGCGGCGGCATCTCGGAGATTCCCTTCCTCACTTCGCATTATTTCCCCACACCTGTTTTCGGCTGACGCCGCACTGTATTACACTGCTTTCTATTGTTTCGCCTGCTCGCCATGAGACCTGCATGACCCTACAGCCCGATACCCTGCTTTCCCGCCAGCATATTCGCCAGCAGATCCGCGAGCGTCGACGCGCGCTCAGCCCTGAGCAACAGCGGCAGTTTGCCCTGCAGGCCGCAGAGCGAATGATGGCCTGGCCGCCGGTGGTTCTCGCCCACACCGTGGCGCTGTTTCTCTCCTTTGACGGCGAGCTGGACACCCAACCGCTGATTGACCAGCTCTGGCGGGCCGGCAAGCGGGTGTATCTCCCGGTGCTGCATCCGTTTAGCCCCGGTAACCTGTTGTTTTTACATTACCATCCGCAGAGCGAACTGATAGTGAATCGCCTGAAGATCCGTGAACCGAAGCTCGACGTGCGCGACGTGCTGCCGCTCGCTGATCTCGATGTGCTGGTCACCCCGCTGGTGGCCTTCGATGCCGGCGGACAACGGCTGGGGATGGGTGGCGGTTTTTACGACCGGACGCTGCAAAACTGGCAGCAGTATCGCCTGCAGCCGGTGGGCTACGCGCACGACTGCCAGCAGGTGGACACCCTGCCGAGCGAAGAGTGGGATATCCCGCTGCCGGCGGTGATCACCCCGGGCAAAACCTGGTGTTGGTAGGTACGTGGGGAGAAGAATTTCTGCCTGGAAGGTGTTAACAAAAAAACGGGCAGGCACGCGACCTGCCCGAGAGGCAAAAATGGTTAGAACAGCAGACGGGCGCGGATAGTCCCCGGGATCGCTTTCATCGCCTGCAGCGCCTGCTGGGCAACATCTTCTTCCGCTTCGATATCAATAACCACGTAACCCATCTGCGGCGACGTTTGCAGATACTGGGCGGCAATATTGATGCTCTGCGCGGCGAAGATCTGGTTGATGGCGGTCAGGACGCCCGGCCGGTTCTCATGGATGTGCAGCAGACGGCGTCCACCGTGCAGCGGCAGAGAAACTTCCGGGAAGTTGACCGCCGACAGGGTAGACCCATTGTCAGAGTACTTCGCCAGCTTGCCGGCCACTTCCAGACCGATGTTCTCCTGCGCTTCCTGAGTGGAGCCACCGATATGCGGCGTCAGGATCACGTTATCAAACTCGCACAGCGGCGAAGTGAAGGGGTCGCTGTTGGTTGCGGGTTCGGTCGGAAAGACGTCGATCGCCGCCCCGGCCAGATGCTTACTCGCCAGCGCATCGCATAGCGCCGGAATATCCACCACGGTACCACGGGAGGCGTTGATCAGCAGCGCGCCCGGCTTCATCAGCGCCAGCTCTTCCGCGCCCATCATATTTTTGGTGGAGGCGTTTTCCGGCACGTGCAGGCTAACCACATCACTCATGTTCAGCAGGTCGGAGAGATGCTGTACCTGAGTGGCGTTGCCCAGCGGCAGTTTGTTTTCAATATCATAGAAGAAGACATGCATCCCCAGCGATTCCGCCAGAATGCCGAGCTGGGTGCCGATGTGGCCGTAACCGATAATCCCCAGTTTCTTGCCGCGCGCTTCAAAGCTCCCCACCGCCAGCTTATTCCATACGCCGCGATGCGCCTTGGCGTTGGCTTCCGGCACGCCGCGCAGCAGCAGCAGCAGCTCACCGATCACCAGCTCGGCCACCGAACGGGTATTGGAGAATGGCGCGTTAAACACCGGAATACCGCGTTTCGCGGCGGCGTCCAGATCGACCTGGTTGGTACCGATGCAGAAGCAGCCGACGGCAACCAGTTTTTCCGCCGCGGCGAAAATCTCTTCAGTCAGGTGGGTACGGGAACGCAGGCCGATGAAATGGGCATCACGGATCGACGCTTTCAGCTGTTCGGAATCCAGCGCGCCTTTATGAAATTCAATGTTGGTGTAACCTGCCGCGCGAAGGCTATCGATTGCCTTTTGATGCACACCTTCAACCAGCAGAAATTTAATCTTGTCTTTTTCCAGTGATACCTTAGCCATTTCCCCGTCCTGTTTTGTCTTAACTGATGTCGTGCTGAACGAAAGTTCGTCTCAGCAACATATCAAAAAAAACTATCGCGGCAATATGAACGTTTGCGTCGCTGTCCTGAAGAAATGTCATTCAGAAGGAAATGGCAGGACAAAACACCAGAAAGATAATGAACGGTAGCGCGTTAATCAGAATGGTTGCACAAATGTGACAGAAGTCACTAAATTGCGCCAGGTGAAAAAATATTTGCGAGGGAGCCGGTTGGCTCCCTGCGGACAGACTATTTTACGATGGTTTTCACACCGTCAGCGGTGCCGATCAGCGCCACGTCGGCGCCGCGGTTGGCGAACAGCCCCACGGTCACGACGCCAGGAATGCCGTTAATCGCGTTTTCCAGCGCGATAGCATCGAGAATTTCCAGGCCGTGCACGTCAAGGATCACGTTGCCGTTATCGGTCACCACGCCCTGACGGTATTCCGGACGGCCGCCCAACTTGACCAGCTGGCGCGCCACGGCGCTGCGCGCCATCGGAATGACCTCAACCGGCAGCGGGAATTTACCCAGAATATCGACCTGCTTGGAGGCATCGGCGATGCAGATAAATTTATCCGCTACCGAGGCGATGATCTTCTCACGGGTCAGCGCCGCGCCGCCGCCTTTGATCATCTGCATGTGACCGTTGATCTCATCCGCGCCGTCAACGTAGATCCCCAGGCGATCGACGCTGTTGAGATCGAAGACGGTGATCCCGAGGCTTTTCAGCTTCTCGGTGGAGGCATCGGAGCTGGAAACCGCCCCTTCGATTTGCCCCTTCATGGTGCCCAGCGCGTCAATAAAATGAGCCGCCGTCGAGCCGGTGCCTACGCCCACAATGGTCCCTGGCTGTACGTATTGCAGCGCCGCCCAACCTACCGCTTTTTTCAGTTCATCCTGCGTCATAATTATGGTCCGAGATGTGAATGCCTGTGGCGCATTATAGAACATCGACAGTGGAAATGTCCCTGCGATGCAGATCACACAACAGAGCAGACCAATTTCGTCTGTATCAAATAAAAATTTATGTCATAGTGCGAGATAACGATTAGTTATGGGGGCACGCCAGAATAATGAAACGACCGGACTACAGGACACTACAAGCGCTGGACGCGGTGATTAGAGAACGAGGATTTGAGCGCGCCGCGCAGAAGCTATGTATTACCCAGTCCGCCGTCTCACAGCGTATTAAGCAACTGGAAAATATGTTCGGCCAGCCGCTGCTGGTACGTACCGTGCCGCCGCGCCCAACCGAGCAAGGGCAAAAATTGCTGGCGCTATTGCGCCAGGTTGAACTGCTCGAAGAGGAGTGGCTGGGCGACGAGCAGACTGGCTCCACGCCGCTGCTGCTGTCGCTGGCGGTGAACGCCGACAGTCTGGCGACCTGGCTGCTGCCGGCGCTGGCTAATGTGCTGTCGGACTCCCCTATTCGTCTCAACCTGCAGGTGGAAGATGAAACCCGCACCCAGGAACGCCTGCGCCGTGGCGAAGTGGTCGGCGCGGTAAGTATCCAGCCGCAGGCGCTGCCAAGCTGCCTGGTGGATCAGCTCGGCGCGCTCGATTACCTGTTTGTCGCCTCAAAAGAGTTTGCGCAACGCTATTTCCCCAACGGCGTAACGCGCTCGGCGCTGCTGAAAGCGCCGGTCGTCGCTTTCGATCATCTGGATGATATGCATCAGGCATTTCTGCAGCAAAACTTCGACCTGCCGCCGGGTAGCGTCCCCTGCCATATCGTCAACTCGTCGGAAGCCTTCGTCCAGCTGGCGCGCCAGGGCACCACCTGCTGCATGATCCCCCATCTGCAGATCGAAAAAGAGCTCAACAGCGGCGAGCTTATCGACCTCACTCCCGGCCTGTTTCAGCGCCGTATGCTTTACTGGCACCGCTTTGCCCCGGAAAGCCGCATGATGCGCCGGGTGACCGATGCGCTCATCGATTACGGCCACAAGGTGCTGCGTCAGGATTAAGCCGCGGGCATAAAAAAAGCCACTTCGCTGAAGTGGCTTTTTTGTTTCTATCGCTTACTGGGCCGGTTTCGGCGCTTCAGCCGGTTTCGCCGGCGTGGCCGGGGCCGCGGCCTGCGCCGGCTGCAGTTCAAACACGACGTCGACCTGGTCGTCAAACTGGATGGTGGCCTGCTCGTAGGTTTCCTGGGCGGAAACCGGCGCAGCGTCAGCGGCCTTCATCATGCGAACCATCGGGCTCGGCTGATAATTAGAGACGTGGTAGCGCACGCTGTACACCGGACCCAGCTTGCTGTGGAAACCTGCGGCCAGCTCCTGCGCCTGATGCACGGCGTCGTCGATCGCCGCTTTACGCGCTTTATCTTTGTAGGCGTCCGGTTGCGCAACGCCCAGCGAGACGGAGCGAATTTCGTTCAGACCGGCTTTCAGGGCGCCGTCCAGCAGACCGTTGAGTTTATCCAGCTGGCGCAAGGTCACTTCGACAGTGCGCACCGCGCGGTAGCCTTTCAGAATGCTTTTCCCGTTCTGATAGTCGTAATCAGGTTGGGTGCGCAGATTCGCCGAGTTGATGTCTTTTTTCGCAATGCCGCTCTTTTCGAGGAAAGAGAGGTATTGCGCAACGCGATCGTCAGCCTGTTTTTTTGCCGATGCGGCATCTTTTGCCGCCACGTTCACTTCGATCGCCAGGGTGGCGATATCCGGAACCGCAGCAACGCTTGCTGTGCCTGAAGTCACAATATGCGGACCGTCCGGCAATTCGCTGGCCTGTGCCGCCATCGTGCTAAATCCGAGTGTTGCCGCCAGGGCTAAGACTTTTAACTTCACTGTCGTTTCTCCATGTTACTTAAATCGCCCTTACGGGACGCATGCCAGCAAGCTTAGCGCGTACAGCGGGAAAGTCCATCGGACAACGCTTAGTTGAGCAACGCCTGGATATGGCCGACGCCCTCTTTTGCCAGCTGAAACGCAATAAACCACATGACGGCGCCGACCACAATGTTGATGATCCGCTGGGCTCTGGCGGTACGCAGCCGCGGCGCCAGCCATGCGGCCAACAGCGCCAGACCAAAGAACCACAGGAAAGAGGCGCTAATGGTTCCCAGCGCAAACCAGCGCTTCGGCTCCATCGCCAGCTGGCCTCCCAGGCTGCCCAACACCACAAAGGTATCCAGATAAACGTGCGGATTCAGCCAGGTGACCGCCAGCATAGTGATAATGATTTTCCAGCGCCCCTGCTGCATCACCTCGGCGCTGGCGAGCTCAAGATTCTGGCTGAACGCTGTTTTCAATGCGCCAAAGCCGTACCACAGTAAAAAGGCCACGCCGCCCCAGGTCACGAGCGCCAGTAGCCAAGGGGACTGCATCAGCAGCGCGCTGCCGCCAAAAATGCCGGCGCAGATCAGCAGCAAGTCGCTGACGGCGCACAGCAAGGCAATCATCAGGTGATACTGACGACGGATCCCCTGGTTCATCACGAAAGCATTTTGGGGGCCAAGCGGCAAAATCATTGCCGCTCCCAGGGCAAGGCCCTGAAAGTAATAGGTAAACATGAGGATTTTTCCGCTGTGTTCGAGAGTGGCGCTGACTATAACGCGAATAAATTATTAGCGGAAATTGAAAGTATTAATCATTAATAAGCAAAGCTAATGATGAGCCATTTAAAAAGGCCGGCATCGCCGGCCTGAGTCACTGAGTGGCGGTTTACTCGGCTTTTTCCGGCAGACGCACCACATGAACATCCATCTGCGGATAAGGGAAGCTGATGCCGTTGGCGTCAAATTCACGCTTGATGCGCTCGAGGATATCCCAGTAGACGTTTTGCAGATCGCTGCTTTTGCTCCAGACGCGCACCACAAAGTTCACCGACGAGGCGCCGAGTTCGTTCAGGCGAACCGTCATTTCCCGATCGCGCAGAATACGATCGTCAGATTCGATAATCGAGGTCAGGAGCTGCTTCACCTTGTCGATATCGGCATCGTAAGAGACGCCGATAATAAACTCATTGCGGCGCGCCGGTTCACGGGAGAAGTTAATGATGTTGCCGGCGATGATTTTGCCGTTCGGCACCACCACCACTTTACCGTCGGCGGTACGCAGGGTAGTGGAGAAAATCTGTACGTTAAGCACCGTACCCGCTACACCACCAAGGTCGACATACTCGCCGGCGCGGAAAGGGCGGAACATCACCAGCAGTACGCCAGCCGCGAGGTTAGACAGTGATCCCTGCAGCGCCAGACCGACGGCTAAACCCGCGGCGCCCAGCACCGCAATGACCGAGGCGGTCTGCACGCCCACGCGTCCCAGGGCGGCAATCAGCGTAAAGGCGATAACCGCATAGCGCACCAGCGCGGAGAGGAAATCGGCAACGGTGGCGTCAATTTTACGCGCCAGCATCAGGCGGTTGACGGTATTAGAGACGACGCGCGCCACGATCATCCCGACGATCAGGATAGCGATAGCCGCGACGATGTTGACGGCATAGCTCAGCAGCAGCTCCTGGTTGCGTGCCAGCCACGTCCCGGCGTGGTTGATGCTATCGACAACGTTCAAATCTTCCATTTAACATTCCTTATGAATCCCCCAGGGGGAAGTAAATAACTCAGCCTGCGACAGGGCAGTCAGGTTATAGGGTAAACAATAAGTGCACGTTTTGCCAAATGGATCACAGTTTTCTGCTGAGCTATCCTGTTGTTAAGATAATAAAAAAGCCCGCATTGCTGCGGGCTTCGGGGTAAGAAACAGATTTTTCTTACAGAACGTCGATCGCGTTCAGCTCTTTAAATGCCTGCTCCAGACGAGTCACCATGGAAGTCTGTGCAGCACGCAGCCATACGCGCGGGTCGTAGTATTTCTTGTTCGGCTGGTCTTCGCCTTTCGGGTTGCCCAGCTGGCCCTGCAGGTAAGCTTCGTTCGCTTTGTAGTACTGCAGGATACCGTCCCAGGTTGCCCACTGAGTGTCGGTATCGATGTTCATTTTCACTACGCCGTAGCTGACGGAGTCTTTGATTTCCTGAGCGGAAGAACCGGAACCGCCGTGGAAGACGAAGTTCAGGCTGTTGTGCGGCAGGTTGTGTTTCTTGGAAACATATTCCTGAGAATCGCGCAGGATAGTCGGGGTCAGAACGACGTTACCCGGTTTGTACACGCCGTGTACGTTACCGAAGGAAGCGGCGATGGTGAAGCGCGGGCTGATTTTGCTCAGCTCGGTGTACGCGTAATCCACGTCTTCCGGCTGGGTGTACAGGGCGGAAGCGTCCATGTGGCTGTTGTCCACGCCGTCTTCTTCGCCACCGGTGCAACCCAGTTCGATTTCCAGGGTCATGTCCATTTTGGCCATGCGCGCCAGGTATTTAGAGCAGATTTCGATGTTTTCGTGCAGGGACTCTTCAGACAGGTCGATCATGTGAGAAGAGAACAGCGGTTTGCCGGTAGCGGCGAAGTGTTTTTCACCCGCCTCCAGCAGGCCGTCGATCCACGGCAGCAGTTTCTTCGCGCAGTGGTCAGTGTGCAGGATAACCGGCACGCCGTAGTGCTCAGCCATCTGGTGCACGTGGTGCGCGCCAGAGATAGCGCCGAGGATAGCAGCACCCTGAGGAACGTCAGTTTTCACGCCTTTACCTGCGATGAACGCTGCGCCGCCGTTAGAGAACTGAACGATAACCGGAGAGCGTACTTTCGCAGCAGCTTCCAGAACGGCGTTGATGGAGTCAGTCCCTACGCAGTTTACCGCCGGCAGTGCAAAGTTGTTTTCTTTCGCTACCTGGAACACTTTCTGAACGTCGTCGCCAGTGATGACGCCCGGTTTTACGAAATCAAAAATTTTAGACATGTTACTTAGTCCTGTATCTGTATCTTCGACCGTTGAAGAAGGTTCGCGAGCCCTTAAGCGCGCTGAAAAACAGGCGGGTTTCCCCGCCTGAACTGAATTACTGCTTAGCGCGCTCTTCGAGCATCGCTACTGCCGGCAGGACTTTGCCTTCGACGAATTCAAGGAACGCGCCGCCGCCAGTGGAGATGTAGGAAATTTTGTCAGCGATACCGAACAGGTCGATCGCTGCCAGGGTGTCACCGCCGCCGGCGATGGAGAAACCTTCGCTGTCCGCGATAGCGTTAGCCACGATTTCAGTCCCTTTACGGAAGTTCGGGAATTCGAATACGCCAACCGGGCCGTTCCACAGAATGGTTTTGGCGTTCTTCAGAATTTCAGCCAGTTTCTGTGCGGAAACGTCGCCAAGGTCCAGAATCTGCTCATCATCTTTGATGTCGTTAACAGATTTCAGAGTCGCCGTTGCGGTTTCGGAGAACTCGGTCGCGACGCGAACGTCAGTCGGAACCGGGATATCGCAGGTGCTCAGCAGGCGCTTGGCTTCATCAACCAGGTCCGCTTCGTACAGGGATTTGCCGACGTTGTGGCCCTGGGCGGCAACGAAGGTGTTAGCGATACCGCCGCCGACGATCAGCTGGTCAGCGATTTTAGACAGGGAATCCAGCACGGTCAGCTTAGTGGATACTTTAGAACCACCGACGATAGCGACCATCGGACGAGCCGGCTCTTTCAGCGCTTTACCCAGCGCATCCAGTTCAGCGGCCAGCAGCGGGCCTGCGCACGCCACGTCAGCAAATTTGCCGATACCGTGGGTGGAAGCCTGCGCGCGGTGCGCGGTACCGAAGGCGTCCATCACGAACACGTCGCACAGCGCGGCGTATTTTTTAGACAGCGCTTCGTCGTCTTTTTTCTCGCCTTTGTTAAAGCGAACGTTTTCCAGCACCACCAGCTCGCCGGCAGCCACTTCAATGCCGTCCAGGTAGTCTTTAACCAGACGTACCGGGTTGGACAGTTTGTCTTTCAGGTAATTAACAACCGGCAGCAGAGAGAATTCTTCGTTGTACTCGCCTTCGGTCGGACGACCCAGGTGGGAGGTTACCATCACTTTCGCGCCCTGCTTCAGCGCCAGTTCGATGGTCGGCAGAGATGCACGGATACGCGCGTCGCTGGTTACTTTCCCGTCTTTAACTGGTACGTTCAGATCCGCACGGATAAAAACGCGTTTACCAGCCAGATCCAGATCGGTCATCTTAATTACAGACATGGTGAATCCTCTCGTTGATTCATAAAGTTTTGTCGACGTTTACGCGTCGAACCTGAAACCAATAGCCGCCATCGCTAACGTCGTGTCGAGCATTCGGTTAGCAAAGCCCCATTCGTTATCGCACCAGACCAGCGTTTTGATCAGATGCGCGCCACTGACCCGGGTTTGCGTGCCATCAACAATAGCACTGTGCGGATCGTGGTTAAAATCTGTCGAGACCAACGGTAATTCCGTATAGTCAACTATACCATGAAATGCACCTTGTGCTGCTTTTTGCAGCAACTGGTTGACTTCACATGCTTTTACCGGTTTTTTAACCGTCACGCTCAGGTCAATTGCCGTCACGTTTATCGTCGGCACCCGCACGGCAATCGCTTCAAAACGGTCGTTAAACTGCGGGAAAATACGGGTTATCCCTGCCGCCAGTTTGGTATCCACCGGAATGATCGACTGGCTGGCCGCGCGGGTACGCCGGAGATCCGGATGATAGGCGTCAATCACCTGCTGGTCATGCATCGCCGAGTGAATGGTGGTGACGGTGCCGGACTCGATGCCATAGGCATCATCTAACAGTTTAATGATCGGAATAATGCAGTTGGTGGTACAGGAGGCGTTGGAGACAATACGGTGCTCGGCGCGGAGTTCATCCTGATTGACGCCATACACCACCGTCGCGTCGAGGTCGTTGCCGCCGGGATGGGAGAAGAGCACTTTCTTCGCCCCCGCCTGCAGGTGCGCCTCACCGTGCTCACGGCTTCCGTAAACGCCGGTGCAGTCGAGCACCACGTCTACCGCCAGCTCGCGCCAGGGCAGCGCCGCAATGGTCGGCTCGTGCAGCAGACGGATGGCATCATCGCCAACAAACAGCTGCTCGCGCTCCTGACGAACATCCCAGGCGAAACGGCCATGGCTGGTGTCATATTTCAACAAATGCGCGATGCCCGCAGCATCCGCCAGCTCATTGATTGCCACCACGGTGATTTCCGCACGGCGCCCGGATTCATATAGCGCACGAACCACATTGCGTCCAATACGACCGAAGCCATTAATCGCGATGCGAATGGTCATAGATCTCCTGCAAGGCTGTCCCTGTGATGAGGTGGCTGACAGAGTAATCCAGCTACGCTCTGAGGGAAACCTTACCAGCTGCAAACTGCGACTGATTGATTAATTGTCGAACATTTAAACGACTGAAACGCTTCAGCTAGAATAAGCCAAACGAGGAATAAAAGGAATGTTTGTCCAGCGCAATAAACCAGCTATATGACTCACATCACATTTTTGCTGGAATAATTTACAACCGTATTACATGGTTCAGGAATAGCAGATACAAAAAAGCCGGGTGACGAGGTAAAAGCAAAAACGGTAACCCTTGGGTTACCGTTTTTGGTGCTTGCCCCCTCTCCTGTGGGAGAGGGTTGGGGTGAGGGCATTAGCCCGCACCGTACCAGCGATTACAGCAGCGCTTTCGCTTTAGCGACCACATTGTCGACGGTGAAGCCGAACTCTTCGAACAGCTGCTCAGCCGGCGCAGACTCACCGAAGGTGGTCATGCCAACGATAGCGCCGTTCAGGCCAACATATTTGAACCAGTAGTCAGCGATACCCGCTTCCACGGCAACGCGCGCGGTCACGGCTTTCGGCAGTACGGATTCACGATAAGCCGCATCCTGCTTGTCGAACGCGTCGGTGGACGGCATGGAGACCACGCGCGCCTTCACGCCTTCGGCGGTCAGTTTGTCCCACGCGGCAACCGCCAGCTCAACTTCAGAACCGGTGGCGATGAAGATCAGCTCCGGCTGGCCGGCGCAATCTTTCAGCACGTAACCGCCGCGGGCCACGTTCGCCAGCTGCTCTGCGGTACGCTCCTGCTGCGCCAGGTTCTGACGGGACAGGATCAGCGCGGTCGGGCCGTCCTGACGCTCAACGCCATATTTCCACGCAATCGCGGATTCCACCTGGTCACACGGACGCCAGGTGGACATGTTCGGGGTCACACGCAGGGAAGCCACCTGCTCTACCGGCTGGTGAGTCGGGCCATCTTCGCCCAGACCGATGGAGTCATGGGTGTAGACCATCACCTGACGCTGCTTCATCAGCGCCGCCATACGTACCGCGTTACGCGCATATTCCACGAACATCAGGAAGGTGGAGGTGTACGGCAGGAAACCGCCGTGCAGCGCGATACCGTTGGCGATAGCGGTCATACCGAACTCACGCACGCCGTAGTGAATGTAGTTACCGGCAGTATCTTCGTTGATCGGCTTAGAACCAGACCACAGGGTCAGGTTGGACGGCGCCAGGTCAGCGGAGCCGCCGAGGAATTCCGGCAGCAGCGGACCGAACGCTTCGATGGCGTTCTGAGAGGCTTTACGGCTGGCGATTTTCGCCGGGTTGGCCTGCAGCTTCGCGATGAACTCGTTGGCTTTCGCGTCGAAGTCAGACGGCATCTCGCCTTTCATACGACGGGTGAATTCGGCGGCTTCCTGCGGGAAAGCTTTGGCGTAGGCAGCGAACTTCTCATTCCAGGCCGCTTCTTTCGCCTGGCCAGCTTCTTTGGCATCCCACTGCGCATAGATGTCAGACGGGATGTCAAACGGCGCGTGTTTCCAGCCCAGCGCTTCGCGGGTCAGGGCGATTTCGGCGTCGCCCAGCGGCGCGCCGTGGGAGTCGTGGGTACCGGCTTTGTTCGGCGAACCGAAACCGATGATGGTTTTGCACATCAGCAGGGACGGTTTGTCGGTAACCGCGCGCGCTTCTTCTACCGCGCGTTTGATGGCGTCAGCGTCGTGACCGTCAACGCCGCGCACCACGTGCCAGCCGTAGGCTTCAAAGCGTTTGGCGGTATCGTCGGTGAACCAGCCTTCAACGTGGCCGTCGATGGAGATGCCGTTGTCATCATAGAAGGCCACCAGTTTGCCCAGCTTCAGGGTACCGGCCAGGGAGCACACTTCGTGAGAAATGCCTTCCATCATGCAGCCATCGCCCATGAAAGCGTAGGTGTAGTGGTCGACGATGTCGTGCCCCGGACGGTTGAACTGCGCCGCCAGAGTTTTCTCGGCGATAGCCATCCCGACCGCGTTAGCGATACCCTGGCCCAGCGGACCGGTAGTGGTTTCCACGCCCGCGGTGTAGCCGACTTCCGGGTGGCCCGGCGTTTTAGAGTGCAGCTGGCGGAAGTTTTTCAGCTCTTCAATCGGCAGATCGTAGCCAGTGAGGTGCAGCAGGCTGTAAATCAGCATCGAACCATGGCCATTGGACAGTACAAAACGGTCACGGTCAGCCCAGGCCGGATTGTTCGGGTTATGGTTCAGGAAATCACGCCACAGCACTTCGGCAATGTCAGCCATACCCATCGGGGCACCCGGGTGGCCGGATTTGGCTTTCTGTACAGCGTCCATGCTCAGCGCACGAATAGCGTTAGCAAGCTCTTTACGTGAGGACATTTTGACTCCAGTTCGGACTGTTGAAGGCCATGCCCTTAACGACTTGACGAGAGCGCGTTTTGGGCTACGCCGGAAAAAAGTGTGAACAATGTAACCCAAGCGACAAGTCATGTACATGGAGCATCCTTTTGCCCTTTAAGAAATCTCTGGAACAGGTTGTGCTACGCCGGAATCCGCTCGCCCGTATCCTGCGATACTCTTTATAATTTACGCAGAATACGGTTCCCTGCCGTCGCCGTATTGTCGGATAAACAACCATAAGATTGTGGAAGATAAAAAAATGAAAATTCGCTCAACCGTACTTGCTCTTGGGATCGCAGCAACGCTCACCGGATGTCAGAACATGGACTCCAACGGTCTGCTCAGCTCAGGGGCCGAAGCCTTCCAGGCATACTCCCTCAGCGACGCGCAGGTGAAAACCTTAAGCGACCAGGCCTGTAAAGAGATGGACGCCAAAGCGAAAATCGCCCCGGCCAGCAGTGAATACAGCCAGCGGCTGAACAAAATCGCGGCTGCGCTGGGCGATAACATCAATGGTCAGCCCGTGAACTACAAGGTCTATGAGACCAAGGATGTCAACGCCTTCGCCATGGCCAACGGCTGCATCCGCGTCTACAGCGGGCTGATGGATCTGATGAACGATAATGAAGTCGAGGCGGTGATCGGCCACGAAATGGGCCACGTCGCGCTGGGCCACGTGAAGAAAGGGATGCAGGTTGCCCTGGGCACCAACGCTGTGCGCGCGGCGGCGGCCTCCGCGGGCGGCATCGTCGGCAGCCTGTCCCAGTCGCAGCTCGGCGATCTGGGTGAAAAACTGGTGAACTCGCAGTTCTCCCAGCGCCAGGAATCGGAAGCGGACGACTACTCTTACGATCTGCTGCGTAAGCGCGGCATCAATCCATCGGGACTGGCCACCAGCTTCGAAAAACTGGCCAAGCTGGAAGCCGGCCGTCAGAGCTCCATGTTTGACGATCACCCGGCATCGGAAGCCCGCGCGCAGCATATTCGCGATCGCATGAAGGCCGACGGGATTAAATAACCGCCAGCGGGAGGCATGTCTGCCTCCCTTTTTTATCTACCAGTAAAAATATTTAGCCGCATCAATTGATAATTTAAGCGCACAAACCGTTAATTATGATTGCACCTCGTCGCAGCCAATTATTTTATATGCTGTTACTCAGCAATATATTATTTGGCAAATGAAAAACGGCGTACGCAATCCGCCTTTCAGAACCGGGTTCGACCAAATATTAAATAGTCCACCCCTCTTCGCCAAACGCAGCCAGCGCGCGCCACACCGCTTGTTTCCTGCCGATACCATTGCTCACACAATGATTGCTTTCGACATTATTTCAGGAGAATATCGCGATTGCAGTGATTCCCTTGAATATATCGACAGACAGAGAAGTGCCCTCAGTGAAAAAAGAATTACCATTCATCGCACTTGGCATTATTGCCGCCGCACCGGCTTTCGCCAGCCAACAATCGACCAGCCAGGGCTTTATTGACGACAGTCATCTGGATCTCTTTTTACGTAACGCTTATATCAAACGCGATTATCGCGATGGGCTGCCGGATAAAGCCGAATGGGGCCAGGGAATTATCGCCACCTTCGCATCCGGCTTTACCCAGGGGCCGGTCGGCTTCGGCGTGGACGGCATCGCCCAGTACGCCGTGCGTCTCGACGGCGGCCGCGGCCGTAGCGGCGCGGGCGGCATCGACTTTTTCGCCCAGGATGACGACGGCCGGGCAAAATCCGACCTCGCGAAATTCGGCGCCACCGGCAAAATGCGCTTTTCGAATACCGTGCTCAGCTACGGCAGCCAGCGCCCAATGCTGCCCATCGTCTACGCCGACGACTCGCGCCTGCTCTACGAGAGCTATACCGGCACCATGCTGACCTCACGCGAAATCGACGGTCTGGACATTAACGCCGGCTACCTGACCGATCAGCAGCGTAAAAGCGACGACAGCCACAACAGCGGTCTGAAAAGCCTCACCTTCGGCGGGGCAAGCTACCGGTTCAACGACCAGCTCAGCGGCGCGCTGTACGCGTCGCATGTCGAAGATGTGCTGAACAAACAGTATCTTGGCCTCAACTTTAAGCAGCCGTTCGCCGCCAGCCAGCAGCTGATTCTCGATTTCAACGGCTATCACTCACGTCTGGATCAAGAATATGCCGATGCCAATGACACCGGACGCAGTAACAACATCTGGAGTCTGGCCGCCAGCTATATCTGGGATATTCATACCTTTAAAGTCGCTTACCAGCAAAGCAGCGGCAGCACCGGCTACCACTATGGCGGCTACCAGAACCAGGGCGGCGTCGGCGATGGCGGGAACACCATCTGGCTGGCCAACTCCTACTGGTCTGATTTTAACGGGGAAGATGAACGTTCCTGGCAGGCATCGTACGGACTGGATTTTGCCGGGCTGGGGCTACCGGGGCTGACCTGGACCACCGCCTACGTGCGCGGGGATAACATTAAAACGTCAGAGACCAGCAACGGCAAAGAACACGAATGGTTCAATCAGGTTCAATACCAGGTGCAAAACGGGGCGGCGAAAGATTTGAAATTCAGACTCCGGTATTCGGTACTGCGGGTTTCCAGCAACGCCAGCGACTATAACGTCAGCGGCAATGAAGTGCGGTTCTACGTCGAATATCCGTTTAACGTGTTTTAAGCACGTCATGAACCCTCTCCTGCGGGTCGGCCCTCTCCCGGCGCGCAGGAGCAACCGTCCGGCGCCTTGATTAACCCCCTGTGCCGTACGGTACCCTCTCCCCGGAAGGGAGAGGGTTGGGGTCACTGGGTTATCATTAATACAGCGTCTTCTGCGGCGGGCCGGCAAAGCGCAGCGCGCCAATCTGGCCCATCTTCACTTCCACCACCGATGGCCCCGGCATCGCCAGCGCCTCGGTCATCACCGCCTGAAAATCCTCAGCCCGATCCACGCTCCACGCCTGCAGACCCATCGCCTGCGCCAGCAGGGTAAAGTCTGGCGTGTGCAGCTCGTTGTAATACTGGCGACCGCCAAAGTACTTATCCTGAATACCACGCATCACGCCGTAGCCGCCATCGTTCATAATCAACAGCGTCACGTTGGCCTTCTCCTGCGCCAGGGTCGCCAGTTCGCCAAGGTTGAGGCTCAGGCCGCCGTCGCCGACCAGGCCGACCACTTTCCGTTGCGGATTGGCAATCGCGGTGCCCACCGCCATCGGCAGCCCCATACCGATGGCTCCGGCCAGAGAATGGATATTCATCAGCGGACCGTGAGCGCGGAACAGACGGCTGCCCCACAGGCTGCCGGAAACGGTAATATCGCGCACCAGAATGCCGTCATCGGGCAGCGCCTGCGCAATCGCGTCATTCAATTTAGCGTAAGCGCCGCACTGGTCGCGCAGCCCCTGCTCCGCCGCCTCTACCGCCTCTTTAAGTTGGCTATCCCAACGCGCATCGCCCCATATCCGGCCCTGCACCCGCTTCGCCAGCGCGTCTAATAAAGCGCGGCAGTCCGCCACCAGCGTGTTGTCCATCAGGTAGTTACGGCTGGCCGCCGCCGGGTCGATATCAATCTGCACCCTCGGCGTGGGCAGTTCCAGCGTCCACGAGCGCGTTTCGTTGCTGCGCAGCCGGGAACCGGCCACAAGTGTGAAATCACATTGTGAAATCAGCGCTTCTACCGAGGGAGAATTATGAAACGCGCGCAGGCTGGCGCGATGGCTGTCCGACAGAATGCCGCGGCCGTGGGTACTGGAAATCACCGTCACCCCGGCATCCGCCAGCGTCTTCACCGCCTCGCCGCTCTCTAACGCGCCGCCGCCAAGCCACAGCAAGGGCCGCTTCGCCTGCTTAAGCTGTGCCCACAGCGCATCGACCATCGCCGGTTCCGGCTCAACCGCCGGAGCGCGTTTCAGCGGCGCGGTCAGCAGTGAAGGCGGAATTTTGGCGCTCTGAATGTCGATTGGGATCTCCACCGAGACCGGGCCGCACGGCGGCGTCTGCGCCTCCTGAATCGCCTTATGCAGGATAGCCACCGCCTGGTTGGCGTTGCTAATGCGGTAAGCGCGCTTCGAACTGGCTTTCAGAAAGGTCAACTGATCGCGGGTTTCGTGAATAAAACCGGTGTCGGCGTCCAGCCAGGCTTTTTCGACCTGTCCGGTCAGGTGCAGCAGCGGCGTACCGGCGTTCATCGCCTCAACCAGCGCGCCGACCGCATTGCCCGCCCCCGCGCCGGTACTGGTCAGCGCCACGCCGAGCCCGGAAAAACGGCCGTGGGCGTCAGCCATGATCACCGAGCCCGCTTCACCTCGCGCCGGAATAAAGCGAATTTTTTCCCGCTGGCCGACGGCATCGGCGATCGGCAGGTTATGGATAGAAATGACGCCATAAATGGCTTCAACGTGATACTGCTCCAGCGTTCTGGCGATGGCATCGCCGACGGTTATCATTTCGCTCATTGCTCACCCTTTCTCAGTCGCACCAGTGGTTGACGCTATTACCCGTCGCCAGATAAATGCTCTTTTGCTGCATCCAGGCCTTCAGCCCCTGGATCCCTTTTTCGCGGCCCAGACCGCTCTCTTTAAAGCCCCCAAACGGGGTCGAAATGGAGAAAACTTTGTAGGTGTTGATCCACACCGTACCGGCTTCCAGCTGCTCGCTCAGACGCAGCGCGCGGCCGGTATCGCGCGTCCAGATCCCCGCCGCCAGCCCAAAGACCGAATCATTGGCCTCACGGATTAACGCCGCTTCATCGCGAAAACGCATCGCCACCAGTACCGGCCCGAAGATCTCTTCCTGGCAAACGCGGGCCTGATTGTTCAGCCCTTCAATGATGGTCGGCAGGAAATAGCTGCCTGCCGCCAGCGTCGGATCCGCCGGGATCTCGCCGCCGCATAGCACCCTGCCGCCCTCGCGTTTCGCCAGCTCGACGTACTCCTGCACGCTCTGGCGGTGTTTATCGTTGATCAGCGGCCCGACGTGGGTGCCAGCGTTGAACGGGTGACCAACCCGCAGCCCTTGGGTTAACTCCAGCAGGCGGGCCATTAATTGCGGGTACACTCTGTCATGAACAAACAGCCGCGAGCCGGCAATACAGGCCTGGCCGCCGGAGCTGAAAATGCCGTAGCAGATGCCCCGCGCCGCCTGTTCGATATCGGCATCTTCCAGCACGATGGTCGGTGATTTGCCGCCCAGCTCCAGCGACGCCGGGATCAGTTTTTCCGCCGCCACATGCGCCAGGTGACGTCCGGTGGTGGTGCCGCCGGTAAAGGAAATTTTGCGCACCTTAGGATGGCGGGCCAGCGCATCGCCGATAATCGATCCTTTACCCGGCAGCACGCTCAGCAGTCCGGCGGGTAAACCGGCCTGCTCAAAGATCTTCGCCAGCTCCAGCGCCATCAGCGGCGTGGCTTCCGCCGGTTTGAGGATCACCGCATTTCCGGCGGCGATCGCCGGGGCCACCTTCTGCATTTCGCTGGCGATCGGCGAGTTCCACGGGGTGATCGCCGCCACCACGCCCAGCGGCTCATAGCGGCTCAGGGTCAATAGATCCGCCTGCCGCGGCGTCGGCAGCTCGCCTTCCAGCAGTTCACAGGCGGCGGCAAAATAGCGCGCCGTCCCCGCCGCGCTCATCACCAGTCCCCGCGCCTCAGCCAGCGGCTTACCGTTATCGCGGCTCTGCTTTTGGCTTAACTCATCAAGTTGCACCTCTATCAGTTCCGCGACCTTATGCAGGATCTTCGCCCGCTGATGCGGCAGCATCGCCCGCCACGTTGGCTCCCGCCAGGCGCGGTCGGCACAGTCGATCGCCTCCTGCAGATCATCGAGGCTTGCCGCATGCAGCGCCGCGTTAATAGCGCCATCCGCCGGAAACTGGCTGTGCATCAAATTGCCGCCGCCGCGACGCCACTGGCCGCCGATAAAAATGTCTAATTCGTCCATCTCAGCCTCTCTGCGTTATGCCAGTTCACGGCAGGCGCGTACCGCGCTCAGTGCCGCGAGGGTCGATGTTTTCGGATTGCTGGCGAGCGGCAGGCCGCTCAGCTCCAGGTGAAACTCGCCGAACAATCCTTCGGCGTGTAGCGTATGGGTGTTGCGTTGCGTAGCCGGATCGACCATCAGCTGTACCCGGGTCGCGTCAAGGCCGATACCGCCCAGCGCGATGGTTGCCGCCACGTTGGCATTCGCAGGGAATAACCGGGTCGCCTCGCGGGCGCTGCCCTCAAAGAAAATCTGCGCTTCATTGACCGCGCTGAGGTCGATAAGCTGTTCAGCATAGCTACCGCGCCAACTGGCCGGGCTTTTACGCGACCGATAGGTCACTCGTTCAAGCCCCCCCTCTTTCGCCGCCGCCAGGCCATCTATTCCGGCCACCGCGCCAGCCAGCAGCGTCAGCTTGCCACCCGCCTGGCGTAAACGCTGTTCCAGTTCGCTGTCCGCCAACGCACCGGTCGAGATCACCGCCAGATGCCAGCCGCGCGCCAGCACCGCTTCGCCGTACTGCGCGACCGCCTGCTGACTGGCGCATTCCAGCACCAGATCCGGCGTCCCACCGCATTGCAGCGGATCGGTAAGCGGCGTCACCGTTTGACCAAACTGCAGGCAGATCGCTGCGTGATGCGATTCACGCGCCACGATCCACTCCACCCTCACCTGCGGCGGCAGGCGTTCAATCACCGCCTGGGCCATCGCGCCATAGCCAATTAACATGACCTTTTTCATCATCTTTCCTTACAGATGGCGACAGAAACCGCCGGAAACGTCCAGCGCCGCGCCGGTGGTAAAGGAGGCCAGCGGCGAAGCGAGGAATAGCAGCGCTTGTGCTGGCTCCTGCGGCTTACCGAGACGCGCCATCGGGATCCCCCGCTTACGGGCGATATCGGCGGTCCACTGCTGCCAACTCTGGCTCTTATCGCTTCGGCTCTCAAAACGGCGCTGCCACTGCCCGGACTCCACCATCCCCAGCAGAATGGAATTCACTCGAATGCCTTTATCCACCAGCTCTTTCGACAGAGTCAGCGTCATATTGAGCAGCGCGGCGCGGGCGGCAGAGGTGGCGATCATGTGCTCTTCCGGCTGTAACGCCAGCAGCGAGTTCACACAGGTAATCGAGGCGATATCCGACGCCTCAAGCAGCGACTGAAAGGCCTTTACCGGGTTAATCACGCCGAACAGTTTCAGTTCGGCTTCGTGCAGCCAGGCCTCGCGTGGCGTATCGGCGAAGTGGGCGACATAGCCCTGGCCGGCGTTATTAATCAGCATATCGACGCCGCCGAAACGCGCGGCGACCGCGACGGCGAACGCCTCAACTTCCGCTTCGTTCAGTACGTCACAGCGCCAGGAGAACACCTCGCCTTCTGGATATTCGTTTTGCAGTGCTGCATAGGCGCTGGCCAGACGATCCGGGTTGCGGCCGCAAAAGGCGACCTTCGCCCCTTCGCCCAGCAACAGGCGCAGCGTTTCAAAGCCGATTCCTGACGAACCGCCGGTGACTACCGCGACGCGTCCTTCAATTTGTGCATTCATCGCGCACCTCTTCCCCTATGCGTAAAAGCTGTTGATTAAAAAAGATTTCGTTATCGAGATAGCTGGCATGCCCAGCCTGCGGGATGGCGATGTAAGGAGCGCCGTAACGCAGCGCCACTCCCTGCACTAACTCCGGTTGGGTAATGGCATCCTGCTCGCCGCACCACACGGAGAGACGACCGCGATAGTCGGCGAGCCAACGGTGAATGTCGTCATGAGCCAGCATCCAGGCCGCGGCGAGATAACCGTCGCGGCGTAGCCTGCGCATCCCCGCCGCCACCGTCGCCACATCAGCTTCGCGCGCGCCAGGGCGCAGAAGTTTTGCCGCTCGCCCCTGGGCCATCGCCTCGCCGCCTTGCGCTATCTGCTGCTGACGCCCTAGCCAGACGTTTTCCCGCTGTGCGACCTCCGCCTGACCGTAGCCCTGCGCGACGTCGGCCAGCACCAGATAAAGCACCCGCTGCGGATATTTCGCGGCGAAGGCAGCCGCCACCAACGCGCCCAGCGAATGGCCGACCAGTACGGTTTGTTCTACCCCGGCACGGTCCAGCATCAACGCCAGCGCGTCAGCGTAATCGCCAGCATCCGCCGGCGCCGCCGCCAGCATCGGGCTTTCGCCATAACCGGGCATATCCCAGGCCAGGACGCGGTAGCCGGGCAGCGCCATTTGTTTATGCCAGGAGGCTGCGCCGGAACTGATGCCGTGCAGCAGCGTCAGCGGTACCCCGCATCCTTGTTCACGAAAACCCGTCATCATCGCTCCTTAGTTACGCTTCACTTTTGACAACGGATGATCTTCCGGATAAGTCGGAACATGCGGTTTCGGCGTGCCCAGCATCACGCACATCAGCGCCTCCTCTTCGCCGTGGTTAAACAAACCGCGGTAAATTCCAGGCGGCACCGAGATCAGATCTCGTTCGCGCAGTACCGTTTCGGTATAGTTGTCGCCATCCTGAATCATCAGGGTGATCTGCCCTTTGAGCATGAAGAACACCTCTTCTACGTCATCATGCAGATGCAGCGGGCCTTCACATTTGGACGGCAACACCATGGTGGAAAAGGTGAAGTGCTCCGCCGGAACGGTGTTGGTATCGCTGGCGACGCCGGTGGCGCCGGTGCCGATGTAGCGCATCTGCGCGCGGCGATATTTGGGGTCGAAATCGGCCTGGAATTTCAGCGCATTCCAGTCGTATTTACGGCCTTCGAAGCGCGCGATACGCGACTCCACCCACTCTTCCATCGTCAAATGGTCAGGTTTCAAACTCTGTTTTGCAGTTACGGTTGAATCAGTCATCGTTTTATCCTCAGTAACGTCTCAGCAGCGGCAGTAACAGGGCGCAGCCCACCGCCGCCATCACTGCCAGAAAAATCAGCCCGGAATCCATGCTATGGGTGAAGGCGATAAGCGCGCCCATCACCGCCGGCGATAGCGCCCCGGCAAAGTTTCCCAGCCCGTTGAAAATCCCCCCCGCCGTGGCGCTGACCCGTGGATGGGTCGCTTTAGCCAGTAGGGCGAAAATGTTCGGCGCGCCGGTGCCCCACATAAAGGTGCTAAAGCTCATCGCCGCGATTACCGGCAGCGGCGTGGTGAAATGCATCACTGCCGCCAGGCCAATACCCGCGCCTGCCAGGGAAATAAAGCAGGCGGCGGCGCGCCTATCGACGCGGTCGGACAGCCAGGCGCCGATAATTTCGCCTAGCAACATGGCGATAAACGGCATCGACGACAGCCAGCCGGCGTGTTCCAGATGAATGCCTTTACCTTTAATCAGGTAGCCCGGTAGCCAGCCGTTGATCCCCCACAGATAGGCGAGAAAGGCGATGTTGAAGATGCAGATCATCCAAAAATGCGGACTCACAAAGAGCTCGCGACGCGCGCTGCGGCGCGCTTCCTGCGAGGTTTTATCGCTGCTCGCTCTCGCCTCCAGTTGCACGCCGCGCAGCCCGATGCGCACAAAAATCAGCACCGGTACCGTCAGCATCGCCATCACGAAAAATGTGCTCTGCCAGCCGAAAGTATTAAGTAGCCAAATTGACAGCGGGAATCCCAACGCTGCGCCAACCGGCGTGCCGAGCAGCCACAGCATGGTGGCGCGGGCCTGTAGCCGCTGCGGGAAGGTGTGGCGCACCACGGCAAACGCCAGCGGGAACAGCGGCCCTTCGGCGATGCCCAACAGGACGCGTAGCATCACCATCAGCGCGTAGTTGTGGGTGAAACCCATGATCACCATCAGGATGCACCACACCACCATCATTCCAGTCAGCAGACGCAGCGGCGCAATCCGGTCGCCAAGGCCGCTTAATAACACTGACGAGAAGCCGTAACTCAGCAAAAAGGCGCTCATCAGAATGCCCAGCCGGGTGGTGTCGAAATCGATGCCCATCGCCTGCTGGAAGTGACTATCGGAAAACAGCGCGGCGATACTGATTTTGTCGAAAAAAGCCAGCAGCACGCAGGCCAGCAGGGACAGCGGAATGGCCCAACGAACTGCTTTTTCAGGCGTGCGGACGCCCTCGCCGCTCGCCTCTGCAGGCGCGGCGTTGGTCTCTAATGTGGTCATTTCTCCCCCTTAAGGGTTCGCGTTACTTATCGCAATGACATCAGCGAGAAAGTCGGGTCAGCGAGCGGGACGTTAGAGAGATCCCTTCCCGCCGCCATCCAGCGCTTCGCCAGCTTCACGATACGTGCATTATTGAAGGCCACCAACTGAGTTAAGCGTCCATCGGCATTCAGGGAGAAGTAGATCGCGCCCTGCGGCTCGTCACGCACAATGGTGCGGCTGCCCGTCTGCGGGATCCCGAGGATCTGGATATTGCGATCGTATTGATCCGACCACAGCCAGGGCGCCTCGTCGTAGCCGCTGGCCTGCGGATCGAGCATCGCTTTCGCCGTTGCGATGGCCTGATTTTGCGCAAAGGCCCACGACTGAATGCACAGGCCGTACTGATGGTGCTGAGCGACATCGCCAGCGGCGAAAATCGCCGGATCGTTACTGCGCCCCTGGGCATTAACGACAATCCCGCGATCGACAGTGAGCCCGGCATCGCGCGCCAGTTCGAGATTCAGATCGACGCCGATCCCCACCACTACCGCATCGAAGGTTTCCCGCTGGCCGTCGCAGTGCAGAGTCGGCAGGCCGTTATCCTCTTCCAGCTCCAGCGCGCCGCAGCCGCCGCGAATCTCAACGCCCTGCTGGCGATGTAGTTGCGCCAGCGCCTGCGAGACCTCCATACTGACCGAGCGCATGCACAGCGCCGGCTGCTGCTCGTAAAGGGTTACGGCCACGTCGCTTTTGCGCGCCGAGGCGGCGATTTCGAGGCCAATCCAGCCGCCGCCAACGATCGCCAGCCGCGTTGCCGATGCCAGCCGCTGCTTCAGACGCTGCGCGTCCTGCCAGTGGCGCAGGGTATAAACCTGCGGATGCTGCGCCCAGCCCTCGGACGGCAGTCGCGCCCGGCCGCCGGTGGCGATCAACAGTTGGTCATATGCCAGCGTTTCACCGTTGCTCAGCGCCAGGGTTTTATTTTGCCGATCGATCGATTCCGCACGCAGCGGGCGATACCAGCGTAGGTTCAGCGCCTGCTGCGCCTCGGCGCTAAATAACCGCGGCAGCGCCGGTTCGGCCTCCAGCAACGCCGCCTTCGACAACGGCGGGCGCTCGTAAAAATCCCATTGCTCTTCGGCAACCACGCAAATCTCGCCGCTAAACCCTTCATCACGCAGCGTTTTCGCCGCCCAGCCGCCAGCCTGGCCGCCGCCGATAATGACAATCCGCGCCGTCATACCGCCTCCGGTTTTTTCTGCTGGCGACGGGTATCGTGATCGATACCGCCTTCCACCGCCCATTCGGTAAAGGACACGAGTGAATGCTCCAGCTCGCGCGGCTGCCAGTTTTCCGTCAGATAATCATCGTTGGTGTAGTACTCAAAAGCGCCGCCGGTCGGGCTGTTGACATACCAGAAGTAGGCCGAGGAGACCGGATGGCGACCTGGACCGATAAAAGTGCTCCACGCGTTTTTATTCATCGCAATGCCGCCGCCGATCACTTCATGAATATCCCGTACGGTAAACGCGACGTGGTTTAGCCCGCGCTTGCGGTTGGGCAACTGCAATAAGAAGAGGTTATGGTGGCCGCCGCGCACGCCGCAGCGCAGGAACACCGCGCGATTGATGTAACGGTCTGACACCTGGAAGCCGAGTACTTCGCGATAGAAACTTTCCACCGCCGCCAGCTCTTCAACAAAGAATACGACGTGGCCGACATTAATGGGCTGCGCGCGGTCGTATACCGGGCTCGGAGTGTCGATGCGACGCACATCGCCCCACTGGTTAATCGGCTCGACGTTCAGTTCCACCGCTGTTTGCTGGCTAACCTGCACCCGCAGCGTCATACCGTTAGGGTCACGACACTCCAGCGCGCCATCGATTTCACGGAAACCGGGCTGACGTTCCAGCTTCGGGCGCAGCGCATCCAGCGTCGCCCGATCCGCCACGCCCCAGGTCATGCGACGCAGGGTGTTGCCCGCCTCAAAAGCTGGCGGTAAGTCAGCGGCATCGGTTGGGTTAAGTTCGACGCGCGCGCCGCTAAGGGTGGCAAACGCGCGGCCGCTGGCGTCGGCGGTCAGGCCAAAATCGCGCATAAATTTGGCGCAGTGGTTCAGGTCGTCTACGCCAAATTCCAGCTTTTCAATTCCGGTAATACTCATTATTCGTCGCCTCTTTACCGTTCAGTCGCCCGAATTTGGGCGTAAGACATGCCCGACGCAATCAAGCGCCTGCTGTTAAGTTGTTGATTTAACTTGCCTGTGACAAATATCCGAGGAAGCCGGAAATTTTGTCCGCCGCCATACTGACGTCGTTCTGCAACCGCTCGCGATCGCTTTGCGGGATCTCGTCCGACGGCACCAGAATGCTGACGACCGCCGCCACCCGGCCGCTGCGGTCAAAGACCGGATAGACAATCGATGAGATGCCGTGGCGGTAGAACGATTCGCCAATCACGTAGCCGCGAGCTTTATCCTGCTGCACCATCTGCCACAGCGCTTCGCGGTCATGCAACTGGCCCGGCGTATTGCCCGGCAGCCGTTCATCCGGGAACAATTGTTCAAACTCGCTGCGAGAAACATCGGTCAGCAGCATGCGACCAAGCGAGGTGCAGTGCACCGGTAGCCGCGTTCCGACGCTGACCTGGTTGATACGCGAACCGGCGGCGCTGACGCGGGCGATGTAGATAATGTCGCGGCCGTCGCGGATCGCCAGATGGCTGCTGCACTGGCTGATATCGCGCAGTTGCTCGATGACCGGCTGACCCACCTGAGCGACATCCAGGGAGGCGATATATTCAAAGCCCAGACGCAGTACGTTCATGCCCAGCGAAAAGGTATTGGTGCGGGCGTTACGCTCGAGAAAGCCCATATATTCCAGCGTCTGCACCACGCGATAGGCGGTCGCTTTCGGCATATCCACCAGCCGATGCAGCTCGGCAAAGGTCAGATCGCGATGCTGTTCGCCAAACGCCAGCAGCAGTTGTAAACCGCGCTCCAGACCCGGTACCAGGTACTTCACTTCCTGATCGTTCGCCATACCGCCTCACTTGTTAGTTAAAGACAAAACCGCCGTTGACCGGGATCAGCTGGCCGGTGATAAAGCGCGAAAGATCGCTCAGCAGCCAGACCACGCTGCCGGTGACATCTTCCGGCTGCTGCGCGCCGCTGAGCGCGCGGCCGTTCTCATACAGCTGATGACGCTCGGCGGGAACGTATTCCGTGGCCTCAACGCGGGTCAGTCCCGGCGCGATGGCGTTGATACGGATCCGCTTTTCACCCAGTTCGCGGGCCATGGAACGGGTCATCGCAATCACCGCGCCCTTACTGGCGACATAGGCCATCAGCCGCGGCGCGCCCCACAGCGCGGTATCCGAAGCGACGTTGACGATCGCCGACCCTTCGCGCAGCAGCGGTACCGCCTCGCGGGTCACCAGCCAGGTGCCTTTGACATTGACCGTCATCACCCGATCCCACAGGTCCGGATCGTAATCGATCATATTTTTACCGCCGACGCCGGTGGCCATCGCCGCGTTATTGACTAAGCCATCGACAGGCCCCTGCGCACCGATGGCGCTGAAGACCTGCTCGATCGACGCTTGACTGGCAAGATCGATGGCGTGGGATTCGATCTGATAGCCCTTCTGCTGCAGGCGATGAGCGCTTTCCGCCAGCTCCCCCTGCAGGATGTCGCACATCACCACCGTCGCGCCCTGCGCGGCGCAGGCTTCGGCAAAGTGGTAGCCCAGGCCGCGCGCCGCGCCGGTGACGACAATACGTTTACCGTTTAGCAGGCCGTTCATCAGGCGGCACCCTGCTGCGCTTCGCGGAGCGCTAACTGCTCTTTCGCCGCTTTCTGCATCATGCGGCGCAGGCGGGACAAACCGACGTCATGTTGATAAAGGTATTCATGATCGCGGGCGTTCGGCGCCAGGCTCTCCAGCACCACGCGATCCTGCTCCAGTACTTCCCAGTGCAGTTTTTCCAGACGGTTGCGGTACATAAAGCGCCACAGATCGCGCTGCCAGCCCTGTACGCCGCGGATGCGCCAGAAGAAAACGCGGCAGTTGTCGTTATCTTCCGGAACCACCATGCCGACGATCCAGAAGTGGCCGCCCGGCCCGAAACGCTTTTTGTACGGAATAGACAGGCGCATCCAGTAGGCGCCGCTGTTGCCCAGTTCAACCCAGTCAAAGTTGACGCCGCTCTGCCCTTTTTTCTCGAAGATAAAGCCGGTTTTCGTCGGCTGCAGCACCATATCGGCTTTGCGATCGCCTTCCGCCATCGAGTGCGATGACGAGTGCAGATAGGTACCGTGCATCGGGTCCATCACGTTTTCCAGCGCGTACTGGTAGTTGCATTTCCACGCCGCGGTGCACAGGAAGTGACTGTATTTTTTGTGGTCGGCCAGCTCCTCCGGGAAGCTCAGTTCATCAGGCTGCTGGTCGGCGGTGACGCCGAACCACAGGAAGATTGCCCCGTGCGCTTCCTGCACGTTGTAGCTGCGCACGCACTGCTGGCCGACCAGCGGGCAGCGGTCCACCGCCGGGACGTCTTTCACTTCGCCGTTGCCGGCGACTTCCACGCCGTGGTACCAGCAGGCGATACGATCGCCTAAGTTCCAGCCCATCGACAGGCGCGCGCCGCGATGCGGGCAGCGGTCTTCCAGGGCCTGCACCTGACCGTCTTTATTCCGCCAGACCACGATCTGCTCGCCGAGACGGGTAATGCCTACCGGCGCAGACTGCACTTCCCAGCTCGCCAGCACCGGATACCACAAACCGCGCAACCCTTTATCAAGATAGTTTTGTACCGTTGTCGTCATCGCTGTATCCTCAGTAACCGTTGACCTGTAAGAATGCCTGGAAACTGCTTTCGCTCCATGGTTCGCCCTGCTGGTCATGCATCCTGACGCCATTGAGGCCGTTCACCAGCTCACCGAGGCTTTCCGCGCCCTGCTCGAACAGCGTTTCCAGAGTGGCGATAAGCTGCAGTTCCCAGTTTTCCGGCATCCGGCTGCGGGTTTGCCAGATCAGATTGGGATAGTCGCCGGGCTTATGGATATTGCCGTTTCCACCTTCCGCCGGTGGCGTAAACTGGCGGCTTTCCGGTAGCGCCGGGTTGAAATCCAGGGATTCGCTCATGCCACGTTCTCCTCGATAAAGGTAATCTGGATCTGATTGTCATATACCCGCACCGGGTAACGATTAAGGTTGCGACCGCCGGGGCCATGCAGGCACTGGCCGGTTTTCACGTCGAATACCGCCTCATGCAGCGGGCATTCCACTTTGCCATCTTCGACAAAGCCCTGGCTCAGGAGCGCATAGGCGTGAGGACAAACGTCTTCCAGCGCGTAATATTCACCATCAATCAGATAAATGCCGATCTCCTTACCGTCGATATTGCCGCTATATGGAAAATCTTCTTGTACTTGCTCCGCGTCACATACGCCTATCCAGCTCATCACAATCCTCCAGGCCGTTGTTTCATATATGAAACTGTGTTTCTTATTTAATACGACCAATATAAAAGCGGCGAATGTTTCGTCAAGCGTTAATGTGACGAACTTGTTAATGAATGGCTTTTAAATTAGCTAAGTGTGCAATTGATCACGAAAAACTGCATTCAGATGAAATGATGATATTTAAAGCGGTGATCCATTATAAATAAAAATTCCGATTTAAATTTCACATACGACTATTGACTTCTTTTCAAATCGATCATTAAAAATGGGCGACAGCGGAAACCATGGTGTTTCACCCATGAAACAAAATTTATTTATTAGTTTAAAAACAATGAGTTTCACAGGTGAACCATTTTACTCATGTAACTATTTCTGGCGTTAAAAAATAATAACTGGCAATCATTAAATTAAGCGTGGAGACAACGAATGGCGGCAAGATGGCAAGGGGTAATAGCATTACTTTTGTTAATAATTATTTCCTACGTCGATCGGGTAAATATCTCGGTGATGATCCTTAACCCGGAATTCGCTGCCCACTTCCAGTTAAATGAAAACAGAATGTTACAAGGCATGCTAATGACATGCTTTCTTCTGGGTTATGGGTTTTCGGCATTATTATTAACACCAGTTATAGAAAGTAGATGGCATTATCGTCAGGGGCTGTTAATCAGCATCGTTATATGGGCGCTGGTGTGCGCCATTTCCCCATTACTCGGTTCACTGGTGGGAATGTTAATCGCGCGCATCGTGCTTGGCGTGGCGGAGGGACCGCTGTTTTCACTGAAAACGCGCTTTATCAACGACAACTTCGCCGCCGATGAAATCGGCAAACCGAATGCGGTAACCGCCCTTGGCGTATCGTTGGGGCTAGCGGTAGGCTTCCCGCTGGTCACCTGGCTGATGGCGCACGTTGGCTGGATCGGTTCCTTCTACGTGCTGGCGCTGCTTAACCTGCTGCTCGGCGGCGGATTAATCTGGCGGTTTCTCCCCGCGCCAAAAGTGACTGCACAGCGCGCGAAGCCTGGCTTTAGCCAAACTTTTGCCCTCGCCTGGCGTACGCCGCTGCTTGGCTGGATCCTGCTGGTAGAAATTGCCACCCTCAGCTATCTGTGGGGGAGTAGCGCCTGGCTGCCAGCCTGGCTGCGCGATGAGCATCATTTCTCGCTACAGGCCACCGGCCTGCTGGCGGCTGTCCCCTTTCTGTTAAGCCTGGGCTCAAAGTTCCTTGGCGGCGTGATCCTCGACAAAATGCGCCCGGAGCAGGCGCCGCTGTTGTTTATTATTGGCGGTCTACTCACCGCCGGTTCCGTGCTGGCGCTAATCCTCAGCGAACAGCCGGCGATGCTGGCGCTGTTTATGCTGGCGGCGAACGTGTTCTGGGGATTACAGGGGGCAGCGATCCCCGCGGTGGTTCAGCATCACGCCCCGCGCGAAGCGGTGGGCAGCGCCTATGGCATCATTAACGGCATTGGCAACATCTGCGCGGCGTTTATTCCGCTGCTGATGGGAGTGGTAATGAAATCAGTGGGATCGGTCAGTTCAGGTTTTTCCGTACTGGTGGCATCGCAGCTGATTACGCTGTGCGCCGGCGGCGCACTGCTGCTGCGCATGCGTCGCGCAGCAGCAGTAAACGCGTCTATACCCTAAATAAGTTGCAGGACAAAACGGCTAGCCGTTTTGAACAGCGCTTGCGCTGGCCCTGTAAGGACGAGGCCCAGGGATGGGCCGAGTTATTGCCCACGCCTATGCAACTTGAAATATGACGGGAACAGATTTATTCGCCCTTCTTCGCCGCCTGGATGTACAGCATCTCCAGCGCCAGAGTCGCCGCCGCCAGGGCGGTGATTTCGGACTGATCGTAGGCCGGGGCGACTTCCACCACGTCCATCCCGACGATGTTCAGATCCTTCAGGCCGCGCACCAGCTTGATCGCGCGGTCGGAAGTCAGCCCGCCGATCACCGGGGTACCGGTTCCTGGCGCAAACGCCGGATCCAGGCAGTCGATATCAAAGGTCAGGTACACCGGCATATCGCCAACGATCTGCTTCACCTGGGCAATCACTTCATCGACGCTGCGGTCGTTAACCTGGCCCGCATCAAGCACGGTGAAACCGTTATCTTTATCGAATTCGGTGCGAATACCGATCTGTACGGAGTGGTTGGGATCGATAAGCCCTTCGTTCGGCGCGGTGTAGAACATGGTGCCGTGGTCGAACTCGCAGCCGTTGGCGTAGGTATCGGTGTGGGCATCGAAGTGCACCAGCGCCATTTTACCGAAGTGTTTGGCGTGGGCGCGCAGCAGCGGCAGCGTAACAAAGTGGTCGCCGCCAAAGGAGAGCATGCGCTTGCCGGCCGCCAGCAGCTTCTCGGCGTGGGCCTGCAGCTTCTCGCTCATTTCGCGCGCGTCGCCGAAGGCATACACCAGATCCCCGCAGTCAACCACGTTCAGGCGTTCGCGCATGTCGAAGTTCCACGGAAAACGGTTGTGCTCCCAGGCGAGATTGGTGGACACCTGACGGATCGCCGCCGGGCCATGACGGCCGCCCGCGCGCCCAGAGGTCGCCATATCGAACGGTACGCCGGTGATGACCCAGTCAGCATCGCTGTCGTAAGGCATGAAATTCATTGGTAAACGCAGGAAGCCAAAGGCATTGGATACCAGGGAGTTATCGTATTGATGACCTAAAGTGCTCATGGATATGACCTCTTTTCACAGTCGTGGAACGTAAAAAATAAGTATAAAAAAACCCCTCCGCGTCGTTAGGCCCGACGAGGAAGGGTTTGATAGATAAATCGCTTATTGGCGTGAATTATCGCCGGTAATGCATACGGGTTCAAGTGAGTATCGCCGTCTGCCGGATGACGGCTTCGCCTTATGCGGCCGACATACGCAGGCCCGGTCAGCGCAGCGCCACCGGGCATCAGCGGCTACTCGTCTTCCAGATAAGTGTACCCGTACAGACCCGCCTCGAACTCTTCGAGGAATTGCTGCTGCAGCGCGTCGTCCAGGCCGGTGTTTTTCACCTGATCGCGGAACTGGGTCAGCAGCGTGTTTGGATCCAGCTGCACGTACTGCAGCATATCCGCCACGGTATCGCCCTCGTCGGACAGCTCAACCTCAACGCTGCCGTCAGGGAAGACAAACACGTCCACCGCCTCGGTATCGCCGAACAGGTTGTGCATGTTGCCAAGGATTTCCTGATAGGCGCCGACCATAAAGAAGCCCAGCATCGGCGGGTTCTCCGGGTCATATTCCGGCATCGGCATGGTGGTGGCGATCCCGTCGCCGTCCACGTAGTGATCGATGGCGCCGTCAGAGTCGCAAGTGATGTCCAGCAGCACCGCGCGGCGTTCCGGCGACTTGTTCAGCCCTTCCAGCGGCATCACCGGGAACAGCTGATCGATCCCCCACGCATCCGGCATCGACTGGAACAGCGAGAAGTTGACGTAGATTTTATCCGCCATGCGCTCCTGCAGCTCATCGATAATCGGACGATGAGCGCGGTTGCTCGGGTCGAGTTGCTTCTGCACTTCATGACACATGTTCAGATACAGCTGTTCTGCCCAGGCGCGCTCCTGCAGGTTGAAAGTGCCGGAGGAGTAGCCGATATGGATATCGTGCAGGTCCATCTGGCTGTCGTGCAGCCATTCGCGCAGCGAGCGGCGATTGCCGGTTTCGTGCATCTCCAGCCAGGTTTCCCACATGCTCTGCAGCGGACGCGCGGCGTCTTCCGCCGGCGGGGTCGCCTCGGTGTATTCGTTGCGCTCCACGCCGATGATATTGGAAACCAGCACGGTGTGGTGCGCGGTCACCGCGCGGCCGGACTCGGTGATGACCGTCGGGTGCGGCAGGCCGTTCTCTTCGCAGGCGTCGCCGATGGCCCAGATAATATTGTTAGCGTATTCGTTCAGGCCGTAGTTCACCGAGCAGTCGGACTGCGAGCGGGTTCCTTCGTAATCCACACCCAGGCCACCGCCAACGTCGAAGCACTGGATATTAACGCCCAGCTTATGCAACTCGACGTAGAAACGCGCCGATTCACGCACGCCGGTGGCGATATCGCGAATGTTGGCCATCTGCGAGCCGAGGTGGAAGTGCAGCAGTTGCAGACTGTCGAGGTGCCCTGCGGCACGCAGGATCTCCACCAGCTGCAGAACCTGGGTGGCCGCGAGACCGAACTTAGACTTCTCACCGCCGGAGGACTGCCATTTACCGGACCCCTGCGAGGCCAGACGCGCACGCACGCCAAGGCGCGGCACCACGTTCAGGCGCTCGGCTTCTTCCAGCACGATGGCAATTTCCGACATCTTCTCGATGACCAGATAGACCTTGTGGCCCATCTTCTCGCCCACCAGCGCCAGACGGATGTATTCGCGGTCTTTATAACCGTTACAGACGATGACGCTGCGGGTCATCCCGGCGTGCGCCAGCACGGCCATCAGTTCCGCTTTCGAACCGGCTTCCAGACCCAGCGGCTCGCCGGAATGGATCAGCGATTCGATGACGCGACGATGCTGGTTCACCTTGATCGGGTAGACCAGGAAGTAATCGCCGTTATAGCCGTAGGATTCGCGCGCGCGCTTGAACGCGGCGTTGATTGAGCGCAGGCGGTGCTGCAGGATCTGCGGGAAGCAGAACAGCGCCGGCAAGCGCTGCCCTTGCGCTTCGCGCGCTTTGACTAATTCAGCGAGATCAACGCGCGCTTCCGGGACGTCCGGATCCGGGCAAACGCTGATGTGGCCCAGTTCGTTGACGTCATAATAGTTATTGCCCCACCAGGCAATATTATAAGTACGCAGCATCTTGCTGGCTTCCTGGGAGCTCATCGCTACCTCCTGCATGGAACGTAGTACACCGTGTTCGCCTGCTGACGAAGGCGAAACCATAGACATGTCGTCAGACATAGCGAACCTCAATTTTTAATAATAAGTGTAAGACAGTTAACTACTATCGCAGTCCAAAGATGCGATAACAACCCATGAACAGTCCTAAAGCCCAGCACTATCTGCTGGTTTTGCGACTGCGCGACCGGTTTCTTATTCATATCATCGTAAAACACGTAGCCGAACAGAGTATGACAGTCCGGAGAAACCACGAGAAAACTCTTGCCTGGCAAGAGCGCCCTTGTTCAGTTTTCTGACGGCCGACCGGCCCTGGAATCCTGAGAAGCGCCGAGATGGGGTGAACATCGGCTGGTTTGCATGAGAGAGATGCAGGTTGCGGAGTGCTGACGCGCGACAGAACGACGCGACGAAACAAGCGAAAAACGTTGGTTCATTATCTGGTATCACCTCCACACCGCCCTGCGACAGGGTCGGCGACAAGCCAAAGCTATACATACCGGGCAACAAGCGCTATGCCGTTGCGAGATTCTGTAAATACAGACTGCTTAACCCGGCTGGAAGTGGCACCACAGGGCCATGCCCCGTGCGCTTTTTTAATGAGCCGCGCGCGGCGTTTTATACCGAGAAGCGGGGTAAAAAGCAAAATAAAAATGTGCCCGTTTGCGCGGTTGTCAGGAAATTTTGCCAGGCGAGTTTTTCGATAAATGCGACCGCCATCAAAAAAGGCTGGAAATAGGCTCAAGATTTGACCTAAAATGGCCGTCCAGAAGTTAATCCGTCTATACTGATTAACACTCAGACTGCTCGTGTCGCTACCTGCGCGGCTTTGCGCTGATTATCCACCAAAGCCACATTACACAACAGTATGAGCTATCCGAATCGTCCACAGGTGAAATAAAATATGGCAAAACACCTTTTTACGTCTGAGTCCGTATCAGAAGGGCATCCTGACAAAATTGCTGACCAAATCTCCGATGCCGTGCTGGATGCGATCCTCGAGCAGGATCCGAAAGCGCGTGTCGCATGTGAAACCTATGTCAAAACTGGCATGGTGCTGGTAGGCGGCGAAATCACCACCAGCGCATGGGTTGACATCGAAGAGATCACCCGCAACACCGTCCGCGAAATTGGCTACGTGCATTCCGATATGGGCTTTGACGCCAACTCGTGTGCCGTACTGAGCGCCATTGGTAAACAGTCTCCGGACATCAACCAGGGCGTTGACCGTGCCGATCCGCTGGAACAGGGCGCAGGCGACCAGGGGCTGATGTTTGGCTACGCCACCAACGAAACCGACGTGCTGATGCCGGCGCCGGTGACCTACGCTCACCGTCTGGTGCAGCGCCAGGCTGAAGTACGTAAAAACGGCACCCTGCCGTGGCTGCGTCCGGATGCGAAAAGCCAGGTGACCTTCCAGTATGACGACGGCAAAATCGTCGGCATCGACGCGGTGGTGCTGTCCACGCAGCACGCCGAAGATATCGACCAGAAATCGCTGCAGGAAGCGGTGATGGAAGAGATCATCAAACCGATTCTGCCGACCGAATGGCTGAGCGCGTCCACCAAATTCTTCATCAACCCGACCGGCCGTTTCGTCATCGGCGGCCCGATGGGCGATTGCGGTCTGACCGGTCGTAAGATCATCGTCGATACCTACGGCGGCATGGCTCGTCACGGCGGCGGCGCGTTCTCCGGTAAGGATCCGTCTAAAGTTGACCGTTCTGCAGCCTATGCGGCTCGCTATGTAGCGAAAAACATCGTTGCCGCAGGCCTGGCTGACCGTTGCGAAATTCAGGTTTCCTACGCCATCGGCGTTGCAGAGCCGACGTCCATCATGGTGGAAACCTTTGGTACTGAAAAAGTGCCTTCTGAACAGCTGACCCTGCTGGTGCGCGAGTTCTTCGACCTGCGTCCGTACGGCCTGATTCAGATGCTGGATCTGCTGCACCCGATCTACAAAGAAACCGCTGCCTACGGTCACTTTGGTCGCGAACATTTCCCTTGGGAAAAAACCGACAAAGCGGCCCTGCTGCGCGAAGCGGCCGGTCTGAAATAATCTCTCCGCTTCCTCTCTTTAAGGCCAGCCTCGCGCTGGCCTTTTTATTCCCTGACCTTCCCTGCCGTACCTTGCTTCAACGTAGCGCAACATCTCAATGAAAGCGATTACATTATGGTAATGGTCGATTGCTGCCTGCGTGCGTCATCTCATCGGCGTATTTTTCACAATGTTACATATTGTTTCGGTTAACTCTGATTACCGTTTTTCAAATTGTCGACTATCCTTGTTTATATTGCTGATTTAAAAAGCATTTAATGAATTACGTTTCTTTACCTTTGTGGAAACGATTACACAGCCGTGATTATAATCACGTTTTTTTACCGACGAGTGTCCTACGCTAACCATCGACAGAATCAATAACTCAACTGGAGGGCGTTATGCCTGACAACAAAAAACAAGGGCGTTCAAACAAGACCATGACGTTCTTCGTCTGTTTCCTCGCCGCGCTGGCTGGCCTGCTGTTTGGCCTTGATATCGGTGTTATTGCGGGTGCCTTACCCTTTATTGCCAATGAGTTCCAGATTTCCGCCCACACTCAGGAGTGGGTGGTCAGCTCCATGATGTTCGGCGCCGCCGTCGGTGCGGTCGGCAGCGGCTGGCTCTCCTTCAAACTGGGCCGTAAAAAGAGCCTGATGATCGGCGCCATCCTCTTTGTCGCCGGCTCTCTGTTCTCCGCCGCCGCGCCAAACGTCGAGATCCTGCTGGTTTCCCGCGTGCTGCTGGGCCTGGCGGTAGGCGTCGCCTCATACACCGCGCCGCTGTATCTATCGGAAATCGCTCCGGAGAAAATTCGCGGCAGTATGATTTCCATGTACCAGCTGATGATCACCATCGGGATCCTTGGCGCTTACCTCTCCGACACCGCCTTTAGCTACAGCGGCGCATGGCGCTGGATGCTCGGCGTGATCATTATTCCGGCGGTATTGCTGCTGATCGGCGTTATCTTCCTGCCGGACAGCCCGCGCTGGTTCGCCGCCAAACGCCGCTTTGTCGATGCCGAGCGCGTGCTGCTGCGCCTGCGCGATACCAGCGCCGAAGCGAAACGCGAGCTCGACGAAATCCGCGAAAGCCTGAAGGTAAAACAGTCCGGCTGGTCGCTGTTTAAAGACAACAGCAACTTCCGCCGCGCGGTGTTCCTCGGCATTCTGCTGCAGGTAATGCAGCAGTTCACCGGGATGAACGTCATCATGTACTACGCGCCGAAGATCTTTGAGCTGGCAGGCTACGCCAACACCACCGAGCAGATGTGGGGGACGGTCATTGTCGGTCTGACTAACGTGCTGGCCACCTTTATCGCCATCGGTCTGGTCGACCGCTGGGGCCGTAAACCGACGCTGATCCTTGGCTTTATCGTCATGGCAGCGGGAATGGGCGTCCTGGGCAGCATGATGCACATCGGTATTCACTCCTCAACCGCCCAGTACATCGCCGTCCTGATGCTGCTGATGTTTATCGTCGGTTTCGCCATGAGCGCCGGCCCGCTGATTTGGGTACTGTGTTCCGAAATCCAGCCGCTGAAAGGCCGCGACTTCGGTATCACCTGCTCAACGGCGACCAACTGGATTGCCAACATGATTGTCGGCGCTACCTTCCTGACCATGCTCAATTCGCTGGGCAGCGCCAACACCTTCTGGGTCTACGGCGGTCTGAACGTGCTGTTTATTCTGCTGACGCTGTGGCTGATCCCGGAAACCAAAAACGTCTCGCTGGAACATATCGAACGCAACCTGATGCAGGGTCGTCCGCTGCGCGAGATCGGCGCCCGCGATTAATCCGTCTGAGCTTCCTCCCTTTCCGGGAGGAAGCTTCCGCTTGCTCTCCCCCCTCCGCCGCACTATCCTCTGGCGCTATGAAAACACCCCGTATTCCCATCGCTATTCAGCAGGCCGTGATGCGCAGCCTGCGGGAGCATCTCGCCAAAGCGAACCTCAAGCTGGAACGCCGCTACGCAGAGCCGACGTTGGTCTACCAGCAGCGCGGTACCTCCGCCGGCACCGCATGGCTGGAGAAAAACGAAATTCGTTTAAATCCGGTGCTGCTGCTGGAAAATCAGCAGGCGTTTATCGATGAAGTGGTGCCCCATGAGCTGGCGCACCTGCTGGTGTGGCAACACTTTGGCCGGGTAGCCCCGCACGGTAAAGAGTGGAAATGGATGATGGAGGGCGTGCTGGGCGTTCCCGCACGTCGCACCCATCGCTTTGAACTCGATTCGGTCCGCCAGAATACCTTCCCCTACCGCTGCCGCTGCCAGCAGCATCAGCTCACCGTCCGTCGCCATAACCGGGTGGTGCGCGGCGAAGCCACTTACCGCTGCGTGCGCTGCGGCGATCTGCTGGTGGCTGAAGAATAACCATTGGAATTAATTAGAAACTTTCTGATCTGACTGATTGCATCCGGCACCCTCATTCGCTACGTTGCGGGCTCGTTTTGACACGGAGTGAACGATGTCCCGTATGCATGTTTTAGCCGTTGCAGTATTGAGCACGGCAGTGAGTGGCCCGCTTGCGGCCGCAGAAATTACCAGTTTTTCCCAGGCCAAGGCCGCTGGCGTCAAAGTAAACGCCGACGTTCCCGGCGACTTTTACTGCGGCTGTAAAATTGCCTGGCAGGGTAAAAAAGGCGTTATCGATCTGGAATCTTGTGGCTATAAAGTGCGTAAAAATGAGAACCGCGCCAGCCGGGTTGAATGGGAACACGTGGTGCCGGCGTGGCAGTTCGGCCATCAGCGCCAGTGCTGGCAGGAGGGTGGTCGTAAAAACTGCGCCAAAGATCCGGAGTACCGCAAGATGGAAAGCGACATGCACAATCTGCAGCCGGCGGTGGGAGAAGTGAATGGCGATCGCGGCAACTTTATGTACAGCCAGTGGAACGGCGGTGAAGGCCAGTACGGCCAGTGCACCATGAAGGTCGATTTTAAAGATAAAATCGCTGAGCCCCCTGCCCGCGCCCGCGGCGCCATCGCCCGCACCTACTTCTATATGCGCGACCGCTACCAGTTAAATCTTTCCCGCCAGCAAACTCAGCTGTTTACCGCCTGGAACAAACAGTATCCGGTCACCGCCTGGGAGTGTGAACGTGATGAGCGCATCGCGAAAGTGCAGGGCAACCATAATCCTTATGTCCAGCAGGCTTGCCAGGCGCAAAAGAGCTAACCTACACTAGCGGCAATTGTTAATTTGCAGCCCTGTGCTTCCCGTCTAATGGCGGGAAGCTGGCATCTGCGCAAAGAACGGAATATCAAGCATGCGCATTCCTCGCATCCATCATCCAGAACCCCTCATTGTCGGCAGCCTGATCGCGCTGAGCGATGACGCGGCCAACCACGTCGGGCGCGTTCTGCGCATGACCGCCGGTCAGCACCTTCAGCTATTCGACGGCAGTAACCAAGTGTTTGACGCCGTCATCACCGAGGCCGGTAAGAAAAGCGTCACGGTTGAAGTCCTCAGTGGCGAACCCGACGATCGGGAATCGCCGCTGCATATCCATTTAGGCCAGGTGATGTCCCGCGGCGAAAAAATGGAATTCACCATCCAGAAATCGATCGAACTCGGGGTAAGCCTCATAACGCCACTGTTTTCCGAGCGCTGCGGCGTTAAACTGGACGCCGAACGTTTGCAGAAAAAGATCCAGCAGTGGCAGAAAATCGCTATTGCCGCCTGCGAACAGAGCGGTCGTAACGTGGTACCGGAAATTCGTCCGGCGATGCAGCTGGAGGAGTGGTGCGCCGAGCAGGACAGCGGGCTGAAGCTCAACCTGCACCCGCGCGCCAGCGCCAGCATTAACACGCTGCCGCTGCCGGTTGAACGCGTCCGTCTGCTGATTGGCCCGGAAGGCGGGCTGTCGGCTGAAGAGATAGCAATGACCGCGAAATACCAGTTTACTGATATCCTGTTGGGACCGCGCGTTCTGCGTACAGAGACTACTGCGCTCACCGCCATTACTGCCCTGCAGGTGCGTTTTGGCGACTTAGGTTGAGGCGTTAACGGAGAAGAACCATGATCAAGCTCGGCATCGTGATGGATCCCATCGCAACCATCAACATCAAGAAAGACACCAGCTTCGCTATGTTGCTGGAGGCGCAGCGTCGCGGCTATGAACTCCATTACATGGAGATGAACGACCTTTATTTGATCAACGGCGAGGCCCGCGCCCGGACGCGCACACTGAGCGTCGAACAGAACTACGACAAATGGTATGACTTTACCGGCGAGCAGGATCTGCCGCTGGCGGATCTTGACGTCATTCTGATGCGTAAGGATCCACCGTTCGATACCGAATTTATTTATGCGACCTATATTCTGGAGCGAGCGGAAGAGAAAGGCACGCTTATCGTCAACAAGCCGCAGAGCCTGCGCGACTGTAACGAGAAGCTGTTCACCGCCTGGTTCTCCGAACTGACCCCGGAAACGCTGGTCACCCGTAATAAAGCCCAGCTTAAAGCCTTCTGGGAAAAACACGGCGATATCATCATGAAGCCGCTCGACGGCATGGGCGGCGCCTCTATTTTCCGCGTCAAAGCCGGCGATCCGAACCTCGGCGTGATCGCCGAGACGCTGACCGAGCTGGGCAGCCGCTACTGCATGGCGCAGAACTATCTGCCGGCCATTAAAGATGGCGACAAGCGCGTGCTGGTGGTGGATGGCGAGCCGGTACCTTACTGCCTGGCGCGCATTCCGCAGGGCGGCGAGACTCGTGGCAATCTGGCTGCCGGCGGCCGCGGCGAAGCCCGCCCGCTAACCGAAAGCGACTGGGATATCGCCCGCCGCGTCGGCCCGACGCTGAAGGCTAAAGGCCTGATTTTCGTTGGCCTGGATATCATTGGCGACCGTCTGACGGAAATTAACGTCACCAGCCCCACCTGCGTCCGTGAGATCGAGGCCGCCTTCCCGGATATTTCGATCACCGGCATGCTGATGGACGCTATCGAAAGACGTCTCGCCCGATAAGCACTACGGCGGACGAACATCCGCTCAGGGCACAGCGAGCGCGGATCGCCGCGCTGGCGAAACCCTTCCAGCCAGGCGCCGCTCGGGCGCCTGCCAGATAAAGTGCATCGACACCATTCTACTTTGCCCGCATACTGGGTGTTGCTTTTTGAACCAGGAACAGAACCTCTGACAATGAATTTACAGCATCACTTTCTGATTGCCATGCCTGCGCTTCAGGACCCCATTTTCCGCCGCTCCGTGGTCTATATCTGCGAGTATAACGACGAGGGTGCCATGGGCATTATTATCAATAAGCCGCTGGAAAATCTGCAGGTGGAAGGGATCCTTGATAAGCTCAAAATTGTCCCGGAGCCGCGTAATCCGGAGATCCGCCTGGATAAACCGGTGATGCTGGGCGGCCCGCTGGCGGAAGACCGCGGCTTTATTTTACATACCCCGCCCTCTGACTTTTCCTCAAGCATCCGTATCTCGGATAACACGGTGATCACCACCTCGCGGGATGTCCTCGAAACCTTAGGCACCGACCGGCAACCGGGCAACGTGCTGGTTGCCCTGGGCTACTCTTCGTGGGAGAAAGGGCAGCTGGAGCAGGAGATTCTAGATAATGCCTGGCTTACCGCCCCGGCTGACCAGAATATTCTCTTCCGTACGCCCATCGCCGATCGCTGGCGCGAGGCGGCTAAACTGATTGGCATCGACATCGTGACGATGCCAGGCGTCGCGGGGCATGCATAATGAGCGGTACCTTTCTCGGCTTTGATTTCGGGACCAAAAGCATCGGTGTGGCGGTAGGGCAACGGATCACCGCAACCGCCCGGCCACTGCCGGCGCTGAAGGCGCAGGACGGTAAACCGGACTGGAATATCATCGAAAAATTGCTTAAGGAGTGGCAGCCGGAGGCGGTAATCGTCGGCCTGCCGCTGAATATGGACGGCACTGAGCAACCGCTGACCGCGCGCGCGCGTAATTTCGCCAATAAAATTCATGGCCGCTTTGGCGTCGCGATCCTTCTCCACGATGAACGTCTGAGTACGGTTGAGGCCCGGGCGGGCCTGTTCGAACATGGCGGCTATCGGGCGCTGAATAAAGGCAGCGTCGATTCGGCCTCTGCGGTGGTCATTCTGGAAAGCTACTTCGAGCAGAGCTTTTAAGCCCTGCTCTTCTGCGCCGCCGGCGAACAGCAGACGGCGCAGCTCCCCCCGCCTAGTGGCGCAGATGTTCGTTAGCCCAGCTCACCGCCTGGGTGCGATTCTTAACGCTCAGCTTACGGAACACGTTATACAGGTGCGTCCGCACCGTGTTCTCACTGATAAACAGCGCGCGGGCAATATCGAGGTTGGTCGCGCCGCAGCGCAGTTCGTTGAGGATCTCGCATTCTCGTTCGGTCAGCGGCGAGTTCTCAACCGGCGCCGATGCATGGTCCGCAGCGTACATCGCCGGGTGCATCACGCTCAATTCAGCCGTCTGTTCGCCGTTCAGCACGGCCTTGACGCCCTCAATTAAGCGCGATTCATCATCGTCATGGCGGAACACGCCATATAAAGCCGGCCACTGCGCCATTTCGTATAACTCATACTTTTGTGCGCTATTAATAATCAACAAACGAGGATTATCTGCCTGCAAGCGAATAATATCCCGCCACACCCCGTTTAATTTCTTATTTGACACTGCAATATCAAATAATATTACAGAATCTTTTGCCAGACGCTGCGCCAGCGGTTTATTAATATTTTGTAAAACCACCGGTGCCATCAGGGTTTCGCTCAGATAGCTGGCAAAGGCTTTGCTTTGAATAGACGGGTGGGTAATAAAGGTTACCTGACGAGAAGATGATGAATTTCCATTTAAATTAATCACTTAAAACTCTCCTTAGCAACTATCCACCGTCATGGTGGTTAAATGAATAAAAAAATATACAATCAGCCGTGAATTTATAAATAGCATTGGCAATTTACAAATTGAAACGTTATTCCATGAGAATCATCCTATTCCCGTAAACAGCATAAATTGAATGACTCAAAGCTGTCAAAAGGTAATCAAACTTTTTTCCTGGAAATGCGTATTCACTGCCGACATATCTCAACTGAATATCTTATTTGAATTTATTCACAAAGATTATTTGTATTATCAAATAATATCCAGAAACAGCTTTTAAACATTTAGTTAACACACCATTTCAACCACCCAACTCGCTTCACACTCCCCTTACAGCTCGCCTGCGGCCACACGTTGCTGAAAACTCTGGGTAAATGTCAACATTCCGGCCTGCATCCCGGTCTGCATTACACCGGGCAGCTGGTGCACTTTTCCTTCGCGGATCAAATTCGCCACTGCCGGCGTATTAACCAGAAGCTCGTATAGCGCAACTCTGCCGCCATGACGTGCGGGTAATAATTTTTGCGCCAGCACCGCGCACAGGCTTCCGGCCAGCTGACTACGAACCTGATCTTTCTCCTCTGCCGGAAAGACATCGATCAATCTCTCCACCGCCGGCGCCGCGCCGCGGGTGTGTAATGTCGCCATCACCAGATGCCCGGTCTCCGCCGCAGTTAACGCCAGACGAATGGTTTCGCTGTCGCGTAGCTCGCCGAGCAGGATCACATCCGGATCCTGACGCAGCGCCACGCGAAGCGCCGCGGAGAACGAAGGACAGTGCCGGCCAATCTCCCGCTGCTGAATCAGGCACCGCTCGCTGTGATGAATAAACTCCACCGGATCCTCCAGCGTCAGAATATGGCCATCAAGATGCTGGTTGAGATGGCCGACCATCGCCGCCAGGGTGGTCGACTTGCCGCTGCCCGTCGCCCCGGTGACCAGCAGCAAGCCACTCTCTTCCGCCAGTAGCTCGCTTAGCGCAGGCGGCGCGCCCAGCGCCTCCAGGCGCGGACACTGGCTGGGCAGCAGGCGCAGCACCAGCGATATTCCGCGCGTATGGGCGAAAGCGCTCGCGCGTAACCGTGAACCACAGGCCAGAGTCAGCGCAAAGTCTATCTGGCCGTGCTCCTGCCAGTGCTGTAACTGTGCGGCATCGAGCCAGTCGTTGAGTAAATCCGCAATATCCGGTGCGGGAAAGGGCGCGGGCTCCAGCTTACCCTGCCGCCGCCAGCGCGGTGCGGCGGAATTGCACAGGTGTAGATCGGAGACATTATGCTTTACACTAAGGGCTACGATTTCTTCCAGCTTCATAACTCATCCTCGGAATATGAACGATATTGCGCATAACCTGGCACAGGTCCGGGACAAAATCTCCGGTGCCGCCGCCCGTTGCGGGCGTGCGCCAGAAGAAGTGACATTGCTTGCAGTGAGTAAAACGAAACCTGCGAGCGCGATCGAAGAAGCCATCGCGGCAGGCCAGCGGGCATTTGGTGAAAACTACGTCCAGGAGGGCGTGGAGAAGATTAACCATTTCCAGCAGGCAGGCGTCAGTGGACTGCAGTGGCACTTTATTGGTCCCTTGCAGTCCAACAAAAGCCGGCTGGTGGCCGAACATTTTGACTGGTGCCACACCGTCGATCGGTTGAAAATCGCCACCCGCCTGAACGAGCAGCGCCCGGCGCATTTGCCGCCGCTGAAGGTGCTGATTCAAATCAACATCAGCGATGAGCAGAGTAAATCCGGCATCCCGCTGGAAGCGCTCGATGCCTTAGCCGCGGAGATCGCTGAGTTACCTCATCTGGAGCTGCGCGGCCTGATGGCGATCCCCGCGCCTGAGTCAGAATATGTAAGGCAGTTTGCCGTCGCCCAGCAAATGGCGGTAGCATTTGCGCGGTTAAAAACGCGGTACCCCACGGTCGATACGTTGTCTCTGGGAATGTCGGACGATATGGAAGCCGCTATCGCGGCGGGAAGCACGATGGTGCGCATCGGCACGGCCATTTTTGGTGCGCGCGACTACAGCAAATAATAAGGAATCTGAGGAACGCCATGAAGACGTTGACTTTCCTGCTTTCAACGGTCATTGAGCTTTATACAATGGTCGTGTTGTTACGCGTCTGGATGCAGTGGGCGCGCTGCGACTTTTACAACCCGTTTTCGCAGTTTGTGGTAAAGGCCACGCAGCCGATTGTCGGGCCGCTGCGCCGGATCATCCCGGCAATGGGGCCGATTGACAGCGCCTCGCTGCTGGTGGCATTCATCCTCTGCGTCATCAAAGCGATCGTCCTGTTTATGGTGATCACCTTCCAGCCGATCATCTGGATCTCCGCCCTGCTTATTCTGCTGAAAACCATCGGCTCGCTGATCTTCTGGGTGCTGCTGCTGATGGCGATCATGAGCTGGGTCAGCCAGGGACGCAGCCCGGTGGAGTATGTGCTGATGCAGCTGGCGGACCCGCTGCTGCGTCCAATCCGCAACCTGCTGCCGTCGATGGGCGGTATCGATTTCTCGCCGATGGTGCTGGTGCTGCTGCTGTACGTGATCAATATGGGGGTCGCCGAGGTGCTGCAGGCTACCGGTAACGTACTGCTGCCGGGGCTGTGGATGGCGCTATGAGTGCCGTTGAACGCTGCGCTGACGGGCTGGCGCTGAGGCTGTATATTCAGCCGAAGGCCAGCCGCGACAGCATCGTGGGCGTACATGGCGACGAGCTCAAAGTCGCCATTACCGCCCCGCCCGTTGATGGCCAGGCCAATGCCCATCTGGTGAAATTTCTCGCCAAACAGTTCCGCGTCGCCAAAAGCCAGGTACTGATTGAAAAAGGCGAGCTGGGCCGCCATAAGCAAGTTAAAATCATCGCCCCACAACAGATCCCGACTGCGGTCGCGGCGCTAACTGAATAAACAGGATTCATCATGCAAAAAGTCGTCCTCGCTACCGGCAACGCCGGTAAAGTGCGCGAACTGGCCTCGCTGCTGGAAGATTTTGGTCTCGATATCGTCGCTCAGACCGAGCTCGGCGTCGAGTCTGCGGAAGAGACCGGCCTGACCTTCATTGAAAACGCGATTCTGAAAGCGCGTCATGCGGCGCAAATCACCGGCCTGCCGGCTATCGCCGACGATTCCGGTCTGGCCGTCGATGCCCTTGGCGGCGCGCCGGGCATCTACTCCGCCCGCTATGCCGGCGTCGACGCCAGCGACCAGCAGAATCTTGAGAAACTGCTCGACGCCCTGCAGGACGTGCCGGACGACCAGCGCCAGGCGCAGTTCCACTGCGTACTGGTCTATCTACGCCATGCCGAAGATCCCACGCCGCTGGTGTGCCACGGCAGCTGGCCTGGGGTGATCGCCCGGGAAGCCGCAGGTCATGGCGGCTTCGGCTACGATCCGATTTTCTTCGTCCCGTCAGAGGGAAAAACCGCGGCCGAACTGAGCCGTGAAGAAAAGAGCGCCATTTCCCATCGCGGGCAGGCGCTTAAACTGTTACTGGATGCATTACGTAATGGCTAATTTGCCACCGCTGAGTCTCTATATTCATATTCCCTGGTGCGTGCAGAAATGCCCGTACTGCGACTTTAATTCGCATGCACTGAAAGGCGAGGTGCCGCACGATGACTACGTCCAGCATCTGCTGAACGATCTGCGGGCCGATGTGCAGTATGCCCAGGGACGGGAAATAGGCACCATTTTTATCGGCGGCGGTACGCCGAGCCTGCTGTCAGGCCCGGCCATGCAAACCCTGCTCGATGGCGTCCGCGCCTGCCTGCCGCTGGCCGCCGGGGCGGAAATCACCATGGAAGCCAACCCGGGCACCGTGGAGGCCGATCGCTTCGTTGATTACCAGCGCGCCGGGGTGAATCGCATCTCTATCGGCGTACAAAGCTTTAGCGAACCAAAGCTGCAGCGGCTGGGGCGGATCCACGGCCCGGAAGAGGCCAAACGCGCGGCACGCCTCGCCAGCGGCCTGGGCTTGCGCAGTTTCAATCTCGACCTGATGCACGGTTTGCCGGACCAGTCGCTGGAGGAGGCGCTGGACGATCTGCGTCAGGCCATTGCTCTCAACCCGCCGCATCTCTCGTGGTACCAGCTGACCATTGAGCCGAACACCTTGTTCGGTTCCCGGCCGCCGGTGCTGCCGGATGACGACGCGCTATGGGATATTTTTGAGCAGGGACATCAGCTGCTGAGCGCCGCCGGCTACCAGCAGTACGAGACTTCCGCTTACGCCAAAGCGGGCTATCAGTGTCAGCACAATCTCAACTACTGGCGCTTTGGCGACTATCTCGGCATCGGCTGCGGCGCGCACGGCAAGATAACCTTCCCGGACGGGCGCATCCTGCGTACCGCCAAAACCCGCCACCCGCGCGGCTATATGGAAGGCCGCTACCTCGAACGCCAGCATGATGTGGAAGAGGCGGATAAACCGTTTGAGTTCTTTATGAACCGTTTTCGCCTGCTGGAGGCCGCGCCGCGCGCGGAATTCCGCCGTTATACCGGTCTTGATGAAGCGGCGATCCGTCCGCAGCTGGACGCGGCGATAGCCCACGGCTATCTGCAGGAAGACGCGCAGAACTGGCAGATTACCGAGCATGGAAAGCTGTTTTTAAATTCTCTTCTCGAACTATTCCTCAGCGAATAAATATCGTTATCCCATTCCCGGCAGCAATATGGCGGGAATGGGAATCACTCGATTCCTCCGCCATATATACCTCATTACATCCGTTCCATTGTTATTAAATATTCCACTCTCAAATTAATTTGCATTAATTAATACAAACCAAATATCAATCCTTCAATAAGATCGGTTATTTCATTACCTCATTGCCAGAAAGTGTGAGTCAGGCAGCTTAAGATGTACGACAACAAAGATAATATGTCATACAGAAATAAAGCATGATGCTTAAGATATTGACCCATTACCCCAAGTGCATGGAGCCAACTCATGAAAAAATATCCTTTTTCTCGTTCTCTGGTAGGTATAGCTTTACTGGCCCTACTCTCTGCAGGTGCCGTCGCGGCTGAAAAAATAACATTAAAACTGGCGCATAACCTTGAGCGCAGCCATGTGGTGCATCAGGCGTTTGAGGAGATGTCCAAAGAGGTAAACCAGCTTTCTGACGGTAAGATGAAGATTCGCATTTACCCCAGTAGTCAGATGGGCAGCGCTCGCGAGACCATGGAGTTATTACAAAATGGCGCGCTGGATATGACCAAAGGTTCCGCCAGCGATCTGGAATCTTTCGATAATATTTACGCCATATATAATTTACCATTCTTGTTTAACGACCAGAACCACTTCAATAACGTGGTCTTCGGCGAGGTGGGTAAAGAAATAATGAACTCGACGAAAGAGAAAGGATTTTTTGCCCTTTCCGCTTATGTCGCCGGGACGCGAAGTTTTTATGCAAAAAAGCCCATCACCAGGCCGGAAGATTTAAAAGGACTGAAGATCCGCGTTCAGGCCAGTCCGACAACGTTAAAAATGGTCGAATTAATGGGCGGTTCCCCAACCCCCATCTCCTTTGGTGAAGTTTATACCGCCATGCAGCAGGGGGTGGTGGACGGCGCGGAGAATAACGTTCCCTCCTGGGTGCAGACGCGCCATATCGAAATCGCGAAAGTATTCTCTGAAGATGAGCATGCCTCCATCCCTGATTTCCTCGTTATCTCCAGTAAAACCTGGGACAAGCTGACGCCGGATCAGCAACAAATCCTGATCAAAGCGGCGAAAGCGTCAGAGGTTTATCAGCAACAGCTGTGGCGGAAAATCGACGCCGATACCCGCGCGCAGGCCAAAGCTATGGGGGGCGAAATTATCAAAGTGGATAAAGCGCCGTTCCGCGCCGCCGTGCAGCCGCTATTCGATGACTTTAAAAAAGATCCTGTACAGGCCGCCCTGCTGGCCAAATTTGAAGCTGCCGCGGAATAACCATTAACGGGCCAGCCGCTGGCCCGTCTTCACCAGGAAATCAACGATGATACTTAACCGCATCAAGCTGGCAGTGGACCGCACCATCGCCGCCTTCTCTGTCGCTGTTATGATTGCGCTGGTTGTCTGCGTCGTCTGGCAGGTATTCAGCCGCTACGTGCTTAACCAGCCAAGCACCCTGACCGATGAGCTGGCGCGCTTCTTAATGATCTGGGTCGGGTTACTGGGCGCGGCCTACACCGTCGGCGCCCAGCGTCACCTGGCGATTGATTTACTCACCATGACGCTCTCTCCCCGCAGGCAGGCGCTGTTCAGCGTCATTATTAACCTGCTGATCCTGCTGTTTGCCGGCGCAGTGATTGTGACCGGCGGCGTAAAACTGATTGCAAAAACGCTGTCGACCGCCCAGGTCTCAGCCGCGATGCAGATCCCCATGGGCTACGTGTATCTGATCCTGCCGCTCACCGGCATCATGATGATGTTTTACGCATTGTGTTTTATCAATAACGGCCTGAAAAACATGAAACATGCAGAAGAAGGAGCAACTCATGGATAGCGCTATTGCACTGACGCTGTTTGGCGTTTTCTTTATTCTGGTTTTTATCGGCGTTCCCATCTCCTTCGCCATCGGTATCGCTACCGTTGGCTCGATGCTGCTGATGTTTCCCTGGGATATCGCGGTGATAACCGTGTCTCAACGCCTGGCGAACGGGCTTGATAACTTCGCGCTGCTGGCCATCCCCTTTTTTATCTTTGCCGGAACCCTGATGAACAGCGGCGGGATTGCAATACGCTTAATCAATCTGGCGCAGGTGATGGTTGGGCGAGTGCCCGGATCGCTGGGGCACGTTAACGTGCTGGCCAATATGATGTTCGGCTCGATTTCCGGTTCAGCCGTCGCGGCCGCCGCGGCGGTAGGCGGGACGCTGAATCCCATTCAGAGGCAAAAAGGCTACGATCCGACCTTTTCCACAGCGGTAAACGTCTCATCCTGCATCACGGGTCTGCTTATTCCGCCGTCAAACGTGCTGATCGTCTTTTCCCTGACAGCCGGCGGCGTCTCGGTCGCCTCGCTGTTTATGGCCGGTTATCTGCCGGGCATTCTGATGGGTCTGTCCATCATGCTGGTCTGCGGCTGCATCGCTAAACGCCGCGGCTATCCGGTTTCCGAACGGCCGACCTGTGCCCAGGCGGCAAAGGCTTTTTTCGACGCCCTACCCAGCCTGCTGCTGGTCATTATTGTGATGGGCGGGATCCTCGGCGGTATTTTCACCGCCACTGAGGCGTCCGCCATCGCCGTGGTCTACACCTTTATTCTCTCGGTGCTGATCTATCGTGAAGTCAAATGGCGCGATCTGCCGCAGCTGATTCTGGAGTCGGTGGTGATGACCTCTATCGTTCTGCTGCTGATCGGCTTTTCGGTCGGCATGTCGTGGGCGATGACCAATGCCGATATTCCCTACATGATAAGCGATGCGCTAATGGGGGTGTCGGAAAACCCGGTGGTGATCCTGCTGCTGATTAACATTGTGCTGCTAATCGTCGGCATTTTTATGGATATGACCCCAGCGGTGCTGATTTTCACGCCGATATTTCTGCCCATTGCTGAGGATTTGGGCATGAACCCGGTTCATTTCGGCATCATGATGGTCGCTAACCTGTGCATCGGCCTGCTGACCCCGCCGGTTGGCAGCGCGCTGTTTGTCGGCTGCTCCATTTCAGGGGTGAAAATTCAGCAGCTCATCAAACCGTTGCTGCCGTTCTACGCCGCCCTGCTGATCGCGCTGATGATGATTGTTTATATCCCGCCGATCTCGCTGTTTATTCCACAGCTGCTGGGGCTGATGTGATCGCCTGAGCGTCGTCGCTACCTGCGGGCGCAGGTAGCGAAATCAAGCTATTTTAACGAGCCAACCAGCGCTTTGCGGCTGTCCTCAAGGGAGACCACCCGGCTGCAGACGTCTTTACCAAACTGCTGGAAATCGGCCTCCTGGTTTTTCCACTCATCCTGGATAGCGGTTTGCAGACCGCCGAGGCTGCCGAGAATGCCCTGCAGCGGGTTGCCGCCGCCTTTGAGCACCGCTTTCGCCCCCATCTCGTTAATGCTGTCCTGCAAAATGCCGCCCATCGCCTGATTTACCAGCTGCTGGCCGTCGGCGCGCACCTGGTCGATGGCTTTATAGTGGAAGGTCAGGCCATCGCTGCGGCGCTCAATGATGCGGTTCATCTGTTCTTTCAGCTGCGCGTCCAGCTTGGTCAGACGACCGTGCATACTGCTATTGGCGCCGACCTGTTCGGTAATGATTTTATCCAGCGCCTTGCGGCCTTTTTCGACTCGCGAACGCGCGCCTTCGTCAATCCACGGCAGGCTGCTACGCAGACTGGCCTGGTAATCCTGCGCCTGTTCGCGCTGGGCGGCGCTGAGCGCATAAGCCTTGCCGTTAAAGGTCAGGTTGCCGTCCGGTTTGATCACCAGATTGCCGTTTTCCCCTTTCACCTGTACCTGCTGAGGGGTGAGGATCACATCGTCACGCGGCGTGACGCTACACTGGTAGTCCGCATGGGCAGACAAAGCGGTGACGGAGAGCGCCACCGCCAGCAGCGTTTTACGCATCATAAAACTCCCTTAAGACAAAACGGGCCGGCAGTTGCCGACCCTTGTCAAACTTAGTCCCACCAGACGTCAAAAAGTTCGCTGGTGCGCACATCCTCTAACTTACGCGCTTCCAGCCATTTGCGCACGATGGCCTGATGCTCTTCGGTGCATTTACCGATCTCCTGCATGCAGATCAGCCCCTCCCAGGAGAGATAGCCGCTGCCGTCAAAGGCCAGCTTGTTCGGCTCAATCACCTCTTCGATCAGATCGTTGACCGTCTGGTCGATCTGCTCTTCACTGGTCCCTTCCGGGAAACGCCAGGCGACGGAGAAGCCTAACTCCTGAAACTCGTCGATATGCATTTTTTTACGCAGACGACGGCTACGATTCTTGGCCATTATTTCACCCTCTCGAACATTAAGTCCCATACGCCGTGGCCGAGACGATGGCCACGCTGTTCAAATTTGGTTACCGGGCGCGATTCCGGGCGCGGTACGTAATCGTTGCTTGCCGACTGGTTACGATATCCTTCCAGCGAGGACATCACTTCCAGCATATGGACGGCATAGGCTTCCCAGTCGGTCGCCATATGGAAGACGCCGCCGAGCTTCAGTTTACTTTTCACCAGCTCGGCGAAAGGCGGCTGTACGATACGACGTTTATTATGGCGCGCTTTATGCCACGGGTCAGGGAAAAACAGCTGCACCATATTCAGCGAGTTATCCGGAATCATAGTGTGCAGCACTTCCACCGCATCGTGACACATCACGCGCAGGTTTTGCACACCTTCTTCTTCGGCCGAGGCCAGACAGGCGCCAACGCCCGGGGAGTGCACTTCGATGCCGAGGAAATTCTGTTCCGGTTTGGCTTTTGCCATCGCCACCAGCGATGCGCCCATCCCGAAGCCAATTTCGAGGGTGACCGGCGCTTCGCGGCCAAACAGGGCGGCGAAATCGAGCGGCGCATCGTTGAATTCAACGCCCATCACCGGCCAAATGTTATCCAGCGCATGCTGCTGCCCTTTCGTCAGGCGGCCCTGGCGACGGACGAAGCTACGAATACGGCGCAGCGGGCGACCGTTTTCATCGAATTCCGGAGAAATGACGTCGTTTTTCATAAAAGTTTGGTCTGCTTGTGAATGTGTTCGGAAAACGGGCATTATCCAAAGTTACCCGGCGGATGCAAGGGTTTACAGCCACTCGCCCTTATGCTGCAATCTGCCCCCCTGTAATCGCGATCCCGGAGCCGTAGCTTTGACTTTTCTCGCCACGCAATTTTCAGCCCAGGTCCTGGACTGGTACGACAAATACGGGCGTAAAACCCTGCCCTGGCAAATCGCCAAGACGCCCTACAAAGTATGGCTCTCCGAAGTGATGTTGCAACAAACCCAGGTGACCACGGTTATCCCCTATTTTGAACGCTTTATGGCGCGTTTCCCTACGGTGGTCGATCTCGCCAACGCGCCGCTGGATGAAGTGCTGCATCTGTGGACCGGACTGGGTTATTACGCGCGAGCGCGCAACTTACACAAAGCGGCGCAGCAGGTGGCGACGCAGCACGGCGGCGAATTCCCGCAGACCTTTGACGAAGTGGCGGCGCTTCCCGGCGTCGGGCGCTCAACGGCGGGGGCCATCTTATCGCTTTCGCTCGGTCAGCATTATCCGATTCTCGACGGCAACGTGAAGCGCGTGCTCGCCCGCTGCTATGCTGTCAGCGGCTGGCCGGGGAAAAAAGAGGTGGAAAAACGGCTGTGGGAGATCAGCGAAGCGGTCACGCCGGCGAAGGGCGTGGAGCGCTTTAACCAGGCGATGATGGATCTCGGGGCGATGGTTTGCACCCGCTCGAAGCCGAAGTGCGAACTGTGCCCGCTGAGCAACGGCTGCGTGGCCTACGCCAATCATTCATGGGCAGAATATCCGGGCAAAAAACCGAAGCAGACCATTCCGGAACGCACCGGCTATTTTCTGCTGATGCAGCACGGTGACGAGGTGTTTCTCGCCCAACGTCCGCCGGTGGGTCTGTGGGGCGGATTGTTCTGTTTTCCGCAGTTTGCCGACGAAGCGGGCCTGCGCGAGTGGCTGGCACAGCGCCAGATTAAGGCCGATAATCTGACGCAGCTCACCGCTTTTCGCCACACTTTCAGCCATTTCCACCTGGATATTGTGCCGATGTGGCTTACAGTGCACTCATCTGGCGCATGCATGGATGAAGGCAACGCACTCTGGTATAACTTAGCGCAGCCGCCGTCGGTCGGTCTGGCGGCCCCCGTGGAGCGCTTGTTGCAACAGTTAAAAGCCGGAACGCCGGTATAAATTTTCGGCTATCAAAGAGGATTGATTATGAGCAGAACCATTTTTTGTACCTTCCTGCAGCGTGAAGCGGACGGCCAGGATTTTCAGCTGTATCCGGGCGAACTCGGGAAGCGCATTTACAACGAAATCTCCAAAGAAGCCTGGGCGCAGTGGCAGCACAAGCAGACCATGCTGATCAACGAGAAAAAGCTCAGCATGATGAACCCGGAGCACCGCAAGCTGCTGGAGCAGGAAATGGTGCAGTTCCTGTTTGAAGGGAAAGACGTGCACATCGAAGGCTATACGCCGCCGGAAAAACAGTAAGGGCCCTGCGGCCTTTTAAAAACAAACACAACACGCACGCCCGGAATGATGAAAAAATACTTAGCGCTCGCGCTGATTGCGCCGTTGCTCGTTTCGTGTTCCAGCTCCAATAAAAAAGGCGCCGAATACAACGAGGCCTGGGTCAAGGATACCAACGGTTTTGATATCCTGATGGGCCAGTTTGCCCACAACATCGAGAACATTTGGGGGTACAACGAAGTCCTGCTCGCCGGGCCGAAGGACTACGTCAAATACACCGACCAGTATCAAACCCGCAGCCACATCAACTTTGATGAAGGGACGATCACCGTCGAGACCATCGCCGGCACCGATCCGCGCGGACGACTGCGCCAGGCGATCGTCAAAACCCTGCTGATGGGCGATGACCCCAACTCCATCGACCTCTATTCCGATGTCGATGACATTCAGATCTCCAAAGAGCCGTTCCTCTATGGCCAGGTGGTGGATAACACCGGGGCATCAATTCGTTGGGAGTGGCGCGCCGCGCGCTTTGCCGACTATCTGCTGCAAACCCGCCTGAAGAGCCGCAACAACGGCCTGCGCGTGGTCTACAGCATCACCATCAACCTGGTGCCGAACCACCTCGACAAACGTGCGCATAAATACCTCGGCATGGTGCGTCAGGCCTCGCGTAAGTATGGGGTTGATGAGTCGCTGATCCTCGCGATTATGCAGACCGAATCCTCCTTTAACCCTTATGCGGTCAGCCATGCCGACGCCATGGGGCTGATGCAGGTAGTCCAGCACAGCGCCGGCAGAGACGTCTTCCGTTCCCAGGGTAAATCGGGCCTGCCAAGCCGCAGCTATCTGTTCGACCCGGCGAATAACATTGACACCGGTACTGCCTACCTGGCGATGCTGAACAATGTCTACCTTGCTGGCATCGATAACCCCACCTCGCGTCGCTACGCGGTGATCACCGCCTATAACGGCGGCGCCGGCAGCGTGCTGCGGGTCTTCTCCAGCGATAAAGTCCAGGCGGCCAATATCATCAACAGCATGGCGCCAGGTGACGTCTACCAGACGCTGACCACCCGTCATCCGTCGGCGGAATCGCGCCGCTATCTGTATAAAGTTAACACGGCGCAGAAAAGCTACCGCCGTAAATAACCCCCTCCTGACACCGGCCTCAGCCACGCGCTGAGGCCGCTTTTTTTCTGCGCCATACTGTGGAATATCTTTCGGTTTTCTGCGGCAGTTAACAGAAGCCTTCAGCTGGTGAATGATAGAATCGCATCAAAATAACGGGATTAATGTTATTTTAAAAACATAACAAGCCCACATTCGTGAGGATAACTACATGAATCTTAAGCTGCAGCTCAAAATACTGTCGTTCCTGCAGTTCTGCCTTTGGGGGAGCTGGCTCACCACGCTTGGCTCATACATGTTTGTCACGCTGAAGTTTGATGGCGCGGCTATCGGCGCAGTATATAGCTCGCTCGGTATCGCCGCGGTGTTGATGCCGACGCTGCTCGGCATCGTCGCCGATAAGTGGATCAGCGCCAAATGGGTGTATGCCGCTTGCCACCTGGTGGGCGCGCTGACGCTGTATCTGGCGGCGCAGGTCACCACGCCGGGCGAGATGTTCCTTGTGATCCTCCTCAACTCGCTGGCCTATATGCCGACGCTGGGGCTGATTAACACCATCTCTTACTACCGCCTGCAGTCGGCGGGGCTGGATATCGTCACCGATTTCCCGCCGATCCGGATCTGGGGCACCATCGGCTTTATCTTCGCCATGTGGGGCGTAAGCTTCTCCGGCTTCGAACTGAGCCATATGCAGCTGTACATTGGCGCGACGCTGTCGGTCCTGCTGACGCTGTTCACCCTGACGCTGCCGACGATCCCGGTGGCTAACGCCCAGCGTAATCAAAGCTGGACGGAGATGCTGGGGCTTAACGCTTTTGCGCTGTTTAAAAACAAGCGCATGGCAATCTTCTTTATCTTCTCGATGATGCTAGGCGCCGAGCTGCAAATCACCAACATGTTCGGTAATACCTTCCTGCACAGCTTCGATAAAGATCCGCTGTTTGCCGGCAGCTTTATCGTCGAACACGCCTCGGTGCTGATGTCGATCTCGCAGATCTCCGAGACGCTGTTTATCCTGACCATTCCGTTCTTCCTCAGCCGCTACGGCATTAAGAACGTGATGCTTATCAGTATCGTGGCGTGGATGCTGCGCTTCGGCCTGTTCGCCTTCGGCGATCCGACACCGTTCGGCACCGTGCTGCTGGTGCTGTCGATGATCGTCTACGGCTGCGCTTTCGACTTCTTCAACATCTCTGGTTCAGTGTTCGTGGAGAAAGAGGTGCGTCCGGAAATCCGCGCCAGCGCCCAGGGCATGTTCCTGATGATGACCAACGGCTTCGGCTGTATCCTCGGTGGCATGGTGAGCGGCAAAGTGGTGGAGCACTTTACCGTCGAAGGGATCACTAACTGGCAGAGCGTGTGGCTGATTTTCGCCGGCTATTCGCTGGTGCTGGCTTTTGCCTTCGTGGCGCTGTTCAAATACAAACACGTCAGACAACCGACCGCCGCGCAGCAGAGCGCGTGATCGTCAAAAGCAAAACGCCCCGCCGGTTCAGCGGGGCGTTTTTTATCCCTTCAGCACGTAGCCATACAGCCGCTTAATACCGTCCGGATCCGTCTCGCTATATACCCCCTGCAGCTCCGGCGAGAAGCCCGGCAGCATATTAACCCCCTCCTCCAGCGCGAGGAAATAGCGCAGTACAGCGCCCCCCCAGACCTCACCGGGCACCACGCATAATACCCCCGGCGGATACGGCAGCGCCCCTTCCGCCGCGACGCGGCCCTCCGCCTCGCTCAGACGCACCAGCTCCACGTCGCCGCGGATAAATTCGCGGTTGGCATCCTGGGGATTCATCACCACCCGCGGGAAGCTCCGTTTACGGAACATCTCTTTTTGCAGGCTCTTCACGTCAAAGCTGACGTACAGATCGTGCATCTCCTGGCACAGTTCGCGCAGGGTATAGTCGCGATAACGCACCGGGTATTTGTTATAGATGGTCGGCAACACATCGGCCAGCGGCGTATCCGCTTCAATATGCTGTTCAAACTGCCCCAGCATCGCCACCAGCTGCGCCATTTTTTCGGCGCTTTCCGCCGGCGTCAGCAGGAACAGAATCGAGTTGAGATCGCACTTCTCAGGCACGATGCCGTTTTCCCGCAGGTAATGCGCCAGAATGGTCGCCGGGATGCCGAACTCACTGTACTCTCCGCTCTCCGCGTCGATGCCCGGGGTGGTCAACAACAGCTTGCACGGGTCGACAAAATACTGGTCGTCGGCATAGCCCTCGAAGCCATGCCAGCGCGCGCCCGGTTCGAAGCTGAAGAAACGGCGCTCCCGGGCGATCGCCTCAGTCGGGTGATCCTGCCACGGGCGCCCCGCCACTATCGGCGGAATAAAAGGCTGGATCATCTTGCAATTGGCGATGATCGCTTTGCGCGCCTCGATGCCCAGCGCCACGCATTCGGCCCACAGGCGGCGGCCGCTCTCGCCTTCGTGGATTTTGGCGTTGACGTCCAGTGCGGCGAACAGCGGATAAAACGGGCTGGTAGAGGCATGCAGCATAAAGGCGTTATTCAGCCGCTTGTGCGGACAGAAGCGCGCCTGGCCGCGCAGATGGTTATCCTTTTTATGGATCTGCGACGTCTGCGAGAAACCGGCCTGCTGCTTGTGAACGGACTGGGTGACAAAAATGCCCGGATCGTCCGGGGTCAGCTCCAGCAGCAGCGGCGAACAGTCGGCCATCATCGGGATAAACTGCTCATAGCCCACCCACGCCGAGTCGAACAGGATGTAATCGCAGAGGTGGCCGATTTTATCGACCACCTGGCGGGCGTTATAGACCGTGCCGTCATAGGTTCCGAGCTGGATCACCGCCAGACGAAACGGGCGAGAGGCCGTGGCTTTCTCTGGCGCCGCTTCACGGATGAGATCCCGCAGGTAGCGCTCATCAAAGCAGCGCTCGTCAATACCGCCAATAAAGCCGAACGGATTGCGCGCGGCTTCAAGATAGACAGGCGTCGCTCCAGCCTGAATCAGCGCCCCGTGATGGTTTGACTTGTGGTTGTTGCGATCGAACAGCACCAGATCGCCGCGGGTCAACAGCGCGTTGGTCACGACTTTGTTGGCCGCCGAGGTGCCGTTAAGGACGAAGTAGGTTTTATCCGCATTAAAGACCTTCGCGGCGAACTTCTGCGCGTGCTTGGCCGACCCTTCGTGGATCAGCAGATCGCCTAATTTTACGTCGGCGTTACACATATCGGCGCGAAAGACGTTTTCGCCAAAAAAGTCATAGAACTGGCGGCCTGCGGGATGCTTTTTGAAAAAGGCCCCGTGCTGGTGTCCCGGACAGGCAAAGGTGCTGTTATCCATTTCGACGTACTGGGTCAGCGTATTGAAAAACGGCGGCAGCAGACGCGCTTCATAATCGCAGGCCGCCGCTTCCAGCTCCAGCCACTCCTGATCTTTACCGGCGATCACCGCCTGTACCCCCTCCGGCTTATCGACCGCCGTCTCGCTCAGCAGGTAGACCGGCAGGTTAAATCCGCTACGCCTGAGGAGGGCGAGGATGCCGCTGCGACTGTCCGCCGCGGTGATGACGACTGCCGCCACATCGGTAAAATCGGTACTGTCCAGCGCCACAACGCGACGGTGGGTGGACAAGCGGGTGACCAGCTCGCAGCTGGCGGCAATGTGCATGGATTTCATAAGCGCAAATGCCCGTATCGGGAGTGTAAAAATCTCAGGCAAGGGAAACCTTGCCCAACGATGTGTCCGGGTCTGACGGATTCAGCTCCGACCGCCGGACATCAGTAAAAGCAGACGCGTCCGATCTTACTGTTGCCCTACAGTGAGCATACGTGTCCTTCACCGCATGGTGAACAGAGGGGTAAGCGTAGCAAGATGAGGCAGCCCACGCATCTGTGCGCGGCGTCGCTGGCGAGGTAATGGCAGTGTCGTCATCGGCGGCCTCATATCAGGGAGGAGAAAATTCGCGCAATCATGGCACCTTTCCCCGACAGGCGCAAGATGAAAACCGTATGCACTTATATCACGGATACACAAGCTTTCACGGCGGGTTAACGTCATAATCATTCGGTTATCAGGGATATTTAACAGGAGTCAGCGTGGTTACAGGACCTTTTATTAATGCCAGCGCGGTGCTGGTCGGCGGCGTGTTAGGCGCCTTACTCAGCCAGCGGTTGCCGGAACGGATCCGCACATCCATGACCTCAATTTTTGGTCTGGCGTCATTAGGCATCGGCATTTTACTGGTGATCAAATGCGCCAATTTGCCGGTGATGGTGCTGTCGACCCTGGTGGGAACGCTGCTCGGCGAAATTTGTAATATGGAAAAAGGGATTAATACGCTGGTCAGTCAGCTCCAGCAGTTGCTGACGCCGAAGGGTAAGAAAAAAGCCTCGGCTCATGACTCCTATATTCAGAGCTATGTGGCGATTATCGTCCTGTTCTGCGCCAGCGGCACCGGCGTCTTCGGCGCCATGCGCGAAGGGATGACCGGCGACGCCAGCATTCTGATTGCCAAAGCGTTTCTCGATTTTTTCACCGCCACCATTTTCGCTTGTACCCTGGGCATTGCCGTCGCCGCCATCAGCGTACCGATGCTACTTATCCAGCTGACTCTCGCGGCCTGCGCGGCGATCATTATGCCGCTCACCACGCCGATGATGCTGGCGGATTTCAGCGCCGTCGGCGGTATGCTGCTGGTGGCCACCGGGCTGCGCATCTGCGGAATAAAAATGTTTGCCGTGGTGAATATGCTGCCTGCGCTGGTGCTGGCGATGCCGATCTCAGCGGCCTGGACGCTGTTTTTTGCCTGAAGACGCGTGCTTTTAGCGCAATGTGGTGATAGATTGTTCAGTCTGCTGCAAAACAGATAAATTTCGTTGACGAGGCGCGGCGATTACGGTTTAATGCGCCCCGTTGCCCGGATAGCTCAGTCGGTAGAGCAGGGGATTGAAAATCCCCGTGTCCTTGGTTCGATTCCGAGTCCGGGCACCACTATTTAAAGAACCCGCCTACAAGGCGGGTTCTTGCTTTTCTGTAGCCGGACTCTTCATCGAACAACGCTAACACGTGATTCTCTGCTGCACTTTTCTCCTGGTGAGCCAGCTGCCACTTAACGGCCAGCGCAGACCGCCTCTCCCCATAGAATCTTTTCGCAAATACATTTTCAAATATCAGATAACCCGCTGATTCAAATCGCCATTCTGTCGTTAAAAGCGGCTAAAAACGCCCTTTTCTGGCAATCGATCCGCCCAGGCGGCTACCCTGCTTTCCCTCCGGATGGCTGAACAGCATCTTATATTCCATTTTGCGCTAAATGACAGATAAATGTTCTTTAAATTACCGATTTCACAGACCTACCATGCAAAAATATCTTAAACGAGTGGGTAAATGGTTATGTCACTGTTTCATTCCGTGAGCGACCTGATCGGTCATACTCCCCTGCTCCAGTTGCACAAACTGGATACCGGGCCCTGCAGTCTGTTTTTAAAACTGGAAAATCAGAACCCGGGCGGATCAATTAAAGATCGGGTTGCGCTGTCGATGATTAACGAAGCCGAGCGTCAGGGCAAACTGGCGCCCGGCGGGACAATTATCGAAGCCACTGCCGGCAATACCGGCCTCGGCCTGGCGCTGATCGCGGCGCAGAAAAATTACCGCCTGATCCTGGTGGTGCCGGACAAAATGAGCCGCGAGAAAATCTTTCACCTGCGGGCGCTGGGCGCGACGGTGCTGCTCACCCGTTCCGACGTCAATAAAGGTCACCCGGCCTATTACCAGGATTATGCCCGCCGCCTTGCCGATGAAACGCCGGGGGCTTTTTATATCGACCAGTTTAACAACGACGCTAATCCGCTGGCGCACGCGACCTCCACCGCGCCAGAACTTTTCCAGCAGCTGGAGGGCGACATCGACGCCATCGTCGTCGGCGTTGGCTCTGGCGGCACGCTGGGCGGGCTTCAGGCCTGGTTTGCAGAACACTCGCCGAAAACGGAATTTATCCTCGCCGATCCGGCGGGCTCGATCCTTGCCGATCAGGTTGATACCGGACGCTACGGCGAAACGGGATCCTGGCTGGTCGAAGGGATTGGAGAAGATTTCATCCCGCCGCTGGCCAGGCTGGAGGGGGTGCATACCGCCTATCGCGTCAGCGACCGCGAAGCGTTCCACACCGCGCGCCAGCTGCTGCAGGTCGAGGGTGTGCTGGCCGGATCCTCCACCGGCACCCTGCTCAGCGCCGCGCTGCGCTACTGCCGGGCGCAAAGCCGTCCGAAGCGGGTGGTGACCTTCGCCTGCGACAGCGGCAATAAATACCTGTCAAAAATGTTCAACGACGACTGGATGCGCCAGCAAGGGCTGATCGCCCGCCCCGAACAGGGCGATCTCAGTGATTTTATCGCCCTGCGCCATGACGAAGGCGCTACCGTCACGGCCGCGCCGGACGACACCCTGGCCGCGGTCTTTACCCGCATGCGGCTGTATGACATCTCCCAGCTGCCGGTTCTGGAGGATGGCCGCGTGGTCGGCATCGTCGATGAGTGGGATTTGATCCGCCACGTACAGGGCGATCGCCAACGCTTCTCCCTGCCGGTCAGCGAAGCGATGAGCCGCCATGTTGAAACTCTCGATAAGCGTGCGCCAGAGAGCGAACTGCAGGCCATTCTCGATCGCGGTCTGGTGGCGGTGATCGCTGACAACGCGCGTTTTCTTGGCCTGGTCACCCGCAGCGATGTACTGACCGCCTGGCGTAACCGAGTAGCACAATAAGGAATTTTTTATGTCATCTATCCACACCCTGAGCGTACATAGCGGAACCTTCACCGACAGCCACGGCGCAGTGATGCCGCCTATTTATGCCACCTCCACTTTCGCTCAGCCGGCGCCGGGGCAGCATACCGGCTATGAATATTCCCGCAGCGGGAATCCTACCCGCCATGCGCTGGAGACGGCGATCGCCGACCTGGAAAACGGTACGCGCGGCTACGCGTTCGCCTCCGGGCTGGCCGCCATCGCCACCGTGCTGGAGCTGCTGGATAAGGACAGTCACCTGGTGGCGGTCGATGATGTGTATGGCGGCACTTACCGTCTGCTGGAAAACGTTCGCCGCCGTAGCGCTGGTCTGCAGGTGAGCTGGGTGAAACCCGACGACCTGTCGGGAATTGAAGCGGCGATCCGCCCCAATACGCGCATGATCTGGGTGGAAACGCCCACCAACCCGCTGCTGAAGCTGGCGGATCTCAGCGCTATCGCCGCTATCGCGCGCCGCCATAACCTGATCAGCGTCGCCGATAACACTTTCGCCTCGCCGGCGATCCATCGCCCGCTGGAGCACGGGTTTGATATTGTGGTCCACTCCGCGACTAAGTACCTCAATGGCCATTCCGATGTCGTCGCCGGCCTGGCGGTGGTCGGCGATAACGCCGCGCTCGCGGAGAAGCTTGGCTACCTGCAGAATGCGGTAGGCGGCGTACTCGACCCGTTCAGCAGCTTCCTGACGCTACGCGGCATCCGCACCCTGGCGCTGCGGATGGAGCGCCACAGCGCGAACGCGCTGCAGCTCGCCGAATGGCTGGAACAGCAGCCGGAGGTAGAGCGAGTCTGGTTCCCCTGGCTGGCCTCGCACCCGCACCATCAGCTGGCGCGCCGGCAAATGGCCCTGCCCGGCGGCATGATTTCGGTAGTGGTGAAAGGCGATGACGGTTACGCCGAACGCATCATCAGCAAGCTGCGCTGGTTCACCCTTGCGGAGAGTCTGGGCGGCGTCGAGAGCCTGGTGAGCCAGCCCTTCAGCATGACCCATGCCTCGATCCCGCTGGAGAAGCGCCTGGCGAACGGCATCACGCCGCAGCTGATCCGCCTGTCGGTCGGGATCGAAGATCCTCACGATCTGATTGCCGACTGGCAGCAGGCGCTTCGGGAGGAGTGATTATTCCGACGCGCGGGTCGTCGCCAGCGCGTCAGGCATTCCCTGCTGAAGGTGGGCGATAAACTGCGTCAGCTTCGGCAGGGGCCGGCGATCCTGGCGCCAGAGCAGATGCACGGGCCTCGGCTGTGGGGTCCACGCCTCCAGCACCCGCACCAGGCTGCCGCTGGCCAGCGCATCGGCCAGCAGTACCTCCGGCTGCATCAGCAGCCCAGCCCCGGCGATCGCCGCCTGGCGCAGCGCATAGCCATCGTTACAGCGCATAACCGCATCGCGCTTCCAGCGCACTTCTCCCTCTACGCCCGGCAGCCGCCACTCGTTGCGGGCGGTCCAGACCGTATGGGACAGGCAGAGATGATCGGCGAGATCTTCCGGCCTCCCGGGCGTTCCGTAACGCGCCAGATAAGCCGGCGCGGCGCAGATCACCATCCGATAGGGCGCCAGATAGCGGGCCACCAGATCCTCCTGATGGATCTCGCCAATGCGGATCGCCAGGTCGAAACCTTCATCTACCAGATCGACCATCCGGTTGGTCAGATCCAGTTCCACCCGGACCGCTGGCCAGGCCTGCAGGAAGGTGGCGGTCAGGGGCGCAATCACGCTGGCGCCGAACGAGGTGGGCGCGCTCACCCGCAGGGTGCCGGCGGGCGCCAGCCGCAGCCGCTCAACGGCGCTTTCGGCGATGGAGACCTGCTCCATCACCCGTTTCGCTTCGTCAAAATAGACCCGCCCGGCGTCGGTGAGGCTCTGGCGTCGGGTGTTACGCTCCAGCAGGCGCGTCGCCAGCTGGGTTTCCAGCTGGGCGATATATTTCCCGACCATCACCGCCGACAGCCCCAGGCGCGACGCCGCCCCGGTAAAGCTGCCGCACTCCACCACGGCAATAAACGTCTCCATCCCTCGCAGCTTATCCATATTGCTAACCTCTGGTTAGTAATGTTCTAACTTTTAGCCAGTTTATCCGATATCCGTTTTATTAAAAAATAGCCTCTCACCTCATCAGGAGTCTGCCATGAAAATTATCGTTATCGGTGCCAGCGGCACCATCGGTCGCGCGGTCAGCGAAGAACTGAGTCAGAGACATGACGTTATCCGCGTCGGCCGCACCCGGGGGGATTATCAGGTGGATATCACCTCGCAGGAGAGCGTCGAGGCGCTGTTTGCGCAGACCGGCGAAGTAGACGCCATCGTCTCCACCACCGGTAATCTACACTTTGGGCCGTTAAGCACCATGACCGACAGCCAGTTCAACCTCGGTCTGCAGGACAAACTGCTGGGGCAAATTCGCCTGGCGCTGGTCGGCCAGCATTTCCTGGGCGACGGCGGGTCGATTACCCTGGTCAGCGGCATTGTCGCGCAGGAGCCGATTGCTCAGGGCGTCAATGCCACGACGGTCAACGCCGGTCTGGAAGGCTTTGTGCGGGCCGCCGCCTGCGAACTGCCGCGCGGGATCCGCATCAATCTCATCAGCCCCACCGTGCTCAGCGAGTCGCTGGCGGCCTACGGCGACTTTTTCCCTGGCTTTGCCAGCGTTCCCGCCGCCGCCGTAGCACAGGCCTATCGCCGCAGCATTGAAGGGGTGCAAACCGGCCGCATCTACCCGGTCGGCTACTAGCCAGTTCCGGCCCGCCGGGGCCGGCGCTTACATCCTGACGTTGTTGCAGGTACACTGACGGCTGATTGTCTCCGGCCGAAAAACTGATGTTGAAAAAATTACTCTTTATTATCCCGCTGCTGGCGCTTACCGTGCTGCTGGTCTGGTGGTTCACTCCGCATTACACCGAGGAAGACGAAGCTTACTACCGGGCGGTATTTTGCGTGATCGATCATGACGACAGCCGCCAGTTCCTCCACGATATGCAAAACATCGTCGAGGGGGGGAATTCTGACTACGCGCTGCATAAAGCACATTACCTGCCGGCGCTGGGGCAGCGGATGCTGGACACCTGGCATCAGCTCAGCCCGCAGGAACAGCAGGCGCTGCGTCAGGACCAGCAGCGCTGTGGCGAGATATTACGAGCAAAACAGCAGGGTAAATAATCCCGGCGGGCTGGCGAAACCGCAGCCCGTCACAGCGCCCGATAAGATCCCGCTGTTGACGAGCCGATCGCTGTCACAAAATCCTCCTCTATCACCGAGCCACAGGAGGACGTTTTTTTCTGCAGTCGTATACGATAAAAAGTAGTTGATCTGGTACGAACTAACTCTTATTTTGCTTCTCAGTTTTCAAAATGAGATAAAACTGATGCCTGTCATTATTGCCAGTAGTGTTAAAGAAGCCAAAGCGTTAATTAACGGTGGGGAATACAGGGAAATTATTCTTAACTTCGATATTGATGCCGATGACTTTTTCTCTCTCGCCAGCCATTCGGCTGGGACAAAAATCTCCATCTCCGACCGAAACGATCGTTCTCCGGTAAAATCAGCAAAATAATTAACCCGTGAGGGACATCTATGTGGTTGTTTATTGGTACCTTTGCGGTAGCTTTTCTCGCAGCGCTGATGTTGGTCTGGCTGGATGATCGCATCGTCGATACGGAGTGATTCCAGCGCTGAACGCTAGCGTCACTCCCTCTCGCTATTGAAGCGAAGAGGATGCGCCGCCGGTAAGCGGCGCACAGCAGGGCCGTTACAGGGAGGCCGCCAGCCGCTCAACGGCGGTCAGCAGCCCGGCTTCCGACACCGTTGAGTAGGAAAGACGCAGGGTACGGGTATCCGGATTATCGTGATAAAACGCTTCTCCCGGAACGTACACCACGCCGTTTTCCAGCGTTTTCTTCATCCATTCCATGGTATCGAACGGATAGCGGAAACGCGCCCACAGGAACATCCCCCCCTGCGGGCGGCTGAATTCCAGGTGCTCGCAAAGGCGGCTTTCCAGCGCATCGGCCAGCGCCACGCACTTCTTGCGATAGTCTTCGCGAATCAACGCAATCTGGTTATCCAGCCGGTTCAGACTGAGGTATTCCGCGGTGATCACCTGCGACAGCATATTGGTATGCAGATCCGCCGCCTGCTTCACGATCACCGTCTGCTGCGCCAGCCAGTCCGGCATGACGATCCAGCCGATACGCATCCCCGGCGCGAGGATCTTTGAAAACGTCGAGGTGTAAACCACTTGATCTTCACAGCCCAGCTCAACAGCGTGCTGATAGAGCGGACGTCGCACGGCGTCAGTAAAGCTAATTTCACCGTAGGGATCGTCTTCCAGAATGACGAAGTCATATTTTTTCGCTAGCTCGACCAGCCGGCGACGACGCGCCTCACTCAGCGTTTTACCGCCGGGGTTGCCGAACGTCGGCACCAGGTAGACGGCTTTGACGCGGGTGGTCTCCAGCAGGTCGGCCAACTGCTCCACCAGCATCCCATCATCATCGGTATCGACGCTGAGAATATTGGCCTGCGCCAGCTGAAACACCTGCAGCGCCGCCAGATAGGTGGGTCGCTCAACGACGATAGTATCGCCTGGATCGAGCAGCGTGCGGGCAACGATATCCAGCGATTGCTGGGAGCCGGAGGTGATATAGACCTGAGCGGCTGAACAGGTCACGCCACGGGAGTGGCAGATTTCACTCACCGCCTGACGCAGCGGCGGGTAGCCTTCCGTCAGACCGTACTGAAATGCGTCATGAAAACGCTCGCTCATCACCTTCTGCACCGCCAGCTCCAGGCCTTCGGTATCAAACAGTTCCGGGGCCGGAATGCCGCCGCCAAGCGAGATCACGCCCGGCAGTTTACTGTGCTTGAGAAGTTCGCGGACGGCGGAGGGCTTGAGTTCACCCGCGCGGGCGGCGAGACGCCGATCGTGCATACTATTTTCCTTTTCTGTCTTGTTGTTGTGTTAATTATCTTGGCTTTGTTGCAGGTGTTCCCCGGCGGCGCTTACCAGTCCGGGCTATCCTTGTTCGTGTCTCTGCGCTCTCCCCGGACAGGGCAGGAGCCGCTATCCGGGGTCAGCACGTCACGCTTTGTCTTTCAATACGATCAGCGGCTCTATGTCGCTCTCTTTTTTCACCACCAGCGACGAATCGCCGCGCAGGCAGGTACCGCCGTAGTTACCGCCGACGGTAAAGGTGCACACCTGGATATACTTGCCATCCACTTTCGGCAGGCACCACAGCTGCTGGTAGATATTCTTGCGATCGACAAACTGGCCGCTGGTCTTATCCAGAACCTCATCCTGAGGGCCGATCAGGTCGATATTGTTCCCGCAGCGCCCGGAAATGGGCTTCACGGCATAGCCGGTTTTCGCCAGCTCGTCGTTAACCACAAAATCGGTATCCAGCAGATAGCGATGATGCGGGAACAGCGACCACAGCACCGGCAGGATCGCTTTGTTGCCCGGGATCACCGTCCACAGGGGTTCGAATACCAATACTTCAGGACGCAGCAGGACGTCAATCAGTCGCACCTCATTCTGCGGATGCCCGGTACGAATCGGCACCGCCGCGTACTCATCGGCGCTGACTTCGCGCACCTGCTCAATGGCGGTTTCCCATGCCCAGGTTTTCCAGACGCAGTTGACCAGCCGCCCGTCGGCATCAATCAGCTGGCCGGCCGCATCCCAGCGCAGTTCATCGAGGCCAAAGAGAATTTTGCTCTCGAAACCGGCCTGGGTCAGCGAACGCTGGATAAACTTCGCGTGGTAATTCTCTTCCAGATCCTTGTCCTGCATGATGTGCACGAAAGGCCGCGCCCGGCTGTGTTTCCACGCTCCCGCCAGCTCATCGAGCAGACCTTCCGCCGGATTGTGACCAGTGCCATAGTAGCCCTGCTTCAACCACTGCTCGAGGATCAGCCCGCCTTCGGTATGGCAGGAGGCGGAGTCGGCATTGTACTCGTATACCTTCAGCCCGCGCTCGTCCATACAAAAATCCATGCGCCCGGTGATCATATGATGACGACGGCGCTGCCAGGAGAGACGCAAACGCGGCCAGAGGATTTTCGGGATATCGAACAGCGCCAGCAGGTTATCATCCTTCATCACCTTATCGGTGGCGTGCAGATACATCAGGTGCAGCTCGTTGGTGGCTTTAATCAGCTCCTGTTCGGCGCTTTCGCTGATAGTGAAATACTGATAAGGATCCTGATTGATAAAATGGCCGTTGGCCGCCACGTAGGCTTTCTGCAGCGGATCTTTCTCGTTCAGCCATTTGCCGCGGAACTGGCCGTTGTTCGGCAGCCGCGCGCCCTTGATCGCCATCGCCTCACCCGGCAGTACCGGCTGCGGCAAGCTGTGTTCGGTATCGGCGGTCTGGATCATCCAGCCTAAAATTTCGGTATCGGCAAAGGTATCTTTGATGGTGTACCGGCCGGCGTTGACCTCGAGGGTCAGCTCGCGGGTCCACTGCTGGCCCTGCGGCAGCGGCGAGTGAATGACGTTCTGCTCGGCGATACGCACCTTATTGCCGACAAGCTGGGTGATCACCGCGACATGGCCGGTGTGCTTGAACTCGCCGCCCTTCTGCCAGATCAGCAGCGAACCAGCGATCGGCGGACGACGGGAGCCGTTGGCGAAGGCCTGAAGCGGGAGAATGTTGTCATTGACCACTTCGCGCAGAAAGCGCAGGGAGAAGATTTCATAGGCCATCCCCACATCGGTAAAGACAAACCCGTAGGTCAGGAACAGAAAGCGGCGCGCAAACTCCACGCACTGCCATTTATGCCCCATATACTCATTGCCGATGTAGCTGCGAAACGTCGCGTCATCCGGATAATCCTGTGGATTTAAGCTACTGTAATTCGATGAATAAATCGCTACGCCGCCGGGCGCGTAGCCTAACAATGTCCCAAACGGGGCGTCACTGCTTGTCGATCCTTTGCTCATTTAGCCTGACCTCAAATTAATGCAGCCCGGGCAGTTGGCGAAACAAAACTCCCTCTTCTTATCCTGCCGCAGGCACTTACCAGACAGAGGTGTAACGATGATACCACTCATTCGTTTCGCTAATCGTGCCGTTAAGGAAAATAACCCTGCAGCCGGAAGCAGAAGTGATATCGTTATCGGTGATATAACAAAAAACAACGCAACATCAGGAGTCGACAATGAGCACACCCTCGCATCTGAATGCCCAACCGCTGGTCTGGGGACACGGCCCGCGGACGTTTGAGGTGTTCCTTGAGCCCACCTGCCCCTACTCTGTCCGCGCGTTTAATAAACTCGACGATCTGCTCGATGAGGTCGGCGCCGATAACGTCACCATCAAGATACGGCTGCAATCGCAGCCGTGGCATCTGTTCTCTGGGGTGATTGTCCGCTGCATCCTCGCCGCGTCCACCCTGCCGCATGGCAGAGAGCAGGCGCATAAGGTGATGCAGGCCGTGGCAGACCATCGGGAAGAGTTTGAGTTTACCGATCACTGCAGCGGGCCGAACATGAATGCCACCCCGCAGCAAATCATTGAACGCATTGAGCGCTACAGTCACGTGCTGCTGGGGGCCGCCTTTGCCCGCCCGGAGCTGCAGGACGTGATCAAATGGCACAGTAAATATGCCCGCCAGAACGGCATCCATGTCTCGCCGACCTTTATGGTCAATGGCCTGGTGCAGCCGGATCTGGGCAGCGGCGATGATGTCAGCGTGTGGGCCGCGCGGATTATGGCCTGAGGTCACCTGCTACACTTTTTGTACATCCACGAAAAAGGCAAACCAGCATGTCAGAGCAAAACTACCAGCCACCAAAAGTGTGGGAATGGAAGCAAAACAGCGGCGGCGCGTTCGCCAACATCAACCGTCCCGTTTCCGGCGCGACTCATGAACGCGTCCTGCCGGTGGGAACCCATCCGCTCCAGCTATACTCACTCGGCACGCCCAACGGCCAGAAGGTGACGATCATGCTGGAGGAGCTGCTGGCGTTAGGCGTCAGCGGCGCGGAGTACGACGCCTGGCTGATACGCATTGGCGAAGGGGATCAGTTTTCCAGCGGCTTTGTCGAGATCAACCCGAACTCGAAGATCCCGGCCCTCAGCGACCATTCCACCACGCCGCCGACCCGGGTATTTGAGTCCGGCAACATTCTTCTCTATCTGGCGGAAAAATTTGGTTTCTTCCTGCCGAAAGATCCTGCCGGTCGCACCGAAACCCTCAACTGGCTGTTCTGGCTGCAGGGCGCGGCGCCGTTCCTCGGCGGCGGCTTCGGCCACTTCTATAACTATGCGCCGGTGAAGATCGAGTACGCGATCGACCGCTTTACGATGGAAGCCAAACGCCAGCTCGACGTGCTGGACAAACAGCTCGCCCGCGGTCGCTATGTAGCCGGCGAGGAGTACACCATCGCCGATATGGCTGTCTGGCCGTGGTACGGCAACGTCGTGCTGGGCAATGTCTATAACGCAGCGGAGTTTCTCGACGCCGGGAGCTATAAAAACGTGCTGCGCTGGGCGCAGGATGTGGGCAACCGCCCGGCGGTCAAGCGGGGACGCATCGTGAACCGCACCAACGGCCCGCTCAATGAGCAGCTGCATGAGCGCCACGACGCCCGCGACTTTGACACCCAAACGGAAGATAAGCGCCAGGCGTAACGCTCTGACCCACCGGAGGCACCCGCCTCCGGTTGTTAGCTTTCCAGCCGATAGCCCGCCATAAAGTAGCGCATCGCGGTCGAGGAACCACTCTCTTTGAAGAAGTCCATCACCATATCTCTGTCAAGGCCATAGCGACGGGTCAGGATCCCCGCCTCCCACGCGCTGAGCTGGCGGTCGCCGGTTTTTTCAAACATGCGGTGCGAGTAACCAAGCACAAACCCGCGTTTATAGTCGGCGCAAAAATTCGCCGCATGCGCGGCGGTATCAGCATAGGATGCCTGTAGCCCCGCCATTAAGCCTTTGCCAAAATGATTTTCCATCAAGCTCTCCCAATCGTTATATAATAAATTATATAGCGTTTTTTTGAGCGAGCGGTAGTGCTATTTATGACGTTTGCGTTAGCGTAAATACTTATCAAACCATGCCAGCGTGCGTTGCCAGGCCAGATCAGCCGCAGCCCGATCGTAGCGCGGCGTAGAATCATTATGAAAGCCGTGATTCACGCCCTGATAGAGATAGGCCTCGTAGACTTTATGGTGTTCCTTCAACGCCTGTTCATAGGCAGGCCAGCCTTCATTAATGCCGCTATCGAGGCCGGCATAGTGCAGCAGCAGCGGCGCTTGAATTTTATCGACCTCCTTCAGCGGCGGCTGGCGGCCGTAAAACGGCACCGCGCAGGCCAGCTCCGGAATGGCGACCGCCGCCGCGTTGCTGACGCCGCCGCCGTAACAAAAACCGGTGATACCGACCTTCCCCGTCGCCTGCGGATGCTTCGCCATAAACGCGACCGCCGCAAAAAAATCATTCATCAGCTTCACGGGATCGACTTTCTGCTGGAGCGCGCGGCCTTCATCATCATTCCCCGGATAGCCGCCGACGGAGCTCAGGCCATCCGGCGCCAGCGCGATATACCCCGCTTTCGCTACCCGCCGGGCGACGTCTTCAATATAGGGATTCAGGCCGCGGTTCTCATGTACCACCACAACGGCGGGCGCTTTATCGGCTATTTTCGTCGGCGTCACCCGGTAAGCCCGCACTTCGCCGTGGCCGTCAGGAGAGGGATAATGAATATACTCCGGGCGGATATCCGGGTCGGTGAACGGTACCTGCTCTGCCAGGGCATAGTCGGGCTTCAGCAGATTAAACAGCGCCAGCGCGGTCATCCCGCCGACGGCATATTTCCCCGCCAGCTGGAGAAACTCGCGTTTGCTGATTTTACCGTGGGCATAGTAGTCATAATACTCGAGCAGCTGCTGCGGGAAATCTTTGGCCGTTAATCGCGTCATCACCCTGCCTCCGTTGTTTATCGCCTTTTAAGCAAAGCAGAAGCCCGGACATACGCCAGCGCAGTAAAGCAGAAACGGGGAGAAAAAAGCCCGGCAGCTGCCACCGCCGGGAGAGAAGGGATTAGTGTTTCACTTTGGTCAGACGATCGAGGTAGCCCATCACAAAGGCCGACAGCACGAAGGTCAGGTGGATAATCACGTACCACATCAGCTTATTGTCCGGGACGTTTTTTGCATCCATAAACACCCTCAGCAGGTGAATAGAGGAGATCGCCACGATGGAGGCGGCAACCTTATTTTTCAGCGAAGTCGCGTCCATTTTGCCCAGCCAACTGAGTTTTTCTTTACCCTCGTTAATATCCAGCTGCGAGACAAAATTTTCATACCCAGAGAACATCACCATCACCAGCAAACCGCCCACCAGGGTCATATCCACCAACGACAGCAGGGTCAGAATCATATCCGACTCACTGACGCTAAAAATATGCGGCAGTATGTGGAAGATCTCCTGAAAAAATTTGATCGTCAGCGCAATCAGACCGAGCGAGAGGCCAAAATAAACCGGCGCCAGCAGCCAGCGCGAGGCGTACATAGCATTTTCCAGAAAGCGTTCCATAAGATCCTGTCAGTTAACATAAACGGCCGCCATTATATCGCAACAGGGTAACGCTTATGCAACATCAGCCGCCCGCGTCATCTGCAGGCGGCCAGAAACGGTTTCTTTAAAGTATGACCTCAAAGTCCTGCAAAGCGGAGTAGCCCTCGCTTTGTAGGCCAACCATTGAAGCAGCCAGCAGGCCAAATTTCGCACCGACCCATTTTCCCTTCCCGGCAGCAAAACAAAGAGGAACCTTCCGCCACTCCTCCTCGGCTCGCCAGGAAAATTGACACAGGCCGCCTTCGCCTACGGCAACCTGCAGCTGACACTTGCCGCACTTAAGCTCAGCAAGAACCTGACGAGTTTCGCGCACTACGCCCGCATCGCTCATCCAACCGTGTCGCCACACGAGCCGGTAACTCCCTTGCCCAAACTCCACCAGCAAAGCGGCGTAGCGTTCGCCGTATACGATCAGGCCTCCGGCATCACCGTCCTGAGCGGCATATAACGTTACGCTTGTTTTCGCGCTAAAAGTTAGCGCCGGAAATTTCTGCAGCAACAGCTGCGGCGCCCAGTATAACGCTCTCTGTCCATCGACTTCGGATAATGGGACGCAGCGTAATCGAAGTTCGCCTTCCGCCGGCAACAGCCACTCAGGGCTGGGGTTAGCCTGCCACTGCCACTGTATACCCGGTTGGCCTTGCGCAAAATAGTCGCTGGTTTGCGGCGCCAATGCCGGTGAAGGCGTTAACCCTTTAGGACGCGGCCAACGTAAAACCGGCTGTCCGACGCCGCAGTTGCCAACCTGCTCACCGATACGCGGCCAGCCATCGTTGCCCCAGTACATCGGCTGGAGGTGAACCACGCGGCCATAGAGATGTAAGTCCTGGAAATGAACAAACCAGCATTCGCCCTTCTCTCCCTCCACCCAGCCGCCCTGATGTGGTCCATTTATCGACGTGTTTCCCTGGAAAAGCACGTTTTTGGCTTCCCAAGGCCCCGTCATCTGGCGCGCGCGCAGTACCGTCTGCCAGCCATTTTCAACCCCGCCCGCAGGAGCAAAGATGTAGTACCAACCGGCGCGTTGATAAACCTTTGGCCCCTCAAGGGTAGGTAAATCGCAGCAGCCGTCATAGATAATCTGCCCTTCGCCCAGCAATTCGCTGGCGTCCGGCGCCATCGCAAACAACTGCAATTTATGCTTGATGCCGCTGCGGCTATGGGCGAAGGCATGTACCAACCAGGCCTGACCATTGTCGTCCCAGAACGGGCAGGGATCTATCCAACCTCTGGCCTCGCGCAGGCAGTGCGGAGCGCTCCATTCCCCCCATGGATCCTCGGTATGGCAGATAAAAATACCTTCATCTGGCGTGCTGAAGCAGACCCACAGCTTGCCATCATGCCAGCGAATCGACGGCGCCCATACGCCCTTACCCGGCTGATACCGGTCATAACCAGGTAGCGGCAGTTCATCCATAACGTGGTTGATGATAGTCCAATTAACCAGGTCCGTTGAATGCAGGATCGGTAAAGCGGGCATATGGTTAAAACTGGAAGAGACCATAAAGAAATCATCGCCTACGCGCACGATATCCGGGTCGGAATAATCGGCGCATAAGATAGGATTCTGGTATTCAGAAGGGGTCATGTTTCGCATCTCCTCAGGCCTTTTCCGGAACGGCGTTTAGCGGCAAATGCCTCTCTGAATGCCCCTGCTGCTGACGCATGGACAGCTCGCGCTGAATTGTCTGCATCATTTTGTCATCCAGCTTATAGAAACGCGCCAGCCACCACAGGAGCAGGTAAGATAGTGATGGACCGAGCGTTAACAGCCCCACAATTCCCATTGTCGCCAGCGGAGTCTGCGCCGTTACGCCCGCCTGATAGCCAAATAGCCCAAGCGAAAAACCTACGGCGGCACCAGCAACCGCCATGCCCATTTTCAAAGCAAACAGATTACCGGAATAGGATAATCCCGTGATGCGACGGCCAAACTTCCATTCGCCATAATCGGCAGCGTTGGCCATCATGTTCCATTTAAACGGCTGGTACATCTGATGGAAGAAGCCGACCAGGAAGTATAAAGGGAACACCACCGGCAGCCAGGTCGGCGGCACAAAGAACATTACGACGCCAACCAGGACCAGCAGGAGGTTGATATTTTTAAACAGCGATACCGCACGATAGCGCTTGGCCAGCCATCCGGCGGCGATGCTGCCGATAATCGTGCCAACGACGCTGGTGGAAACAAATGCTGATTTCATGGCCGTTCCTGCCGCTGACTCCACGCCGCCTAACATCAGGTAGGTTGCATAATAGAGCGTGGCGGCGCTGCGCATAACCCCGGCCATACTGGAGAAAAAAGTAATTATCGCCACAATACGCCACTGGTCATTCGCCAGCAGCTGACGGAGATCTTCGCGTATGCTCCCCTGCTGTTCAACAGCTGGAGCCACGCGTTCTTTGGTAGAGAAAAAGCAAAAAGCCAGCATTACAATAGCGATCGCGCCCATGATTCCCATTGTGGCCTGAAAACCAAACTGCTTATTTTCTTTACCGAAAAAATCCACCAGGAACAGGGTTGCGACAGAAACCATCAGACCGGCCAGAGAAGAGATCGTAAAACGATATGACTGGGCTGAAAGGCGATCCTTCTCATCACGCGTAATGACTCCGCCCAATGCGCAGTAAGGAATATTGATAAAGGTGTAACACAGCATGAGTAAGGTGTAGGTCAGGTAGGCATAAACCAGTTTACCCGATGCGCCAAATTCCGGGGTCGTGAAGGTCATTACCGCCAGCACGGCATAAGGTACGGCAAACCAGATAAGCCACGGGCGAAAATGGCCCCAGCGGGTCTTTACACGGTCTGCAACAATGCCGGTTAGCGGATCGGTAATCGCATCCAGAACCCGCGTCACCAGGAACATCACTCCGACTGCGGCAGCTGAGAGCCCGTAAATATCCGTATAAAACCATGTCAAAAACATGGTTACCGAAGAGTAAACGATACCGCAGGCTGCATCTCCCATGCCATATCCCAGCTTCTCCGCAAATGACAGTTTATTATCGTGATTCACAATATAACCCCTCTCAGATGAAGTGGTATTCACTGTAGAGGCAGGATAAAAACTATCCTATTGTCATTTTTCGCAACGGGTTTATGTTTTCTGTTAACTGAGAAAGTTGTCACACATCTATAAGATTGGTCTTACAAGTTATTGCATCACCTATTAAAAAGCTGGCGCAAGGCCAGCCTGAGGAGATAAGTGAAAAGGGGTAGGTTACTTCGCTTTGACGGTCTCTTCGCCCACCAGCCCGATCTTGAGATATCCCGCCTGATGCAGGGTATCCATCACTTTCATCATCGTCTCGTAATCGACGGTTTTATCCGCGCGGAAGAAGACGGTGGTATCTTTTTTGCCGGCGGTCAGGCTATCCAGGGCGTTAATCATATTCGCTTCGGTCACCGGGTCGTTGCCGAGGAACATGCTCTTATCCGCCTTCACCGACAGGTAGATAGGTTTTTCCGGTCGCGGTTGCGGCTGGCTGGAGGAGGCCGGCAGATTCACCTTCACGTCGACCGTCGCCAGCGGCGCGGCCACCATAAAGATAATCAGCAGAACCAGCATGACGTCGATAAACGGCGTCACGTTGATCTCATGCATTTCGCCGTTATCGTCCAGATTTTCATTAAGACGCATCGCCATAGCCGATCAACCTACCCGTAATTTCTGCGCGCTGCGCACCGGCTTCACGCCGCTGGCGCTGAGGTCCAGGTCGCGGCTTTGCAGCAGGAGTACCTGAGCGGCGACGTCGCCGAGCGAGGCCTTATAGCTGCCGATCATGCGGGCGAAGATGTTATAGATGACCACCGCCGGGATGGCGGCGAACAGACCGATAGCTGTCGCCAGCAGCGCTTCCGCGATGCCCGGCGCCACCACCGCAAGGTTGGTGGTCTGGGTCTGGGCGATGCCGATAAAGCTGTTCATGATGCCCCAGACGGTCCCGAACAGGCCAACGAACGGCGAAATGGCGCCGATGGTGGCCAGGTAGCCGTTGCCGCGCCCCATATGGCGACCGACGGCCGCGACGCGGCGCTCAAGGCGGAAACCGGTTCTTTCCTTGATGCCTTCATTGTCTTCGGCGCCGGCGGAGAGTTCGAGTTCGTTCTGCGCTTCATTGATAAGCTGGGTGGTGAGGCTTTTCGCCTCAAAGGCGCTGGCGATATCGCTGGCCTGATCGAGAGAGCGGGCTTCCGCCAGCTGCTGCTGTTCGCGTTTGAGGCGACGCTTACTGGCGAGGATTTCCGCCCCTTTGCCGAAGAAGATGGCCCAGGTGACGACTGACGCCAGAATCAGGCCAATCATCACCACCTTAACGACAATATCAGCATGATGATACATACCCCAAACGGAGAGATCCGCCTGCATCAAATTATTACCCACGCTCTATCTCCACGACGATAATCACAAAATCTGCCCTCAATAATATCAAAACGACATCGAATTGATAGTGGTTCTCATTAGTATTTACACTGTGCAGCAAATCACGTTTATTTTCCTTGCGCTTACGCAGTAAAAAAGTGGCTAACCGCGGGCCTGGTAAAATTTTCGCCTGTATCGGCAGCGCGCTGGTACAGAAAAGAAGAATCATGCTAGTTTAGACGTCCAGACGTATAAAAACAGGTTCATCAACATGGCTGATAAACATCTTGATACCGCGCTGGTCAACGCCGGGCGGAGCAAAAAGTACACCCAGGGCTCAGTGAACAGCGTGATCCAGCGCGCGTCATCGCTGGTTTTCGACACCGTAGAGGCCAAAAAGCACGCCACTCGCAATCGGGCCAACGGCGAGCTGTTTTACGGGCGTCGCGGCACCCTGACCCACTTCTCGCTGCAGGAAGCGATGTGCGAGCTGGAAGGCGGCGCCGGCTGCGCCCTCTTCCCCTGCGGCGCCGCCGCGGTAGCCAACACTATCCTGGCGTTTGTCGAGCAGGGCGACCATGTGCTGATGACCAATACCGCCTATGAGCCAAGCCAGGACTTTTGTACCAAAATTCTCGCCAAACTCGGCGTCACCACCAGCTGGTTCGATCCCTTAATCGGCGCTGATATTGCCCAACTTATTCGGCCGGAGACCCGCGTGGTGTTCCTGGAATCGCCCGGCTCCATCACCATGGAAGTGCATGATGTGCCAGCGATTGTCGCCGCCGTGCGTCAGGTCGCGCCGGAAGCGATTATCATGATCGATAACACCTGGGCGGCGGGGATCCTGTTCAAAGCGCTGGATTTTGGCATTGATATTTCCATCCAGGCAGGCACCAAATACCTGATTGGCCACTCCGACGCCATGGTCGGCACCGCGGTGGCGAACGCGCGCTGCTGGCCGCAGCTGCGTGAGAATGCCTATCTGATGGGGCAAATGCTGGACGCCGATACCGCCTATATGACCAGCCGCGGCCTGCGCACGCTGGGCGTCCGCCTGCGTCAGCATCATGAAAGCAGCCTGCGCATCGCCGAGTGGCTGGCGCAGCATCCGCAGGTGGCGCGGGTCAACCACCCCGCCCTGCCCGGCAGTAAAGGCCATGAGTTCTGGAAACGCGATTTTACCGGCAGCAGCGGGCTGTTCTCGTTTGTGCTCAACAAGCGTCTCAACGACGCTGAGCTGGCAGAGTATCTCGACAACTTCAGCCTGTTCAGCATGGCCTACTCGTGGGGCGGCTTTGAATCGCTGATACTGGCCAATCAGCCGGAGCAAATCGCTCACATCCGACCGGATGCGGAAGTCGACTTCTGCGGCACGCTGATCCGTTTGCACATTGGTCTCGAAAATGTTGACGATCTGCAGGCGGATTTAGCAGCGGGCTTCGCGCGTATCGTGTAAAGTGACAGTCAGTGGCAACAATAGCGGACGCTTTTTATCGGAGCGGCCGCTTTTGTTGCGCCCGGGATCAAGGTGCTCGGGTCTCTTCAGGAGTACACTAGTCAACAATACGGTACCACTTAGGAAAGTCCATGGTTGTCATTCAAGAGATTGTCGCCGCGCTGTGGCAACATGATTTTGCCGCACTGGCGAACCCTCATGTTGTGGGCGTTGTATATCTGGTTATGTTCGCGACCCTGTTTCTGGAAAACGGGCTGCTGCCTGCCTCCTTTTTACCTGGAGACAGCCTGCTGCTGCTCGCCGGCGCGCTGATTGCTAAAGGCGTCATGGACTTTGTGCCCACTATCGCCATTCTGACCGCCGCCGCCAGCCTCGGCTGCTGGCTGAGCTATGTACAGGGGCGCTGGCTGGGCAATACGCAAACGGTGAAAGGCTGGCTGGCGCACCTGCCGCATAAGTACCATCAGCGCGCCACCTGCATGTTTGACCGCCACGGTCTGCTGGCGCTGCTCGCGGGCCGCTTTCTGGCCTTTGTCCGTACCCTGCTGCCAACCATGGCGGGGATTTCCGGTCTGCCGAACCGCCGCTTCCAGTTCTTCAACTGGCTGAGCGCCCTGCTGTGGGTCGGCGTGGTCACGGGCCTCGGCTATGCGCTGAGCATGATCCCGTTCGTGAAACGTCATGAAGATCAGGTGATGACCTGCCTGATGATCCTGCCAATTGCCCTACTGCTGGCTGGCCTGCTCGGCACGCTGTTCGTGGTGATCAAAAAGAAATACTGCAGCGCCTGACGTTGACTGCCGGGGGGGCTGCGCCCGCCCGGCCTGCTCCCTCCCCCGGTCTTACATCCCCTGCATCATACGAATACGCGCGGCGTCTTCCCCGGGCGTCATCCCGAAGTAGCGCTTAAACTCGCGGCTGAACTGGGAAGGACTTTCATAGCCCACCTGTATCGCCGCCGCGCTGGCCTTCATGCCGTCATGGATCATCAGCATGCGCGCCTTGTGCAAACGGTAGGTTTTCAGATACTGCAGCGGCGAAGTGCTGGTCACCGCTTTAAAATTATGGTGAAACGCCGACACGCTCATATTCGCTTCGGCCGCCAGCCGATCGACGCTGAGGTTTTCGGTGTACTGACTCTCGATATGCTTGAGCACGCGGCTAATCAGGCTGAAGTGGGTCTGCCGGCTGACCAGCGCCAGCAGCGCGCCGCCGCAGGGTCCCGTCAGCACATAGTAGAGGATTTCACGGACGATCTGCTTGCCAAGGATCCGCGCGTCCAACGGCCGTTCCATCACGTCGAGCAGCCGTTCAGCAGCGCACAAGATGTCCTCCGAAAGCACTGCGGAGTTTATCCCGCTGGAGGCAACGGCGGGCTGAAACAGCGGATCCTCGCCAATGTCCATCAGCAGCTCCTGCAGCTGCAGGATATCGACGTTCAGGCGCATCCCGGCCAGGGGCACCTCCGGGGTGGCAAAGGTTTCGCACTCGAAGGGCAGCGGTACGGTCAGCAGTAGATATTCGTTTGTATCGTAGCGAAACGTCCGCTCATTGATATAACCAATTTTATGGCCAGAAAAGAGAAAAACGATCCCCGGCTGGTACATCACCGGCATCCGCGGTCCCGGCTGCGTCCCGTACAGCAGGCGAACGTCAGGTAGCAGCGAACTTAACATTTCGTGCTTATCTTTCAGCTGGTTAACCTTCTCTGTCAGTGTCCGACATATCTCTGCGTGTTGCATTGCCACCGTCTCTCCCGATGTTTCTTCACCTATATATTGTGCGCAGGTCGCCACGGATTCTCCAGCCATATGGAGAAATAGGCAAGACATAGGCAGAAATGTGCATTGAGGGGCAACGGCGTGAGGACCACAATAACCGTCATCGGGCAGCGGTATCGTCCCTGTCGGCAGTTTTACTCTTTGGAGGACCCAAGCAATGAATAATTTTGACCTGCATACCCCAACCCGCATTCTGTTTGGCAAAGGCGCGATTGAAAAGCTGCGTGAACAGATCCCGGCGGAAGCTCGCGTACTGATCACCTACGGCGGCGGCAGCGTGAAAAAAACGGGCGTCCTGGATCAGGTACTGACCGCCCTGAATGGCCTGGACGTCCTTGAATTTGGCGGCATCGAGCCGAACCCGTCTTACGAAACCCTAATGAATGCGGTGAAGCTCGCCCGCGAAGAGAAGGTCACTTTCCTGCTGGCGGTCGGCGGCGGTTCGGTGCTGGATGGCACCAAATTTATCGCGGCAGCAGCCCACTATGACGCCAACATTGATCCGTGGGAAATTCTGGAAACCTATGGCAGTAAGATCGCCAGCGCCATTCCAATGGGCTCGGTTCTCACTCTGCCGGCGACCGGTTCTGAATCAAACAAAGGGGCGGTGATTTCGCGGAAAACTACCGGCGACAAACGCGCGTTTATGTCTTCGCACGTTCAGCCGCAGTTCGCGATCCTCGACCCGGTCTACACCTATACCCTGCCGCCGCGCCAGGTCGCCAACGGCGTGGTTGACGCTTTCGTCCATACCGTCGAACAGTACGTCACCTACCCGGTTGACGGCAAAATTCAGGACCGCTTCGCCGAAGGCATTCTCCTGACCCTGATCGAGGATGGCCCGAAAGCGCTGCAGGAGCCGGAAAATTATAACGTGCGCGCCAACATTATGTGGGCCGCGACCCAGGCGCTGAACGGCCTGATCGGCGCTGGCGTGCCGCAGGACTGGGCAACGCATATGCTTGGTCACGAACTGACGGCGATGCATGGTCTCGATCACGCCCAGACGCTGGCTATCGTTCTGCCGGCGCTGTGGAATGAGAAGCGCGATACCAAGCGCGAGAAGCTGCTGCAATATGCTGAGCGCGTGTGGCATATCACCGAGGGCTCCGACGACCAGCGCATCGATGCCGCCATCGCTGCGACGCGCCAGTTCTTCGAGCAGATGGGGGTGCCGACCCGCCTTTCCGATTACGGTCTCGACGGGAGCTCCATCCCGGCGCTGCTGGCGAAACTGGAAGAGCACGGCATGACCAAACTGGGCGAGCATCAGGATATCACCCTTGACGTCAGCCGCCGTATCTACGAGGCTGCCCGCTAAGTTACCCCGCCTGATTCACCTCTCCTTACGTTAAACAAACGTCGGGGAGGGGTGTTTTTACTACCGTTTTTAGCTATTTCGTCCAGACTTAATGCTACCCCTCGGCGGATCCTGCTTCGCCGAGTTCATTAACAGGAGGAAGGCATGACACATCCAACCGTTATAAAACTACACGACGGCAACCTGATGCCGCAGCTGGGTCTCGGCGTGTGGAAAGCTGGCAACGAGGAAGTCGTCTCCGCCATTCATAAGGCGCTGGAAGTCGGTTATCGCTCTTTTGACACCGCCGCCGCGTACCAAAATGAGGCTGGCGTCGGTAACGCGCTGCAAAGCGCTGGCGTCAATCGCAATGAGCTGTTCATCACCACCAAGCTATGGAACGACGATCAAAAACGGCCGCACGAGGCGCTGAAAGAGAGTCTCAGCAAGCTGAAACTGGACTATGTGGATCTCTATTTAATCCACTGGCCGGTGCCGGCTATCGGCCATTACGTCGAGGCCTGGCAGGCGCTGATTGAGCTGCAGCAGCAGGGGCTGGCGAAGAGCATCGGCGTGTGTAATTTCCAGGTGCCGCATCTGCAGAAGCTGATTGATGAAACCGGCGTCGCGCCGGTGATCAACCAGATAGAGCTGCATCCGCTGCTTCAGCAGCGGCAGCTGCACGCCTGGAACGCCACCCACAAGATCCAGACCGAATCCTGGAGCCCGCTGGCCCAGGGCGGTAAGGGCGTCTTCGATCAGAAAGTCATCCATCAGCTGGCTGATAAATATGGTAAAACGCCGGCGCAGATTGTCATCCGCTGGCATCTCGACAGCGGTCTGGTGGTGATCCCGAAATCCGTCACGCCGTCGCGCATCGCTGAAAACTTTAACGTCTGGGATTTCCGCCTGGATAAAGAGGAGCTGGGTGAGATTGCGAAGCTGGATCAGGGCAAGCGTCTGGGTCCTGACCCGGATCAGTTCGGCGGATAACAGGTAAAAAAGCCGGGCTGCGCTGATGCGTGCCCGGCTTGAGAAACCACCCGGCCAGCGAAACGCAGCCGGGCGCAAAGTCAGGCTTAACGCCCGGCGACTTTACCCCGTTTGACGGGCTTTTTCGCCGTTGCGCCACCGTTAGAACGCTGATGCGCAATCGGCGTGTGCTTGGTCAGCGCCGGGCGGGTATGACGGTTCTGGCGACGCGCTTCGCGCATCTCATCCAGGGTCGGCGCCGGCACCAGGCAGTCGCGACGAGAGCCAATCAGGTGTTTCTTGCCCATCGCCTCCAGCGCCTGACGGATCAGCGGCCAGTTGGCCGGATCGTGGTAGCGCAGCAGCGCTTTGTGCAGACGGCGCTGTTTATCGCCCTTCGGCACCACCACCTCTTCACTCTTATAGCCGATCTTGCCCAGCGGGTTTTTGCCGGTGTAATACATGGTGGTCGAGTTCGCCAGCGGCGACGGATAGAAGTTCTGCACCTGGTCGAGACGGAAGCGGTGCTTCTTCAGCCACAGCGCCAGGTTCACCATGTCTTCATCACGGGTCCCCGGGTGGGCGGAGATAAAGTACGGGATCAGATACTGCTCTTTACCCGCCTGCTTCGAATAGGTGTCGAACAGCTCTTTAAAGCGGTCGTAGCTGCCCATTCCCGGCTTCATCATCTTCGACAGCGGGCCCTCTTCGGTATGCTCCGGCGCGATCTTCAGATAGCCGCCGACGTGGTGGGTCGCCAGCTCTTTAATATAGCGCGGATCTTCGACCGCGATGTCATAGCGTACCCCGGAGGCGATAAGGATCTTCTTGATGCCCTTCAGCTCGCGGGCGCGACGGTAAAGGTTGATCGTCGGCTCATGGTTGGTATCCATGTGCGGGCAGATATCCGGGTAGACGCAGGAGAGACGGCGACAGGTCTGCTCGGCGCGTGGCGATTTGCAGCGCAGCATATACATGTTGGCGGTGGGTCCGCCGAGATCGGAGATCACGCCGGTAAAGCCCGGCACCGTGTCGCGAATGGCTTCGATCTCATTGATGATCGAATCCTCAGAACGGCTCTGGATAATGCGTCCTTCGTGCTCGGTGATCGAGCAGAACGAACAGCCGCCGAAGCAGCCGCGCATGATGTTGATAGAGAAGCGGATCATCTCATACGCCGGGATGCGCGCATCGCCATAGGAAGGATGCGGCACGCGCTTGTAGGGCAGCGCGAAAACGCTGTCCATCTCTTCGGTGGAGAGCGGGATTGCCGGCGGGTTGATCCAGATGTAGCGCTCGCCGTGCTTTTGCATCAGCGCCCGGGCGCAGCCGGGGTTGGTTTCATGGTGCAGAATGCGCGAGGCGTGAGCGTACAGGACCTTATCGCCTTTCACCTTCTCGAAGGAGGGCAGCAGCACATAGGTCTTTTCCCAGGGTTTTGGCCGCGGCGGCTGCACGACAACGGCTTTAGCCTCGGCTTTTTTCGGGGCCACCGGTTTGTTGTCTGCACACGGCAGATCTTCACCATACGGGTGCGGGATGGGGTCGATTTTGCCCGGGGTATCCAGACGGGTGGAGTCAACGCCGCTCCAGCCCGGGAGGGCCTCTTTCACCATGATGGCGGTATTGCGCACATCGCGGATCTGATCGATGGTTTCGCCCATCGCCAGGCGATGAGCCACTTCCACCAGCGGACGCTCGCCGTTGCCGAACATCAGCATATCGGCCTTGGAGTCCACCAGCACCGAGCGGCGCACGGTATCGGACCAGTAATCATAGTGGGCGGTACGGCGCAGGCTGGCTTCGATGCCGCCGAGGATCACGGGCACATCTTTCCACGCCTCTTTACAGCGCTGGGTGTAGACCAGGGTGGCGCGGTCCGGACGCTTGCCCGCCACGTTGCCGGCGGTGTAAGCGTCATCATGACGCAGCTTACGGTCGGCGGTGTAGCGGTTGATCATCGAGTCCATGTTGCCGGCGGTCACGCCGAAGAACAGGTTCGGTTTGCCCAGACGCATGAAGTCGTCTTTGGTGTTCCAGTCCGGCTGGGAGATGATCCCCACGCGGAACCCCTGCGCTTCCAGCATACGGCCGCAGATGGCCATCCCGAAGCTCGGGTGGTCGACGTAGGCGTCGCCGGTCACCAGAATAATGTCGCAGCTATCCCAGCCAAGTTGATCCATCTCTTCACGCGACATCGGTAAAAATGGCGCAGGGCCGAAACAGGCAGCCCAGTATTGCGGCCAGGAAAAAAGGTCACGATCCGGTTGGATCAGGGATATTGCGCTCATATTGCTTCCGGGGAAAATGATAAAAAAATAACCAAAAGGGCGTGGATTATAAGCCGGAATGATAGTGGAAATGAAGGAGGATTTTCTCAAACCCTGACCGTATGCCGGCCAGGGTCGAAGAGATTATGGCGCAGGATTCACCAGCATCTGGCCAATCGAACCGCGGTCGGCCAGCTCCAGCGTCTGGCTCAGATACTGGAACGGGAAGTGCGGCCACGACGGCTGGGCGTAGTAGACCAGCAGTTCGACCTGCCCGTCGACCCACACGGTGTCCTTCCAGCCGCGGTCTTCCGGGAAAGGGGTCGAACCGTTGACGTTACGGATCTGGAACATCACCCCTTCAATATGGAACGACTGCGGGCGGTCGGCGCGCACTGTCCAGCGCTCCCAGGTCCCCTGCTGCGCCGTAATATCAATACGCTGCGGATCCCATAGCTGGCCGTTAATCCCTGGATCGTCGCCGAGGGTGATATCCCGGCTGCGGATCGGCGTACCGGAGAGCAGCTCGGTCGGCAGCAGACGCACCGGCAGACTGTCGGTGACCAGCGGCAGCAGCCCGGTCGGGCGCAGGGTCAGCACCAGCGTGGAGACCAGAATGCTGGACGGTTCAAAAAAGCCGCGGATACGGTCGACAATGCTCGCCGCTTCGCCGCAGGTAATGGACACTTCATCGCCGTTGGTCATATCGACCAGGATTTCACGCCGTTCCCCCGGCGCCAGCGACAGCTGCTTGAGCGAAACCGGCGCCGGCAGGAACCCCTGGTCGCCGGAAATGACATGCAGCAGTCGGCCATCGCTCATCTGTAGCTGATAGCGCCGGGAGTTGGAGGCGTTCAGCAGGCGCAGTCGCACCCAGCCGCGCGACACTTCGACATAGGGGCTCTGCACGCCATTGACCAGCAGCGTGTCGCCGACGAAGCCGCCGCTGCCCGGTTCGCTATATTCCGGCGTGCCGAAGTTATCCAGCCGTTTATCCTGAATTATCACCGGGAAGTCATCGACGCCATAGTGGTTAGGGATCGGCAGGTTCTTGCTCACCTCATCCTCCACCAGCCACATGCCGGCCAGACCGTTATAGACCTGCTTCGCCATCCGGTTCGGCGTATTGGCCTGGTACCACAGCGTCGCCGCACTCTGGCGGATCGGCAGCACCGGCGCCCAGTCGGCGTTCGGCGACATCATGCGCGCCGCGCCGCCGATCAGCGGGCCCGGCACCTGCAGGCCGCGGATGGTCATCGCGACGTTCTCTGTCAGACGGTTGCTGTAGATAAGCTTGACGTCGTCTCCGCTCCAGACGCGGATCGTCGGCCCCATATAGCGGCCATTGATCCCCCAGACGGGGGCGCGGGTGCCTGGCGTAAACGACCAGTGCGAACGCTGCAGCGTCAGAAACAGCGGCTGACCGCGACGGGATTCCAGCAGCGGCGGAACCGGCAGCGCAGGCTGCTGGCCGGCGGCATGGGCCTTCAGCGGCGCGGCGCCAGCGCACAGCGCTACGCCGGAAGCCTTAATAAACTGACGCCGACTGAGTGACATATTAACTCCATGACATACTGACAAATGAAAAAGGGAATTCGTTTCCCGCCAGCAATACGCGCGCGGTGGCGGCGTTTCCTGTCTTATTGCTTGCCGGCCGCTTCGCGCTCGGCCACTTCGTTGTCCAGCTCAGCGATTTTGGCGGCCATCAGCTCGCGGCAATGCGTCGCCAGCGCGCGCACGTTGTCTTTACCGAACTGGCTGGTATCCACCGGCGGCAGCATTTCCACAATCACCAGACCGTTGTTCCAGCGATTGAGCTTTATTTTATTCGATGTATTCGAGACACACACCGGAATAATCGGCACTCCGGCGGCAATAGCCGCATGGAAGGCGCCGGTTTTAAACGGCAGCAGACCGCGGCCGCGGCTGCGGGTCCCTTCCGGGAACATCCAGAACGAAATTTTACGCTTTTTAAAGGCGTTAACGACCTCGGCAATGGTGCCGTGCGCTTTGGTTCGATTATTACGGTCAATCAGCAGATTACCGGTCAGCCAGTACAGCTGGCCAAAGAACGGGATCCACAGCAGGCTCTTTTTCCCCACGGTAACCGTCGGGGCCTGCACGATGTTAGACGCCGTCACCATATCATAGTTGTTCTGGTGGTTAGCGATGTAGATCGCGTTGCCATAGCTTTCCGCGTCGGCAGGTTTGCGCAGCTCCACCTTCAGGCCAAACACCGGGGATAAGCGGCCAAACAGATGGCCGAAAGTGGCAACGTGTTTTGGATTACGCGGGCTGAACAAGCAGTACAGACAGCCAAGTATGCACACCACGATGCAATAAATGACCACGAAAATTACTCGAAAAATGAATAGCATAGCTACCTCTAAAACCCAAACCGCTTAGAATTATTCGCTGCTGGCAGAAGGCAGGCTCACGAGTTCTGCGCAGGCCGGGACCGTTCTTCCTGGGTCCCTGATGATGGACATTGTTAATCGCAACGCCTGAATAAACAACGATTTTGCGGCATTTTTTCGCCTCCTCCCGTCAAAGACGGGAGGAGAAGCGCTTACTCTTCGCTATCGCCTGCCGCGGCGCGGCGCGGCGAGTCAATTTCAACACGGTCTATTTTCTGCAGCCCGCGCATCAGCGAACCGCGGCGGCCGCGCTCGCCGGTGACTTTTTGCAGCTCTTCCGGACGCAGTTTGATCTTCCGTTTGCCGACGTGAATGGTCAGCGTACTCTGCGGCGGCAGGACAAACAGATGTGCGAGGCCGTCCTGGCCGGCGGCGGCTTCCGCCGCGGGAATGTTGATGATTTTGTTGCCCTTGCCTTTCGACAGCTGCGGCAGATCGCTGACCGGGAACATCAGCATCCGCCCGGCGGCGGTGATGGCCAGCAGCATATCGGACTCGTCCTCAATGACCAGCGGCGGCATCACATGCGCGTTGTCAGGCAGGGTGATCAACGCTTTACCGGCGCGGTTGCGCGCCACCAGATCGTTAAAGGTGCAGACAAAACCGTAGCCGGCGTCGGAGGCCATCAGCAGTTTCTGATCGTCGCCTTCCATCAGCATATGTTCCACGGTCGCGCCCGGCGGCAGCGTGAGCTTACCGGTCAGCGGCTCACCCTGGCCACGCGCCGAGGGCAGAGTAATCGGATCAATGGCATAGCTGCGCCCGGTGGTATCGATAAACACCACCGGCTGGTTGCTCTTGCCCTTCGCCGAGGCTTTCCAGCTGTCGCCCGCCTTATAGCTTAAGCCCTGGGCGTCAATGTCGTGCCCTTTGGCGCTGCGCACCCAGCCCATCTGCGACAGAACGATAGTCACCGGCTCAGACGGCAGCATGTCATGCTCGCTCATCGCTTTCGCTTCTTCACGCTCGTGAAGCGGCGAGCGGCGATCGTCGCCGAAAGCATCGGCATCGGCCTGCAGCTCTTTCTTCAGCAGATTGTTCATCTTACGTTCAGAGGCCAGAATCGCCTGCAGCTGATCGCGCTCTTTTTCCAGCTCGTTCTGCTCGCCGCGGATCTTCATCTCTTCCAGTTTGGCGAGATGGCGCAGCTTCAGTTCCAGAATCGCTTCCGCCTGGGTTTCGCTGATGGCAAAGCGCGACATCAGAGCTGGCTTCGGCTCATCTTCCGTGCGGATGATCTCAATGACTTCATCGATATTAAGGAACGCTACCAGCAAACCTTCGAGGATATGCAGGCGCTTAAGGACCTTCTCTAACCGGTGGTTCAGACGGCGACGTACGGTATCACGACGGAACACCAGCCATTCGCTGAGGATCTCCAGCAGGTTTTTTACCGCCGGGCGGCCGTCGAGACCGATCATATTGAGGTTGATGCGGTAGCTCTTCTCCAGATCGGTGGTGGCGAACAGATGGTTCATCACCTGCTCCATATCCACCCGGTTGGAGCGCGGGACGATCACCAGACGGGTCGGATTTTCGTGGTCCGATTCGTCGCGCAGGTCATCCACCATCGGCAGCTTTTTATTGCGCATCTGCGCCGCAATTTGCTCCAGAACTTTGGCGCCGGAGACCTGGTGCGGCAGCGCGCTGATCACTACCGCGCCGTCCTCTTTGCTCCACACCGCGCGCATGCGCACAGAGCCGCGTCCGTTCTGGTAGATTTTGCGAATTTCCGCCCGCGAAGTGATGATCTCCGCCTCGGTCGGGAAATCCGGCCCCTGGACGATATCCAGCAGTTCGTCGAGGGTCGTTTTCGGCTGCTCAATCAGCGTAATCGCCGCTTTCGCTACTTCACGCAGGTTGTGCGGCGGAATATCGGTCGCCATGCCCACCGCGATGCCGGTGGTGCCGTTGAGCAGGATGTTTGGCAGGCGCGCCGGCAGCATTTTCGGCTCCTGCAGCGTGCCGTCAAAGTTTGGCACCCAGTCGACCGTCCCCTGCCCCAGCTCGCTGAGCAGCAGCTCGGCATACTTCGACAGGCGGGATTCGGTGTAACGCATGGCGGCGAAGGATTTCGGATCGTCCGGCGCCCCCCAGTTCCCCTGGCCATCCACCAGCGGATAGCGATAGGAGAAGGGTTGCGCCATCAGCACCATCGCTTCATAGCAGGCGCTGTCGCCGTGCGGGTGATATTTACCCAGCACGTCGCCGACGGTGCGGGCGGACTTTTTGAATTTGGCGCTGGCGTTCAGCCCCAGTTCGGACATCGCATAGACGATGCGACGCTGGACCGGTTTTAAGCCATCGCCAATAAACGGTAATGCCCTGTCCATGATCACGTACATGGAGTAGTTCAGGTAAGCATTTTCCGTAAATTCATGCAGCGCAAGGCGCTCTGCCATATCGCTCATTAATCGTGGATCCTCAATCTGGGTACCGACCGTTCGGACGGCAAAACTACCCGCGATAATACCCGATCTCACGCCCTGAGTCACAGGCCGTGAGATCGGTTGAGGATTCCGTCACCTTAATCAGGCCAGCGGCAGATAAATATCGGTTTGCAGCTCATGCTCAGCCACCTCATGGACAAAATTGAGGTAACGGAAGTACACCGGAAAATCCCGTAACGTCTCGCCTGAAGCGGGTAACCAGTCGCGATAGAGAAACCAAACGCTGTTCGCCAGCGTGTCCAGCGAGCCGTGATGGCGCACGACGGCGCAGCGTCCGCCGGGGATTTCGCCGTTAATCACGCCAAAGGCGTTTTCACCGACCGGCCGTGCGACCGTACCGCAGATGTCAAAACGAAATGCCCCCTGCGGGGTGGTCTGCGGATCGTCCCAGGCGATCCCCCAGGTATCGCAGGTGGCGATGGGCGATAATCCGCTCGTTTTACGCCAGGCGATAAAACGCGCGGCGGTGGCGTTGACAAGGTCCGGGCTGCCGCGATGTTGCAGTACGGCTATCCGGGTGGTGGGGAACGAAATAATGTTGACGTCCATCGACGTTTGCTCCTGTAGCGTATGTTTCGGTACGCGCCGATGCCACTCGGCCCAGTCCGGTTGCTGACGGAACTGGGTCGGGCTTTGGTCAAACGCGGTACGGAAGGCACGACTGAACGACTCCGCATTCTGAAATCCGGCATCAAGGGCAATATCGATGACTTTATCGCGGGGGTTGAACGCCAGGCGCCAACAGGCGCGTCGCAGACGCAACCACTGAATATACCGGTACAAGGGAATGCCGGTATAAGCGCTAAATTGCCGGTGAAAATGGTAAGGCGAACTGTGCGCTATCGCGCTCAGCATCTCCAGCGACAGCGGCTCATCAAGATGGTGCGCAATGTACCTACAGACGCGCTGGAAGCGCCCGACATACGCCGGGCTGGCCTTAATATCGTTCATCGTCTCCTCCTCGCGACATACTCTGACAGAGCGAGGATAGCGATGCCTGACCGATCTTGCGCTTATCTGACGGAGACTTATGGCGCGATTTTACGGATCTGTTTAACGTCGATTTCCACCGAGTTCCAGTCCTTATCGACTTCCCCCTGAATTTCTACCGTGTCCTGTGGGCCGACGGTGACGCCGTTCCAGCGTTTGTGGTCGATATCGACATTGATCACTCCGGTAGCATCCTGGAACTTATACAGATCGTCGGAAACGCGCTCGGTAATTTTGCCGCGCAGGGTCACCCAGGTATCGTCCCGCAGCGATTTGACATTGGTGACGGTGGTGACCGCGCCGCTCGGGCCGGTGAAGCCGCCGCCCTGGGTGGTTGAACTTGCCGGCGTGGTCGCAGAAGGACCGGTATACCCGCCCTGTCCAGCAGCCAGCGCCGGCATGGAAACCAGGGCAACGATCGCGGTCATCGCAGCAATTTTCTTCATGATGTGTTCTCCCTTCGTGTTGATATGGCTCCTATTACGCCCGACAAAACTTAACGACTTCTTAAGGGGAAAAAAGAAATTTTAATGCTGTACAACCCCGGTCGCAACGCGGTTTACTGCGCAGAGCAGCCGGGTTGGCAGGAGGGAAAATGCGCATATTATTGGTGGAAGATGACAAGTTAATCGGCGATGGCATTAAGGCCGGGCTAAGCAAAATGGGCTTCAGCATCGACTGGTTTACCGCCGGGCTGGAGGGCAAAAACGCCCTATACAGCGCCCCCTACGACGCGGCAATTCTTGATCTCACTCTTCCTGGCGTTGATGGCCTCGAGATTCTGCGCGAGTGGCGCGACAAAGGCCGCCATGAACCGGTGCTGATCCTCACCGCCCGCGATGCGCTCAGCCAGCGGGTGGAGGGGCTGCGCCTGGGCGCCGATGATTATCTGTGCAAACCTTTCGCCCTGATTGAGGTAGCGGCCCGCCTCGAAGCATTGATCCGCCGTGCCCACGGCCAGAGCAGCAGCGAGCTGCGCCACGGCAAGGTACGCCTTGACCCGAACCGCTTAACCGCCAGCCTCGACGGCGAAAGCCTGACGCTGAAGCCGAAGGAGTTCGCCCTGCTGGAACTGCTGCTGCGTAACGCCGGGCGCGTGCTGCCGCGTAAGCTTATTGAAGAAAAGCTCTACAACTGGGACGACGAGGTCTCCAGCAACGCCGTGGAAGTTCACGTCCACCATCTGCGGCGCAAACTCGGCAGTGAATTTATCCGCACCGTCCACGGCATCGGCTATACCCTGGGTGACGCATGAAACGACTTGCCCGCCTGAGCCTGCGCCTGCGCCTGACGCTGCTGTTTGCCGTGCTGACCGCCGCCGCCTGGGGGGTGGCCAGCGTGATCGCCTGGCAGCAGACCAGTAAAAAGCTGGATAAGCTGTTTGATACCCAGCAGCTGCTGTTCGCCCGCCGCCTGAGCGCCATGCATTTCGATGAACTGCGCGCCCCGCCGGCATCGCTCGGGGAAAAGAAAAAGGTGCGCCACGGGCATATCGACGACGATGCGCTAGCGTTCGCCATCTTCACCCGCGACGGCAAAATGGTGCTTAACGACGGCGAGAACGGAGAGGATATACAGTGGCACTCGCAGCGTGAGGGCTTTAGCGATGGCTACCTGCGCGGCGATGATGACGAGTGGCGCTTCCTGTGGTTAACCACCGCCGATGGCCGCCACCGCATCGCCGTCGGCCAGGAGTGGGATTATCGCCGCGAAATGGCGATGGACATTGTCACCTCGCAGCTCACTCCGTGGATGGTCGCCCTGCCGCTGATGTTCGTGCTGCTCATCGTGCTGTTAAGCCGCGAACTGGCGCCGTTGAAACATCTGGCGCGCATGCTGCGCCTGCGCGCGCCGGACTCGGCGGAATCGCTCAGCGTGGAGAAGATCCCCCCTGAAGTCCGCCCGCTGGTCGAGTCGCTGAATCAGCTGTTCCAGCGCACCCACGACGTCATGCTGCGCGAGCGTCGGTTTACCTCTGATGCCGCCCACGAGCTGCGCAGCCCGCTGGCGGCGCTGAAGGTGCAGACTGAAGTCGCCCAGCTCTCTCTGGACGATCCACAAGGGCGGGAGAAAGCCCTGGCTCAGCTCCATCAGGGGATCGATCGCGCCACCCGTCTGGTGGATCAGCTGCTGACGCTGTCGCGGCTGGACTCGCTCGCCCAGCTGGACGACGCGCAGCCGGTCGCCATCGACGATCTGCTGCAGTCGGCGGTAATGGAGATGTACCACCCGGCGCAGCAGGCCGGGATTGAGCTGCGCCTGCATCTTAATGTCTCTGGCATCTCCCGCACCGGCCAGCCGCTGCTCCTTAGCCTGCTGGTGCGCAATCTGCTGGATAACGCGGTGCGCTACAGCCCGCGCGGCGGTCAGGTCGATATCACCCTCAACGCCCGCGAGTTTCGGGTACGCGATAACGGCCCCGGCATCAGCCCGCAGGCGCTGGCGCGCATCGGCGAGCGTTTCTACCGCCCGCCGGGTCAGGATCCTACGGGCAGCGGCCTGGGCTTGTCGATCGTCCGGCGCATCGCCTCGCTGCACGGCATGCGCGTCGAGTTTGCCAATGCCCGCGACGGCGGCTTCGAAGCCCGCGTTGGCTGGTAGCGATATTATTGCTCATTTAGCAAAAGACTTTGCACATTTTGCTCATTTTACTGCCCCGCTTCGCGGGGTAAGATCGTCGGCAAATTTTCAAGATTGAGGACAAATGATGAGCAACATCCTGATTATCAATGGCGCAAAAAAATTCGCCCACTCGAATGGCCAACTGAACGACACCCTGACCGAGGTCGCGGAGAGTTATCTGCGCGACGCCGGACACGATGTTAAAAGCGTTCGCGCCGAAAGCGAGTACGACGTAAAAGCCGAAGTGCAGAATTTCCTCTGGGCCGATGTGGTGATCTGGCAGATGCCGGGCTGGTGGATGGGCGCCCCGTGGACGGTGAAAAAATATATGGATGACGTCTTTACCGAAGGCCACGGCTCACTGTACGCCAGCGACGGCCGTACCCGCTCCGACGCCAGCAAAAAATATGGCTCCGGCGGCCTGGTGCAAGGGAAAAAATATATGCTCTCCCTGACCTGGAACGCGCCGATGGAAGCCTTCACCGACGAAGAACAGTTCTTCCACGGCGTCGGCGTTGACGGCGTTTACCTGCCGTTCCATAAAGCCAACCAGTTCCTGGGTATGGAGGCGCTGCCAACCTTTATCGCCAACGACGTGATTAAAATGCCTGATGTCCCGCGGTATATCGCAGAATATCGCAAGCATCTGGCGGAAATTTTTGGTTAACTAGGGGTCTATGCTCTACATATTTCGAGTTATTCGAACCTGGAGTATGACAAGATCCACACAGAAGGAGTTGAGTTAACCATGTTAACAGTGATTGCAGAAATCCGTACCCGCCCGGGCCAGCACCACCGCCAGGCGGTTCTCGATCAGTTCGCGAAAATTATTCCGACCGTTTTGCAGGAAGCCGGCTGCCACGGCTATGCGCCCATGGTGGATCATGCCGCTGGCGTCAGCTTCCAGACAACCGCTCCTGACTCTATCGTCATGGTGGAGCAGTGGGAAAGCGTCGCGCATCTTGAAGCGCACCTGCAGACCCCGCACATGAAAGCCTGGTCGGAAGCGGTCAAAGGCGATGTGCTGGAGACCACCATCCGTATCCTGCAGGCCGGCGTCTAAGCCCGCTGACGCAGAAACGAAATAAGAAAAGGGAGCCTGAGGCTCCCTTTTACGTCTGGCGCAGCGCGCGGTCTTACACTTCCAGGTCCGCCATATCGCCCTTCTCCTGCAGCCAGTTGCGACGGTCTTCAGAACGCTTCTTGGCCAACAGCATATCCATCATCGCCGTGGTCTGCTGCTCATCCTCATCGCTGATCACCAGCTGCACCAGGCGGCGGGTATTTGGGTCGAGGGTAGTTTCCCGCAGCTGCATCGGGTTCATCTCGCCGAGACCTTTAAAGCGCTGGACGTTTGGCTTGCCTTTCTTGCGCTTCAGCTGCTCCAGCACGCCGGTCTTTTCTTCTTCCGTTAGCGCGTAGTAAACCTCTTTGCCGAGGTCGATACGGTACAGCGGCGGCAGCGCCACGTAGACGTGCCCCTCTTTCACCAGAGTCCGGAAATGTCTCACGAACAGCGCGCACAGCAGCGTGGCAATGTGCAGGCCATCGGAGTCCGCATCCGCCAGGATACAAATTTTGCCGTAGCGCAGCTGGCTTAAATCATCGCTATCCGGGTCAATACCAATCGCCACCGAAATGTCGTGCACTTCTTGCGAAGCTAACACTTCATCGGAAGAGACTTCCCAGGTATTAAGGATCTTGCCTTTCAGCGGCATGATCGCCTGATATTCACGATCGCGCGCCTGCTTGGCTGACCCGCCCGCCGAGTCCCCTTCGACGAGGAACAGTTCGGTACGGTTCAGATCCTGGGCGGTGCAGTCGGCCAGCTTACCCGGCAGCGCCGGACCGCTGGTCAGCTTTTTGCGCACCACTTTCTTGGCGGCGCGCAGACGACGCTGGGCGCTGGAGATGGCCATCTCCGCCAGCAGCTCCGCAGCCTGCACGTTCTGGTTCAGCCACAGGCTGAAGGCGTCTTTCACCACGCCGGAGACGAACGCCGCGCACTGACGCGACGACAGGCGCTCTTTGGTTTGCCCGGCGAACTGCGGATCCTGCATCTTCACCGACAGCACGTAGGCGCAGCGATCCCAGATATCTTCCGCCGACAGTTTCACCCCGCGCGGCAGAATATTACGGTACTCGCAGAACTCACGCATCGCGTCCAGCAGCCCCTGGCGCAGGCCGTTGACGTGCGTCCCGCCCTGCATGGTCGGGATCAGGTTGACATAACTCTCGGTCAGCAGCTCGCCGCCTTCCGGCAGCCACAGCAGCGCCCAGTCCACCGCCTCCGTCTCACCGGAGAAGGTGCCGACGAAGGGTTTTTCCGGCAGCAGCGGCAGGCCGTTCACCGCTTCGCTAAGGTAGTCGTTAAGGCCATCGGCATAGCACCAGCTCTGCTCGCTGTTGTTGACCTGATCGCGGAAAACAATTTCCACGCCCGGGCACAGCACCGCTTTCGCTTTTAACAAGTGGGTCAAACGCGAAACGGAGAAGCGCGGGCTATCGAAGAAGCTTTCGTCAGGCCAGAAATGGACGCTGGTCCCGGTGTTGCGTTTACCGCAGGTGCCGGTGACGTGCAGGTCTTCTACTTTCTCACCATTCTCAAAGGCGATGCTGTAGACCTGACCGTCGCGACGCACGTTGACCTCCACGCGTTTAGACAGGGCGTTGACCACCGAAATCCCCACCCCGTGCAGGCCGCCGGAAAACTGGTAGTTTTTGTTGGAAAACTTACCGCCCGCGTGCAGTCGGCAGAGGATCAGCTCAACCGCCGGCACCCCCTCTTCCGGGTGAATGTCGACCGGCATCCCGCGCCCGTCGTCAATCACCTCGAGGGACTGGTCGGCGTGAAGGATCACTTCCACGCGTTTGGCGTGGCCTGCCAGCGCTTCGTCCACACTGTTATCAATCACTTCCTGACCAAGATGGTTAGGACGGGTGGTGTCGGTATACATGCCCGGACGGCGGCGCACCGGCTCTAGCCCGGTGAGTACCTCAATGGCATCAGCGTTATATGAAGATTGCGTCATGGTGTGTATTCGTAGGTCGTTCAGGGCCGTTTAGCGCAGGCCGAGAAATTCGATAATCTGAGTGAAATGATCGTCAAAGCCGACAAATGCGTGATTACCGCCCTCCTCCACCGTCTGCCGGCAGGAGGCGTAGTAATGAACGGCCTGGCGGTAATCAAGCACTTCATCCCCGGTCTGCTGCAGCAGCCAGAGTAAATCCGGCGCTTCGAGCGGGTCGATTTGCATGACTTTGAGATCGTAAATATGGCGAGACTCTAGCACATATTGTTGCCCGGTGTACGGATTCTCATTGTGGCCGAGAAAATTGTTCAGCAGCTCAAACGGCCGCACCGCCGGGTTAACCACGACCGCTGGCAGCATAAAGCATTGCGACAGCCAGGTGGCGTAGTAGCCGCCCAGCGACGACCCTACGACCCCCAGCGGCTCGCCGCCGTGCTCCAGCACGATGGACTCCAGCAGCTCCGCCGTTTCCGCCGGGTAAGGCGGCAGCTCAGGCACCACCATGGCGATCTCAGGATAGTGCTGCGCCAGCCAGGTCTTTAACGCCGTCGCCTTCGCCGAGCGCGGGGAACTGTTAAAGCCGTGCAGATAAAGAAGCGTCGCCATCAGTAGCCTTCTGAAGCAATATCCGGATGAAACGCCGCGCCTTCCAGGCGGCACACTTCGGTGGTCAGCGTTCCGTCAGGGTGAAGCTCCAGCCAGCGCCAGCCCGGCGACACCGTATCGAGGGTGAAATTGGCGCAGTGCGGCTTGAACTGAACGCAGGTCGACGGCGTCGCCATCATACGTCGGCCATTCCAGTCGAGATCCAGTTCCTGATGAATATGGCCGCACAGCAGATGCTTCACCCGCGGCCAGGCGCTCAGCGCGCTGTCCAGCGCGCCGGCGTTGCGCAGACTGTGTTGATCCAGCCAGCTGCAGCCGGCCGGCAGCGGATGATGATGCAGCAGAAGTAAGGTATAACGCTCCGGCGCCTCCGCCAGCTTATGTTCGAGCCATTCCAGCTGGAAGTCGCTCAGCTCGCCATGGGGAACGCCGAACACCTGGCTGTCCAGCAGCAGGATCTGCCAGTGGTCGCCGAGAAACACGCGCTTGGCGGGGGAAATGCCCGACTCCTGCAGGGTGCTGTACATCGCCGGCTGGAAATCATGGTTGCCCGGTAGCCAGACGCAGGGTGCAGCAAAACTCGCGATGCCCTCAGCAAAATGCTGGTAGGCCGCGGAGGAGTGATCCTGCGCCAGATCGCCTGTTGCGACAATCAAATCGCATGGACGCTGTGAGGCATGAATGGCCGACAGTACGGCCTGATAGCTTTCCCAGGTATTGATGCCTAACAACGTTTCATGTTTTTCAGCAAACAGGTGAGTATCAGTAATTTGTAAGATCCTGACTCTGGCCTCACCAGCCAGAGGTAGGTTTAACAGGCTTTCCAAATGGTGTCCTTAGGTTTAACGACGCTAACAAACCGGAATCGCCATCGCTCCATGTGCTAAACAGTAACGCAGCCAGTCGGCCAGAAACTGGTTAATTTGATGCTTTTCGTCGCGTTGATGCAACTTTTTATTAGGATAATCATATCGCGCTTTGAAGCGAAAGATCTGCTGACTCGAACACACTTCGGCCACCATGGCGTCATGGTAGAGGCGAACGGTCATGGATGGCAGACTCCAGTAGCTCACCGCTGGCAGAGTCTGCTCTATCGCCACCAGAGTAGTGTAGCGGGTTGATTCCGTTATCGTTAACCGATATTGCGCGCTTCCCACCTGATAGCTCACCTTCTCACCCGCTGCATCCGTTCGCGGCAACAGGCGGCGCAACTGGGCGAAATTGGTCTCGCACAGGCGCATCATCTCAGGGAAGTCAGGTGTATAACGCTTCATTTTGTCCACTCGTTTCGTAAATTGTGATAATGCAATTGCAGCCATTGCAAGGCGATGACAGAGGCTGCGTTGTCGATTTTCCCCTCTTCTACCCACTGGTAAGCCTGCTCCCGGCTTACCACATGCACCCGAATATCCTCATTTTCCTCGGCCAGGCCGTGAATGCCTTTTGCCGTCGATGCATCAACTTCGCCCACCAGGATCGATAACCGTTCACTGGTGCCGCCAGGACTGGCCAGATAGCTTAATATTGGTTTCGTCCGCCCAACTTCAAGCCCGGCCTCTTCCAGCGCTTCCCGACGGGCGACATCTTCCACCGTCTCACCCGCCTCGATCATGCCGGCGACCATTTCCAGCAGCCACGGGCTCTCGCTGGTATCATAGGCGGCGATACGGATTTGTTCGACCAGCACCACTTCGTCCCGCACCGGGTCAAAGGGTAGCAAGACGGCGGCATGCCCGCGCTCAAAAATTTCACGGGTGACTTCGCCGCTCATGCCGCCGTTAAACAGGCGGTGGCGAAAACGGTATAAATCGAGTGAAAAAAAACCACGATACAGCGTTTCGCGTGCAATAATTTCTACATCATTTTTGGAGAAGGTAATTCCCTGGTGGATGGGTTTGCTCATTGTTATGTCCTGCTAATCCGAAATGAGGGATTTCCAGACCGTTTGGCTACCGTTTTACGGTCCGTATGTTAGATTGGTGCAAATTACCGCCGGATGGCACGTAACGCCAACTTTTTACGGCGGCAGAATCGATACAATCAGCGGAATTTTTCTTAGAATTAGACCAGCGCTAAATGCTTCACAACAAGGAATGCAAATGAAGAAATTGCTCCCCATTCTTATCGGCCTGAGCCTGACCGGGTTCAGCGCCATGAGCCAGGCGGAAAACCTGCTTCAGGTTTACCAGCAGGCGCGCATCAGCAACCCCGATCTGCGTAAATCGGCAGCCGATCGTGACGCCGCATTCGAAAAGATCAACGAAGCGCGCAGTCCATTACTGCCTCAGCTCGGGCTGGGAGCGGATTATACCTATACCAGCGGCTTCCGTGATTATAAAGACCAGAATTCTAACGTCACCAGCGGCTCGCTGCAGTTAACGCAGGTTCTGTTTGATATGTCGAAATGGCGCGCCCTGACGCTGCAGGAAAAAGCGGCAGGCATTCAGGATGTCACGTATCAGACCGATCAGCAAACGCTGATTCTGAATACCGCGACGGCCTATTTCAAAGTGCTGGCCGCCATCGACACGCTCTCTTATACCGAAGCGCAGAAACAGGCTATTTACCGTCAGTTGGATCAAACCACCCAGCGCTTTAACGTCGGTCTGGTGGCGATCACCGACGTGCAGAACGCCCGCTCACAATACGACGCCGTGCTGGCGAACGAAGTGACCGCACGTAACGATCTCGACAACGCCGTGGAAGAGCTGCGCCAGGTTACCGGCAACTACTACCCGGAGCTGGCCTCCCTGAACGTAGACGGCTTCAAAACCAGCAAACCGCAGGCGGTGAACGCCCTGCTGAAGGAAGCGGAGAACCGCAACCTGTCGCTGCTGCAGGCGCGTCTGAATCAGGACCTGGCCCGCGAGCAGATTCGCCAGGCGCAGGACGGCCATTTGCCGACCCTGGATTTAAACGCCTCGTCTGGCGTTTCCAACAACCGCTACAGCGGCTCAAAAAGCATCTCGCAAGATGCTGATATCGGTCAGAACAAAATCGGCCTGAGCTTCTCCCTGCCGCTGTACCAGGGCGGGATGGTTAACTCGCAGGTCAAACAGGCGCAGTACAATTTCGTCGGCGCCAGCGAGCAGCTGGAAAGCGCTCACCGCAGCGTGGTCCAGACCGTGCGTTCTTCGTTTAACAACGTGAATGCCTCTATCAGCAGCATCAACGCCTACAAACAGGCGGTGGTCTCTGCGCAAAGCTCCCTGGATGCGATGGAAGCTGGCTACTCGGTGGGTACCCGTACTATCGTTGACGTCCTCGACGCCACCACCACGCTGTACAACGCCAAACAGCAGCTCTCTAATGCGCGCTACAACTACCTGATCAACGAGCTGAACATCAAGTCGGCGTTAGGTACGCTGAACGAGCAGGATCTGATCGCCCTGAACAATACCTTGGGCAAACCGATCTCGACCTCTGCCGACAGCGTCGCGCCGGAAAATCCGCAGCAGGATGCTACTGCCGATGGTTACGGCAACACGACTGCGGCTATGAAGCCGGCGTCCGCACGGACGACGACCCATAGCAGCGGCAGCAATCCGTTCCGTCAGTAATTTTCATACTGTGACGCGCATCGCCTGTCCGTCGGACAGGCGATGCGTTAAACGTAAGGCAACGTAAAGATCCCCCGCTTAGCGCCCCTCTTCGCTTCATTTTCCACCACTCATCCTCTATCCTGAGCGTTAACACACGCCATACCACTGGGTCCTGGAAGACAAATATGAAACGGACAAAAAATATTAATCATTCGTCGTTCCGCAAAAGCTGGAGCGCACGCCACCTGACGCCGGTCGCCCTGGCCGTCACCGCGGTCTTTATGCTTGCCGGTTGTGAAAAAAGCGACGAAACGGTCTCGCTGTACCAGAACGCCGATGACTGCTCCGCCGCCAACCCGGGCAAAGCAGCCGAATGCACCACGGCCTACACCAACGCGGTGAAAGAGGCAGAGCGCACCGCGCCGAAATATGCCACCCGCGAAGACTGCGTCGCCGAGTTTGGCGAAGGTCAGTGCCAGCAAACGCCTGCCCAGGCGGGCGTCGCCCCGGAAAACCAGGCCCAGGCGCAAAGCAGCGGCAGCTTCTGGATGCCGCTGATGGCCGGCTACATGATGGGCCGCCTGATGGGCGGCGGCATGGCGCAACAGCAGCCGCTGTTCAGCTCCAAAAACCCTGCCAGCCCGGCCTACGGTCAGTACACTGACGCCAGCGGTAAGAGCTATGGCGCCGCCCAGCCGGGCCGCACCATGAACGTGCCGAAAACCGCGATGGCGCCGAAACCGGCAACCACCACGACCGTCACCCGCGGGGGCTTCGGCGAGTCGGTGGCGAAGCAGTCGACTATGCAGCGTAGCGCCGCAGGCTCAACCTCTTCTTCTCGCTCAATGGGCGGCTAAGCAACATGGAAAGAGTCAGCATTACCGAGCGCCCGGACTGGCGCGAGAAAGCGACCGAATACGGCTTCAACTTCCACACCATGTACGGCGAGCCCTACTGGAGCGAAGAGGCTTATTACAAGCTGAGCCTCGCCCAGGTGGAAAAGCTGGAGGAGGTCACCGCCGAGCTGCATCAGATGTGTCTTAAGGTGGTGGAAAAAGTGATCGCCAGCGATGAGCTGATGGCCAAATTCCGCATCCCTAAACACACCTGGGGCTTTGTGCGCCAGTCGTGGAAAACCAACCAGCCGTCACTCTACTCACGTCTCGACCTGGCCTGGGATGGCGTCGGCGAGCCGAAGCTGCTGGAGAACAATGCCGACACGCCGACCTCGCTGTATGAAGCGGCCTTCTTCCAGTGGATCTGGCTGGAAGACCAGCTCAACGCCGGCAAGCTGCCGGCGGGCAGCGACCAGTTCAATAGCCTGCAGGAGAAGCTGATCGATCGCTTCGGTGAGCTGCGCGAGCAGTTTGGCTTCCAGCTGCTGCATATGGCCTGCTGCCGCGATACCGTTGAAGATCGCGGCACCGTGCAATATCTGCAGGATTGCGCCGCCGAGGCGGGGCTGGCGACGGAATTCCTCTACATCGAAGATATTGGGCTGGGTGAAAAAGGCCAGTTTACCGATCTCCAGGATCAGGTGATTGGCAACCTGTTCAAGCTCTATCCGTGGGAGTTTATGCTGCGGGAGATGTTCTCCACCAAGCTGGAAGACGCCGGCGTTCGCTGGCTGGAGCCGGCGTGGAAGAGCATCATCTCCAACAAAGCGCTGCTGCCGATGCTGTGGGAAATGTTCCCCAATCACCCGAATCTGCTGGCGGCTTACTTCAGCGAAGATGCCCATCCGGAGATGGAGAAGTACGTCATTAAGCCGATCTTCTCCCGCGAAGGCGCCAACGTGTCGATCGTTGAACAGGGCAAGGTGGTGGAGTCGGTGGAAGGTCCGTATGGGGAAGAAGGCACTATCGTGCAGGAATTTTACCCGCTGCCGAAGTTTGGTGACAGCTACACGCTGATTGGCAGCTGGCTCATCAACGATCAGCCCGCCGGGATCGGCATTCGTGAAGACCGGGCGCTGATTACCCAGGATCTGTCGCGTTTCTATCCGCACATTTTCGTCGAATAATGTCGCGCTCCGGCGACGATACCGCCGCCGGAGCTCAATTTTTATCAGGCGCCAACCACCACCGACAGCATACTCAGCGAACCCATCTCGATGCCATCGACCGGGGTCGAAATCGCCTCAACGCCATCCCATGCCCCCAGCACGTATAACAGCGGCAGGAAATGCTCCGCCGTGGGGTTGGAGAGCGAGCCCCCTTCGTGTGCCAGGTAGTTAACCAGCGGGTGCTGATCGTCCGGGCCCTGCCACTGCAGATTCGCCTTCACGTAGTTGTTGAAGGACTCCGCCCACGGATACGGCGTGTTCTCGCCATGCCAGCGGGCGGTACGCAGGTTGTGCACCACGTTGCCGCTGGCCACCAGCATAATCCCTTCATCACGCAGCGAGGCCAGCTTTCGCCCCATTTCGAGATGCCAGGCCGGCGGTTTGGTGCTGTCGATGCTCAGCTGAACCATCGGGATATCCGCCTGCGGATACATCTTGATCAGCACGCCCCACGAGCCATGGTCAAATCCCCAGGCTTCTTTATCGAGAGTGACCGGCACCGGCGAGAGCAGCTCCACCAGCCGTTGCGCCAGCGCCGGGGAGCCCGGCGCCGGGTAATGGGTGTCATACAGCGCCTGCGGGAAACCGCCGAAGTCGTGAATGGTCTTCGGGGCCTCCATCGCCGTCACGCCCGTACCGCGCGTGAACCAGTGCGCAGAGACCACCACGATCGCTTTCGGACGCGGCAGGGTTTCGCCCAGGTGAGCCCAGGCGCGGGTATAGCGGTTGTCTTCCAGCACGTTCATTGGGCTGCCATGGCCGAGAAACAACGCGGGCATTCGGGTACGGGACATGATGATATCCTTAGGGTGTCAATGTGATGTGCTCACATTACGCGCTTTTGCGCCAGGATAAACTCAGATAACCATGATGATGATCGTCAGAAAATTTGAATGTAATTCGCGGTAAAGGGAGCTGTCCCGTACGCGCATCCTCAGGCAATATACTCCTATGCACTTTTTTCGCAGGGAGAGAAGCGATGTCATCACCCTTAATATTGACGCTGTTAGCCGGTAGCGCAACCTTTATAGGCGCCATTTTCGGCGTGATTGGCCAGAAACCCTCTAACCGCCTGCTGGGCTTCTCCCTCGGCTTTGCCGCCGGGATCATGCTGTTGATTTCGTTGATGGAAATGCTGCCTGCCGCGCTGGCCGCCGAGGACATGTCGCCGCTGCTCGGCTACGGAATGTTTGTTTTCGGCCTGCTGGGCTACTTTGGTCTCGATCGCCTGCTGCCGCATGCCCACCCGCAGGATTTGATGACCCCCGCCGCGCCGCGCCCGCGCAATTTACGCCGCACCGCCATTCTGCTGACGTTGGGTATCAGCCTGCATAACTTTCCGGAAGGGATCGCCACCTATGTCACGGCCAGCAACAACCTCGAGCTTGGCATGGGAGTGGCGCTTGCCGTCGCCCTGCACAATATTCCTGAAGGACTGGCCGTTGCCGGGCCGGTATATGCCGCCACCGGATCGCGCAGTAAGGCGGTGCTCTGGGCCGGTCTTTCCGGCATGGCGGAGATTTTGGGCGGCGTGCTGGCGTGGCTGATTCTGGGTAGCCTGGTCTCGCCGATGGTCATGGGCGCGATCATGGCCGCCGTCGCCGGGATTATGGTGGCGCTGTCGGTCGATGAACTGATGCCGCTGGCGAAAGAGATCGATCCGCAAAGCAACCCGAGCTATGGCGTCCTGTGCGGGATGTCGGTGATGGGGCTGAGTCTGGTGGTGCTCCAGACGATGGGCATCGGTTAAGGCACAGAAACAAAACAGCCCACTAATAAGCGGGCTGTTTTCACTGGCGTTGTGAGCCGCTGATTAGCTGGCTTTACGCTCATGTTCGCGACGATAGGCCACCAGATCTTCAATCGTGACCACCGCCATATTGTGCTGCTGAGCGAACGCGATGCACTCCGGCGCGCGCGCCATGGTGCCATCGTCATTGGTCAGCTCGCACAGCACGCCTGCCGGTTTGAAGCCAGCGAGGGTCACGAGGTCAATAGTGGCTTCAGTGTGGCCGCCGCGGGTCAGTACGCCGCCCGGCTGCGCCCGCAGCGGGAAAACGTGGCCAGGACGGTTGAGATCGGAAGGTTTCGCGCCGTCGGCAATCGCCGCGCGGACGGTGGTCACGCGGTCAGCAGCGGAAACGCCGGTGGTCACGCCTTCCGCCGCTTCGATGGTGACGGTAAATCCGGTGCCGTAGGCGCTGGTGTTGTTCTCCACCATCATCGGCAGATCCAGCTGTTTGCGGCGATCTTCGGTCAGGCACAGGCACACAATGCCGCTGCCGTGACGAATGGTCAGCGCCATCTGCTCTACGGTCATGGTTTCGGCGGCGAAGATCATATCGCCTTCGTTTTCACGGTCTTCATCGTCAAGCACCATCACGCCGCGGCCTTCGCGCAGGGCGTCCAAAGCGTGTTCCACACGTTCAAAAGCGGTACCAAAAGAAGAAAGGAGCGTCTGATTCATGGTAAAAAAACCTCATTAAAATTATGGTTACCAGAATCAGGGCAGTCTTAGGAGCGCCGGTTTAGCGGCAAAAGTCAACGCGAGCGGGCCTGGGCCCGACTGTGCCGTTACTCTCTCCCATCCGGACTTTAACCGTCGGCCCCGGAATTACACCGGATCTGCTGACCTTCCCGTAGTCACGGGAAGCGCTCGCGGGCTTTCAACGCCATGGTTGATTTACCGCCGGTGGGGAATTTCGCCCCGCCCTGAGAATAAGCGAGATAACTATAACGCTATTGACTATCCTCGGCAATGCATAAGCTTCAAACATTTCTGGTTTATAGGCGGCCTGGTTCGCACTACAATGATCAATCATCCGACCCGAGCAGGAAACCACCATGATTGACCCGAAAAAAATTGAACAAATCGCCCGCCAGGTCCATGAGTCGATGCCAAAAGGACTTCGCGATCTGGGTGAGGATGTTGAAAAGAAAATCCGCCAGGCGCTGCAGTCGCAGCTGACCCGTCTGGACCTGGTCAGCCGCGAAGAGTTTGACGTGCAGACTCAGGTTCTGCTGCGGACCCGGGAAAAACTGGCGCTGCTGGAACAGCGCCTGAATGACCTCGAAAACCGCCCGGCGACGACGCCTGGCAGCGAAGAGCAGCAGTAAAAAAACGGGCCCTCAGGGGCCCGTTTGCTTTGGCTTAGTGTGCGGCTTCCGCCGGGCTGTTCACCTGACGGCAGTACAGTTCATAGCGCTGGCAAAACCATTCACGATGTTCTTCATCCATATTGCCGACAATGGCCTGAAGATCAACTGGCTGGCCCTGGGCGTGCATTCTGGCGAAACTTCGTGCCAAAAAATCAAAATTCTTCATTGAATACATGTCGTTATGGTTCATGCGCATACTCCTTCAGCGGTGGATGTTCTGATCAGTCATATGCCTTTTACTCACTTCAGTATTTACGCTTACCTTAACGCCATTTGTACGAAAAATGCGCTTAATATGATTATTTATTGCGCCAAATCATTTTCCACATCATTAAATAAAAACGGCCCGCGATATCGCTATCGCAGGCCGTGATGCCGCACCGTTATGGCGGGGGAATAGCGAAACGGTTATTTTTCGCTATCTTTTTGTATTTTCTTAATAATGTTGGTGGTTGAGCAACCATCTTCAAAGTTGAGCACCAGCACTTCGCCACCGTTCGCCCAGACCTCTTCACTGCCGGCGATCTGCTCCGGTTTGTAGTCGCCGCCTTTCACCAGCAGATCCGGCAGGATCCCGGCAATCAGGCGCTGCGGTGTATCTTCTTCGAAGGAGACCACCCAGTCGACCGCCTCCAGCGCCCCCAGCACGATCATCCGCTGCTCCAGCGGGTTTACCGGGCGGGTTTCGCCTTTCAGTCGTTTGGTGGAGGCATCGCTGTTGACCGCCACGATCAGACGGTCGCCCAGTTTGCGCGCATTCGCCAGATAGGAGACATGGCCGGCGTGCAGAATGTCGAAGACGCCGTTGGTCATCACCACTTTCTCGCCGCGCTTGCGCGCCGCCGCAACCGCCTGTTTGAGTTCTTCTTCGCTCATCACGCCAAAGCCGGTCTCAGCCCGGCCGCGGACCGCGTTTTCCAGCTCGACAGGGGAAACGGTGGATGTACCCAGCTTACCGACCACCACGCCCGCCGCGGCGTTAGCGAAATAGCAGGCCTCTTCCAGGGTGTTGCCGGACGCCAGGGTCGCCGCCAGTACGCCAATCACCGTGTCGCCGGCGCCGGTGACATCGTACACTTCCTGAGCCTGGGTCGGCATATGCAGCGGCGGACGCCCCGGCTGCAGCAGCGTCATCCCCTGCTCTGAGCGCGTCACCAGCAGCGCTGACAGTTCGAATTCGGCGATAAGCTTCATGCCGCGCTCAACGATCTCCGCTTCATCCTGGCACTTGCCCACCACCGCTTCAAACTCAGAGAGGTTCGGGGTGAGCAGCGTTGCGCCGCGATAGCGTTCGAAATCGGTACCTTTCGGATCGATCAGCACCGGCACGCCTGCTTCACGGGCGAGCTTGATCATCGTCTGGACGCTGGTCAGCGCCCCTTTGGCGTAATCCGAGAGAACCAGCGCGCCAATGGCGCCCAGCGCCTGCTGAATGCGCTCGTGCATCGGCTGCGGATCAACGCCGGAGAAGCCCTCTTCAAAGTCGAGGCGGATCAGCTGCTGGTTGCGCGACAGCACCCGCAGCTTGGTGATGGTCGGGTGAGTCGGGACGGAGACGAAGTCGCACTTCACATTGACGTTGGCCAGCGCCTGGCTCAGCGCGCGAGCGGCGTCATCAATCCCGGTCAATCCCACCAGGCGCGACGTTGCCCCCAGGGAGGCAATGTTCATCGCTACGTTTGCCGCGCCGCCAGGACGTTCTTCGATATTTTCCACCTTCACCACCGGCACCGGGGCTTCCGGGGAAATACGACTGGTGGGGCCGTACCAGTAGCGGTCCAGCATCACATCACCCACCACCAACACTCCTGCACGTTCAAACTCCGGCAGCGTTACTTTCATGACTCTCTCCTGCGAGACGCAAACTTTGCGCGCGATAATAGCACACCCGATTTTATAGTTAAGCCATCAGCCACTTCTGCCAGCTGGCGCTGACCTGCTCACGCTCCCGGCTGAATGCCTCCGGCGCCACGTGTCCCGGCAGCTCCTGCAGGGCCAGGTGATGGAGCGCATCACGCAAGGTGGTGTACGCGTGCGTTAAAGCTCGCGCTTCCTCCTCGTCCATGATGTCGTTCTGCGCCAGCAGCTCGAGAATACGCACGTTATCAGACCAGCGGGTCAGCTTTGGCTTGTCGCTGGCATAGCGTAGGACCAGATACTGGGTAATAAATTCAATATCCGTGATCCCACCGGCATCGGCTTTGATATCAAAACGATCGGCATGTTTGTTGCCAAGGTGGGCACGCATCTTCTCGCGCATCTCGCGAACCTCGGTCTGCAGGGTCGCACCATCCCGCACGGTGGTCAGAATATCGCGCCGAATGGCGTCAAATCGCGCCTGCAGCGCCGGGTCGCCATAGACCACGCGAGCGCGCACCAGCGCCTGATGCTCCCATGTCCAGGCTTCGTTCTGCTGATAGTCGGCAAACGCGTCGGCGGTGGTAACCAGCATCCCCGCCGCGCCGGAAGGGCGCAGCCGGGCGTCAACTTCGTAGAGAATACCGGACGAAGTGCGGGTGCTGAACAGATGCATGATCCGCTGAGCCAGCCGCAGGTAGAACTGACGGCCGTCGATCTCCCGCTCGCCGTCGGTCATCACCTCCGGCGGGCAGTCATGGAGGAACACCAGGTCGAGATCGGAACTGTAGCCCAGCTCCCAGCCGCCGAGCTTGCCGTAGCCGACGACGGCGAAGCCGCGCCCCTGGCGATCGTGCAGATGGGTCGGCTGGCCGTAGCGGGCCACCATCTGTCCCCATGCCTGCTGCACCACCGCGTCGAGGATGGCTTCGGCAAGCCAGGTTAAGTGATCGCTAACCTTCATCACCGGTAGCGTGCCAGCGATATCCGCCGCGGCGATATGCAGCTGCTGCGCCTGCTTGAACTGGCGCAATGCCTCCAGCTGCTGCTCTTCATCCTCTTCCGGCACCCGCAGCAGATACTGACGCAGCTCATCGCGATAGGCATCGGTCGCCGTCGGCTGATAGAGGGTGTTGGGATCCAGCAGCTCATCAAGCAGCAGCGGGTGGCGCGCCAGCTGGCTGGCGACCATCGGCGACGCGGCGCAGAGCGTAATCAGGTGCTTCAGCGCGCCGGGGAATTCGCTCAGCAGCTCAAGATAGGTGGTGCGAGTGACGATCCCAGTCAACAGCGGCGTGATCCGAGCCAGAGGCAGCGGCGCATCGGCGCGCGAGCAGATTTCGCTCAGCAGATGCGGCATCAGTTGATCCAGCACCTGGCGGCCGCGCGGGCCGATGGTGCGCCGATCCAGCTCTTTACGGAAATCGGCAATCAGCGCCAGCACGCTGCGGCGGTCGGCGTCGTTTAAATGCGCCAGCGCCGGGCTGGCGTCATCTTCTTCCAGCGCATCCTGCCACAGCTCGCGCCAGTACTCGGCGAGCTGCTCATCCGGCGACTGAGCCTCATCATCGCCGATCAGCTCATTAAACACCCGCCGCACGCTGGCCATATGGCTCGCCAGCTGCGCGCTCAGCGTTTCCCAGTCATCGGTATGCATCCCCCACGCCAGCCTGGCGCGGTTCAGTTCATCCTGAGGCAGAGTTTGAGTCTGCTCATCGTTGATGCTCTGCAGCAGATTTTCCAGCCGGCGCAGGAACAGATAGGCCGCGCGCAGCAGCGCCGCGTCGCCTTCCGGCAGCAGATGCAGCTCATCAATCGCCGCCAGCGTCGGCAGCAGCGCCCGCTGCTGCAGCGCAGGTTCGCGACCGCCGCGGATCAGCTGAAAGACCTGCACGATAAACTCAATTTCACGGATCCCGCCGGCGCCGAGCTTGATGTTGTCTTTCAGCCCGCGACGCCGCACTTCGCGAGCGATCATCCCTTTCATGTTACGCAGCGACTGGATCACGCTGAAGTCGATATAGCGGCGGAAGACGAAGGGGCGAAGCATCGCGCGCAGCTCGCTGGCGTAGGCGTCGTCGTTATCGCCCATGATCCGCGCTTTCACCATCGCGTAGCGTTCCCAGTCCCGGCCCTGCTCCTGGTAATAATCCTCCAGCGCCGCAAAGCTGAGCACCAGCGGCCCGCTGTCGCCAAACGGTCGCAGGCGCATGTCCACCCGATAGACAAAGCCGTCCTGCGTCGGCTGGTCGAGCGCCTTGATCAGCCGCTGCCCCAGGCGGGTAAAGAACTGGGCGTTATCCAGCTCGCGGCGGCCGCCGCGGGTGGCGCCATGCTCAGGCCAGGCAAAAATCAGATCGATATCGGAAGAGAAGTTCAGCTCGCCGCCGCCCAGCTTTCCCATCCCGAGGATCAGCAGCGGCTGCGGCTGACCCTCGGCGTTGCAGGGGGTTCCCCACTCCTTACAGCAGGCGGCATACAGCCAGTCGCGAGCGGCGACAATCAGGGTCTCTGCCAGGACGCTCAGCTGCTGCAGCGTCTCTTCTTCGCTTACCAGCGACAGCGCCTGCGCCCAGGCAATGCGGACCATCATCTGGCGGCGGAAAAGACGCAGCTCTCGCATCAACCCCGCTTCGTCAGCCACCGCTTGCAGGCGATCCTGCAGCCAGGTCTCGTAATGCCGCCACTCTTCCGCCTCCGGCGAGGAGTCCGCAAGCTCGTTCAGCCAGCCTGGCTGGGCGATCACACTCTGTTCGACAAAATCACTGAACGCCATCACCGACCGGGCCTGCGGGCTCAGTTCGGCGACGGGAAAATCCGCTGGCAGGCGGTCAGCGACCGTCTGCCAGTGCTGCTGTAACTGCGAAGAAAGCGGCATCATAGGGGCTCCCTGGCCTGTAATTATCGTTTTCCACTATGCAGCCAGAACGGCTCGGCAGCCAGCGCCTGGCGACGGAAATATTCAAAGACGCTGCGGTCGTCATGCTCTATCGCACGCTGAAGCTCCTGCCAGTTCTCCAGCCACGGCGCGACGGCGTCGCCATAGGCGCCCGCCAGCAGCTGGACGCTGTCGATATCGCGGGACAGCTTCGGCAACTGGTCGGCGGCATCTTCAACCGCCAGATGCTGCACGGCGCTGCGCAGCTCGGCCGCCACCCGCGAGAGGTTAATATCGGCAAACCGTTTGAACGATCCGGCTATTTTTTTCTCTCCCGCCTCGTTGAGGAACGGACGCCAGCCGCGCTGGACCAGCCATTCGGTCAGCGCCAGTTTGGCGGCGACGACCTCGGTGCGGAATAACGCCTCCTCGGCGGTGTCCGCGGCCAGCAGCGCAGCTTCGGCGTCGTTCAGCAAGGCGCGGAGGTGGGTGGTCGCCTTCCGCGGCACGATGCCGCCGAACAGCACGAGGGCATGGCGCACGCGGGCCAACGCCAGCAGGATTTCCGCTTTAGCTTTCGCGTTGCCGCGCAGCCAGACCTCATCGTGATACAGCCAGTGCGCCAGGGCGCTCTCCAGCGCCGCCTCCAGCCCCTGCTCCACGCTGGCCTTCGCCGCCACCGGCAGCACCGCCAGCCGGGCCACCGGGCGCTCATTGTTGCCTTGCGCCAGATGATACCCGCGCGCGGCTTTGCTCAGGCTCCCCTGACGCAGGACGCCGCTCTCCAGCAAACGCTGCGCGAAGCGCAGCAGATCGGCGGTCTCCCCGGCGAGCAACTCCAGCTCCAGCTCGCAGATCGGCTCCTGATGCTCGCCCGCCTTCACTTCGCCGCGATCGAGGGCAATCTCAATCTCACTCTTTCCTTCCTGGATCACCCAGCGTTCACGGGCAAAATCGGTGCTGAACAGCGGCTGGACATGCTCCGCCAGCGCGGTCGGAAGTTCCCCTTGCGGCCAAACCTCCGCCGGCAGGCGCTCAAGCGCCAGCTCCGGTTTATCCAGGGGAATATTGTATTCCGGGCGCTGGTGCAGGCCGCCCACCACCCGACCGGCGATTTTCAGCGTCATTTCATAACGCCCCTGATCGCCGCGGATGCGCAGCCCCATGTCGTGACGACGCAGCCAGTTATCGGCGGTTTCGTAATAAATGTTCAGCAACTGGCCCGCGGGCGTATGTTTCGCCTCGAGCGCATTGAGCTGCTCGCGCAGCGTCTCTACCCCATCCTGAGCGACGATAAACTTAAGTTCGATTTCTTGAGCCATGACTGAATTCTTCCGCTTCTGTGCTGCGCCGACAAATTGCGGCGAACTTACGACGATATTTTTTGTCAGTAGATAGTATTTTGCGGCGAATCGCCATGCAACGCGCTTTTTGCCGGGCCACCTCCTGGATGATTCCGATTGTGGCGGAAAACTTTGCGTCGCTCTGGCGATGCCTCTACTATCGTTCCACTTTTTATGACCAAACGATGACCTGATGCCAAAATTACGCCTGATTACTTTTACTTTGCTCGCGCTTAGCGCCGCCACGGCGGTTCACGCAGAAGAAAAGCGCTACGTTTCCGATGAGCTGAACACCTGGGTTCGCAGCGGCCCGGGCGATAATTATCGTCTGGTCGGCACCATCAACGCCGGGGAAGAAGTGGCGGTGCTGCAAACCAACGACAGCACCAGCTACGCGCAGATCCGCGACGCCAATGGGCGTACCGCCTGGATCCCGCTGAAAGAGCTGAGCAACGAGCCCAGCCTGCGCACCCGCGTCCCTGATCTGGAAAACCAGGTCAAAACGCTGACCGATAAGCTGAATAATATCGACGCCACCTGGAACCAGCGCACGGCGGATATGCAGAAGAAAGTCGCCGGCAGCGACAGCGTGATCAACGCGCTGAAAGACGAGAACCAAAAGTTGAAAAATGAGCTGGTTGTCGCGCAGAAGAAGGTGAATGCGGCGAATCTGCAGCTTGATGACAAACAGCGCACCATTATCATGCAGTGGTTTATGTACGGCGGCGGCGTGTTGGGCGTCGGTCTGCTGCTGGGTCTGGTGCTGCCGCATCTGGTGCCAAGCCGCAAACGTAAAGACCGGTGGATGAACTAATTCGTCTTCTCTGCCAGACTTACGTATCATCTTGCAAAAAACAGATACGGGAGAATCAGGCGTGAAGAGTTATCTGGTCGGCGGTGCGGTGCGCGACGCGCTGTTAGGACTGCCGGTCAAAGACCGAGACTGGGTGGTGGTGGGCGCCACCCCGCAACAGATGCTTGACGCGGGCTATCAGCAGGTAGGCCGCGACTTTCCCGTGTTCCTTCATCCGCAAAGCCGGGAAGAGTATGCCCTGGCCCGCACCGAGCGCAAATCCGGCGCAGGCTATACCGGTTTTACCTGCTATGCCGCCCCGGACGTCACCCTCGAAGCGGATCTGCTGCGCCGTGACCTGACGGTCAACGCCCTCGCCCAGGACGCCGACGGCGCAATTATCGACCCCTACGGTGGACAAAACGATCTCCGCCAGCGTCTGCTGCGCCATGTCTCCCCCGCCTTTAGCGAAGATCCGCTGCGCGTGCTGCGCGTGGCGCGCTTTGCCGCCCGCTATGCCCATCTCGGTTTTCGCATTGCCGAAGAGACCCAGACCCTGATGGCCGCCATGGTTGAGGCCGGCGAACTGGCCCATTTAACGCCGGAGCGGGTGTGGAAAGAGACGGAAAGCGCGTTGACCACCCGCAACCCGCAGGTCTTTTTTCAGACGCTGCGCGACTGCCAGGCCCTCAAGGTGCTGTTCCCGGAGATTGACGCCCTGTACGGCGTGCCGGCCCCGGCCAAATGGCACCCGGAAATCGACACCGGCCTGCACACCCTGATGACCGTCACGATGGCCGCGATGCTGTCGCCGGACGTCGATGTGCGCTTCGCCACCCTATGCCATGACCTCGGCAAAGGGCTGACGCCGAAAGCGCTCTGGCCGCGTCACCACGGCCATGGCCCGGCGGGAGTCAAGCTGGTGGAGCAGCTCTGCGCGCGTCTGCGGGTGCCGAACGATATCCGCGATCTCGCGAAACTGGTGGCGGAGTATCATGATCTGATCCACACCCTGCCGATCCTGCAGCCGAAAACCCTCGTCAAACTCTTCGACAGCATTGACGCCTGGCGTAAACCGCAGCGCGTGCAGCAGATCGCCCTCACCAGCGAAGCCGACGTTCGCGGGCGCACCGGTTTCGAGGCTAGCGATTATCCGCAGGGGCGCCTGCTATTAGAGGCCTGGGAAGTGGCGCGGTCGGTCTCCACCAAAGAGGTGGTGGCGGCGGGGTTTAAAGGGGCGGAAATTCGCGAGGAGCTGACGCGGCGGAGAATTGCGGCGGTGGCGCAGTGGAAGGAACAGCGTTGCCCCCAGCCGCAAGGCTGAGGGCGCAGGCCTTAGAAGAAGACCACGTAAACCGCTGCCGCGACGATAAAGCGGTAGATAGCGAACGGAATGAACGAGATCCGTTTGATCAGCTGCAGGAAGGTTTTAATCGCAATCAGCGCCACGATAAACGCCATCACGAAGCCGACGGCAAACATCGGGACATCGCCCATGTTGAGGAAGCCGATGCTCTTGTAGACGTCCAGCACCGTGGCGCCCATCATCATCGGTACCGCCAGCAGGAATGAGAATTCCGACGCCGCGTAGCGGCTGACGCCCATCAGCATGCCGCCGGAGATGGTCGCCCCTGAGCGGGAGAAGCCCGGCCACAGCGCCAGGCACTGGAAGCAGCCGATAACGAACGCCTGACGATAGGTCATATCGTCAATCCCGACCGCGCGCGGCTGTTTCGGCTTCAGCACTTCCGCCGCAATTAACAGCACACCGCCGACAATCAGGGCGTACATCACGTTTACCGGGTTAAACAAAGACTTAATGGTGTCGTGGAAAATAAGCCCCATTACCACCGCGGGGATCATGCCGAGAAGGATATGGATAAGCGACAAGCGACCGCTGCCTTTGCCTTCGTGCTCCGGCGGCCTGCCGAAATGGATGCCGATCAGGCCGAACAGGCGACGCCAGAACATGACCACCACGGCGAGTATCGAGCCTAGCTGAATAACCACTTCAAAGGTATTTGCCGTATCACCTTCAAACCCCAGCAGGTGACCAACAATAATCATATGACCGGTACTGGAAACAGGTAAAAACTCTGTCAACCCCTCAACCACACCCAATATTGCCGCCACCAGCAGCGAGTGTATATCGCTCATCCAATTAAACCCTTTAAAAAAGTAAAATGAAAAAAACCAGGAACACGGTATCGTTCAACAGGCACAACCCGACTGCCAGAGGGCGCACAATCCGCAGCATACACGGCGTACACAAGGATTCGCCTGCCGTTCTGGTAGAAGATCGCCAGTAAAATTGCCTGATGACCGGATGCTATGACCGGTATAAACGCAATTTGTTTAACAAGTATGACCTGAAAAGTTTTGTTTCAGATTAAGGCCACGTTCAATAATCACCCCGACGTTTGCCGCGCGAGCCACGGCGCCAGGTTTGCTGACTTTAATGCGCACCCATGGCGACTGGAATGTCTCCAGCAGCAGGTCGGCCACCTCTTCCGCCACCCGCTCCACTAACGCGAATTTTCCCCCCTCAACATGCGCGATGACGCGCTCGCTGATATCAGCATAGCTGAGGCAATCGCTGACATCATCGCTGGCGGCCGCCTTGCGGTTATCCCATGCAATTTCGATATCGAACACCAGCTTCTGCTCAATGGTTTGTTCCCAGTCATAAACACCAATGGTGGTGATTACCGAAAGTTGCTCTATAAATACAATATCCATCACGCCCTGCCTGCTTTTTAGCTAAACCGGATACCACTTCCGGCGAATTATGCGTATTATCCACAGATGCAGAGAATACAACGACATTTTCAAAACGGAACAGCGTTATGAGTGCAATCGCGCCTGGACTGGTACTCCTCGCCTACCTCTGCGGCTCCATTTCCAGCGCCATTCTGGTATGTCGCCTTGCTGGCCTGCCCGACCCACGCGACAGCGGCTCAGGCAACCCCGGGGCCACTAACGTACTACGAATTGGCGGAAAAGGGGCGGCCGTAGCGGTACTTATTTTTGATGTGCTGAAGGGCATGCTGCCGGTATGGGGCGCCTGGGCGCTGGGCCTGACGCCGTTCTGGCTGGGTTTAGTGGCGATTGCCGCCTGCGTGGGCCATATCTGGCCGGTTTTCTTTCATTTCCGCGGCGGTAAAGGCGTCGCCACGGCCTTCGGCGCTATCGCCCCCATCGGCCTCGACCTGACCGGCGTGATGGCCGGGACCTGGCTGCTGACCATCCTGCTCAGCGGTTACTCTTCCCTTGGCGCTATCGTCAGCGCGCTGATCGCTCCGTTCTACGTCTGGTGGTTTAAACCGCAGTACACCTTCCCGGTGTCGATGCTCTCCTGCCTGATCCTCCTGCGCCATCACGACAACATTCAGCGTCTGTGGCGCCGCCAGGAGAGCAAAATCTGGACGCGTGTGAAGAAGAAAAAAACGCCAGAAGAGAAGTAATCTCCCCTCCCGGCCCCGCCAGCCGGAGGGATCGCCGCTTCTATTTACCTGTCTCACCCGCCTTTTCGCCTTACGTCGTCATGATTGGCGATCTTCACCACATCCCTCTTTTGTAACAATGCGTTAGCGGTGACCCTCAGCAAAAATCACGCCAGCGACCAGCGGCGCGGCGTCCCCCCCGCTGGCGCCTTTTCCGCCGCGGCCAGGCAGCGGATCAGGATATTGACGGCAATGATTATCCGGGTGAATAATCCGGAGCGGTTATGCCGCTTTCCCCTTGCGCCCAATGCGACGCTGCGGGTAACAGATGACATAAGCGTTTCGTATGACCGGGATAATCTCCCGCCGATCAATACTCATTGCTGCTGTTTTATCTTGATTTTGCAGGGGCGCAACATTGCACGGCACCGTGTTACCACCACTCAAAAAAGGCTGGCAGGCCACGCTGGATCTGCGCTTTCAGCAGGCCGGCGGCAAGACCGTTCTCGCCAGCGCCCAACACGTCGGCCCGCTGACCGTCCAGCGCCCGTTTTACCCGGAAGAAGAGACCTGTCACCTCTATCTGCTTCACCCCCCCGGCGGCATCGTCGGCGGTGATGAACTGACGATTAGCGCCCACCTTGATCCCGGCTGCCATACCCTGATCACCATGCCTGGCGCCAGCAAGTTTTACCGCAGCAGCGGCGCGCAAGCGCTTTTGCGCCAGCAGTTGACCCTCGCCCCGCAGGCGACCCTGGAGTGGCTCCCGCAGGATGCCATCTTCTTTCCCGGGGCGAACGCCCGACTGTCCACCACCTTTCACCTGTGTGCCTCCAGCACCCTGCTGGCCTGGGATCTGCTCTGCCTTGGCCGCCCGGTGATCGGCGAAACCTTCAGCCACGGCACCCTCAGCAACCGGCTGGAGGTATGGGTGGACGATGAGCCGCTGCTGGTCGAGCGCCTGCACCTGCAGGAGGGAGAGCTCTCCAGCATCGCTGGACGTCCCTGGGTCGGCACGCTGCTGTGCTATCCGGCAACCGATGCCCTGCTCGACGGGGTGCGCGACGCGCTGGCGCCGCTCGGCCTCTACGCCGGCGCCAGCCTGACCGACCGCCTGCTGACGGTGCGCTTCCTCAGCGACGATAATCTGATTTGCCAGCAGGTGATGCGCGACGTCTGGCAGTTTCTGCGCCCTCATCTCACCGGCAAGTCCCCCGTACTCCCCCGAATCTGGCTGACTTAAGAGAACGTTATGGAACTGACCCCCCGAGAAAAAGACAAGCTGTTGCTGTTTACCGCCGCGCTGGTGGCGGAACGCCGCCTGGCCCGCGGCCTGAAGCTCAACTATCCGGAATCCGTGGCCCTGATCAGCGCCTTTATTATGGAAGGCGCCCGCGACGGCAAAAGCGTGGCCTCGCTGATGGAGGAAGGTCGTCACGTCCTGACCCGCGAGCAGGTGATGGAAGGCGTCCCGGAAATGATCCCGGATATCCAGGTCGAAGCCACCTTCCCGGACGGCTCGAAGCTGGTCACCGTTCACAACCCGATTATCTGAGGCAGCGCCATGATCCCTGGTGAATATCACGTTAAGCCCGGCCAGATAGCCCTCAACACCGGCCGGGCGACCTGTCGCGTGGTCGTTGAAAACCACGGCGATCGTCCGATTCAGGTCGGTTCGCACTACCATTTCGCCGAGGTCAACCCGGCGCTGAAGTTCGACCGTCAGCAGGCCACCGGCTATCGCCTGAATATCCCGGCCGGCACGGCGGTACGCTTTGAACCTGGCCAGAAACGCGAGATTGAGCTGGTGGCCTTCGCCGGTCACCGCGCCGTCTTCGGCTTCCGCGGCGAAGTCATGGGCCCACTGGAGGCAAACGATGAGTAATATTTCACGCCAGGCCTATGCCGACATGTTCGGCCCCACCGTCGGCGATAAGGTGCGCCTGGCCGATACCGAGCTGTGGATCGAGGTGGAGGACGATTTGACCACCTACGGGGAAGAGGTCAAATTCGGCGGCGGCAAAGTGATCCGCGACGGGATGGGCCAGGGACAGATGCTGGCCGCCGACTGTGTTGACCTGGTGCTCACCAACGCGCTGATCGTCGATCACTGGGGCATCGTTAAGGCCGATATCGGCGTGAAGGACGGCCGGATCTTCGCCATCGGCAAAGCCGGCAACCCCGACATCCAGCCCAACGTCACCATCCCCATCGGCGCCGCGACGGAAGTGATTGCCGCCGAAGGAAAAATCGTCACCGCCGGCGGGATCGATACCCATATTCACTGGATCTGTCCGCAGCAGGCGGAAGAGGCGCTGGTCTCCGGCGTGACCACCATGGTCGGCGGCGGCACCGGCCCGGCGGCGGGTACCCATGCCACCACCTGCACCCCGGGGCCATGGTATATCTCACGCATGCTGCAGGCGGCCGACAGCCTGCCGGTTAATATCGGCCTGTTGGGCAAGGGCAACGTTTCTCAGCCGGACGCTCTACGCGAGCAGGTGGCGGCGGGTGTTATTGGCCTGAAGATCCATGAGGACTGGGGCGCCACCCCGGCGGCGATCGACTGCGCATTAACCGTCGCCGATGAGATGGATATTCAGGTCGCCCTGCACAGCGACACCCTCAATGAGTCCGGTTTTGTGGAAGATACCCTCGCCGCCATCGGCGGGCGCACCATCCACACCTTCCATACCGAAGGGGCCGGCGGCGGCCATGCGCCGGACATCATCACCGCCTGCGCCCACCCGAACATTTTGCCGTCCTCCACCAACCCAACGCTGCCCTACACCCTCAACACCATCGACGAACATCTCGATATGCTGATGGTCTGCCACCATCTGGACCCGGACATCGCCGAGGACGTGGCCTTTGCCGAGTCGCGCATTCGCCGGGAAACCATCGCCGCAGAAGACGTGCTGCACGACCTTGGCGCCTTCTCGCTCACCTCCTCCGATTCGCAGGCCATGGGCCGCGTCGGAGAAGTGGTTCTCCGCACCTGGCAGGTGGCGCACCGCATGAAGGTGCAGCGCGGCGCGCTGGCGGAGGAGACCGGGGATAACGACAACTTCCGCGTGAAGCGCTACATCGCCAAATACACCATCAACCCGGCGCTGACCCACGGCATCGCGCACGAAGTCGGCTCCATTGAGGTGGGTAAGCTGGCGGACCTGGTGGTCTGGTCGCCTGCCTTCTTCGGCGTGAAACCGGCCACCGTGATCAAAGGCGGCATGATCGCCATCGCGCCGATGGGCGATATCAATGCCTCTATTCCGACCCCGCAGCCGGTACACTACCGTCCGATGTTTGGCGCGCTGGGCAGCGCCCGCCATCACTGCCGCCTCACCTTCCTGTCGCAGGCAGCGGCGGACCATGGCGTAGCCGAGCGGCTGAACCTGCGCAGCGCGATTGCCGTGGTGAAAGGCTGCCGCACGGTGCAGAAAGCCGACATGGTGCACAACAGCCTGCAGCCTAACATCACCGTCGACGCGCAGACCTATGAGGTGCGGGTGGATGGCGAACTCATCACCAGCGAGCCGGCAGAGGTTCTGCCGATGGCGCAACGTTATTTTCTGTTTTAAGGAGTGCGGATGCTTTATTTAACTCAACGTCTGGAGACCCCCGCCGCCGCGACCGCCAGCGTTACGCTGCCGATTGATGTTCGCGTCAAAAGCCGGGTAAAAGTTACCCTCAACGATGGCCGGGAAGCCGGTCTGCTGCTGCCCCGCGGCCTGCTGCTGCGCGGCGGCGATGTGCTGAGTAACGAAGACGGCACCGAATTTGTGCAGGTGATTGCCGCTGATGAAGGGGTGTCGGTGGTGCGCTGCGACGACCCGTTTATGCTGGCGAAGGCCTGCTATCACCTCGGCAACCGTCACGTACCGCTGCAGATTATGCCAGGCGAGCTGCGCTACCATCACGATCACGTGCTGGACGATATGCTGCGCCAGTTCGGCCTGACGGTGACCTTTGGCCAGCTGCCGTTCGAGCCGGAAGCCGGCGCTTACGCCAGCGAAAGCCACGGTCATCATCATGCTCATCATGACCACCACGCTCACAGCCACTAGCATGTCGACAGCGGAACAACGCCTGCGGCTGATGCAGCTGGCCAGCAGCAACCTGCCGGTAGGAGGTTACAGCTGGTCCCAGGGGCTGGAGTGGGCTGTGGAAGCCGGCTGGGTGCCGGACGTCGCGGCCTTCGAGCGCTGGCAGCGACGGCAGATGACGGAAGGCTTTTTTACCGTTGACCTGCCGCTGTTCGCCCGCCTGTACCGCGCCTGCGACCAAGGCGATATCGCCGCGGCCCGGCGCTGGACGGCTTATCTGCTGGCCTGCCGGGAGACCCGTGAACTGCGGGAGGAAGAGCGCAACCGCGGCGCGGCGTTTGCCCGCCTGCTGGGCGACTGGCAGCCGGACTGTCCGCCGCCGTGGCGCACGCTGTGCCAGCAAAGCCAGCTCGCCGGGATGGCCTGGCTCGGCGTGCGCTGGCGCATCGCGCTGCCCGAGATGGCCTTAAGCCTGGGCTACAGCTGGATTGAGAGCGCCGTAATGGCCGGCGTCAAGCTGGTGCCCTTCGGCCAGCAGGCCGCCCAGCAGCTCATTTTACGTCTTTGCGACCACTATGCAGCGGCGATGCCCCGCGCACTGGCCGCGCCGGACGGCGATATCGGATCGGCCACGCCGCTCGCCGCCATCGCCTCTGCCCGGCATGAAACCCAATACTCCCGATTATTCCGTTCCTAGGAGAAGCCATGAATTCTTATAAACACCCGCTGCGCGTCGGCGTCGGCGGCCCGGTCGGCTCTGGTAAAACCGCCCTGCTGGAAGCGCTGTGCAAAGCGATGCGCGATACCTGGCAGCTGGCGGTGGTCACTAACGACATCTATACCAAAGAAGATCAGCGCATCCTCACCGAAGCGGGCGCGCTGGCCCCTGAACGCATTGTCGGTGTAGAAACCGGCGGCTGCCCGCACACAGCGATCCGCGAAGATGCCTCGATGAACCTCGCCGCCGTGGAAGCGCTGAGTGAAAAGTTCGGTAACCTCGACCTTATCTTCGTGGAAAGCGGCGGCGATAACCTGAGCGCCACCTTCAGCCCGGAGCTGGCGGATCTGACCATCTACGTCATTGACGTGGCCGAAGGGGAGAAGATCCCGCGCAAAGGCGGGCCGGGGATCACCAAATCCGATTTTCTGGTGATCAATAAAACCGACCTTGCCCCCTATGTCGGCGCTTCGCTGGAGGTGATGGCCAGCGATACCCAGCGTATGCGCGGCGATCGCCCGTGGACCTTCACCAATCTGAAGCAGGGAGACGGCCTGAGCACCATTATCGCCTTCCTCGAAGACAAAGGCATGCTCGGCAAATAGGCCTGTTGCACCAGCCGGGCGCAGACGCGTCCGGATGGTGCAACCCCTGCTCTCTCTTCTATCACCCTGCGCTCCCCTCCCCGCCACGCCTGCCCTGCAATATGGCATAAGGTTTGCTAATTCAAGTCATGCCTAACCATTAAGGAATGACTATGTCATCACTGGATCTCAACCCTGAATTACCCGCGACAGCGCGGACTTCCGGCTCCCGGGAAACCTTAGAAGATTACACCTTACGTTACGCCCCGCTGAGCTTCCGCCGCTGGGGACCGGGCGTCGTCGCGGTCACGGCGCTGGGCGGCATCGCCTATCTGGCGGACTTTTCCATCGGCGCCAGCATCGGTATGGCCTGGGGCACCAGCAACGCCATCTATTCGATCCTGGTGGCGGCGCTGGTGATCTTCCTCACCGGCATTCCGCTGGCGATCACCGCCGCGCGCTACAACATTGACCTTGACCTGATCACCCGCAGCGCCGGCTTCGGTTATTTCGGCTCGGTGATCACCAGCATTATTTTTGCCGGCTTCACCTTTATCTTCTTCGCCCTCGAAGGCTCGATCATGGCCCAGGGGCTGCTGGTGGGCCTCGGGATACCGCTGTGGATGGGGTATCTGATCGCCACCCTGATGGTGCTCCCGCTGGTGGTCTATGGCATGAAAGCCCTGACCCGCCTGCAGGTATGGACCACTCCACTGTGGCTGGTGCTGATGGTGGTGCCGGTGGTGTGGCTGATTGTCAAAGATCCGCAGCTGGTGGACGGCTTCCTGCATTTCGCTGGTAAAAACAGCGCGTCGACGGTGGACATCACCGCCATCATGCTCGGCGCCGGGGTATGCCTGTCGCTGATCATGCAAATTGGCGAGCAAATTGATTACCTGCGCTTTATGCCGCCTAAAACCGCGGAGAACCGTAAAAGCTGGTGGCTGGCGGTCTTTTCCGCAGGCCCGGGCTGGGTGGTGTTAGGCGCGATCAAACAGATCATCGGCGCCTTCCTCGGCTTCTATCTATTGACCCGTTTTCCGGCGGTGCACAATACCGAACCGGTGCAGCAGTTCGTCAGCGTCTTCGATAATCTGGTGCCCGGCTGGCTGGCCCTGACGCTGGCGGTGGTGCTGGTGGTGATCTCGCAGATCAAAATTAACGTCACCAATGCCTACTCCGGCTCGTTGGCGTGGACCAGCGCCTGGACCCGCACCACCAAACGCTATCCGGGGCGGATTATTTTTGTGGTGGTCAATCTGGCGATTGCCCTGGCGCTGATGGAAGGCGATATGTTCAGCGCCCTGTCGTGGATCCTCGGCTTTTACTCCAACTTCGCTATCGCCTGGGTCGTGGTGGTGGCGACCGACATCACCTTTAATAAAGGCTTGCTCAAGCTGGCCCCGGCGCAGCCGGAATATCGTCGCGGCATGATCTACAACGTTAACCCGGTGGGCGTGGTTTCCTTTGGCCTGGCCGCCGGGCTGTCGATCTGCGCTTTCTTCGGCCTGCTGGGGACGACGCTGGCGCCGTTCTCACCGCTGATCGCGCTGGTCGTCGCCTTTTTCATGACCCCGCTGATGGGGATCCTCACCCGCGGGCGCTACTATATTAAGCAGGTGGATGACGGGATCGCCGAACCGCGCTATGACGCGGCGGGGAACGCCTCGACCACCGTGTATCAATGCGTTAGCTGTGAGGAAGAGTACGAGCGCCCGGACGTGATGCATTCACATAAGCATCAGGGTGCCATCTGCTCACTGTGTAAAAGTATGGAGTAGTCAGGTAGGCAGGCCGACGTGACGTCGGCCTGTTTCAGGTTGCGTTAGGCGGCAGGTAGTTCGGCCAGCGGCCAGCGCGGGCGGACCGTCACGCCGAGCTCAGCTTTGGCGCCGGTTTGCAGACGCACCATGCCGGCGTAGGCGATCATCGCGCCGTTATCGGTACAGAACTCAGGGCGGGCGTAGAATACCTCACCGCCGCGTTTTTGCATCATCTCCGCCAGCTTCGCCCGCAGGGTGCGGTTGGCGCTCACGCCTCCCGCCATCACCAGACGCTTAAAGCCGGTTTGCTCCAGCGCGCGGCGACATTTAATCATCAGCGTATCGACAACCGCATCCTCAAACGCGCGGGCGATGTCGGCGCGGGTTTGTTCATCGTCGCCGTTGCTGCGAATGGTGTTGGCGGCGAAGGTCTTCAGTCCGGAGAAGCTGAAGTCCAGCCCCGGACGGTCGGTCATCGGACGCGGGAAGACGAAGCGGCCTTCAGTACCCTGGGACGCCATTTTCGACAGCATCGGCCCGCCGGGATAATCCAGCCCCAGCAGTTTTGCGGTTTTATCAAAGGCTTCGCCCGCCGCATCGTCAATCGACTCGCCCAGCAGTTCGTACTGGCCGATACCGGTGACGCTGATCAGCTGCGTATGGCCACCGGAAACCAGCAGCGCGACGAACGGGAACGCCGGCGGGTTATCTTCCAGCATCGGCGCCAGCAGGTGCCCTTCCATATGGTGTACCGGGATCGCCGGCACGTTCCAGGCGAAGGCCAGCGACCGGCCAACGGTCGCCCCGACCAGCAGCGCGCCGACCAGGCCAGGACCCGCCGTATAGGCGACGGCGTCGATATCTTTCGCCGTCAGGCCGGCCTCTTTCAGCGCCGCCTGGATCAGCGGCACCGTTTTGCGCACGTGGTCGCGCGATGCCAGCTCCGGCACCACGCCGCCGTAGTCCGCATGCAGTTTCACCTGACTATACAATTGGTTGGCTAACAGACCTTGCTGGTCGTCATAAATCGCGATGCCGGTTTCATCGCAGGATGTTTCAATGCCCAGTACACGCATGAGTTGTTTTACCTCGCTTCAATACCGCGCAGTGTAGGTCCAATGACCGGCGATGTAAAACTTTGCTCACCCCTGGTGTTCTCTTCGTGTATACTCCTCACCCTTATAAAAGTCCCTTTCAAAAAAGGCGCAGGTGCTTTACAAAGCAGCAGTAGTTGCAGTAAAATTCCGCACCATTTTGAAATAAGCTGGCATTGCGGCCAGCGGCAAACCGAATTAATCAAAGGTGAGAGGCACATGCCGGTAATTAAAGTACGTGAAAACGAGCCGTTCGACGTAGCTCTGCGTCGCTTCAAGCGTTCCTGCGAAAAAGCAGGTGTTCTGGCGGAAGTTCGTCGTCGTGAGTTCTATGAAAAACCGACTACCGAACGTAAGCGCGCTAAAGCTTCTGCAGTGAAACGTCACGCGAAGAAACTGGCTCGCGAAAACGCACGCCGTACTCGTCTGTACTAATCTGTTGAGAGCGACGCTCTCAATTCAGACCGAGTTGTAGTTGTAAGGCCGTGCTTCCGAAAGGAATGCGCGGCTTATTTTCGTTTATAGTCATCAGAAATAACGGGGCTTATGGCTGGACGAATTCCACGTGTATTTATTAGCGATCTGCTTGCCAGAACCGACATCGTCGATCTGATCGATGCGCGGGTAAAGCTGAAAAAGCAGGGCAAAAATTTTCACGCGTGCTGTCCGTTCCATAACGAAAAAACCCCCTCTTTCACCGTCAACGGTGAAAAACAGTTTTACCACTGCTTCGGCTGCGGGGCGCACGGCAATGCTATCGATTTCCTGATGAACTACGACAAGCTCGAGTTCGTGGAAACGGTCGAAGAGCTGGCCGCCATGCACAACCTCGAAGTGCCTTATGAAGCAGGCAACGGACCCAGCCAGATAGAGCGCCATCAACGGCAGAACCTCTACCAGTTACTGGATGGTCTGAATACGTTTTATCAACAGTCTCTGATGCAGCCCGCCGCCGACCCTGCGCGCCAGTACCTGGCAAAACGGGGGTTAAGCAGCGAGGTGATTACGCGCTTTGCCATCGGCTATGCTCCCCCAGGTTGGGATAACGTTTTAAAACGTTTTGGCGGCAATCAGGAAAACCGCCAGTCGCTTATTGATGCCGGCATGCTGGTCACCAACGATCAGGGACGCAGTTACGACCGCTTCCGCGAACGGGTGATGTTCCCCATCCGCGATAAGCGAGGCCGGGTGATTGGGTTTGGCGGACGGGTGCTGGGCGATGCCCTGCCGAAGTATCTCAACTCCCCGGAAACCGACATATTCCATAAAGGCCGTCAGCTATATGGCCTGTATGAAGCGCAGCAGGACAACCCCGAACCACCGCGTTTGCTGGTTGTCGAAGGCTATATGGACGTCGTGGCGCTGGCGCAGTACGACATCAATTATGCTGTCGCCTCGCTGGGTACCTCGACCACGGCCGATCATATCCAGCTGCTGTTCCGGGTGACCAATAACGTCATCTGCTGCTACGACGGCGACCGGGCCGGCCGCGATGCCGCCTGGCGCGCGCTGGAGACGGCGCTGCCGTACATGACCGATGGTCGCCAGCTGCGTTTTATGTTTCTGCCTGACGGCGAAGACCCGGATACGCTGGTGCGTAAAGAGGGCAAAGCGGCGTTCGAGGCGCGGATGGAGCAGGCTCAGCCGCTCTCCACGTTCTTGTTTAACAGCCTGCTGCCGCAGGTCGACCTGAGCACGCCGGACGGGCGCGCGCAGCTGAGCACGCTGGCGCTGCCGCTGATAACCCAGGTGCCGGGCGAAACCCTGCGCATCTATTTGCGTCAGGAGCTGGGCAACAAGCTGGGCATTTTAGATGACGCCCAGCTTGAACGTTTAATGCCAAAACAGGCGGAAAATGGCGCCCCGCGCCCCGCACCACAGCTAAAACGCACGACCATGCGTATACTGATAGGACTGCTGGTGCAAAACCCGGATCTGGCGCCGTTAGTCCCACCGCTGGAGGGGCTGGACTCGCGCAAAATGCCGGGGCTGAGCCTGTTCGGCGAGCTGGTGAAGAGCTGTCTGGCGCAGCCTGGTCTGACAACCGGGCAACTTTTAGAGCAATATCGCGGCACAAAAGAGGCCGCAACCCTTGAAAAACTGTCGATGTGGGACGATATAGCAGATAAAGATATCGCTGAACAAACCTTCACCGACTCGCTCAACCATATGTTTGATTCACTGCTGGAACTGCGACAGGAAGAGTTGATTGCTCGCGATCGCACACACGGTTTAAGCAGTGAGGAACGCCGGGAGCTCTGGACCATCAGCCAGGAGCTGGCGAAGAAATAAATGACAGACTCAGTCATTCACGTTGCATTGATGCAGCAGCAGAACGCAGAGCGACGTGAAGGACACCGTATTTAACGGCTTAAGTGCCGAGTATCGATCGGGAAGCCCCCGACAGCCGCGCAGAGGCGCAGCGGCAATAATATAAGTACGCCCTCGCTTTAAATGTCGACAGCCCGCCTGCCGACACCAATCAAACGAATTAAGTGTGGATACCGTCTTATGGAGCAAAACCCGCAGTCACAGCTGAAGCTTCTTGTCCAACGTGGTAAGGAGCAAGGCTATCTGACCTATGCCGAGGTCAATGACCATCTGCCGGAAGATATCGTCGATTCCGATCAGATCGAAGACATCATCCAAATGATCAACGACATGGGCATTCAGGTGATGGAAGAAGCACCGGATGCCGATGATCTGATGCTTGCCGAAAACACCGCGGATGAAGATGCTGCCGAAGCCGCCGCGCAGGTGCTCTCCAGCGTGGAATCCGAAATCGGGCGTACGACCGACCCGGTGCGCATGTACATGCGTGAAATGGGTACCGTAGAGCTGCTGACCCGTGAAGGCGAAATCGACATCGCCAAACGCATTGAAGACGGCATCAACCAGGTGCAGTGCTCCGTTGCCGAATACCCGGAAGCGATCACCTACCTGCTTGAGCAGTACGACCGCGTGGAAGCGGAAGAAGCCCGTCTGTCCGATCTGATCACCGGTTTCGTCGATCCGAACGCCGAAGAAGATATGGCGCCGACCGCCACCCACGTTGGCTCCGAGCTGTCTCAGGAAGAGATGGATGACGACGAAGACGAAGACGAAGATGAAGACGCCGACGACAACAGCGATGACGACAACAGCATCGACCCTGAGCTGGCCCGTGAGAAGTTCGCCGAGCTGCGTACCCAGTACGAGCTGACGCGCGACACTATCAAAGCCAAAGGTCGTAGCCATGCCGCCGCCCAGGAAGAGATCCTGAAGCTGTCTGAAGTCTTCAAGCAGTTCCGCCTGGTGCCGAAGCAGTTCGATTACCTGGTCAACAGCATGCGTAGCATGATGGATCGCGTTCGTACTCAGGAACGTATCATCATGAAGCTGTGCGTTGAGCAGTGCAAAATGCCGAAGAAAAACTTCATCACCCTGTTCACCGGCAACGAAACCAGCGAAACCTGGTTCAACGCCGCGGTGGCGATGAACAAGCCGTGGTCCGAGAAGCTGCTGGAAGTGAAAGAAGACGTGCAGCGCGGCCTGCAGAAGCTGCAGCAGATCGAAGAAGAGACCGGCCTGACCATCGAGCAGGTGAAGGATATCAACCGTCGCATGTCCATCGGTGAAGCGAAAGCCCGCCGTGCGAAGAAAGAGATGGTGGAAGCGAACCTGCGTCTGGTTATCTCGATCGCCAAGAAATACACCAACCGCGGTCTGCAGTTCCTCGACCTGATTCAGGAAGGCAACATCGGTCTGATGAAAGCGGTGGATAAGTTCGAATACCGTCGCGGCTACAAGTTCTCGACCTACGCTACCTGGTGGATCCGTCAGGCGATCACCCGCTCCATCGCGGATCAGGCGCGCACCATCCGTATTCCGGTGCATATGATTGAGACCATCAACAAGCTCAACCGTATCTCCCGTCAGATGCTGCAGGAGATGGGCCGTGAACCGACCCCGGAAGAGCTGGCTGAGCGCATGCTGATGCCGGAAGACAAAATCCGTAAAGTGCTGAAGATCGCCAAAGAGCCTATCTCCATGGAAACGCCGATCGGCGACGATGAAGATTCGCATCTGGGGGATTTCATCGAGGATACCACCCTCGAGCTGCCGCTGGATTCCGCGACCACCGAGAGCCTGCGTGCGGCAACGCACGACGTGCTGGCCGGCCTTACCGCTCGTGAAGCGAAAGTCCTGCGTATGCGTTTCGGTATCGACATGAACACCGACCACACGCTGGAAGAAGTGGGTAAACAGTTCGACGTTACTCGCGAACGTATCCGTCAGATCGAAGCGAAGGCGCTGCGTAAACTGCGCCACCCGAGCCGTTCTGAAGTGCTACGTAGCTTCCTCGACGATTAATCGTCGCGGGACAGCGTCCACAGCCGGTTAAAAAGCTCCCTGCGGGGAGCTTTTTTTATGGCGTTTCGCTGGCCGCTCGGGGAAAGCCGCCGCTCTCCGCTACTGACCGCGGGTCGCCAGGGCATCATCCAGTTCACGATAGGCCGCCACCAGCTTATCGAGCGTCGCCCGGTTTAAACCGCTGGGATTGGGCAGCACCCACACCTGGGTCGTGCCAATGGTCATCGCCTGTTTCCCCCACTTCGCCCCGCGCTGGTTAAAGGCCAGCTCGAAGGCCTGCTTGCCGAGCACCGCCAGCGCCTGCGGCTGATACTCCTCAATCTTCTTCACCAGCTCACGGCCGCCGCTGCGCAGCTCCTGCAGGGCGACCTCGCTGGCCTGCACCGTCGGACGCTCAACCAGCATGGTGATGCCGCAGCGCGTATCCAGCAGCTGCAGCTCCTCTTCCGGCCTGAGCTGCCGATCGGTAAAGCCGGCCTGATGGATGACCTTCCAGAAGCGGTTGCCAGGATGGGCAAAATGAAAGCCGGTATGGGCGGAAGACTTCCCCGGGTTGATACCGCAAAAGACGACGCGCAGGCCCGGCGCAAGGATATCGCTAATCATGTTTTCTCCGGCTGTATGGCTAAAACATGATTATAAAGGATTGAAAATGCATTGTTTATAAAAACAGCAGCTGCGCGCTTTACGCTGGATTGCAACCGTCAGTTACTTTATAATCCCTCGCCACGGCCCCTTAGCTCAGTGGTTAGAGCAGGCGACTCATAATCGCTTGGTCGTTGGTTCAAACCCAACAGGGGCCACCAAATTTTAGCAGTAAATACATATAGTTAGGCCACTCGAAAGAGTGGCTTTTTTGTTTCTAAATTTTAGAATAGCGATAAAATGGCAACATAAGCCGTTGAGCAATGCGCGTGGTCAGCATTTTCTTGCCATTCCGCTAAGAGGATAAAACAATCCGTTATCGCGAAAAGAAAAATTTACGCTTACGCTAAAATAGACAGTGCTCTATCCTGGCAAAAGTTTGCGCAGGCCATCTGCGTTGTCCACCTCCCGAAGCCAGTCCATCATTGCCGCGTTCCTGTTTACTCTGTCTTACTACGCAAGGTCGGCATAAAACACCTTTCATTCCCGCAACGCTGGAATTCATACTGCTCACGATAACTTTAACAATTCAGGCCAATTTCCGAAAAATACCCCTTCCCTGTACCAGCTGATCAAAATCAACGCCCCCCTCCCGTCGCTCATATATACAACCCGCTGACTCACACAAAAGGATGAAAATATGAAAATACGGGATATATCAGTCAGTACCTGTCTGGCACTGTTATTAACGGGTTGCGTAGCTAAACCACCGATGGCGACGGAAAGCGAAATGAAAGAAGCCGCCGCTTTTGCCTTTAATGTCGATGTTTCGCAGGTGACCATTTCCGATGCGAAGCAGCAGGATGTGAAAACCAACTTTGTGGCGACCATCGGCAACACCCGCCATCGCTGCTATGTGACTAAAGCCGCCGAGCCGAAACTGTATGGACTGATCCCGCTGGGCGGCAGTAGCACCGTCTCGGATGCCATCTGTGCCGGCGCCAACCCGACGCCAGCGAGCAAAACCTGCGACGCCCTGTCGAAAAAAGCGGGCCGCTGCTGATCTTCGGCGCAGAAATTGGCCGCTAACTGCACGTTTAGTCACTTTTTCTGCCGCTTTACCGCGGTCGCTTAGTTCAGCGACCGCACCTGCTGATAAGAATTGAGCCGTTCCCGCAGCGAAGTCAGCCAGGCATCTGGCTCCTGACGGCAGATTTCGGTGAGGATCGGCGTCAGCACCAGCTCGGCTTCATGGAAGTCGGTCCACTCCGGCGGCTGCAGGGAAAAAGGATCGTTCATCAGCCAGATCACCATCGGCGTCCAGGTGCGCGGATCCAGCTGCAGATAATCCTGACAGCGCATCATATCGCGCGTCCGCGCCTCAGTGGTCGTCACGTCCTTTCCCACCGCGGCGTTACTTATTGCCAGGACGATTATTCCTGCCATCAGACGTTTCCAAGCCCATTTTCGCCAGAGGGGGCGCTTTGCTTTTACCATTGTTATTATTTTACCTGCCAGCTGTCACCGGACGATATTCCCGGCACCTCACCTTAAAAAGCGCAGATTAATCGTTTGCATTTTTTTTAACAGCAGACAGCGCTGAAGCAAGCGAACGCCTTTTCCTACAGCTGTCATCCCGATATGCAAATATATTCGGCAGGCACACATCCACAATATTTTCCCGGCCGAAAACGATTTGTGTTACAATTGCGCCTTATTACGGCACCGATAAAAATAACCCCCGCCGCACCTGCATCAGGCATCGCCCTCTTTTTTCATATCAGGATTTACGCCCCCATGAATGCGATAATCATTGACGATCATCCATTGGCACGTATCGCCATTCGCAACCTTCTCGACAGCAACGGCATTACCGTCGCAGCGGAACTCGACAGCGGCGCCCATGCGGTACAGACCGCCGAAACCATGCAGCCTGACCTGCTGATCGTCGACGTTGATATTCCGGAACTCAGCGGCATAGACGTTCTGGAGCAGCTGCGAAAACGCCGCTACCGGGGAAAAATCATCGTCATTTCCGCCAAGAATGAACTGTTTTACGGCAAACGTAGCGCCGACTGCGGGGCCAATGGTTTTGTGAGTAAAAAAGAGGGAATGAATAATATCCTCGCCGCGATCGACGCGGCCAATAATGGCTACAGCTATTTCCCTTTTTCACTGGAGCGCTTCTGCACCCACGGCATCACCGATCAGGACCGACTGGATACGCTGTCAACGCAGGAGATGAAGGTCTTCCGCTATATTCTCAGCGGCATCGACTACACCACCATCGGCAGCAAAATGAATATCAGCAATAAGACGGTAAGCACCTATAAGGTCCGTCTGATGGATAAATTAGGCTGCAGCTCCCTGCTTGAGCTTTATGACTTTGCGCAACGCAATAAAATAGGGTGATGGCATGGTCATTCGTCTTATTTTATCCCTGATTGTCGGGCTAGCGCTGAGTCTCTCTCCCTCCGCGTTTGCCATGAAGCAACTGGAGCTGAAAAGCCATGCCCACATTGCGGCGATCGACATTCCGCTCAACGATAAGGCAAAGGCCTGGCTGGCCGCCCAGCCAACGCTGATCGTCGGCACCTGGCTCCCTGAGATGACGCCCGTCGTCTACGACAGCGACGAAGAAAGCTATCAGGGGATTAACGCCGACTATCTGGCGCTGATGGCGCACAGCCTCGGGCTAAAGGTGGTTATCCGCCAATATGACACCGAGCAGCAGGCGCTGGCCGCCCTGGCCGACCGCCAGGTCGATACCCTGCTCACTCAGGTGGCGCACCGGGATGCGCTCGCCCCGGGCCTGGTTCAATCCGCACCGCTGATCAAAACCTGGCCGACGCTGGTCACCTCGCTAAAATCCCCCCTGCCGCCGCTAACCACCGACCGCCGCGTCAAGCTAGCCTGCACCCGCGATTGCGCCTTTTTCGATATTATTCAACAGGCGTTTCCCAACGCCAAAATCACCCTTTATGATAGCGACTATCAGGCCCTCGCCTCGGTGGTCAGCGGCGAGAATCAGTATTTCATCGGCAACAACATCACCACCGGCCACTGCATCTCGAAATATTTCTCGCAATCGCTGGTCATCACGCACTATTTTCGTCAGCAGGAGCAGCACAACCGCTTTGTCACCCGTGAAGATCGACCGGCGCTGCACCAGCTCCTTGACCGTTTTATCCACGCCATCGACAACGATACCGCGATGCGGATCATGCAAAACTGGCTCAACCGCGGCGATCTGTCGTTTCTTAATACCCCGTTGCCTTTTACCGCTGAGGAGCAGCGCTGGCTGCGGAAGCATCGTCACATCCGCCTGCTGGTTAACCCCTACTTTCCACCTTTTACCCTGGTGGATGACGAAGATGAGCTGCGCGGCATCATGGCCGATATGCTGAATATTTTCTCACTACAGACCGGGCTGCAGTTTGACCCTATTCTGGTGCGCAATCGTCAGGATCTGGCAAAGCGCATGGAAAAAGAGGATTGGGCGATCATGCCCGCCGCGACCCTGACCCCGCAGCCGCAGGCTTACGTCACCCTCAGCGAGCCGCTCATTAACGTGGCCTTTGTGCTGGTCGCCCGCGGCAGCGCGCCCGACCCGCATCTGCTGACGCGCCCGGCACGGATCGCCCTGCCGGTGGGGCCGATCGCCGCCCACGACCTGAAAGCGCGCTTTCCGCAGGTTAACTGGGTGGAGACGGATAACGTTGGTGTCGCCATGAAGATGGTGGAGGAAGGCGAGGTGGATGCCGCCGTGGCCTCGGAGCTTTCCGCCCGCTATATGATCGATCACTACTATCCGCAAGATCTTCACTACACCCGCATCGATGGACTCCCGGTCGCCGCCATTCGGCTGGCGATCCCACGCGATGAACCGGTGCTGGCCGCCGTGCTCAACAAAGCGCTGCAGGCCATTCCGCCGCGGGACATTCTGCAGATGACCGAGAAGTGGTCGAAAATCTCCAGCCAGCAAATAGAGAACTGGAGCCAGTACAGCCGCCAGTTTTACCAGTTGATCGCCTTCGCGCTGGTGCTGATCGCCATCAGCCTCGGCTGGGGACTCTCCCTGTGCCGGGAAGTACGCAAACGCAAAGACTCTCAGCAGCGGCTGGAAGAGGAGCTGGCGCAGAAGGAAGCCCTCTCCTGCGCGCTGGAGCGGGAAAAAGACAAAGCGATTCAAGCGACAAAAGCCAAGAGTCGCTTTCTGGCCAGCATGAGCCACGAGCTGCGCACGCCGGTGAGCGCCATCGTCGGCTTTCTGGAACTGCTGGCGAAACCAGAGCTGAACGTCGGTCAGCGTAAAGAGGCGATCGAGCTGGCGGGGTCGACGGCGCAAACCCTGCTGGGACTTATCGGCAATATTCTCGATATCGACAAGATTGAGTCGGGAAAATACCAGATCACCCCACAGTGGAGCGATGTGGCGCAGGTGGTGTCGCAGCAGTGCCACACCTTCGGCGCGCTGGCGCAGCAGAAGGGGATCGCGCTGCATAGCCATCTCCCTCTGCAGGAGGGGATCGCGCTGTGGGTCGACCCTCAGGCGCTGCGGCAAATTCTCAATAATCTCATCGGCAATGCGCTGAAGTTTACCGCCGAGGGCGCGATTCAGATCTCCTGCCGGCTGGCGCAGGCGGATGAGACACAGGGAGAGCTGACCCTCATCGTTAGCGACAGCGGCTGCGGGATCAGTGAAGCTGAGCAGGCCACCCTCTTTCATCGCTATGCCCAGGCGCGCCAGGGACGCCAGCAGACCGGCTCCGGGCTGGGGCTGGTCATTTGCCAGGAGCTGGTTACGCTGATGCAGGGCCGGCTGGAGATGGTCAGCCGTCCGGGCGTGGGGACCACTTTCACCATCACGCTGCCGGTCAGGGTGAGTCGCTGCGCGATTCACGCGCCACAGGCGTTGCCCGCCAGGCCGCAGGCCCTGCCCGGGCTGTCGATATTGATAGCGGACGACCACCCCACCAACCGGCTGTTGCTCAAACGCCAGCTCAACACTATCGGCTACAGTGTCGATGAAGCCTGCGACGGTGAAGAAGCGGAGAATAAGCTCGCCGGCAAACATTACGATCTGCTGATCACGGACCTCAATATGCCGAAGAAAGATGGCCTGGCGCTGGCGGCGTCGTTACGCCGACGCTACCCGAGCCTGGTGATTTGGGGAGTGACCGCCAGCGCGCTGCCGCAGTCTCGGGAGGCATGTCTGGCCAGCGGCATGAATATGTGTCTGTTTAAGCCAGTGTCGGTTCAGACGCTGAGCCATGAGCTCAGCCGCTTAGCGGTGGGCCACGCATCACCTAACGCCGCCCGGCATCTGAAGCTCAGCGTGCTGACCGAAAATACGGGGGGAGACCAGGCGCTGATGGCTGAGATGCTGGAGACGTTCCGCGATGCGTCGGCCACAGATTTACAGGCCGCCGGACAGGCTATCGCCCGGCATGAGCCGCAGACCTTTCTGCGGGCGCTGCACCGTCTGCACGGTTCAGCACAAATCCTGGGGATTACTGCGCTACAACAACTGTGCGCCCCTTTTGAGGCTAAGCGACCTGATTCGCTGACGCCGGCAAGCTGTCTGGAGGTGGTACAGCACATCACCGGCATCCTGTGCGAGATCGATGGCGAAATCGACGCCCTCATCGGCCGCTAGCCGTTCCGGTCGGGCAGTCCGCTGCCCGACCGCTAAGGGGACATCCTTGTCAGTCTCTTCCTCTGCGCTCTCTCAGGGTGGAACGAGGATCAGTTACCCGCCACCAGCATCTCGCTGTCCACCACGATGCCCTCTTCAGCGCCTTTCAGCACCAGATTCGCTTCGTAATACTTCCCGGCTTTCAGCAGTTTTTGCGCCTGCGCCACCGCCTTACGGGTCTGGTTAAGCGGCATCAGATACTGGTTCTCAATCACGCCAATACCGGCCAGGCGCAGGGTATCGATAGCCCCTTTCTGATCGCCTTTCGCCAGTTTTTCGTTGGCAGATTTAATGGCACTCTCTTTTTCCGGGGTGGCCACATAGTCTTCAGACAAGGCGATGGTCGCATTGATCACCACATAGCGATCGGCGATCATTTTGGCTGTCGCGTCGGTTTTCACGAACTTCGCCCAGCTGGCGTCATCGGCGGCCAGCAGCGCGGCGGCGTCGTCTGTCAGTTTTTTGGCGCTCTCCGGCTGGCCGTGAAACAACGCCAGACGGGCGAACTGGACGTCGCGCATCGCGTTCGCGCCCTGAACCGCCACCTGTAACACATCGGCGGCTTCTTTCTGCACCTGCGCTGTGGCTGCCGCGGCAGGCGCTGCCGTCGCGTTATCTGCTGCCCACACCGGAGAGGTACCCATCATGGTTGCCAGCAGGCTCGCCAGAATGACTTTTTTCATCGTTAACTCCTGATTAAAATCGGTAAGCATCACCAAACGCAGCCAGCTTAAAAAATATCGTAGTTATTGAGAATCAGAGCCCGGAATCGATATTGCGGGCCTTGTCTGACAGCTGTCAGACAAGGCGTATAAAGTGACCTCAGCACTCTTATTTACGCCTGGCGATGGCACGGCCTACTATTTTCCTCAGACATTTCTTTTGGCCCGCTGAATAAATCATAACGTATTTTATTCAGCGTCAGGCCGCCAACCGGATCTGCGGAGCAATTATGTTTATGTTTAGCCATTACACCTTAAATGCGTTTAGCCCACGCGTCTTCATTCGATATAAACGGCATGCCGGCATGATGGCCGCCCTGCTGTTTATCTGCGGAGCCTGTTGTCTGGCCTGGCCATTGGTCGCCGGCTGGTATCTCGCCACGGTGACCGGCATGTTGTTCATGATCTGCGGCTTCTATTCGCTATACAGCCTGATTGTTTTCCGTCAGCAGCACTGGAAATCACGCCTGGTGGCGCTGATCTTCGCCATCGCCTGGATCGTGCTCGGCCTGAGTTTTGTCGTCAATCCCCTCAACGGCATGAGCAGTCTGGCCTTTTTATTCGGCTTTTTATTTGTTCTCGGCGGTATTTCCCGCATCGTCAGCGGATGTAAAACCCGAAAACAAAGCGGCGCTGGCTGGAATATTTTTATCGGTCTGCTGGATTTAATTATCGCCTGCCTGTGGCTGGCAATGAACCCGCAGCAAAGCTGGTTATTTATTACCGCATTTATCGGCGTTGAAATGATATTTAGCGCCATCGGCTTTCTGGTCCTGAGAAATAAGATGAAGCATGCTCGGGCTTAAGCCGTATTTTATGACTGGAGAAGAAAATGAATTTACCTAAAGCACTCGTATTGACCGTGGCGGCGACCACATTCTGTCTGATGACCAGCCCGGCATTCGCGGTACAGGAAACCACACCGCAGAATATGACCTGTCAGGAATTTATGGATATGAACCCGAAAAGCATGACCCCGGTGGCCTTCTGGGTAGTGAATCGCAACACCGACTTCAGCGGCGGGGACTATGTCGACTGGCATGAAGTCGAGACCGTCTCGGTGCCGAAAATGCTGCAGCAGTGCCACAAGAACCCCGCCGCTAAACTCGGCGACCTCAACTCGGTTATTAAAAAATAAGCCTTCCCCCGGCGCTCGCCGGGGAAAGTTAACCTCGTTACCCGCCGTTATGCGGCGGGCCCCGTCACACTCATCGCTAGCGCATTCGCACGGCAGAGGATGGCCAATTTGGCCCACTGCGCGACGCGCTCAAACGCTACAGCAATCGTCTGTCGGACGCCCTGTTCTCCATGGCGCGTATCGAGAAGACTAGGCCTGATGCTTGCGCTTGAACTGGCTGGCGTCGATATCGTACTGCTTCATTTTGCGCCACAGGGTGGTGCGGCCAATATTCAGCAGTTGCGACATCTCCTGCACCCGCCCGCTGGTCACCCGGGCAGCGTGAATGATGGCCTCTTTTTCGATGGCGCTAAAGGTCAGGCTGGCCGGCAGCAGCGATGAGCCGCTATCGACCCCCGGCCGATCGGAAAAGAGATATTCCGGCAGGTTGCTTAGCCGAATGTGGCCGTTGTCGCTGCTGATGGCAATGTTCTCTATCACGCTGTTAAGCTCAAAATCATTTCCCGGCCACGAGTAGGCCACCAGTTGGGCCAGCGCGTCATCGTCCACTTTCAGCCGCGAAGAGAAACGCTTCTCCAGGCTCTTCAGCCGGTTATGCACCAGCGACGGGATGCTGTTGCGCCGGGCGCGCAGCGGGGGGATGACAATCTCGAAGGAGTGCAGCGCATAGTACAGCTGGCGGCTAAAGCGGTTCTGTTCCACCAGGTTGGCCAGATCGACGGTGGTGGTGGCGATCACCTTCACATCCACCGGGATCAGGCGGCGGGCGTCGAGGCGGGTAAGCACTCCCTGCTTAATCACCTGCAGCAGGGCCGACTGCAGCTCCGGCGCCAGATACTCAATTTTTTCCAGAAACAGGGTGCCGCCATTGGCCAGCTCAAGGCGGCTCAGGCGGCCATTTTCATCGTCAGTGGGGGCGCTGCCCATAAAGTCCTGGCCCAGCACGCTGTCGGCATACAGCTGGCAGTTGACGGCGATATAGGGGCCGCCCGCCCGCTCGCTTTCATTGTGGATGGCCTGGCTCAGCAGCTCTTTCCCCACCCCTTCTTCACCGCACAGCAGCACCGGGAAGCCGCCGCGCGCCGCCTGGCGGCCAAAGTGGATCAGCCGCCGGGTTTCCGGATCGTCGGCTGACATCTGCTCAAAGGTGTGGCTGACTTTGCCCAGCTGGCTGGTCATCAGCTGCCGCATCTGCTCCACCGGGTGCAGCAGCAGAATAAAGCTGTTGCCTTGCGCCTCGACGATCGGTTTTAAGGTGATCACCGCGTCGATAAACTGGTGCTGGCTTTCAAAGGTAACTTCAACGTGATTCAGGCCGCGGGCGTGTTTGATGGCCCGGCGCAGCAGCGCCGGAAGGGTCACCAGATCGGCGATATTTTTCCCCTGGCTGGCCTGGGCATCAAGATGCAGCAGTCTCGCCGCCTGAACATTGAGAAATTGCAGCACCCCCTGTTCGTTCCACGCCATCACCCCGTCGTCCATGCTCTCCAGCAGGCCGTACATCTGATTAAGGTGGCGGTTGGATTCCGCCAGCAGGCTGTCGGTGAGCAGGGAATTGCCCACCTCGCGGGCGATGGCCAGCGTCAGGGAAAGGTCGGCGCTGGACTGGTGCTCCACCAGACAGCAAAGCGAGATAGAGCCGAACAGGCGCCCGTGGTTATCGAACACCGGCGTCGAACAAAAGCTCCATGGCTGCAGGGCCTGCTTAAAATGCCGATCGCCGGCGGTGTTGATCGGCTGCCCCTGCATCGCGGCCAGCGACAGCGCGCAGGTGCCGATAATGCTCTCCGCGCAGTAGCTGCCGTCGCGAAATCCCAGGTCAGCCAACTGCGCCAGCGTTTGCGGTTCGCCGCAGCGGCTCAGGATGCAGGCGGTCTCATCAAGAATAAACAGCGCGCAGGGGCGACCGTCCATAAACTCCCAGGCGTCCTCCAGCGCCGCCTGACCGATGGTCAGCAGCGCGGTTTTACGCCGACAGATAGAGTCAAAAGTCAGGCCCTGGGCCTGGTGCGGCGTTTGCCAGGTTTCGCGCTGCATAAACTTGCTGCAGCGATGCCATGACTGGGCGATGACGGCAGAGACTGCCTTCCCGGTATCCTGAGTCTGAACAGTCATACTGTTTTCCGCGTTTTACCATAGAGAACCCCTCCGGCAGCCACTGCCAGAGGGGAGAAAGAGAAACCGCTGACCGGCGCCAGCGGTTTAGCCACCGCGAATTAACGCGCCAGCCACTGCTGGCCTAACAGATCGGCGGTGAGGATAGCGGCGTGCACGCTTTCCGGGGTCACCGCGAACGGCATATTGTGGATGGTCTCCCCTTCCGCGCAGGTGGCTTTTGCCACCGCGGTGATTTTCGCGTCGATCCCCTCTTTGACGCCCATCTGCGCGAGGGTCACCGGCAGGCCGACGCGCTGGCAGAAGCCCAGCACGGTTTCAATCTCGTCCATCGGGCTGTTCTGCAGCACCAGCTGCGCCAGGGTGCCGAAGGCCACTTTCTCGCCGTGATACAGGTGGTGACACTCTTCCAGAATGGTGAAACCGTTGTGGATCGCGTGGGCGGCGGCCAGGCCGCTACTTTCAAAGCCAATGCCGCTGAGGTAGGTGTTCGCCTCGATGATGCGCTCCAGCGCTTCGGTCACCACCCCGGCCTGCGCCGCCAGACGGGCCTTTTCGCCCTCCGCCAGCAGCGTATCATAGCACAGGCGGGCCAGGCTCAGCGCCGCCTCGGTGGACTGCCCCCCGGCCATGCTGGTGGCGCGCGCATCGTAGCAGGCTTTAGCCTCGAACCAGGTGGAGAGCGCATCGCCCATGCCGGAGACCAGCAGGCGTACCGGCGCTTTGGCGATAATCGCCGTGTCCATCACCACCATATCCGGGTTTTTCGGATAGATCAGATACTCTTCAAACTCGCCCGCTTCGGTGTAGATCACCGACAGCGCGCTGGTCGGCGCATCGGTCGAAGCGATGGTCGGGATCACCACCACCGGCAGCTTCTGGTAGTACCCGATCGCCTTCGCGGTATCGAGGGTCTTACCGCCGCCGATGCCGACCACGCCGCGGCAGCCCTGTTTTTGCAAAATCGCCATCAGGCGGTTAATTTCCGCATGGCTGCATTCGCCGTTAAACCGTTCCGCATGGCAGCGAATATCGTGACTCTGCAGGCCATTCACCACTTTCTCCCCCGCCAGCTTCATCACGAAGTCGTCAGCGATGACGAAGAAGCTCTCCGCCAGGTTTTTGGCATATTGACCGAACAGAACAGCAGCATCAGGACCCTGAAGATATTTGGCTGGAGATTGAATAACTTTTAGCATTCCTTTCACCCTCAAATAAGTGCGCATGTAGACATGATGAGCCCTGGCGTTATCCGCGCCGGCCGGTAAAGCGCGGCCTCAACGGAATGTACCGGAGCAGTGCGATCACTGTAGGGCCGGCAGGGAACAAAAAAATCTTTCGCCTTTTTGTTCTGATATGAAACACAGGTTAAATTCTTACGTTCCATATTGGAACAAAAAGCCCTGTTCTCCGTCAGGATTGCGATCCCGATCCGCTCCTCTGCCGCATAATTCCCCTACTATCCCCCTTTAGCGGCAGGCTTTTTCCCCACAGCCGGGGGAAATTTAGCAAAAATTTTTTTTCCGCCCGCTGCGCCAGCCGCGATGACCGGCGCTTAAGGCAGAGGAAAAAAAGCGCGCCAGCTCGCATTTTCACCGTTTCCTCAGCAAAAACGTTCCATAAAGAAACAAAATAAGCAGGCGATGTTTCGTAATGAAACCCAATCGCCGGGGCATTCTTTTTTTCGTCCGCTCAGCCAGAATCATCATATCGCCAGGCACGCTGCACCGTCAGACGATACCCCTACGCGATGACCGCCTCCGCCAGCAGAGAGGCCGCATCGAACCTTCTCCAACGGAGCACTGAATAATGAAAAAGCTGATTAACCGTGTTGAAGATGTACTGAATGAACAATTACAGGGGCTGGCTAAAGCCCACCCGCAGCTTACCCTGCATCAGGACCCGCTGTACGTCACCCGCGCCGATGCGCCGGTGGCCGGCAAGGTCGCCCTCCTCTCCGGCGGCGGCAGCGGCCATGAGCCAATGCACTGCGGCTATATCGGCCAGGGGATGCTTTCTGGCGCCTGCCCGGGGGAAATCTTCACCTCGCCGACGCCAGATAAAATGTTCGAATGCGCGATGCAGATTGACGGCGGCGAAGGCGTCCTGCTGATTATCAAAAACTACACCGGCGACATCCTGAACTTCGAAACCGCCACCGAGCTGCTGCATGAGAGCGGCATTAAAGTCACCACCGTGGTGGTCGACGACGACGTGGCGGTGAAGGACAGTCTCTATACCGCAGGCCGCCGCGGCGTCGCCAATACCGTACTGATCGAAAAACTGGTCGGCGCCGCCGCCGAGCGCGGCGATTCGCTGGAGGCCTGCGCTGAACTGGGGCGCCGCCTGAATAATCTCGGCCACTCCATTGGCATCGCCCTCGGCGCCTGCACCGTACCGGCCGCCGGACAACCTTCCTTTACCCTGCAGGACGATGAAATGGAGTTCGGCGTCGGCATTCACGGCGAGCCGGGCATCGACCGCCGTCGCTTCAGCTCGCTGGACCAAACCGTCGATGAGATGTTCGATACCCTGCTGGAGAATGGCGCCTACAGCCGCACGCTGCGCCAGTGGGATACCGTCAAGGGCGCGTGGCAGGAAGTGAAGCAGAGCAAAACCGCGCTGCAAAACGGCGACCGGGTCATCGCGCTGGTCAATAACCTCGGCGCCACCCCGCTGTCCGAACTGTACGGTGTGTATCACCGTCTCGCCCAGCGCTGCGAAGCGTCCGGCATCATCATCGAACGCAACCTCGTCGGTAGCTACTGCACCTCGCTGGATATGGCGGGCTTCTCCATCACTCTGCTGAAAGTGGATGATGAGACGCTGGCGCTATGGGACGCCCCGGTTCATACCCCGGCGCTGAACTGGGGAAACTAAGGAGCACGACATGTCACTGAACAGAACGCAAATCGTCGACTGGCTGTACCGCTGCGGCGATATCTTCACCAAAGAGAGCGATTTTCTCACCGGCCTCGATAAAGAGATCGGCGATGCCGATCACGGCCTGAACATGCACCGCGGCTTCAGCAAGGTGGTGGAAAAGCTGCCGTCGATTGCCGATAAAGATATTGGCTTTATCCTCAAAAACACCGGCATGACGCTGCTCTCCAACGTCGGCGGCGCCAGCGGCCCGCTGTTCGGCACCTTCTTCATTCGCGCCGCGCAGGTCACTCAGGCTCACCAGAGCCTGACGCTCGACGAACTGTACCTGATGATCCGCGAAGGCGCGGACGGCGTCGTCAACCGCGGCAAAGCGGAGCCGGGGGATAAAACCATGTGCGACGTCTGGCTGCCGGTGGTGGACTCCCTGCGCCAGTCCAGCGAGCAGCACCTGTCGATCGCCGCCGCGCTGGATGCCGCCTGCAAAGCAGCGGAAGCCGGCGCCCACAGCACCATCACCATGCAGGCGCGCAAAGGCCGCGCCAGCTACCTTGGCGAACGCAGCATCGGCCATCAGGATCCGGGCGCCACGTCAGTGATGTTTATGATGCAGATGTTGGCCGCCGCGGCCAAAGAGTAAGGAAATCGCGATGGTAAACCTGGTTATTGTTTCTCATAGCGCCCGGCTGGGCGAAGGTGTCGGAGAACTGGCCCGGCAGATGTTAATCAACGACGGCTGCAAGCTGGTGATCGCCGCCGGGATCGACGACCCCGACAGCCCGATCGGCACCGACCCGATCAAGGTCATGGAAGCGATCGAATCCGTCGCCGACACCGACCACGTGCTGGTGATGATGGATATCGGCAGCGCGTTGCTCAGCGCCGAGACCGCTCTCGATCTGCTCGATCCGGCGATTGCCGCGAAGGTGCGGCTGTGCGCCGCGCCGCTGGTGGAGGGGACGCTGGCGGCCACCGTCAGCGCCGCTTCCGGCGCCGGGATCGACAAAGTGATCGCCGACGCCATGAACGCCCTGGAGGCCAAACGGATCCAGCTGGGTTTACCTTCGCCAACCCCTGACGCCGCCCCGACGCCGACGCTTGCCGACGATGGCGACAGCAAATCGCTTGCGGTGGTCATACAGAACCACAACGGCCTGCACGTGCGTCCGGCGTCGAAGCTGGTCGCCGCGCTGGCAGGCTTTAACGCCGATCTGCTGCTGGAGAAAAACGGGAAGTGCGTCAAACCGGACAGCCTCAACCAAATCGCCCTGTTGCAGGTGCGACGCAACGACAAGCTGCGCCTGCTGGCCCGTGGGCCAGAGGCCGATGCGGCGCTGGCGGCGTTTCAGGCGCTGGCCGCCGATAACTTCGGCGAATCGCCTGCGGCGCAACCGGCAGCAGCCCCTGCCGCCTCCGGGCGCGTCGAAGGCATCGCGCTGCGCTATCCGCTGGCCCTGATCCAACCTGTGCGTCCGGCCGCCGCCGATGTCGCCCGCGAGCAGCAGCGACTGCGCCGGGCCATCGACCAGACGCTGGCGGAGCTCACCGCCCTGACCGGGCTGGCGGAGAATAAATTTAACGCCGACATCGCGGCGATTTTCGCCGGGCACCACACCCTGCTCGACGATGAGGATCTGTTTGATGCTGCCAACGATCGTCTGCTCACCGAGCCGTGCTCGGCGGAATGGGCGTGGCATCAGGTGCTGATGGAGCTCAGCCAGCAGTATCGCCAGCTGGATGACCCCTATCTGCAGGCGCGCTATATCGATATCGAAGATATTCTGCAGCGCACCCTGCGCCATCTGCAGGACGTTCAGGAGACGCTGCCGACGCCCGGCGAGCCGACCATTATTATCGCCGACAACATGTTCCCGTCGACCGTCCTGCAACTGGATGCCAGTCGCGTCAAAGGCCTGTGCCTGCGCGACGGCAGCGAACAGGCCCACGGCGCGATTATCGCCCGCGCGGCGGGGATCGCCTGGCTGTGCCAGCAGGGCGAGGCGCTGAACAGCGTGCAGCCCGGCGAGCCCATCGCGCTCGATATGCGCCACCAGCGCCTTATCCGCCACTAAATCCACTTTGACCGTTACCGCTCCGGAGGTCTGCCTCCGGAGGGTGAGTTTTCGCTTACTCTTCAGGAACCACTATGTCTCAATTCTTTTTTAACCAGCGCGCCAGCCTCGTCAACGACGTGATTGAGGGAACCATCATCGCCAGTCCGTGGAATAACCTCGCCCGGCTGGAGAGCGACCCGGCGATCCGGGTGGTGGTCCGTCGCGACCTGAATAAAAACAACGTGGCGGTGATCTCCGGCGGCGGCGCCGGCCACGAACCGGCGCACGTCGGCTTTATTGGTAAAGGCATGCTGACCGCCGCAGTCTGTGGCGATCTGTTCGCCTCGCCGAGCGTCGACGCGGTGCTTACCGCCATTCAGGCGGTGACCGGCGAGGCGGGCTGCCTGCTGATCGTAAAAAACTATACCGGCGACCGGCTGAACTTTGGCCTGGCGGCGGAGAAAGCGCGCCGTCTTGGCTACAACGTGGAAATGCTGATCGTTGGCGACGACATTTCGCTGCCGGATAATAAACAGCCGCGGGGCATCGCCGGTACGCTGTTCGTCCATAAGGTGGCGGGCTATTTTGCCGAACGCGGCTACAACCTCGCCACCGTTCTGCGCGAAGCGCGGTACGCCGCCAACCACACCGCCAGCATCGGGGTGGCGCTGGCCAGCTGCCATCTGCCACAGGAGGCCGACAGCGCGCCGCGCCATCAGGCCGGTCACGCCGAGCTGGGAATGGGCATCCACGGCGAGCCTGGCGCCTCCACCATCGCCACGCAAAACAGTGCGGACATCATCAACCTGATGGTGGAAAAACTGACCGCCGCCCTACCGGAAACCGGCCGTCTGGCGGTGATGCTCAATAACCTCGGCGGCGTGTCGGTGGCCGAAATGGCGATCCTGACCCGCGAACTGGCTAACACGCCGCTGCAGGCGCGCGTTGACTGGCTGATTGGCCCGGCCTCGCTGGTGACGGCCCTGGATATGAAGGGTTTCTCGCTGAGCGCCATCGTGCTGGAAGAGAGTATTGAGAAAGCGCTGCTGGCGGATGTGGAAACCGCCGGCTGGCCACGGCCGGTGCAGCCGCGGACAGTTAACATCATGCCCTCCACTCTCGCCAGCGCACGCGTCGACTTTACGCCCTCTGCCAACCCGCAGGTGGGCGATTACGTCGCGCAGGTGACCAGCACCCTCGTCGGGCTTGAAGATCATCTCAACGCGCTGGATGCCAAAGTGGGCGATGGCGATACCGGCTCCACCTTCGCCGCCGGGGCGCGTGAGATTGCCGACCTGCTGCAGCGCCAGCAGCTGCCGCTCAACGATCTACCCACGCTGTTCGCGCTCACGGGCGAACGCCTGACGGTGGTGATGGGCGGCTCCAGCGGGGTATTGATGTCGATCTTCTTCACCGCTGCCGGGCAGAAACTGGAGCAAGGCGCCAGCGTGGCCGAGGCGCTGAACGCTGGTCTGGAGCAGATGAAATTTTACGGCGGCGCCGATGAAGGCGACCGGACAATGATCGATGCTCTGCAGCCGGCGCTGACGGCGCTGCTGGCCGAACCGGAGAACCTGCAGGCCGCTTTTGCCGCGGCGCAGGCCGGCGCGGATCGCACCTGCCAGTCGAGCAAAGCCGGCGCCGGACGAGCGTCCTATCTCAACAGCGACAGCCTGCTCGGCAACATGGACCCAGGCGCCCACGCGGTGGCGATGGTGTTTAAGGCGCTGGCGGAACGATAAGCCTCCCCGGTGGCGCTGCGCTTACCGGGGCAACGTCACAGCGCCGAAGGGTAGGTCGGGTAAGGCGTTAGCCGACACCCGACAAAAAACGGCATCGCGGTTAGCCCGGATAAGGCACTACGCGCGGCTATCCGGGTTTTACCACGATGGCTTTTTACTTGCTGTGCCAGTACGCCTGCGAACGCACCAGCTGCTGATCGATGCTCTCATCTTCAAAGCGCGCCAGCAGCGATTTCACCACCGCGCCTTCACCGGTCAGCCAGATGAAATAATCCTCCGCCGGCACCTTCTCCTGGGCCAGACGCTCGGCGACGAACGCCGGATTGTGGCCCACCACCCACTCGATGTTAAAGCCGTCGAGATCCGCCAAATAATCTTTATATGACGCATCAGCGATAGTGACGATGGCCGTCACCTGCGGCGTCACCGCCAGCTGACGCAATCCCAGCAGACGACGACGCAGCGCCGGCATACCGGACTCATCGCAGACATACAGCTGCCAGGCGTAATCTTCCGGCACCACCAGCGAGCCGCGCGGACCGCCGATCACCAGCTTATCGCCCACTTTTGCCTCCAGCGCCCAGCGGCTGGCAATTCCGCCATCGTGGATAAAGAAGTCATACGCCAGCTCATGGCGTTCGGCATCGTACAGCGGCGTATAGTCGCGGGTAGCAGGCCGCACGCCCTCACCCCAGTCGATCCCCTCCTCGGTCACCTGCGGCGGCGCAAACGCCGCGCCCGGTTCCGGGAAGAAAAGCTTGGTGTGGTCGTCAAAGCCGCGGGAAACGAAACCTTCCAACGCCTCGCCTCCCAGCACGATGCGCTGGAAGGCCGCGCCTGCGCGCTCCACGCGCAGCACCGTCAGCTCACGGAAACGCAGCTCATTGCGGACACGCTGCGGGTACTTGTCTGCTTTGGTTTTTGTCATCATCGATCGCCTTCGTGAACAGTAAATAGATATATCTAAACTCGATGCAAATGATAATGATTGCCAACTAAAAAGAATGCAAGTCTTTTTTTGATATAGTCAAAACAAACCGCATCAAAATCCACAACCAGAAAATAATTACATACATATCAATATCTTAGAAAATAAATAGCAACCAGCATTGCGAACATTCATTTTTTAGATATAAATTAGATATATCAAAAACAGCAGGAGGTAACCATGCGACATCATCATGAAGAGGGGCGTGGGCCACGCGGGCGCCACAGCGATCCCAGCGAACACGGCGAACATGGCCGCCGCGGCGGCGGACGTCGCCAGCGTTTCTTTGGCCACGGCGAACTGCGGCTGATTATTCTGGACATCCTCAGTCGCAGCGCCAGCCACGGCTATGAGCTGATCAAAGAGATCGAAACCCTCACCCAGGGGAACTACAGCCCCAGCCCGGGGGTGATCTACCCGACGCTGGATCTGCTCCAGGACCAGGGCCTTATCAGCGTGGAAGACGACAACGGACGCAAAAAAATCGTCATCAGCGAAGAGGGGAAACAGCTGCACGCGGAGAACCAGGAGCACCTGGCCCATATCCAGGCGCGTTTGCAGGCGCGGATGGTCGGCTGCGAGCTGCGCAGAGATCCGCAGATGAAGCGCGCGCTGGAGAATTTCAAAGCGGTCCTCGACCTGAAAGTGAACCAGCAGGCCAGCAGCGCCGCCCAGCTCAAGCAGATCATTGGCATTATCGACCGAGCGGCGATGGAGATCTCCCAGCTAGACTAAGCCTCTTTTCTCACCATCGGTTGCCCCGCGCTGGGGCAGCCCGCACCACGACGGATCGTCCCGCTAAAGTCCACAAGGCAGAAAATCTCGCCAGCTCAGGAATAAAACGTGCCAATAATGGCGCCATGAGATTAAATTTTACACATTTCGTCTTTTACTTTGCATTTATCCCGATTTTCACCGCTTCTGCCGAACTGGCGTAATCCCTGCAATACTTAATCCAGTATCGTGTGATACGTCCGCCCCAGGAGCACATTTTGAACAGGTTACCTTCCAGCGCATCGGCTCTGGCCTGCAGCGCACACGCACTGAATCTCATTGAAAAGCGCACGCTTGACCATGAGGAAATGAAAGCACTTAACCAGGAGGTTAGAGAATACTTTAAAGAGCATGTGAATCCGGGGTTTTTAGAGTATCGAAAATCGGTCACAGCCGGCGGGGATTACGGAGCCGTAGAGTGGCAAGCGGGAGGGTTAAATACGCTTGTCGACACCCAGGGACAGGAGTTTATCGACTGCCTTGGCGGGTTTGGCATATTCAATGTAGGGCACCGTAATCCAGTTGTGGTATCCGCCGTCGAGAATCAACTCGCGAAACAACCGCTTCACAGTCAGGAACTGCTGGACCCGCTACGCGCGATGCTGGCGAAAACCCTGGCGGCCTTAACGCCCGGCAAACTGAAGTACAGCTTCTTCTGCAACAGCGGTACCGAATCGGTAGAGGCGGCCATCAAGCTGGCGAAAGCCTATCAGTCGCCGCGAGGTAAATTCACCTTCATCGCCACCAGCGGCGCCTTCCATGGCAAATCGCTGGGGGCGCTGTCGGCCACCGCCAAGTCGACTTTCCGCAAACCGTTTATGCCGCTGCTGCCGGGCTTCCGCCATGTGCCGTTCGGCGATATCAACGCCATGCGCACCATGCTGAGCGAGTGCAAGAAAACCGGTGACGACGTCGCGGCGGTGATCCTTGAGCCGATTCAGGGCGAAGGGGGGGTGATCCTGCCGCCGACGGGGTATTTGCCGGCGGTGCGCAAACTGTGCGACGAGTTTGGCGCCCTGCTGATCCTCGACGAAGTGCAGACCGGTATGGGCCGCACCGGCAAGATGTTCGCCTGCGAGCATGAGAACGTTCAGCCTGACATCCTGTGTCTGGCGAAAGCGCTCGGCGGCGGCGTGATGCCGATCGGCGCGACGGTGGCGACGGAGGAGGTCTTCTCGGTGCTGTTCGACAACCCGTTCCTGCACACCACCACCTTCGGCGGCAACCCGCTGGCCTGTGCGGCGGCGCTGGCGACCATCAACGTGCTGTTGACGCAAAACCTGCCGGCGCAGGCGGCGCAGAAAGGCGATATACTGCTGGACGGTTTCCGCCTGCTGGCGCAGGAGTATCCGGACCTGGTGAATGATGTGCGCGGGAAAGGCATGCTGATGGCCATCGAGTTTGTCGATAACGAGATTGGCTACGACTTTGCCAGCGAGATGTTCAGACAGCGGGTGCTGGTCGCCGGGACGTTAAACAACGCCAAGACGATCCGCGTTGAACCGCCGCTGACGCTCACCCTTGAGCAGTGCGAGCAGGTGCTGAAGGCGGCGCGTAAGGCGCTGGCGGCCCTGCGCGTCTCGGTTGCAGAGGCGTAATACACTGCCCCTCCCCCCGGCCCTCTCTCCATGGGAGAGGGCCGGGGTTACCTTCTCCTCTGGATTTCTCTCACACCTGCGGCAGCAGGCCGATAAAGCTGCGCTTCTGCCGCGGCTGCGACATCATCTCCTCCAGCTTTTCGACGCAGGCTAAATAGTGCGGGGTTTTCTTGTGCGCCAGCACCGCCTCATCGTCTTTATAGGCTTCGTAGATAAAAAAGCGGGTCTTCACTTCCGGATCCTGCAGGACATCAAAGCGCAGGTTGCCCGGCTCCCGCAGCGCGCCTTCGTGGTTGGCGCGAAATACCTCGAGAAACTCGTCGACCCGCTCCGGTTTGATATTGATCTCCACCAGCGTCACGTTCATTTCCGCTCTCCCTGTTTCTCTTCCTGCCAGAACTGGTACGCTTCGCGCGCGTTCAGATTCTCATGCACCACCTTTTTCACCGCCTTCAGCATCGCCCGTGGGGCGCTGGACTGGAAGATATTGCGTCCCATATCCACCCCGGACGCCCCCTGGTCGATCGCCCGCCAGCACATCTCCAGCGCCTCATGCTCCGGCAGCTTTTTGCCCCCGGCGATGACGATCGGTACCGGGCAGCTGGCGGTCACTTTCTCAAAACCGTCCTCAACAAAATAAGTCTTCACAAACTGCGCCCCCATTTCGGCGGCAATCCGGCTGGCCAGCGAGAAGTAGCGGGCGTCGCGGGCCATCTCTTTGCCGACGCCAGTGACCGCCAGGACCGGCATACCGTAGCGGTTGCCGGCGTCCACCAGTTTGATGATGTTATTGATCGACTGATGTTCGTATTCGCTGCCGATATAGACCTGCGCCGCCACCGCGCAAACGTTGAGACGCAGGGCGTCCTCCATCGCCACCGCCACGCATTCGTTGGAGAGTTCGCTTAAAATCGAGTTACCGCCGGAGGCGCGCAGCACCACCGGTTTATTGGTCGCCGCCGGTACCTGGCTGCGCAAAACGCCGCGGGTGCACATCAGCACGTCGGTCTCCTCAAACAGCGGCGCAATCGACAGGTCGATACGCTCCAGCCCGGTGGTTGGCCCCTGGAAGTAACCGTGGTCGAAGGCCAGCATGACCGTGCGGTTGCTGTGCGGATTAAAAATGCGCGCCAGCCGCGACTGCATGCCCCAGTCCAGCGAGCCGCAGCCTTTCAGGGTGTACAGCGTGTTCTGCTGCGGGCGGTCGAGGCCGAAGTCCTTGCCCTCTTTGATATCATCTAAATCAGCCATCTCATCCTCCGTCAGAAGTCGTAGTTATTGATGTTCTCTTTGCTGAACACCACGCGCTCCGGCAGCAACACGATACCGTTGCCCTTCGCCTCATACTGGTAGCCCTGCACGCTGTTCGGTTCGACCTTCAGCGAGCCGATATCTTTCACCTCAACGCTATCGCCGACGTTAAGATCGCCCTTTTTCAGTAATCGATCGGCGACGTTAACCGCAATTTTGCCCTGCTGAACCACATCCCACAGGCCAAAGGCTTTCACCGTGCCGCGCTCCACGTAGGGGCGCATCACATTGGGTGTACTAAAGCCGACGATCGCCACGCCCTGACGCTTGAGGTTCTCCGCCGCCTGCGCCGCCGCCGGCAGGGCATTGGCATCCGGCGCGATAATGGCGTCGAGATCCGGATACGCTTTTAAGATCCCCTCGGCAGTTTGCAGCGATTTGGTGGCATCGTTATAGCCAAACTGGGTGGTGACGATTTGCCACTGCGGATGTTCTTTTTCGATTTTGGCTTTGGCTTCCTTCACCCACTGGTTCTGGTCGGTCACCGTCGGGCTGGAGTAGAAAAACGCCACTTTGGCAGCGGGCTTCGTCACCTGCTTTTCCGCCATCTCCACCAGCAGGCCGCCGAGCTGCTGCGGCGTGCCCTGATTGATATAGATGCTGCGGCACTCCGGCTTGGTATCGGAATCCCAGGTCAGGACTTTCACCCCGCGCTGCATCGCCCGCTTCAGCGCCGGACACAGGCCGTCCGGTGAGACGGCTGAGACGATAATCGCGTTGTAGCCCTGGTTGACGAAGTTGTTGATAAGCTGCACCTGGCCGGAGACGCTGGGCTCGGTTGGGCCGTCATAGGTGACATCCACGCCCAGCGCTTTCCCCGCCTCTTTCGCGCCGTTGCCGCCGCTGGTAAAGAAGCCGACGCCGACTAGCTTAGGAATAAAGGCGATGCGGTCCGCCGCTTGCGCGGTTGCCACGCTCATCGCCAGCGCCAGCGCGCTGACCTGCAGGATACGTTTTGTTTTCATTGTTGTGCTCCGATTGTTTTACGCGAGAAAAGACGCCGCCAGGTCGCGCGCACCCATTCACTGTGCAGGCTCAGCGAACGCCCCATCACCACCACAACCAACAGCGCCCCTGACAGCGCGCTCGACACCTGGTTGGGGATGCCGACCATCTGTAAACCCTGTTGCAGATACCCCACCAGCAATGCCGCCAGCGCGGTACCCAGTATCGATCCCGAGCCGCCGTAAATATTGGCCCCACCGAGCACCGCCGCGGTCAGCGCCGGCATCAGCAGGTCACGGCCTAAATCCGAACGCGCCGAGCCGAAATAGGAGACCATCACCAGCGCCGCGACCGCCGAGGCAATACCGACCAGGCCATACAGCACATACGGGATGCCGTTCACCGACAGCGCCGCATAGCGCGCGGCGCGCGGGTTTTGCCCGAGTAAAAAGAGGTGGCGGCCAAAGCGCCCGCGATGGGCCAGCAGCCAGAAGAGAAAGGTGATACCCGCGAACAGCACCAGCGGCAGCGGCAGCCCGCCCAGAGTTAAATTGGCGAAGGCGGTGAAGCTGTCGGGAAAGCCGCCGATCCCCTCATAACCGGTGGCGCCGGCCATGCCGGAAAGCAGCAGCGCGCCGCCGCCGTACAGATACAGCGTCCCGAGGGTGATCACCAACGGGCTGATGCCGGTGTAGTGGATCAGCGCGGCGTTGATTAGCCCGCACAGCAGCCCCAGCAGCAACGTCAGCGACACCGCCAGCCACAGCGGCCAGCCCGCCTGGGTCATCACCCCGAGGGCGATGGCGCACAGTCCGATGGTCGAGCCCAGCGAAATATCGATCCCGCCGCTGATAATCACCAGCGTCAGCGGCAGCGCGACGATGCCGATGCAGATAAAGTCGCTGGTGCTAAAGAGCAGCATATTGAGATCCAGCATGCGCGGATTCAGCGCGCCGAACAGCAGGATTTCCACGACTAATAACGCCAGCAGCGCGCTTTCCCAGTTAAGCTTCAGCTTCATTTAAGCCACCTCTTTGCTTTTGCGTTCGGGAAAGCGGGCAACCTGTTTGCCCCCTTTGTTGCCGGGCTGGAAACGACCGTACTTCAGCGCCCGCTGATGGCGGGCCAGCGCCTGGCGCAGGCGTCCATCAAGCACCAGCACCCCGAGCAGCACCAGGCCGGCGATAAAGTCATTCCACCAGGCAGGAAGGCGGAACAGCACCAGCACGGTGTCGATTTGGGTGAGGAAAAAGGCGCCGAGAAACGCGCCGAGCAGCGTACCGGTGCCGCCGAGCAGCGATATTCCGCCCAGCACGCAGGCGGCGATGGCTTTCATCTCCAGGCCGCTGCCGGTCTGATTGGGCACAAAGCCAATCTGCGCGGCGAAGACGATCCCGGCGCAGGCCGCCAGCATACCGTTGAGGGTAAAAGCCAGCATCCGTGTGCGATTGACCGCCACGCCCAGCTGGCGGGCAGCGGCGAGGTTATCGCCAACGGCATAGAAATCACGTCCAGAGGCGGTGCGCGACAGCAGCCAGCCGCCCGCCAGCAGCAGCGCCAGCACCAGCCAGCCCAGCGGCGACACGCCGATAAACGCGGGCTCCGAGAGCGATTTCAGGCTGTCGGGCAAGCCTTCGATCCATTTCCCTCCGGTCCACAGCAGCATCACCCCGCGATACAACCCCAGCGTGCCGAGCGTCGCGACGATCGCCGGAATGCGCAGCCCCACCACCAGCAGGCCGTTAAAAGCCCCGGCCAGCGCGCCTATCGCCAGCGCGAAGGCGATCGCCGTCGCCAGCCCGTAGCCGTTGTTCAGCGCTACCCCAACGGCGATGGCGCTCAGGCCAACGGTGGAGCCCACCGACACGTCGATATTGCGGGTCAGCATCACCAGCGTCGCCCCCAGCGCCAGCAGGCACAGGATTTGTGAGCTGGCGAAAATCATCGCCAGCGTCTGCAGGCTGAAATAGGCCGGATTGAGCGCCACCAGCACGGCAAACAGCGCCACGATGGCAAAAAAGGCGCTCAGTTCGCGATTCTTGAATAACGTTTTCATGCCTGCCCTCCGAAGGCCAGGGTCATCATGCGATCGACGGTCACCGCCTGCCGCGCCAGCTCGCCGCTGTGGCGGCCCTGATGCATCACCAGCACCCGGTCGGCCAGACCGACGAACTCCTCCACATCGGAAGAGATCATCAGCACCGCCACATTTTGCGCGGCGACGCTTTTCAGCAGCTGATAGATATCGGCGCGGGCGGAGACATCCACGCCGCGCGTCGGCTCATCGACAATCAGCAGCAACGGATTAGCTTCCAGACAGCGCGCCAGCAGCACCTTCTGCTGGTTGCCGCCGGAGAGAGTGCGTACCGGCTGGTCGCCATCGGCCAGCTTGAGCCCCAGCGCCCGGTGATAGCGCTCGACCACCGCCGCCTCCCGTTTCCCCTGCTGCCACCACGACGGCTGATTGAACATCACCGTGTTCCAGCGCACCGGCGCATCGAGAAACAGCCCGGAGACCTGGCGGTCTTCCGGCAGATAGACCAGCCCGCTGGCCAACCTGGCGCGGGTGCTCTCCTGACTAATCTCGCGGTTCTCCAGCCAGATCCTCCCGGCGCGCGGCGGACGCAGGCCGTATAAGGTTTCGGCAAATTCGGTGCGCCCGGATCCCACCAGCCCGGCAAGGCCGACGATCTCCCCGGCGCGGATCTCCAGACTGAGATCGATAAAACCTTCGCCAGTTAGATCCTCCACCCGCAGCACGGGAAAATCCTGCGCCTGGGTACGGCGATTGCCCGGTAGCGCCAGCCACAGCTTTTGCGTGTCGCTCAGCGCATGGTCGCGGCTGGCCGGCGTCATGGCGCTGATAAGCTGTTGGTCGCCGTAGCCCGCCGTTTCGCCACTGAGCACCACTGCCCCGTCGCGCATCACCGACACATGGCTGGCCAGCTGGCGGATTTCCGGCAGTTTGTGCGAGATAAAGACGATCCCAACGTCCAGCGCCTGTAACGCGCGGATCTGGCTAAACAGTCTCTCGGTTTCACCCGGCGTTAAAGAGGCGGTGGGTTCATCCAGGATCAGGATCCGCGCCTCGCGCATCAGGCCGCGCAGGATCTCGACCATCTGTTGATCGGCCACTTCCAACGTGCTGGCGCTGGCATCGAGGTTGATCTGGCAGTTCAGCTGCTGCAGTTTTTCCTGCAGCCGCGCGGTGGTATCCGCCCGCTTCGGCAGACGAAAGAGAATGTTCTCGCGCACGCTGAGGTTGGGAAACAGCATTGGCTCCTGCGGCACCAGATAGATGCCCAGCTGGTGGGCCAACGCCGGGTTAAGGCGCGCAAACGCGCGTTCGCCGATCGTCAGTTCACCGCTATCCGGGGTTTCGACGCCGGCGATGATCTTCATCAGCGTCGATTTACCCGCGCCGTTGCCCCCCATCAGCGCATGCACCTGGCCCGCGCATAGCGTAAAGTCGATGCCCTTCAGCACGGCAACGCCGGAGAACTGTTTGCGGATCTGGCGAGCTTCAAGCAGTGGCTTCATCGTCGCGCCTCGTTTGAACAAATGATTTTTAAATTTAATAATGTTCAAAAGCGTAGACGGTGAACTATATTTACAACCGTGCGAAGATCACAGTTTGGCGCTTTAGATCGTCCGGAAAAAAGCGGCCAGAGATGAAAGATCCGTTTTGCCAGTCGGCTCACACTTTCCGGCCGCGCAATAGCGAACATATGATCTAAATTTTTATAAGAGTTCAATTTATGAGCGAAAAACGCATTACGGAAGACCATCGCTACGCCGGGCTGGCGTTAGCCGAGGAAGAGCTGGTGGCGCGGGTGGCGTGGTGTTACTACCACGACGGCCTGACGCAAAACGACATCGGCGAGCGTTTGGGGCTGCCGCGGCTGAAGATTTCCCGCCTGCTGGAGAAAGGCCGCCAGTCCGGGGTGATCCGCGTGCAGATCAACTCGCGCTATGAGGGCTGTCTGGCGCTGGAAAGTGAACTCCAGCAGCGCTTTGGCCTCAAGATTGCCCGTGTGCTGCCGGCGCTCAACACCCCGCCGGTGAATACCCGGCTGGGGATCGGTGCCGCGCAGTCGCTGATGGGCATTCTGCAACCGGGACAGCTGCTGGCGGTCGGCTTCGGCGAAGCCACCATGAGCTGCCTGCAGCATCTCAGCGGCTTTATCGGCTCGCAGCAGGTGCGACTGGTCACTCTCTCCGGCGGCGTCGGCCCCTATATGACCGGCATCGGCCAACTGGATGCCGCCTGCAGCGTCAGTATTATTCCGGCGCCGCTGCGGGTCTCGTCGGCGGAGGTCGCTGAGATCCTGCGCCGCGAATCCAGCGTGCGCGATGTGATGCTGGCGGCGACGGCGGCGGACGCGGCGGTGGTTGGCATTGGCGCTATCGATCAGCGGCGCGACGCGACCATTCTGCGCTCCGGCTATATCAGCGAGGGCGAACAGCTGATGTACGCCCGCAAAGGGGCGGTCGGCGACATTTTAGGTTATTTCCTGCAGGCCGACGGCCGGCCGGTAGAAGGACTGGAGATCCATCGGGAACTGCTCGGCGTGACCCTTGATGAGCTGGCGCAGCTGCCGACCATCGTCGGCGTCGCCGGGGGAGAACAAAAAGCGCAGGCGATTCATGCCGCTCTGATTGGCAAGCGCATTAATGGCCTGGTAACGGAAGAGACAACAGCACGCGCGGTGCTCGCACTGGCCTCCTGACGGCCCGGCGCCGCGCGACAACAGTGAGGCGCATGTCATGAGTTACCTGTTAGCGTTAGATGCCGGGACCGGCAGCATACGGGCGGTCATTTTCGATCTTAATGGCCGCCAGCTGGCGGTGGGCCAGGCCGAATGGAAACACCTGAGCGTCGATAACGTCCCCGGCTCGATGGAGTTCGACCTTACCACCAACTGGCAGCTGGCCTGCCAGTGCATTCGCCAGGCGCTCGACGCCGCCCGGCTCTCTGCCGCCGATATTCAGTCCGTCGCCTGCTGTTCGATGCGCGAAGGGATCGTCCTCTATGACCGCAACGGCGAGGCCATCTGGGCCTGCGCCAACGTTGATGCCCGCGCCAGCCGCGAAGTGGCGGAGCTTAAGGAGATCCACGACTATCGTTTTGAATCCGAGGTGTACGAGGTCTCCGGGCAAACGCTGGCGCTCAGCGCCATGCCACGCCTGCTGTGGCTGGCGCACCATCGTCCCGATATCTACCGCAAGGCGGCGACTATCACCATGATCAGCGACTGGCTGGCGGCGAAGCTTTCCGGCGAGCTGGCGGTCGACCCGTCAAACGCAGGCACCACCGGCATGCTCGATCTGTTCAGCCGCGACTGGCGTCCGGCGCTGCTGGATATGGCCGGGCTGCGCGCCGATATGCTCTCGCCGGTGAAAGAGACCGGCACGCTGCTGGGCGCCGTCACCGAAGCAGCAGCCCAGCAGAGCGGCCTGCGCGTCGGGACGCCGGTGGTGATGGGCGGCGGCGACGTGCAGCTCGGCTGCCTCGGGCTCGGGGTGGTACGCGCCGGGCAAAGCGCGGTACTCGGCGGCACTTTCTGGCAGCAGGTGGTCAATCTGCCGCAGGTGCGCACCGACCCGCAGATGAATATCCGCGTCAATCCTCACGTGATCCCCGGCATGGCGCAGGCGGAATCGATCAGTTTCTTTACCGGACTGACCATGCGCTGGTTCCGCGACGCCTTCTGCGCTGAAGAAAAGCTGATTGCCGAGCGTCTCGGCGTCGATGCCTATTCGCTGCTGGAGGAGATGGCCAGCCGCGTACCCGCCGGTTCCCACGGCGTGATGCCTATTTTTTCCGACGCCATGCACTTTAAGCAGTGGTACCACGCTGCGCCATCGTTTATTAACCTCTCCATCGATCCGGAGAAGTGCAATAAAGCCACCCTGTTCCGGGCCCTGGAGGAGAACGCGGCGATTGTCTCCGCCTGCAACCTGGCGCAGATTTCGCAGTTTTCCGGGGTGACTTTCGACAGCCTGGTGTTTGCCGGCGGCGGCTCTAAAGGCGCGCTGTGGAGCCAGATCCTCAGCGACGTCACCGGCCTGCCGGTGCGGGTACCGGTGGTCCGCGAAGCCACTGCCCTCGGCTGCGCCATTGCCGCCGGCGCTGGCGCCGGGCTGTACGGCGATATGGCCAGCGCTGGAGAAAAGTTAGTGAGCTGGCACCGCGAATTCAGCCCTAATCCGCAACATCGCGAGCTTTATCAGGAGATGATGAGTAAATGGCAGTCGGTGTATGCCGATCAGCTTGGTCTTGTCGATAGCGGGCTGACAACATCGATGTGGCAGGCGCCGGGTCTGGAACGCCGCCAGCGCGTTGCGTCTTCCCCCTCACCCTAACCCGGTGGGAGAAGGAACCGTCCGGCGCTGGCCTGAATATCGGTGCCCGTCTTCGCCCTCACCCTAACCCTCTCCCGGCGGGAGAGGGAACCGTCCGGCGCTGGCCTGGATATCGGTGCCCGTCTTCGCCCTCACCCTAACCCTCTCCCGGTGGGAGAGGGAACCGTCCGGCGCAGGCCTGAATACCAGTGCTGGTCCGCCTTTCTCCCTCTCCCTTTGGGAGAGGGCCGGGGTGAGGGGCAACGCTTCGCCGTTCTTTGAATCCCATCACAATCACCGCACTCCCCTTTTCCCTTTTTCTCCACGACGGCTAAATTAGTAACTCATCCGACCACATAACAATAATTTTACATTGGAAGCCATTATGAGCCGCTATCCGTCGCTTTTCGCCCCGCTTGAGCTGGGCTTCACCACCCTTAAAAACCGCGTGTTGATGGGCTCCATGCATACCGGTCTGGAAGAACTGCCCGACGGCGCGCAGCGGTTAGCGGCCTTTTACGCCGAGCGCGCGCGTCACGGCGTGGCGCTGATCGTCACCGGCGGCATCGCTCCCGCCCCGTCCGGGGTGACCATGGCCGGCGGCGCGGTGCTCAACGATGCCAGCCATCTGGCGCATCATCGCCAGATCACCGACGCGGTACATCAGGAAGGCGGTAAAATCGCCCTGCAGATCCTGCACACCGGGCGCTACAGCTACCAGCCCGCGCTGGTCGCCCCTTCGCCTCTGCAGGCGCCGATAAACCGGTTCACCCCTCATGAGCTGAGCCACAACGAGATCCTCACGCTGATCGATGATTTTGCCCACTGCGCCCAGCTGGCGCGGGAAGCGGGCTATGACGGCGTCGAGGTGATGGGCTCTGAGGGCTATCTGATTAACGAATTCCTCGCCGCGCGCACTAACCAGCGCAGCGATCAATGGGGCGGCGATTACGCGCGCCGTATGCGTTTCGCCGTTGAAGTGGTCAAGGCCGTGCGCCAGCGCGCCGGCCACGATTTCATTATCATCTACCGTCTGTCGATGCTCGATCTGGTCAACGACGGCAGCACGCTGACGGAAGTCACCGAGCTGGCCAAAGCCATCGAGGCGGCGGGGGCGACCATCATCAACACCGGGATCGGCTGGCACGAAGCGCGCATTCCAACCATCGCCACGCCGGTACCGCGCGGCGCCTTTAGCTGGGTCACCCGCAAGCTGAAAGGCGCGGTGTCGATCCCGCTGATCACCACCAACCGCATCAACGATCCGCAGGTCGCGGAGGATATTCTCGCCCGCGGCGATGCCGATATGGTATCGATGGCCCGCCCGTTCCTCGCCGACGCCGAATTTATGTCAAAAGCGCAGAACGATCGTGCCGATCAGATCAACACCTGCATCGGCTGCAACCAGGCGTGTCTCGATCGGATCTTCGTCGGCAAAGTCACCTCCTGTCTGGTCAACCCGCGCGCCTGTCATGAAACCCTGATGCCGGTCCTGCCGGCCAACGCGCCTAAACGGCTGGCGGTGGTCGGCGCCGGGCCGGCCGGTCTGGCCTTTGCCGTTAACGCCGCCGCCCGTGGCCATCAGGTCACGTTGTTCGATGCGCTGCCGGAGATCGGCGGCCAGTTTAATATCGCCAAACAGATCCCTGGCAAAGAGGAGTTCCACGAGACGCTGCGTTACTACCGCACCATGCTCGATCTTAACGGCGTCGATCTGCGCCTGAACACCCGCGTTACGGCAGACGATCTGCTGGCGTTCGATGAGACGATCCTCGCCACCGGTATCGCCCCGCGCCTGCCGGCGATCGCCGGGATCGATCATCCCAAGGTGCTCAGCTACCTGGATGTCTTGCGCGACAAAGCGCCGGTTGGCGAGAAGGTGGCGATCATCGGCTGCGGCGGCATCGGCTTCGACACCGCGATGTACCTAAGCCAGTCGGGCGTGGCCACCAGCCAGGATATCGGCGAGTTCTGTCGCGAATGGGGGATCGATACCAGCCTGCAAACGGCGGGAGGGCTGCGTCCTGAAGGCCCGCAGCTGAGTCAAAGCCCGCGACAGATTGTGATGCTGCAGCGCAAAGCGAGCAAACCGGGCGAAGGGCTCGGCAAAACCACCGGCTGGATCCATCGCGCGACGCTGCTGGCGCGCGGCGTGAAAATGATCCCGGCGGTCAGCTATGAGAAGATCGATGATGAGGGGTTACATGTGACTATCGGCGGCGAACGCCAGCTGCTGGCGGTGGATCATGTGATTGTCTGCGCCGGTCAGGAGCCGCGCCGCGAGCTGGCGGAACCGCTGCGCGCGGCAGGGAAAACGGTGCATTTGATCGGCGGCTGCGACGTGGCGGCGGAGCTGGATGCGCGCCGGGCGATTGCCCAGGGCACGAAGCTGGCGCTGACGATTTAGCCGTGTCCCGGGGGCGGCGCGATGCGCCTTCCCCGGGCTACCACGATAATCCCGCACGCTAGCCCGGCGAAGGCGTCAGCCGGTAGCCCGGCTAAGGCGACAGTCGGTAGCCCGGCTAAGGCGACAGCCGCAAGCCGGGGAAATAGCCACACGGATCAGCGCTGCTTACGCACCTTGGTCGCTTTCAAAATGACAAACTTATTGTTCGTCGCAATCGTCGTGCAGTTACCAAAAGCGCGCTTCAGCTTACGGAAGTAGTCGAGATGACGGTTGCCGACGACGTACAGCTCACCGCCGTATTTCAGGCTGCGGCGGGCGTCGTTAAACATCTGCCAGGCGATATGGTCGGTAATGGCGTGCTGCTGGTGGAACGGCGGATTGCACAGGATCGCCGTAAAGCGGTCCGGCTCAATGCCGGAGAGCGAGTTGTTGACCATAAATTCACAGCGGTCGATATCGTTCGGCAGGTTGTGCTCGACGTTCAACCGGCTGGAAGCCACCGCCATGTGCGACTCATCGGTGAACATGACCCGCGCGTTCGGGTTCTGCGCCAGCGCCTGCAGGCCAATCACCCCGTTGCCGCAGCCGAGATCGGCGATCTCGCCTTCTAAATTAGACGGTAAATGCTGCAGGAAGAAGCGCGCGCCGATATCCAGACCGCTGCGGGCAAAAACGTTGGCATGGTTGTGGATGGTCCACGGCGTGCCGTCCAGCTTCCAGCTGTAGGTTTGCGGCGCATCGGCCAGCTCAGGGGCGGTGAAAACGCAGTGGATCAGACGCGCTTTTTTCCATGCCAGCGAGGTGGTGGTGGTACCGAGAATTTTTTCAAACAGCGCCAGCGTCGAGTTATGCACATCGCGGGCTTTCGCCGCGGCGATAATACGGGTTTCCGGCGTCACCACTTGGCGCAGGGCGCGCAGCTGCTGTTCCAGCAGCGCCAGCTGCTTTGGCACCTTAATCAGCACCAGCGCCGGCGAGGCCGGCAGCGGGCTCAGGCTATCCTGAAAGCGCACGCTCTCTTCATCAATGCCGTTCATCCGTAGGTTGTGGCGGGTCGCCAGCTCGGAAATAAAGGAATCGTTGATGCTGACGGGGTTGCGCTCCGCCAGCGCGCAGGCGAGCGCGCCGAAGCCGTCGTTGAAGATGAGCGTCAGGCCGTCGACGTCATTCACCTGTTGCAGCAGATATTCATCCGCCGCTTCCCACGCCTGAAGCGCTTCTTCTTCAGCGTTAGGTGGGAACCGCTCTAATGTGAATAACTCACCGTTTAACTCTGCCTGGCTCATCGCCTCTCCGCCTCCGGAATAGTAAAACCCGCGAGTTTATACGCAAATCCTGTCCAGTTGAAGAGAGATCGCTGATCATCGCCGCTCAGCGTAGATCGCCCTCGTCATCGGCTTGCAGCAGCGTTATCGACGCGCGGGCGCCGGGCATCAGCTGCTGCAGATAGCCTACCAGCCGCTCTCCCGCCTCTTGCAGGGCCGACAACGGCATCGCCGGCAGGCTTTCGAGAATAAACCACATCGTCTGCGCGCCGCTGTCCAGCCGGGTACGTACGCCCTGTCGCCAGTTCCAGCGTCGGCAGGTTACGCCTATATCATCCCGCCAGATGACTTCGCCCGGCTCCGGATATTCCACCACCGGCTCTGCCGATTTTAGCGTATCGAATGGCTCATCGCCGCGGGCAATGGCCAGCCGCGGTTCGCCACGGTAGGCGGCCAGATTTTCCCCACCGACCGGGACGGCATAGCGAATGCTGATCGCGTTGTAGATATCCACTACCGGATCGATGGCCGGCAGGCTCCCCTCTTTCAGCACCCGCTTGCGCAGCGCCTGCGCCGAACAGGGGGTACGTTTCGCCTTCGCGCCGAAGGCGCTGAAGGCTTCATCCCATGCCGCCAGGTGCGCTTGCGCCCAGGGCACATCATCCTGCTGCACCGCCTGGCAGGCCTCGGCCAGCACCTGCTCCGCGATGGCGGGGTTGGCCACCGGCGCACTCTCCACCACAATACTTAATGCCCGAAAGCCCGGCGCCAGGCGGCTGACCGCAGATTCGATTGACGGCGTCACGCTACGCATTCGATAATCCTGTAATGACCAATTTGTTTCATCATAGTGACCAATGAACGTAAAAGTCAATATAACGACCGATTCAGGAGCTGATGTCGACCAGGTAAGTCGCGCCGTCGCCACGCGGCTGAAGGCCTACCGTAAAGCGAAAAAAATGTCGCTGGACGAGCTGTCGCGCCGGGCCAGCATCAGCAAAGGTATGCTGGTCGAGATGGAAAAAGAGGCCGCCAACCCCAGCATTGCGATCCTCTGCAAACTCGCCGCCGCGCTGGGCGTTTCGGTGGCGGATATCGTCAATGTGGCAAGCGAACCCGCGTTGCATATTATTCCCGCCGAGCAGATCCCCACCCTCTGGCAAGGCCCGCTGGGAGGCAGCGCCAGGCTTCTCGCCGGCACCGCCGGGCCGAATATGATTGAGCTGTGGCGCTGGGAGATGCAGCCCGGCGAAGCCTTTACCTCGCCCGGCCACCCGGCGACGACCTTCGAGCTGCTGCACGTGGAAGCCGGCGCGCTGACGCTGACGCTTGGCGAGACCTGCCGCACGGTGGCGGTCGGAGAATCCGCGGTGGCCCGCACCGAAATAGAGCACGGTTACCGCAATGAGGGTACTGCGCCGCTGGTCTTTACCATGACCGTGGCTGAACTGCCCTCCTGACAGACGTAATGATAAGACGATGACAAAACTCATTTATTTACAGGGCTATCCTGAATCGCTGCTGGCGCAGGTGACCACGTTAATCGAGCAAGACCGCCTCGGCGAGGTGCTGCAAAAGCGCTATCCGCAAGGGCACGACGTTAACAGCGATAAAGCGCTATATCAGTACACCCAGGACTTGAAAAACCGCTTTCTGCGCGGCGCGGCGCCGATCAACAAAGTGATGTATGACAGTAAGATCCACGTGCTGAACAATGCGCTCGGCCTGCATACCGCCATTTCCCGCGTTCAGGGCGGCAAGCTGAAAGCCAAAGCGGAGATCCGCGTGGCGACGGTATTTCGCGACGCGCCGGAGGCCTTTCTGCGCATGATCGTGGTTCATGAGCTGGCGCATCTGAAAGAGAAGGATCACAACAAGGCTTTCTATCAGCTGTGCTGCCATATGGAGCCGCAATACCACCAGCTGGAGTTCGACACCCGCCTGTGGCTGACGCACCTTTCGTTGAAGCGTTCTGCGTAGTCACGCACTGGTTTTGTCATGGGGGCATGATAGAGTGGCGACAGGTTCCCTTTAATGGAGTTCGTCACCGTTTATGATACGTTTCGCAGTTGTTGGCACAAACTGGATCACTAAGCAGTTTGTCGATGCCGCCCATGAAACCGGCAAATATAAACTTTCCGCCATCTACTCCCGCAGCCTCGAACAGGCGCAAGCCTTCGCCAATGACTATCCGGTCGAGCATCTGTATACCTCGCTGGAGGCGCTGGCGCAAAGCGACGCCATTGATGCGGTGTATATCGCCAGCCCGAACTCCCTGCACTTCCCGCAGACGCGGCTGTTCCTGAGCCACAAGAAGCACGTCATTTGCGAAAAACCGCTGGCGTCGAATCTACAGGAGGTCGAGGCGGCCATCGCGGTGGCGAAAGCCAACCACGTGGTGCTGTTTGAAGCCTTCAAAACCGCCAGCCTGCCCAACTTTCTGCTGCTGAAGGAAACCCTCGGCAAAGTGGGTAAACTGCGTAAAGCCTTCATTAACTACTGCCAGTACTCTTCGCGCTATCAGCGCTACCTCGACGGCGAAAACCCCAACACCTTTAATCCGGCGTTCTCCAACGGTTCGATTATGGATATCGGCTTCTATTGCCTGGCGTCCGCTGTGGCGCTGTGGGGCGAACCGCGGGCCGTTCATGCCACCGCCAGCCTGCTGGACAGCGGCGTGGACGCCCAGGGCACCGTGGTGCTGAGCTATGACGACTTCGACGTGACGCTGCATCACTCCAAGGTGAGCGACTCGGCGATCCCCAGCGAAATTCAGGGGGAAGAGGGGGTACTGGTGATCGAAAAAATCTCCGAGTGCCAGAAGCTGGCGTTTGTGCCGCGCGGCGGCAAAGCCCAGGACCTGACGCAGCCGCAGCATATCAATACTATGCTGTATGAGGCGGAGACCTTCGCGCGGCTGGTGGAAACAGAGGATGTCGACCATCCGGGCCTGGCTGTGAGCCGTATCACGGCGAAACTGTCGAGCGAAATTCGTCGCCAGACCGGGGTGATCTTCCCGGCCGATACGCAGCCGCTGGCGTAAAAGAGTGTAAAGGCCCGTCTGGCCGCCATTGACGAAAACCGCCTCGTGACATATTTTGTTACGAGCAAAGGGGAGTAACTTCCTTGCCGGCCGATCGTCATTACGATGCGTGTAATACCGCATCCGGTCGCCGGGCAATCACCAAAGCCCATCGCGATGAACTTTGGTTGTTGTAAGTGAGACCTTGCCGGAAGGCGAGGTCTATGCATAAAAGCGCAGCGGCTGCCGTCTTCCGACGTCAGCCGTTTTTGTTTTTATGTAAGGAATATCAAATGAATACTGTCGGCACGCCGTTGCTATGGGGTGGATTCGCTGTCGTCGTCGCGATCATGTTGGCGATCGACCTGCTGCTTCAGGGACGACGCGGTTCGCATAGCATGACCATGAAGCAGGCCGCTGGCTGGTCTATCCTCTGGGTCACACTTTCTCTGTTGTTCAACGCCGCGTTCTGGTGGTATCTGGTGCAAACCCAGGGCCGCGCCGTCGCCGATCCGCAGGCCCTGGCCTTCCTCACCGGTTATCTGATTGAAAAAGCGCTGGCGGTCGATAACGTCTTCGTCTGGCTGATGCTGTTCAGCTACTTCGCCGTGCCGCCTGCTCTGCAGCGCCGGGTGCTGGTGTATGGCGTCCTCGGGGCGATTGTTCTGCGCACCATTATGATCTTCGCCGGCAGCTGGCTTATCTCCCAGTTCGACTGGCTGTTGTACGTCTTCGGCGCCTTCCTGCTGTTTACCGGCGTGAAGATGGCGCTGGCGAAAGAGGATGATTCCGGCATCGGCGACAAACCGCTGGTGCGCTGGATCCGCAGCCATCTGCGAATGACCGATAAAATCGAGAGCGAGCGCTTCTTCACCCGTAAAAACGGGGTGCTGTTCGCCACGCCGCTGCTGCTGGTGTTGATTCTGGTCGAGCTGAGCGATGTGATATTCGCCGTCGACAGTATCCCGGCGATCTTCGCGGTCACCACCGACCCGTTTATCGTGCTGACCTCGAACCTGTTTGCCATTCTCGGCCTGCGCGCCATGTACTTCCTGCTGGCGGGGGTCGCTGAGCGCTTCTCGATGCTCAAATATGGCCTGTCGGTGATCCTGGTGTTTATTGGCGTGAAGATGCTGATCGTCGACTTCTACCATATCCCGGTCGCCATCTCGCTGGGGGTCGTGGGCGGCATCCTGACCGTCACGCTGTTGATTAACGCCTGGGTCAACAAGCAGCACGACAAGCAGCGCAAACTGCCTGAATAACCTGCCTGGCGCGCCGTCGGCTCCCGCTGGCGGCGCGGTAATCGGCTATAGCTGACCTTCTCATAACGAGAATGCCTGCTCATGTCACAATTATGTTACTGCGTAGTTAAAAAATAAGATCCAGATTAAAATCACAGTATTTTACGCTTCCCGCCAGGCTTTCTTTCCGTATACTCGGCTATGCAAACATCTATTTACATCCTGACATAAACGTAACAAATAATACGTGGCTGGGATGGCTTGCTACATCACTGGAAGGAATGAATTATGACAACACGCACTCCCCCATCAGGGTGGCTCTCCCGCCTGGCGCAAGGCAGCCTGGTGAAACAAATTTTAATGGGCCTGGTGCTTGGCGTGCTGCTGGCGCTGGTCTCTAAGCCAGCGGCTATCGCCGTCGGCCTGCTGGGGACCCTGTTCGTCGGCGCGTTAAAGGCGGTAGCGCCGGTGCTGGTATTGATGCTCGTCATGGCCTCGATCGCCAACCATCAGCACGGACAAAAAACCAGTATTCGCCCTATTCTGTTTCTCTATCTGCTGGGCACCTTTAGCGCGGCGCTGACTGCGGTGTTGTTCAGTTTTCTCTTTCCGTCGACTCTGCACTTAACCACCGCCGCCGACAGCATCACGCCGCCGTCGGGGATTGTTGAGGTGCTGCGTAGTCTGCTGATGAGCATGGTGTCCAACCCGGTCGACGCCCTGCTGAACGCCAACTATATCGGTATTCTGGTGTGGGCGGTGGGGCTTGGCTTCGCCCTGCGCCATGGTAACGACACCACGAAAAACCTGATCAACGATATCTCCCACGCGGTGACCTTTATCGTTAAAGTGGTGATCCGCTTTGCGCCGCTGGGGATCTTCGGCCTGGTCTCTTCCACCCTGGCGACCACCGGTTTTGAAACGCTGTGGGGCTACGCCCAGCTGCTGCTGGTACTGGTGGGCTGTATGCTGCTGGTGGCGCTGGTGATTAACCCGCTGCTGGTGTTCTGGAAGATTCGCCGTAACCCCTATCCGCTGGTGCTGACCTGCCTGCGCGAAAGCGGCGTCTACGCGTTTTTCACCCGCAGCTCCGCCGCCAATATTCCGGTGAATATGGCGCTATGCGAGAAGCTGAACCTGGATCGCGATACCTATTCGGTCTCCATTCCGCTGGGGGCGACCATCAATATGGCGGGCGCGGCAATCACGATTACCGTGCTGACGCTGGCGGCGGTCCATACGCTGAACATTCCGGTGGATCTGCCGACGGCGCTGTTGCTGAGCGTGGTCGCTTCGCTGTGCGCCTGCGGCGCCTCCGGCGTGGCGGGCGGTTCGCTGCTGCTGATCCCGCTGGCCTGTAATATGTTTGGTATTCCGAACGATGTGGCGATGCAGGTGGTTGCCGTCGGCTTTATCATCGGCGTGCTGCAGGATTCCTGCGAAACCGCGCTGAACTCCTCCACCGACGCCCTGTTTACCGCCGCCGCCTGCATGGCGGAAGACGACCAGCTGGCGAAAAACGCCCTGCGCAGTTAATGCCTTTCCCCTCCGCTACCGCGCGGAGGGGCTCTCTTCCTGCACCGCGTTTTCAACCCTGAACGGATCGATACCCCGCTTTTGCATCCGGCGGAAGCGAATGATATTCAGGCCGTTGACGATCAGGAAACTGCCTTCAATCAGCGTCCCGCCAATCGAACCCAGCCACAGGTTATGCGTCACCCAGCAGGCGGTGGAGCACCACATCACGCAGCGGACGGTCAGCCCTTTACAGCGAAACAGCGCCCAGGTGCTGGCGACAGTGCCAATAATCGGCAGCAGCTCCATAGCATGCTGCAGCTTGCCAAGGCCGAGGATCAGCGTCAGCAGGATAAAGATCGTCATCACCCACAGGCTGCGGGTGCGCAGGGAAATAACCGTGCGGAGCGCATTAAGCCCGGCGCTCATCCCGGCAGGCGCGGCGCCCATCAGGAAGAAATGGACGCCGATAACGCCGCTATAGACCGCCAGCTGAAGCCTGAAGCGACGTTCGTCGCGGTTGATAAAGGTGGTAATGCCGATAAGAAAGGCGATAACGCCGACGCCCTGAGCCAGCCAATACGCGGTCATGAAAGCTCCCTGAGAGAAAAAACAAACGGCGCTTCACAGGCTGAAACGCCGCTGCTGCTTACCCGATGACGCTGCGCTATCAGGCCAATGCGCGATCAACGCCGCCCGGGCGCCAATATGAATGCGCCTTTACAGGGTAACACCGCTTTTAAAGATGGCCAGCTCGCGGAAGTCATTCTGCTCATTACAGGTCGGTTTGCCGTTGGCGAAAGCCACAATGGTATCCACGAACTCCTCCAGCAGCTGTGGCATCGCTTTGCCGTGGATCAGCTGTCCGGCATCGAAGTCGATCCAGTGCTTTTTCTTTGCCGCCAGCTCGCTGTTGGTGGCGATCTTCACCGTCGGCACAAAGCCGCCGTACGGCGTGCCGCGGCCGGTACTGAACAGCACCATATGGCAGCCGGCGCCGGCCAGCGCGCTGGTGGCGACGGCATCATTGCCTGGCGCGCTCAGCAAGTTCAGACCATGAACCTTCAGACGTTCGCCGTAGCGCAGGACATCCACGACCTGGCTGGAGCCCGCTTTCTGGGTACAGCCCAGCGACTTATCCTCGAGGGTGGTGATCCCCCCGGCCTTGTTGCCCGGAGAGGGGTTTTCGTAAATAGGCTGGTCGTGCGCGATAAAGTACTGCTTAAAGTCATTGACCATAGTCACCAGCTTGTCGAAGGTCGCTTCGTCGCGGCAGTGGCTCATCAGCAGCTGTTCAGCGCCGAACATCTCCGGCACTTCGGTCAGCACGGTGGTGCCGCCGTTGGCGATCACGTAGTCTGAGAAGCGCCCCAGCATCGGGTTGGCGGTAATACCGGACAGGCCGTCAGACCCGCCGCACTCGAGGCCAAACTTCAGCTCGCTCAGCTTACCCGGCTGACGTTTATCCTGACGCATCACGTCATACAGCTGGTGGAGATGCGCCACTCCCGCCTCCACTTCATCGTCCTGATGCTGACAAACCATAAAGTGCACGCGCTGCGGATCATACTCGCCCAGCGTTTCGCGAAAGGCCTCCACCTGGTTGTTTTCACAGCCAAGGCCCACCACCAGCACCGCCCCGGCGTTCGGATGGCGAACCATATTCTGCAGCATGGTGCGGGTATTGAGGTGATCGTCCCCGAGCTGCGAGCAGCCATAGGTATGGCTGAAGAGATGCACTCCATCGATGTCCTCAGCGCCGTTTGCCTCTTTCAGAAAACGGTTCTGCATCTGGCGGGCCATGGCGTTGACGCAGCCGACGGTCGGCAGGATCCACAGCTCATTGCGCACGCCGACGTCGCCATTGGCGCGACGATAAATCTGCACGTCGCGATCCGCTGGCTGCGGCGGTTGGGCAACCTGCTCCGGTTGATAGCGATACGCGTCAAGGTCGCTGAGATTGGTGCGCGTATTGTGCGCATGGACATGCTCGCCCGGCGCGATATCCGCCAGCGCATGGCCAATCGGCAGCCCATACTTAACGACGTTTTCCCCTTTCGCGATAGCGCGCAGTGCAAACTTGTGTCCGCGAACGATATCCTGACCGAGGGTGACCGGGTCATTGTCGATCGTCACCACGCTACCGGCCGTCATATCCGCCAGCGCGACCGCGACGTTATCCTGCGAATGGATTTTGATGTATTGCATATCAACCGACCTCTGGTCTTAGTTCAGTTCAATGGCGAAATAGTCACGCGCATTGTTAAAGCAAATGTTTTTCACCATCTCGCCCAGCAGCGCGATATCCGCAGGCGCTTCGCCGGCGGTCACCCAACGGCCGATCATCTGGCACAGAATGCGGCGGAAGTATTCGTGGCGCGTGTAGGAGAGGAAGCTGCGGCTGTCGGTCAGCATCCCGACAAAGCGACTCAGCAGGCCGAGCTGCGCCAGCTGGGTCATCTGCCGCTCCATGCCGTCTTTCTGATCGTTGAACCACCAGCCGGAGCCGAACTGCATCTTGCCCGGCATCCCTTCGCCCTGGAAGTTACCGATCATGGTGCCCAGCACTTCGTTATCGCGCGGGTTCAGGCAGTAGAGAATGGTTTTCGGCAGCAGGTTCTCTTCGTTCTGCTTGCTCAGCAGCTTAGACAGCTCTTCAGCCATTGGACGATCGTTGATCGAGTCAAAGCCCACGTCCGGGCCTAACAATTTGAACTGACGCAGGTTGTTATTGCGCAGCGCGCCGATGTGGTACTGCTGCACCCAGCCGCGACGAGCATACTCTGCGCCGAGGAACACCAGCACCGCGGTTTTGAACTGCGCCACTTCGCGTTCGCTAAGGGTTTCGCCAGCCAGGCGACGCGCCAGAATGGCGTCCAGCTCGGCGTCGGTCGCTTCCGCAAACAGCACTACGTCCAGGGCGTGGTCGGAGACTTTGCAACCGTGAGCGGCAAAGTGGTCCAGACGTTTGGTCAGCGCGCTTTGCAGGTCCGCAAAACGGCGAATATCGGTGTCGGACACTTCACCCAGCTTAGCCATATAGTCATTGAAGGTCGCCTGCTCGATGTTGAACGCTTTATCCGGACGCCAGCTCGGCAACACCTTGATATCAAATGAAGTGTCTTTGGCGACAACCGCATGGTGTTCCAGGGAATCAATCGGATCGTCGGTGGTGCCGACCATCTTCACGTTCATCTGCTTCATGATCCCGCGGGCGGAGAAGGCGTCCTGCGCCAGTAACGCATTGCACTGTTCCCAGATCTCATCGGCGGTGGAAGGTGACAGCAGCTTACCTGTAATACCAAATGGGCGACGCAGCTCTAAATGGGTCCAGTGGTATAACGGGTTGCCAATTGTGTGAGGCACGGTGGCTGCCCAGGCGTCAAATTTCTCGCGATCGGAGGCATCCCCGGTACACAGACGCTCCGGCACGCCGTTAGTGCGCATCGCGCGCCATTTGTAGTGATCGCCTTTCAGCCAGATGTCATACAGATTTTTGAAACGATAATTTTCGGCAACCTGCTGCGGCGGAAGGTGGCAATGGTAGTCGAAAATAGGCTGATCTTTCGCGTAATCGTGGTACAGGCGGCGGGCAAATTCGCTATCGAGTAGAAAATCTTCGGTCATAAACGGTGTCATTCGTGTGTCCTCTTCGCTCCGGAACAGGAGCCTTTCAGATGATTGACTACAATGCTGACAAAGTTATCACACCAATTTCCACAGACCGAACTGTTTTTCGTGAGTTAGATCAATAAACGCTGATAAAAAAAATCGCCTCTCCACGGCAAACGTCTCGCCAGGGCGCGCCGTATCTGGCTTTCCTCGCCAGTCATAAAGACCACACTAACTTTCCCACTTTTGTGACAGCACTCAACTTTTAAAGTTGTATGACAAGTTATCTTTCTGCCGTCGCAACATATAAACCGACGGAATGCTTTACCGGTGTTGATGGCATCGGCTTATACGGAATGGATACCGACTTTTTACATAACAACTGATGGTAAGGTTCGGGCCAGAGGGGACCGCCCTCCTGAACCCTCCGTTTCGCTTTCCCGACCGCGTATCGCCGTCAGGAGAGGCCGCACCTGGTGCGGAGAAATTACAGACGATGAGGTTTACATGCGTAAAATTAAAGGGTTACGTTGGTACATGATCGCACTGGTGACGCTGGGCACCGTGCTGGGCTACCTGACCCGTAACACCGTGGCGGCGGCCGCGCCGACGCTGATGGAAGAGTTACACATCTCGACCCAACAGTACTCCTATATCATTGCAGCCTATTCCGCTGCCTATACCGTCATGCAGCCTGTCGCAGGCTATGTCCTTGATATTCTGGGGACTAAAGTCGGCTATGCCTTCTTCGCTATCGCCTGGGCGATATTCTGTGGCTCGACCGCCCTCGCCGGCAGCTGGGGTGGCCTGGCGCTGGCCCGCGGCGCGGTGGGCGCGGCGGAAGCAGCGATGATCCCCGCCGGGCTGAAAGCCAGCTCCGAATGGTTCCCGGCGAAAGAGCGCTCTATCGCAGTGGGCTACTTCAACGTGGGTTCCTCTATCGGCGCCATGATCGCGCCGCCGCTGGTGGTGTGGGCGATTGTCATGCACAGCTGGCAGATGGCGTTCATTATCTCCGGGGTGCTGAGCTTCGCCTGGGCCATCGCCTGGCTGATCTTCTACAAACACCCGCGCGATCAGAAGAAATTATCTGACGAAGAACGCGACTACATCATTGGCGGCCAGGAGTCTCAACACCAGACCAATAACGCGAAGAAAATGTCGCCGTGGCAGATCCTGCGCAACCGTCAGTTCTGGGGTATCGCCCTGCCGCGTTTTCTCGCCGAGCCGGCCTGGGGTACCTTTAACGCCTGGATCCCGCTGTTCATGTTTAAGGTTTACGGCTTTAACCTGAAAGAGATCGCCATGTTCGCCTGGATGCCGATGCTGTTCGCCGACCTCGGCTGCATCGTCGGTGGATACCTGCCGCCGCTGTTCCAGCGCTGGTTCGGCGTCAATCTGATCGTGTCGCGTAAAATGGTGGTCACCATGGGCGCCCTGCTGATGATTGGCCCGGGGATGATCGGCCTGTTCACCAGCCCGTACGTGGCGATTGCCCTGCTGTGCATCGGCGGGTTCGCTCACCAGGCGCTGTCCGGGGCGTTGATTACCCTCTCTTCCGACGTCTTTGGCCGTAACGAAGTCGCTACCGCCAACGGTCTGACCGGGATGGCCGCCTGGCTGGCGAGCACCATGTTCGCCCTGGTCGTCGGCGCGCTGGCAGACACCATCGGCTTCAGCCCGCTGTTTGCCGTACTGGCGGTCTTTGACCTGCTGGGCGCGCTGGTCATCTGGACGGTGCTGAAAAACAAACCGGCTGACGATGACACGCCGCCGCTTAGCAGCCGCAAACCGGCCACCCAGAGTTAGAGACGCTTATGCTGAGGTGATCGCCTGCCAAGCCGCCTTCTCAGGCGGCTTTTTCATCCCTGCCAGTGGTGGAAATCGCGTAAAAGTGGTATAACAAATCGAATATTGTCGCCATCTTGCGGGAGCGAATATGGAAATCATTGAACCACGCCGTCTTTATCAGCAGCTTGCCGCTGAGCTGAAGACGCGCATCGAACAAGGTGTCTACCTTGTAGGGGATAAGCTGCCCGCCGAGCGCTTTATCGCCGATGAAAAAAACGTTAGCCGCACCGTGGTTCGTGAAGCCATTATCATGCTGGAAGTGGAAGGGTATGTCGAAGTCCGCAAAGGGTCGGGCATTCACGTTATCTCCAACCATCCGAAATACCAGCAAGTGGCCGATGAAAGCCTTGAGTTCGCCAACTATGGCCCCTTTGAGCTGCTGCAGGCGCGGCAGCTTATTGAAAGCAATATCGCCGAATTCGCGGCCACTCAGGTGACCAAGCAGGACATCATGAAGCTGATGGAGATTCAGGAGAAAGCGCGCAACGAGAAGTGTTTCCGCGACTCCGAGTGGGATCTGCAGTTTCACGTCCAGGTGGCGCTGGCCACGCAGAATAGCGCCCTGGCGGCGATCGTGGAAAAAATGTGGACCCAGCGCGTGCATAACCCGTACTGGAAAAAGCTGCATGAGCATATCGACCTGCGCACCGTCGATAACTGGTGCGACGACCACGATCAGATCCTGAAGGCTCTGCTGCGAAAAGATCCGAACGCCGCCAAACTGGCGATGTGGCAGCATCTGGAAAATACCAAGCAAATGCTGTTTAACGAAACCAGCGACGACTTTGAATTTAATGCCGATCGCTACTTATTTGCCGAAAACCCGGTGGTTCATCTCGATACGGCGGCCAACGGCGCGAAATAAGCCTTTATCCCCCCGGCGCGCGGCCCCTGCGCGCCTGTTCCCCAGGCAGGCTGAGGTAAGCAAAACATATATAGTGTCAGCCTGTGTAAATCCTCTCGCCTCACATCGCCGCAATCAGCAAAATCAACGAGCAACACCTTGCAATTTCTCTGACGGAAAGTCAGGCGATTTGTTACAATTAGATGCATTTTGCCGTTCTGGGAGTAGGTATTGACTTACTTCAGTTTTATACAGGGAAGCGTTCAGAGCGCCGAAGCAGCGACCATAATCTCATAAAAATCTTGTCGCCCTACATGCCACGCGCTCAGACGTGCCGTTAACCGATGTACCAGGAATCGTGAATGGAACTATTAACCCAGTTATTGAATGCCTTGTGGGCTCAGGATTACGAAACGCTCGCGAATCCCTCCATGATTGGCATGCTGTATTTTGTCTTGTTTATGATTTTGTTCCTTGAGAACGGGTTACTGCCTGCCGCGTTTTTGCCGGGGGACAGCCTGCTTGTGCTCGTGGGCGTGCTGATCGCCAAAGGGGCGATGGGCTTTCCGGAAACGTTGCTGCTGCTCACCGCCGCCGCCAGCCTCGGCTGCTGGCTGAGCTATATCCAGGGGCGGTGGCTAGGCAACACACGGATCGTGCAAAACTGGCTGTCGCATCTGCCCTCTCACTATCATCAGCGCGCGCATCACCTGTTTCATAAGCATGGCCTCTCTGCGCTGCTGATCGGCCGCTTCATCGCCTTTGTGCGCACGCTGCTGCCGACCATCGCCGGGCTTTCCGGTCTCAATAACGCCCGCTTTCAGTTCTTTAACTGGATGAGCGGCCTACTGTGGGTGCTCATCCTGACCTCGCTGGGCTATCTGCTGGGCAAAACCCCGGTTTTCCTTAAGTATGAAGATCAGCTGATGTCCTGCCTGATGCTCCTGCCGGTTGCGCTGTTGGTCTTCGGACTGATCGGCTCGCTGGTGGTGCTGTGGAAGAAAAAATACAGAAGCCGGGGCTGATGATGGTCATAAAACGCCCTTCCCTGCGCCAGCTCAGCTGGCTGCTGGGTGGCTCTCTTTTGCTCTGCTCGCTGTTCTGGCTCTGGCTGGCGGTGCAGCAGCAGGAGGCCACGCTGGCGATCCGTCCGGTTGGCCAGGGCGTCAGTATGCCGGATGGTTTCTCCGTCTGGCATCACCTCGACGCTAACGGTATCCGCTTCAAGAGCATTACGCCGCAAAAGGATGGCCTGCTGATTAAGTTTGATTCCACCGCCCAGGGCGCGGCGGCGAAAGAGGTTCTCGGTCGCGCTCTGCCACATGGTTATATTATCGCCTTGCTGGAGGACGATAACTCGCCCGCCGCCTGGTTATCCCGCCTGCGCGACGCGCCGCATCGGCTCGGGTAAACGGCCGTCAGACTGCGTTTTCAACGCAGTCTGGTGGTTTCCCGCATTTGTTACTATGCTTAAACCTGCGTGAATCAACGCATTCACGTTTACCAACGGGAACGGGTTTATCCTCCGGGTATACCCTAAGACAATGGAAGGTACTATCCATGAAACACCGCATCGCTCTGCTTCTGGCCCTGTCTTCACTTAGCGCCAGCGCCATAGCCGCCTCTCCCTGCCAGGAAAAAGAGCAGGATATTCAACGAGAGATCAGCTATGCCGAAAAGCATCACAATCAAAGTCGCATTGATGGGCTAAATACCGCGCTACGTCAGGTACGGGAGAACTGCAGCGACAGTAAACTCAAAGCCGATCATCAGCAAAAAATTGCCAAACAGCGGGAAGAGATCGCTGAACGTCAGCGCGATCTGCAGGAAGCCCGGAAGAAAGGCGATGCGGACAAAATCAACAAACGCCAGCATAAACTCAATGAAGCGCAACAGGAGTTGAAAACGCTGGAGTCTCGGGATTACTAATCACCATTAACTTTCGCAATACGGACCACGCTACAGGAGAACGACATGGCTAAAGAGAATGTGACTGACGACCTTCGTGCAGAACTGAAAACGCTGGCGGACACCCTGGAGGAAGTACTGAATTCCTCGGCGGACAAGTCGAAAGAAGAGATGGGTAAACTGCGCAGTAAAGCGGAGAGCGCGCTGAAAGAGAGCCGCGCCCGCCTGGGTGAGACCAGCGAAGCGATTCTGCGTCAAACTCGTGAGACCGCCGCGCGAGCGGATGATTATGTTCGCGAAAATCCGTGGACTGGGGTCGGGATTGGCGCCGCCGTCGGGCTGGTGCTGGGTGTCCTGCTGTCGCGTCGCTGATTATGGCGAATACACAACACACGCAGGGGCCGGGTCAGCGCGTCTTCTCCATTGGCCAGCGTATCGTTACGCTGCTGGTCGAAATGGTGGAAACAAGGCTGCGCCTGGTCGTCGTGGAGCTGGAGGAGGAGAAAGCCAACCTCTTCCAGTTGCTGATCATGACCGGACTGACGCTGCTGTTTGCCGCGTTTGGCCTCATGAGTCTGCTGGTGCTGGTTATCTGGGCCGTTGACGCTCAGTACCGCCTGCACGTCATGATCGCCACCACCGTCGTGCTGCTACTCGCCGCCGCGATTGTCGGAATCCTTACCTTACGTAAGGCGCGACGCTCCACGCTGCTGCGCCTGACGCGGAAAGAGCTGGAGAACGACCGTGCCCTTCTGGAGGAAGATAAACCATGAATGGCCGACAGGAGCGTGAACGGCAAAAGGCGCAGCTGCTGCGCCAGATCCAGCAGCAACGGCTGGAGCTGAGCGCCTGTCGCCGCCACTGGCTGGATGCGACTGCGCCCTTAGACCGAGGCTGGCATACGCTGCTCAGTTTACGTTCGTGGCTGATGGTAGGCAGCGGTCTGATGGCCGTGTGGTCCGTACGGCACCCGCATTTTTTAATGCGCTGGACCAAACGCGGACTGGGTTTATGGAGTACCTGGCGGCTGGTCCGCGGGATCCTGCGCCAGTCGACAGTCCGCTAGCCGCCCGGAGCGCGGGCGCTTTTCCCGGCGTCCCGCTCTGCCACTTCCCCGCCCGATACGCAACGCCGTTCGTAACAGCTTGCCTCCTGGCCGCCATCCGCGGTCAGCCAGTCCTCTTACCCGCCTGGCCAGGCCTATACCAGGAGCGGTAGTGATCTATCGCGTTCAGGAATCTTTCGCCCCCCTCTTGCCGATTACTCAGAAACTTTGAACTAGATCTACAGTTTTCCTTGCTAACAATTCCCTCTCCGCCTCGCTACTATCCTCTCCATCGACAGCAACACCGCGTAACTACGTGGGATTGCGCTAAAAAACAAAACCGCCGCCCTTTGGGTTTTCTGGAGTAAGAAATGAAAAAATTAGAAGATGTTGGTGTACTGGTAGCGCGCATTCTGATGCCGATTCTGTTTATCACTGCAGGATGGGGCAAAATCACCGGTTATGCGGGAACCCAGCAGTATATGGAAGCCATGGGCGTACCGGGTGCGCTGCTGCCGCTGACCATCCTCCTTGAATTCGGCGGCGGACTGGCGATTCTGTTCGGTTTCCTGACCCGGACCACCGCGCTGTTCACCGCAGGCTTTACCCTGTTGACCGCGTTCCTGTTCCACAGCAACTTTGCGGAAGGCGTGAACTCCCTGATGTTCATGAAAAACCTGACCATCGCTGGCGGTTACCTGCTGCTGGCCATTACCGGACCGGGCGCATTCAGCATCGACCGTGTACTGAATAAGAAATGGTAAGCGCACTATACTGAATGAAAAAAGCGAGGAGACCACTCCTCGCTTTTGCTATCTGAAGTCTGAAGGAGGAACAAAGATGGGACAATTAGTCGACGGCGTCTGGCAGGATACCTGGTATGACACAAAATCCACCGGTGGGCGTTTTAAGCGTTCCGTTTCCGCCTTCCGTAACTGGCTCACCGCCGATGGCGCGGCCGGCCCGAGTGGCGAAGGGGGATTTGCGGCGGAAAAAGATCGCTATCATCTGTACGTCTCTCTCGCCTGCCCGTGGGCGCATCGCACGTTAATTATGCGTAAGCTGAAAGGACTGGAGCCCTTTCTTCCTGTCTCCGTGGTCCATCCGCTGATGCTGGAAAACGGCTGGACCTTTGACGACAGCTTCCCGGAAGCCACCGGTGACAACCTTTATCAGCACGATTTTCTCTATCAGCTGTATCTGCACGCCGACCCGCACTACACCGGCCGCGTCACCGTCCCGGTACTCTGGGATAAAAAACAGCAGACCATCGTCAGCAATGAGTCGGCAGAAATCATCCGTATGTTTAATACCGCCTTCGATGGCCTGGGCGCCAGAGCCGGGGATTACTACCCGCCGGCGCTGCGGGAACAAATTGATGAGCTGAACGGCTGGATCTACGACAACGTCAATAACGGCGTGTATAAAGCCGGCTTTGCCACCAGTCAGCAGGCTTACGACGAAGCGGTGGATGCGGTGTTTACCTCACTGGAGCGGCTGGAGCAGATCCTCGGTCAGCATCGTTACCTGACGGGCAATCAGCTGACGGAAGCGGATATTCGCCTGTGGACGACGCTGGTACGCTTCGACCCGGTGTATGTGACCCATTTTAAATGCGACAAACGACGCATCAGCGATTATCTCAATCTCTACGGTTTCCTGCGCGACATCTACCAGATGCCGGGTATCGCGGAGACGGTGAGTCTTCCGCATATTCGTCACCACTATTACCGCAGCCATAAAACCATTAACCCTACCGGCATCATCTCCATTGGGCCGCAGCAGGATCTCAGCGAACCGCACGGTCGCGACCAGCGCTTCCGTTGATCCGTCGGGCGCCAGTGATGGCGCCCAATAATTCATAAAACAGATATTTACCCACCATTCATTCACGTCTATTCTTATTGCGATCGCTTAAAAAACAAGTGATTGACGGTTAATTGAGGCGTAGAAATGGACTGGTATCTCAAGGTATTAAAAAACTATATAGGATTTGGCGGCCGTGCGCGGCGCAAAGAGTACTGGATGTTTATTCTGGTCAACCTCATCCTGACCGGCGTATTGAGCATCATCGATAAAATGCTGGGCTGGCAGCGGGCGGGCGGCGAAGGCATTCTGACGACCATCTATGGCATACTGGTCTTTTTACCGTGGTGGGCGGTGCAGTTTCGGCGTCTGCACGACACCGACCGCTCGGCATGGTGGCTGCTGCTGCTGTTGATCCCGGTCATCGGCTGGCTGGTGATTCTGATCTTTAACTGCCAGCGCGGAACGGAAGGCAACAACCGATTCGGGCCCGATCCAAAACCCTTTTCATACTAAATCTTCCTGCTCCTCCCGCTAGCGGGAGGAGCGTTCTCGACTATCTGCCGGCAAAAAGCTTAGGGATCTCGCGCAGGCACCAGGACTTCGCTTCGCCCATGCTGTCCCGTCGCCAGGCCATGATAATGTCAATTTCATTGGTATATTCCGGACTGACCACCCGCAAGCGTCCTTCGGCAATATCCTTCTCCACCAGCGGATAGGGCATGGTCGCCACGCCTAACCCGGCCAGCAGCGCCTGGCGCTTATCTTCAATGGTGCTCACTGTTAAGCGCGGCTGTTTATCCAGCAGCTGAACGGTGAGAACGGGCCGCTCGCGCGCGGTATCCGCCACCGCGACGCCACGGTATTTCACGCGGGTGACCTCAGAGAGCGGTTCAGGCTCCTGGTGGATCGGGTGGTCCGGCGCCGCGACGTACACGCTGAGCACCGAATAGAGTTTGCGCGAGTTAATCTCCGAGGAGGAACGAAAATGCATATCCGGCGCGACAACGATATCCGCCCGCCCCTGCTCCAGTCGCTCCCAGGCGCCGGCCAGCACCTCAGTGATAATCGACAGCTGGGTGTTGGACTTGGTCGCCAGTTTCTCAATCAGCGGAAACAGATCCGGCGTGGGCACCAGCGCTTCAGTGACGATCGTCAGGTGAGTTTCCCAACCGCGTGACAGGGCTTCGGCGTCGGTGGTGAGCTTGTCCGCCGCCTCAAGCAGCACGCGCCCGCGCTCCAGCAGCATCCGTCCGACATTGGTGAACTTTGTGCGATGACCTGAGCGGTCAAACAGCACCACGTCCAGCTCCTCCTCCAGTTTTTGCATGGTGTAGCTCAGGGCGGAAGGCACGCGTCCCAGCTCATCAGCCGCGGCAGCGAAGCTCCCGCGACGGTCGATCGCATCCATCACGCGTAACGCTTCCAGCGTTAATGCTCTCTCTTTGGCCATCGCTTTCTCATTCAGGAAATTTGAACATACCGGGCAGAATATCTGGCTAACAATACAGCGTCCATACCTTTACCATTGATTTAGTGTAAAGAGAGGTCAAGAACATGATTACTACCCGAACAGCCAAACAATGCGGACAAGCAGACTTCGGCTGGCTGCAGGCCCGCTACACCTTCTCCTTTGGCCACTACTTCGACCCGAAATTACTGGGCTTCGCGTCCTTACGCGTTCTCAATCAGGAAGTGCTGGCGCCAGGCGCTTCCTTCCAGGCCAGAACGTACCCAAAAGTCGATATCCTGAACCTGATTCTGGAAGGCGAAGCGGAGTATCGCGACAGCGACGGCAACCACGTGCAGGCAAAAGCCGGTGAAGCACTGCTTATCGCCACCCAGCCTGGCGTGAGCTATAGCGAGCATAATCTGAGCAAAGAGCAGTCGTTAACGCGGATGCAGCTGTGGCTCGATGCCTGCCCGCAGCGGGAAAACCCGTTGCAGCAGAAAATCGAGGTCGCCAACGCGCCGCTACAGCTGCTGGCCTCACCGGATGGGGGGAATAATAGCCTCCAGCTTCGCCAGCAAGCCTGGGTCTATCATATCGCGCTGGAAAAAGGTGAGCAGATCAACGTGCAATTGCATGGGCCACGCGCCTACCTGCAGTCGATCCACGGCACGGTCCATGCCGTCGCGCAGGAACAACCAAAACAGGCTCTCACCTGTGGTGATGGGGCATTTATTCGTGACGAAGCTAACATTACCCTCGTCGCCGATACGCCGCTGCGCGCTTTGCTGATAGATTTACCGGTGTAACAACGGAAGTGATGGAGTCTGTCAGTGAGTAAGAAGAAAAACAGAAAAAAGGCGTCTCCGACGCCGCTAGCCCCGACGCCGCCGGAAACCGTCGGCGTCGTCAGCTTTGGTTATGATGAGATGCTTAGCGAACTGGAAGCCATTGTTGCCGAGGCGGAGATTCGCCTGCGGGATGAAGAAAGTCTCGCCTGAACCTGCAGTATGGATTATTCGGCTATCCTTGATGACTTCCCACTTATATCGGCCCCGAAAGGGGCCGATGGCATTATTCACTCAGCGCGTCGGCAAGATCTTTTTTCACCTGGGTACGCTGCTCGGGTGTCAGTACCTGATTCACATCAAAATAGTACTTCACGCGATAATAACGTACCTGTTGATCGATTTTACTGAAAGCCGCCAGCTGATCCTTCACCGCTTTCTCATTCCATTTACCGGAATCAATCACGTTAATCAGCGCGCCATCTTTAATGTCTTGCTGTGAAATCTGCTGCATATTATTTTCCAGCTGCTGATGCAGGCTTTTAATTTTCGCCACCTGATCGCTGGTGAGTTTTAAGTGCTGGACAATAGGATCCTGCGCTGGCGCTGGCGCCGCCTGCACGTCCGCGGCCTGTGCCGTCAGAGAGAAACCGCTGGTCAGAAGGGTGGCGAACGCAATACGGGTTATTAATTTCATTGTCTTATCCTGATGTGAAATTGCCAGAAATAGCGGTTTATTATTTTACAGCCGGGAGTGAATAATTGTAAAAAATAATAGCTAAAGATTATTTTCATTCGTGATAAGAATAAAAACACCAAACACATTGATTACATGAATGAGGTCACTATGTTAATTCGTACAATCCATTCAACAACATTAACTCATCACCTTCAATTAAAGAAGCAGATCAAATAGTTGACAGTGGTGACTTTTTCTTTAATTTAATCAGCGCACATCACGTTATCCAGTGAATCAGGGATATCATTAAAAAAATAAATAAGGAGATAGGTATGTTATTACGCTTTCGTGTATTACCGTTGGTATTTTTCATATCGTTGTTAAGCGGCTGCGGCCTGGCCTCTAAAGCCTTTTATTCCGCAGGCGATAAATTATTTCAGCCGGGAGATGACGCCGTCGCTTCGATGCAAACGTATTCCGTCGCGCAGTTTCTGCAGCCGTTTACTCTCAATCCGGCGAAGGCCAGCAGCGATTATCTGGGTAAATGGGTTAAGGTGCGCGGCGTGATTGTCGACATTCGCAGAATGAGCGGCATCGCCGGCAGCTACTATTTTACCGTGACCATGCGCGATGAGCAGAATAAAACGGATAAACGTCTGACCTTTAATTTTGGATCGCATAACAGCGCAGACGTCGAGTCTTTAAGCAACGGCAGCATCGCCACGATTATCGGCCAGGTTCATCAGGTGCAAGATTCTACGGTACCGACGCTACAGAATCCTAAGGTGGTTAAATAACGCTAGCTGACCGCTACGCCGCGCGTTTTTGGTATAGCGTCGTGGACAGTCATTCATTCGCGTCACGGATTCAGATAGCAAAAACCCCGCCGAAGCGGGGTTTTCTAAGGAGTGAAACTGACCGATAAGCCGGGTTCTGTCGTGGACAGTCATTCATCTAGGCCAGCAATCGCTCACTGGCTCAAGCAGCCTACCCGGGTTCAGTACGGGCCGTACCTTATGAACCCCTATTTGGCCTTGCTCCGGGTGGAGTTTACCGTGCCACGGACTGTTACCAGCCGCGCGGTGCGCTCTTACCGCACCCTTTCACCCTTACCTGATCCCGCTTGCGCGGGCCATCGGCGGTTTGCTCTCTGTTGCACTGGTCGTGGGCTGTGACACCCCCCAGGCGTTACCTGGCACCTTGCCCTATGGAGCCCGGACTTTCCTCCCCTCCGCCCGTCTCCCCCCGAAGGAGGACGACGACGAAGCGGCGACTGTCTGGTCAGCTTCGGCGCGCAGTATAGTGGGTTTACCGCCCGTTGTCATCCCTCTGTCGTCATCCCGACCAGCAAGGTGGCGGCGATATTGCGCGATGCATGATAAATATTGTCCAACGCGCGCGAAACGCCGTTTCCTGCGTCGCAACTGAGGTTAACACGCGGAATACGGCATCAATACCGCGTCCATGCTCGCCCCCCCGTGGCAGTCTGGCACTGTTGCACCAGGCCGCGCAGGGGCTCTTCTTGTTAGCGAGTCACTTCCACTTTCGCCAGCTTTTCGTAGTAGCATGCCAGCGCGCTATGGTCAGCGGTGCCCAGACCGTCCGCACGCAGCGCCTGCATCATCTCCATTACCGCCGCCGTCAGCGGCAGCTGAGCGCCCACGCCATGGGAGGTATCCAGCGCATTGGCCAGATCTTTAATATGCAGATCGATCCGGAAGCCCGGCTTGAAGTTACGATCCATCACCATCGGCGCTTTGGCATCCAGCACGGTACTCCCCGCCAGACCGCCGCGGATCGCCTGATAAACCAGATCCGGATTGACGCCGGCTTTGGTGGCCAGGGTCAGCGCTTCGGACATGGCAGCGATGTTCAGGGCGACGATCACCTGATTGGCCAGTTTGGTCACATTGCCCGCGCCAATGTCGCCGGTATGCACCACGGAGCCGGCCATCGCTTTCATCAGATCGTAATATTTGTCGAAGATCGCCTTGTCGCCGCCGACCATCACCGACAGGGTGCCGTCGATCGCTTTTGGTTCGCCGCCGCTTACCGGCGCGTCCAGCATATCAATACCTTTGGCCTTCAGCGCTTCGCTAATTTCCCGGCTGGCCAGCGGCGCAATAGAGCTCATGTCGATCACCACGGTGCCCGGTTTCGCGCCTTCAATAATGCCGTTTTCCCCCAGCGCCACCTCTTTGACATGCGGCGAGTTCGGCAGCATGGTGATGATCACATCGCACTGCTCGGCAATCGCCTTCGGCGTGGCCGCGGTCTCTGCGCCCGCGGCAATCACGTCGGCAATCGCTTCCGGATTACGGTCAGACACCACCAGCGAGTAACCCGCCTTCAGCAAATTTTTGCTCATCGGCTTGCCCATAATGCCAAGACCGATAAAACCCACTTTGATTGTCATATTGTTCTCTCTCTTCATCCTGGTGATTATTTTTTAAAGGCATCAGCAAGTTTCTGGGTTGCGGAACGGAAGACCCCCAGATCGCTGCCGACGGCGACAAAAGTGGCGCCCCACTCCAGGTAGCGCCGCGCATCGGCCTCTACCGGCGCCAGAATGCCGCTTGGCTTACCGTGCTTCTTCGCGCTGGCGAAGATATGCTGGATGGCGCGCTGCACCTCAGGATGGGCGGCATTGCCCAGATGACCTAACGCGGCGGCCAGGTCGCTCGGGCCGACGAACAGGCCGTCGACACCTTCGGTCGCGGCAATCGCCTCGACGTTGTCCACCCCGGTTTGGCTCTCAATCTGTACCAGAATGGAAATGTTTTTATTGGACTGGGCGAAGTAGTCCGGCACGGTGCCGAACATATTGCCGCGATGGGAAACGGAGACTCCGCGGATCCCTTCCGGCGGGTAGCGAGTAGAAGCCACCGCCTGCGCCGCCTGTTCCGCTGTCTCGACAAATGGCACCAGGAAGTTATAGAAGCCGATATCCAGCATGCGCTTAATGATGATGGGCTCGTTGGTCGGCACGCGCACCACCTGAGCGCTGGAGCTGCCTTTCAGCGCCATAAGCTGTGGGATAAGCGTGGTGACGTCGTTCGGCGCATGTTCCGCGTCCAGTACCAGCCAGTCGAAACCCGCCAGACCCAACACCTCGGTGCTGATCGGATTGGCCAGCGCGCACCAGCAGCCAATCTGCACCTGATGAGCCGCCAGCGCGGCCTTAAATTTGTTAGGGAAAATTGCGTTATCCATGATTTTTACCTTGCGTTAATCGTTGCTAACTTCTGCAATTCATTCGTTATATCACCAGCCCGGCGAGAGACCCCCATTAGGCTGGAAAAGCGTATCGCCTGACCCCAAATATTATCCGCAGAATAAACCAGCGAATGGGTGTCCTTTTTTATTTCCTGCCCTTGAGTCCGGAAAATGTAAGCCCATCGCAAATTAACCATCTTTTAATATTCGTTAGGTGACTGCTAAATTATTAACCCGCGATTAAAAGGCAAACCATGCGCATATCGGACGTCACAAAAACACGACTCAGTATAGTCAGCTCCCACTCGCCAGACACTATGCATAAGCACAATATAAACACATTTTTTAAAGCCTTAATTGGGCAATCGCCTTAAGCTATGGGCGCTAATCCACACTTCTTACGATTCCCCACCCTCCGCGCGCGTCCATGGCGACAAGGAGTGACTCAGATCACATCTTCACGCCGACACACCTGACATGCTTTATTTCATTATTCTGCTTAACAGCGCCAGAATTACCATTTAATGATATTTTTAGCACCTGTTTGGAGATAACTGGACAATGGCTGATATTTCAATTCGACAACAATCGCCTACCGCGTTTTATATAAAAGTTGACCCGACAGATAATGTGGCGATTATTGTCAACGATCGGGGATTAACCGCCGGAACGCGTTTCCCGGACGGCCTGACGCTCATCGAGCACATTCCACAGGGTCATAAAGTCGCCCTGGTGGATATCCCAGCCCACGGTGAAATTATCCGTTACGGAGAAGTCATTGGCTTGGCAATGCGCGACATCCCCAAAGGAAGCTGGATTGACGAGTCGTTAGTGGCGTTGCCCACCGCCCCGCCGTTGAACACCCTGCCGCTGGCCACCAAAGTGCCCGCCCCGCTGCCGCCGCTGGAAGGCTATACCTTCGAAGGCTACCGCAATGCCGACGGCAGCGTGGGCACCAAAAATCTGCTGGGTATCACCACCAGCGTGCACTGCGTTGCGGGCGTGGTCGATTACGTGGTGAAACTCATTGAACGCGACCTGCTGCCGAAATATCCCAACGTCGACGGCGTGGTGGGTCTGAATCACCTCTATGGCTGCGGCGTAGCGATTAATGCGCCAGCGGCGGTGGTGCCGATACGCACCATCCACAATATCGCCCTTAACCCGAACTTCGGCGGCGAAGTGATGGTCATTGGCCTTGGCTGTGAAAAGCTGCAGCCCGAGCGGCTGCTGCAGGGGACGGAAGATGTCAAAAGCATCCCGGTGGACAGCGCCAGTATCGTCAGCCTGCAGGATGAAAAGCACGTGGGCTTTAAATCGATGGTCGATGACATTCTGCAGGTCGCCGAGCGCCATCTGGCGAAACTCAACCAGCGTCAGCGGGAAACCTGCCCGGCTTCTGAACTGGTGGTGGGTATGCAGTGCGGCGGCAGCGACGCTTTCTCCGGCGTGACCGCCAACCCGGCGGTGGGTTACGCTTCCGATCTGCTGGTGCGCTGCGGCGCGACGGTGATGTTCTCAGAGGTGACCGAAGTCCGCGACGCTATCCATCTGCTGACGCCGCGGGCGATCAACGAAGAGGTGGGTAAACGCCTGCTGGAAGAGATGGCCTGGTACGATAACTATCTCGATATGGGCAAAACCGACCGCAGCGCCAACCCCTCACCCGGTAACAAGAAAGGCGGCCTGGCCAACGTGGTGGAAAAAGCGCTGGGGTCGATTGCCAAATCAGGTAAAAGCGCCATCGTTGAGGTGCTTTCCCCCGGGCAGCGCCCGACCAAACGTGGCCTGATTTACGCCGCCACCCCCGCCAGCGATTTTGTCTGCGGCACCCAGCAGGTGGCCTCTGGCATCACGGTGCAGGTATTCACCACCGGCCGCGGCACGCCTTACGGACTAATGGCGGTACCGGTGATAAAAATGGCAACCCGCACCGAGCTGGCTAACCGCTGGTATGACTTAATGGACATTAACGCGGGCACCATCGCCACCGGCGAAGAGACGATTGAGGAGGTGGGGCTGAAGCTGTTCGAATTTATTCTCGACGTCGCCAGCGGACGCAAGAAAACCTTCTCCGATCAATGGGGTCTGCATAATCAACTGGCGGTATTCAACCCGGCACCGGTGACCTGATCGAGAGCGTAAGGCTTTAACCATTTTTAGCCCGGATTTATCCGGGCTTGTTGATTAAGCGTGCTGTGCGGCAAGAAAAGCGCTGATCTGCGCCTGCGTCGAGGTACCTTCCATCGGTCCACGCTGGCTAATCGCCAGCGAGCCGCTGGCATTTGCCCATCTCAGCGCCTCCTGCGGCGTGGCGCCATTGAGGAACAGGCTGACAAAGGTGGCGCCAAAGCAGTCCCCGGCGCCTGTCGGATCCACCACTGGCACGTTGAAGCCGGCGACATGGTGTGTCTCGTTGGCGCTAAAGTAGCTGGCGCCACGCGGCCCGCGTTTAATCACCACATGCTTCACGCCGCGTTTCAGTAGCTTATCAACCAGGACCTGCTCATTGCGCTCCGGATTGAGGCCAAAGTAATCCAGCTCGCCGTCGCTCGGCAGGAAGATATCGGTGTAGTCGAGGATATATTCAAAAGCCTGCGACATCTCCGGGATGTTAAGCATCTCTTTGCGAATATTGGGGTCGAACGACACCGTCCCGTTGCGGCCTTTTATATTTTCAATCGCTTTACGCATCGCATCGATAATACGGAACGAGAACAACGACGATCCCATAATGTGAAAATGCTGACACCGGTTGAGCAGCGCCTCATCAATGTGGTCGGCGGTCAGTAAACCGCAGGCGCTATTGGGCATGTTAAAAATAAAATCGCGCTGCGCCTGACTACGATAGCTGACGAAGGCGCTACCGGTGGTCGCTTTCTGCAGCATGGCGATACCGTTGACGTTAACGCCGTCTTTCTCCAGCCGCGCAATGTTCATCTCACCAAAGGCGTCGCTGCCCACGCAGCTAAACAGCACGGAACCAAAACCCAGCTTAGCTACCTGATCGGCAAAGATTGCCGGCGCCCCGCTCGGATAGGGCCCCCAAAATTCACCGGGGCGGGAAAAACCCTGATTCTCTTCCTTGGCGAGAAACTCCACCAGCAGCTCGCCGATGGTGCAAATGGTTACGTTCATCACCGCTCCTGGTTTGTCTTATGCAAAGCCGTGTTGAGCCATGTCAGGCATTCATTGTTGGTATAGCTGTTGGTCAAACCCGCAGCGAGGAAGCAGGCATGGTACTCTGCCGCGACCACCTGCGGGGTCACGACGCTGCTGATCTGTTGCAATTCACCCACAGCATAACGTTTCTCGCCATAGACCGGTCGGGACGCGACAATCGCAATGACTCGTTTACTCTGGGCGACAGCCTCGTTTAGTAAATGTGCTGTGACCTCGTTACGCACGCTCAGCGTGCCGTCTTCGGCAATATGATCCACCGCTATCAGGGCACGTGAAGGGCGGTAATGGCCTAACGCCTTCAGCGCCAGATCGCCCTCCACAATCCGCCCCTGGCCTGACAGCACCCCGCCAAGCAGAACGGTTTCCCCATTTAAAAACTCCTGCGCCAGCGCGACATGGCCCAGATCGTTTAACAGCAGGCAAAGCTCTTCTCTGTTGGCCAGAAAGGGGATCACTTTGCGCAAAATAGAACCCTGACCTAAAAACAGCGTTTCGCCATCTTCTATCTGCGCCGCCACCTGGCGAGCCATTTCCGTCTCCAGCGCTTTATCCCTGACGGCCGGTGCTTCCCGGGTCACCGCAACCGGCGCGCCAGCCTGGGCAGTATAAATCGCCCCGCCGAAGGAGCGTTTCAAGTAGCCCTGCTGCTCGAGGTAGTTGAGATCGTTACGGATTGTCACCCCGGAAACAGCCAGCATTTCGGCCAGATCGTCGACTTTGATCTCGCCGTTCTTACGAACGATCTCTGCGATGTCCAAGCGCCTTTTCAGCAGGCTGGTTGACGGTTTTGCCACGGTTTATGCCTTATTATTTTCTCCTGGAATAACTTTCATTTTTAAATTTCCCTGGTGCAATGTCAAACCGCGGCTGTATACCTACTCCGCCATAAATAAAATAATCAATAATAATCATATAGTTACAAAAAAACACCTTCCCGGCGAAAACTTTAAAAAAGAAACACTAAAAATGTTATTAACTTTCATTTTAAAAATCAATTCATCATTGTGTGCGGTTGATCACACCTAAAAGCCGAGACGATCGGTACATTACTTTCAAATTGAAGGTTATTAGAGACAAATAACTTACAACTTGAAAATAGAGGACTAAAATGTACATCATTTCCAGTAAAAACATGCTGTTGAAAGCTCAACGACAGGGTTATGCCGTGCCGGCTTTCAATATCCATAACCTCGAAACTATGCAGGTCGTCGTTGAAACGGCAGCTGAGCTACACTCCCCCCTGATCCTTGCCGGCACGCCCGGTACCTATAGCTATGCCGGCACCGGCAACGTGGTGGCGATCGCCCGCGATCTGGCGAAAAAGTGGGATCTCCCGCTCGCTCTGCACCTCGATCATCATGAGGATCTGGCTGATATCACACGCAAAGTCCAGGCAGGGATCCGCTCGGTCATGATCGATGGCTCTCACTCGCCGTTCGAAGAGAACGTGGCGCTGGTAAAAAGCGTAGTGGAGTTGAGCCACCGCTATGATGCCAGCGTAGAAGCCGAGCTGGGCCGTCTGGGCGGGGTAGAAGACGATCTGGTGGTCGATGCAAAAGATGCGCTCTATACCAACCCCGAACAGGCCCGCGAATTTGTCGCTCGTACCGGTATTGATTCGCTGGCCGTTGCCATCGGTACCGCGCATGGCCTTTACACCGCCGAACCGAAGCTTGATTTTGAGCGCCTGGCGGCTATTCGCGACCGCGTTGACGTTCCGCTGGTCCTGCATGGCGCTTCCGGCCTGCCGGATAGTGATATTCGCCGCGCCATTTCTCTGGGCGTCTGCAAAGTCAACGTCGCCACCGAACTAAAAATTGCTTTCTCGGATGCACTGAAAGCCTACTTCCTGGAAAATCCGGGCGCCAACGATCCTCGCCACTATATGAAACCGGCGAAAGCGGCAATGAAAGAGGTCGTTCGCAAAGTGATTCACGTTTGTGGCTGCGAAGGACAACTGTAATCAGCGAATCGAAGGAGCCTTGTCGTGATCCACACCCTGACACTGAATACCGCGATTGATATGAATATCTTTTGCGATCCGCTCCAGCCGGCGGCAGTCAACCGCACCCGGCAGACGGAATATTGCCCGAATGGTAAAGGGGTTAACGTCTCGCTGGTATTACATCATTACCAGCAGCCAACCCATGTTATGGGCATATTCGGCGGTTTTACCGGCCGCTATATCGTTGAGGAACTACGCAAACAGCATATTAACGTCACGCCGGCATGGGTCGCTGAACCCACCCGTATTAATATCTTTATTAACGACGGCAGCGATGAATACAAACTGGTAAATCCCGGCGCGCGGATTGACGATGAAGGAAAAGAACAAATTCTTCATCATTTACAGTGCGTCGCGCCTGGTGATTATTTAGTTATCAGCGGCAGTCTGCCACCGGGAATAGAGAGCCGGTTTTATAGCGAGATTCTAGTGCTGTGTCAGCAAAAAGGGTGTGAAGTCATCTTAGATATCAGCCACCCGGTGCTGCGCCAGCTGTTAGAGTGGCGTCCGCTATTGATTAAGCCCAATGACGACGAGCTGAAAGAGATCTTTGGTCTGGATGTCAGCAACCCACGGCGGGTACGCGAAGCAATGCAAACGCTCCACCAGCTCGGGGCCCGTAACGTGCTGCTGACCCTTGGCGCGCAAGGACTCTACTTTTCGAATGGCGAGCAGCTGTGGTTCTGCTCGGCCCCGAAAATCGAGCTGGTCAGCTCGGCCTGCGCTGGCGATGCCGCGCTGGGCGCGTTCCTCAGCCAATGGCTTAACACAGACGATATTCCCCAGGCGCTGGCGCTGGCCAGCGCCACCGGCGCCGATGTTGCCGCCTCCGCCGGGCTTGGCAAATTAAACCGTACGCAAGAATTATTACAACAACTTCAGATCGTCCAATTATAAAGGTCCGATTATGAAAAAAATTATTGCCGTTACCGGCTGCCCTACAGGTATTGCTCATACATTTATGGCTGAAGAGGCCTTAAAAACCGCAGCGAAAAAATTAAACGTTGAAATAAAAGTCGAAACCAATGGCGCTTCCGGCGTAGACAATGCCATTACGCCGGAAGACCTAAAGGATATTTATGGCGTAATTATCGCTGCCGATAAAGATGTTAATGCCGAACGTTTTAATGGCTTACCCGTTATCGAGGTGCCGGTTAAAGAAGCCATTCACCATCCGGCGGAATTAATTAATAAAGTCGTTAACGGTCAGGCGCAGCGTCGCCAGGGACTCTCCGCGACGACGGATCCCGCCGAGAAATATGAGCGAGAATCCTTCGGCCGACAGATTTACAAACATCTGATGAGCGGCGTTTCCAACATGCTGCCGTTCGTTGTCGCCGGCGGGATCTTAATCGCCGTTTCTTTCCTGTGGGGCATCTACTCCGCCGATCCGAATTCACCGCAGTATAACGTGATTGCCGCCACCCTGATGAAAGTCGGTCAGCAGGCGTTCTCGATCATGGTGCCGGTGTTTACCGCCTACATTGCCTGGTCGATATCTGGCCGCCCGGGTATGGTTGCCGGTTTTGTCGGCGGCCTGCTGGCGAACGCCACCGGCGCCGGGTTCCTCGGTGGGATCATCGCCGGTTTTGCAGCTGGGTATTTTATGCTGCTGATCCGTCATCTGCTCGACGGTCTGCCGCGGCAGTACGAAGGGCTGAAGTCGATCTTCATTATGCCGCTGATCGGCGTCCTGGTGATTGGCGTGATGATGGTCCTGCTCGGCCAGCCGGTGGCAGCGATCAACAATGGCATGATGAACTGGCTCAGTTCTCTGCAGGAAGCCAACCCCATCCTGCTGGGGATCGTGGTCGGCGCAATGTGTTCCTTCGATTTCGGCGGGCCGGTCAACAAAGCGGCCTATGTCACCGGTACGCTGCTGCTGGGGCAAGGTAACTATTTCTTTATGGCCGGTGTGTCTGCCGCCTGCATTACGCCGCCGCTGGTCATCGCCCTGGCGACCACGTTCTTTCCGAAAGGCTTTAGCGAGGAAGAACGCGCCGCCGGGATGGTCAACTATATCCTCGGCTGCACGCACATTACCGAAGGTGCAATTCCCTTCGCCGCCAAGGATCCACTGCGGGTGATCCCGATGATGATGATCGCCTCCTCAATTTCTGCGGTACTCAGCTACAGCTTGCATATTCAGGTTCCGGCACCGCACGGCGGCTTCTTAATCCTGCCGCTGGTCAGCAAACCGTTGATGTGGGTGCTGTGCATTCTCGCCGGTTCCGCCTGCGGCGCACTTATGCTGGGATGCTGGCGGCTGTGGCAAAAACGCACTGACAAAGCGACAGCTCTTGCTGGCGCCATGAAATAAGGAGCACGCTATGCAACTGACTTCTGCCGATATTTGTTTCGATCGTCAGGTCAAAACGAAAGACGAGGCGCTACAGCGTGTCGTTGCAGCCCTGACTCAGGCCGGACATACGCAAGCAGCCTATCTGCAAGGCATGCGCGAGCGCGAGGAGCAAATCAGCACCTATCTGGGCAACGGCATCGCCATTCCCCACGGTACGCCGCACAGTCGCGACGCAGTGCTCAAAACGGGCGTTAAGGTGCTGGCTTGTCCGCAGGGGATTGACTGGGGTGAGGAGCAAACCGCCTATCTGATTGTCGGTATTGCGGCTCAGGACAATGAGCATCTCGATATTTTGCGCCAGCTCACCCATGCCCTGGGCGACGATCGGGTGCCTGAGGCGCTGACGCGCGCCGATACCCCTCAGGCGGTGCTGGAAATTCTCGCTGGCGATATCCCTCTGCCGGCAGGCGAAGAACCGCAACCCGCGCCGCATTTTGACGAAGAGGCCACCTTTACCCTGCGCAATCCGCACGGTCTTCATGCCCGCCCCAGCGCGGTGCTGGTGAAAGCCGTCAAGCAGTGGCGATCGCAAATCCAGGTCGAAAACCTGGATACGCGCTCCGCGATTGTTGATGCCAAAAATCTGATGCGCGTCGTATCGCTGGGTGCCAAACAGGGTCATCGTCTGCACTTTATGGCCAGCGGCAACGATGCGCAGCAGGCGTTAAAAGCCATTGGCGACGCTTTTAACGCCGGTCTCGGCGAAATTGCCGCCCAGCCGCAGCAGGTCTCTCAGGAAACCGTCAAAACGAAACGCAGCTGGCTCTCCCGACTATTTAGTTAATTTTCAATAAATTAAAAACGCCCTGCCTTCCTGGTCAGGGCGTTTTTGTCTCGAAAGACGACGCCTTTCACTGCGTTACATCACTATTTATCGATACAGATCACAATTCAAAACAAAGCCATTTGCGACCAAAACAAAACATAACGAATATATTCGAAAGAAAACGGAGGTTGCAAATGAAAGACATTATCTCTCGCCACAAGTCCGGCGAACATATCGGCATCTGTTCAGTGTGTTCAGCGCATCCGCTGGTTATCGAAGCGGCGTTACGTTTCGATCTGCCGACCAACAACAAGGTGCTGATCGAAGCGACGTCCAACCAGGTAAATCAGTTTGGTGGCTACACCGGCATGCAGCCGGCCGATTTCCGCGACTTCGTCTACAACATCGCGCGTACCGTCGGTTTCCCGGCTGAGCGCATTATTCTTGGCGGCGATCATCTCGGGCCGAACTGCTGGCAAGATGAACCAGCAGCCGTGGCGATGGAAAAATCAATCGACCTGATCAAGGCCTACGTCGCCGCCGGCTTTAGCAAAATCCATCTTGATGCGTCAATGTCCTGTGCTGACGATCCGGTGCCGTTGGATCCTGGTGTGGTTGCTGAGCGCGCCGCCCGCCTGTGTCAGGCTGCCGAAGAGACCGCCAGCGCTGAGCAAAAGCGCCACCTGACCTACGTCATCGGGACCGAAGTTCCGGTTCCCGGCGGTGAGGCCAGCACCATCGGCAGCGTACATGTCACCCGGGCGCAGGATGCCGCCGCGACGCTCGAAACCCATGAAGCCGCCTTCCGCAAGCTGGGCCTCGACGCCGCGCTGGAACGCGTGATCGCCATCGTCGTGCAGCCAGGCGTGGAGTTTGACCATACGCAAATCATTCATTACCAGCCGCAGGAAGCGAAAGCGCTTTCCGCCTGGATCGAAAGCACCCCGATGGTCTACGAAGCGCACTCCACCGACTACCAAACCCGCCAGGCTTATCGTGCGCTGGTCCGCGACCACTTCGCCATTCTGAAAGTCGGCCCGGCGCTCACCTTTGCCCTGCGTGAAGCCATCTTTGCCCTCGCCCAAATGGAAAATGAGCTGATCGCCCCGGAGTCTCGCAGCCGCGTAATGGAGGTGATCGACGAAGTGATGCTTAACGAGCCGGGCTACTGGAAAAAATACTATCGCCCCACCTGGAGCCAGGCGATGGTCGATATCCACTTCAGCCTTTCCGACCGTATCCGTTATTACTGGCCGCATCCGCGTATTCGCCAGAGCGTTGAGAAACTTATCGCTAATCTGACCGACGCTAAGCTGCCGCTGGGGCTTATCAGCCAGTATATGCCGGTGCAGTTTGAACGACTGTCGCTGAATGAACTGAACGCCGAGCCGCACGCGCTGATCCTCGACAAAATCCAGGATGTCCTGCGTGCCTATCGCTACGGCTGTTCTTCTGAAACCGCCTGAAGTTAAGAGGATATATGAGTCAACTGTTTGTTCGTACCGGCATTCATTTCAGTTCCAGCCAACAGGCACTGGAACACATTGGCGCAGAGATGCTGGCGCGAGGCGTCGTACACGATAGCTATCCCGCCGCCCTGCTCGAACGCGAAGCGACTTTTCCCACCGGCATCGCCCTGGAACAACACGCTGTCGCTATCCCGCACTGCGAAGCGGTTCACGCGAAATCGCCGGCCATTTACCTGATACGTCCGGACATGCCGGTCCCTTTTCAGCGCGCTGACGACGACGGCGAAATCGATGTTTCGCTCATCATCGCGCTGATTGTTGAAAACCCGGCGGCACAGCTGAAGCTGCTGCGCCGGTTATTTAGTGAGCTACAAAATCCGCACACACTGGAGGCACTGCTCGCCGCTTCCGACGATCAGCTACCGGTGCGGTTCCAGCAATTTATCCTTGAGCCCGAGCTTAACGCCGTGGCTTCATAAGATACTGATAATAAAAGGGGTACCCTATGAAACGTAAAGTTATCGTCGCCTGTGGCGGTGCCGTCGCCACCTCCACGATGGCGGCTGAAGAGATTAAAGAGCTATGTGCAGACCACAATATTGAACTGGATTTGGTGCAGTGCCGGGTTAATGAAATCGAAACCTACATGGACGGGGCGGATCTTATCTGCACCACCGCACGCGTGGAGCGAACCTTCGGCGACATTCCGGTGGTGCACGGCATGCCGTTCGTTTCGGGCGTCGGCATTGAAGCCTTACAACAGAAAATTCTCGGCATCCTCGCGGAGTAAACGCCATGTTTAGCGAAATCATGCGTTATATCCTCGATCTTGGTCCGACGGTGATGCTGCCGATCGTGATCATTATCTTCTCCAAATTACTGGGGATGAAGCTCGGGGATTGTTTTAAATCTGGTCTGCATATCGGGATCGGTTTCGTCGGTATCGGGCTGGTCATTGGCCTGATGCTCGACTCCATCGGCCCGGCGGCAAAGGCGATGGCGGAGCATTTCCAGATTAATCTTCATGTGATCGATATCGGTTGGCCGGGTTCATCACCGATGACCTGGGCGTCGCAAATCGCCCTGGTGGCAATCCCGGTGGCCATCGTGGTCAATATCGTGATGCTGGTTACCCGTATGACCCGCGTGGTGAACGTCGATATCTGGAACATCTGGCATATGACCTTTACCGGCGCGATGCTGCACATCGCTACCGGGTCGTACTGGATAGGTATTCTCGGCGTGGTGGTGCATGCCGCCTTTGTGTATAAGCTGGGCGACTGGTTTGCCAAAGATACCCGCGATTTCTTCGGCCTTGAGGGTATTGCGATACCCCACGGTAGTTCGGCGTATTTAGGGCCGGTTGCTGTCCTCGTGGATACCATCATCGACAAGATCCCCGGCCTTAACCGCATTCACTTTAGCGCCGATGACATTCAGAAACGCTTCGGTCCCTTCGGTGAACCGGTTACCGTTGGCTTCGTCATGGGGCTGGTGATTGGCGCGCTGGCGGGCTACGACCTGAAGGGCATTCTTCAGCTGGCGGTGAAAACCGCAGCGGTGATGCTGCTGATGCCACGGGTGATCAAGCCGATTATGGATGGCCTTACGCCGATAGCCAAACAGGCGCGTAAGCGTCTGCAGGCCAAATTTGGCGGCCAGGAGTTCCTGATTGGTCTCGACCCGGCGCTGCTGCTCGGCCATACCTCGGTGGTCTCGGCCAGCCTGATCTTCATCCCGCTGACCATTCTTATCGCCGTCGTGGTTCCTGGCAACCAGGTTCTGCCGTTTGGCGATCTGGCCACCATCGGCTTCTTCGTGGCAATGGCAGTGGCGGTACATCAGGGTAACCTGTTCCGCACGTTGATTTCCGGGGTCATCATTATGGGTATCACCCTGTGGATCGCCACCCAGACGATTGGCCTGCACACCCAGCTGGCGGCAAACGCCGGGGCCCTGAAAGCCGGCGGCATGGTGGCCTCAATGGACCAGGGTGGTTCGCCGATTACCTGGCTGCTGATCCAGCTCTTTACCTGGCAAAATGTGGTTGGCTTCGCGGTCATCGGTATCATTTATCTGGCCGGCGTTTTACTAACCTGGCGTCGCGCTCGCGGCTTCATCGCGGCGGAAAAAGCAGAAAAAAGCGCTGCCCCGCAACAAAGTACAGGCATGTCTTGATCTAAAAGGGGAGCGTTCGCTCCCCTCAATCTTATAGCTGGAGAATGTTATGAAATCAGTGGTAATCCATGCTGAGGGGAACGTCTGCGTTGAAGAACGCCCTATCCCTACGCTGCAAACGGAAAACGATGTCCTGGTCAAAGTAGTCAGTTCCGGATTATGCGGCTCTGATATCCCGCGCATTTTCGCCAAAGGCGCGCATTACTACCCTATTACGCTGGGACACGAATTCAGCGGCTATGTGGAATCCTACGGCGCGGCGGTAACCGACCTGCAGCCCGGCGATGCCGTCGCCTGCGTGCCGCTGCTGCCCTGCTTCCAGTGCCCGCAGTGCCAGCGCGAGTATTTCTCTTTATGTAAACAGTATCAGTTCGTCGGCTCACGCAGCGAAGGCGGCAACGCCGAATATGTGGTGGTAAAGCGCGCCAACCTGTTCCGCCTGCCGGACCAGATGCCAATTGATGACGGCGCGTTTATCGAACCGATAACCGTCGGCCTGCACGCTTTCCATCTGGCGCAGGGCTGCGAAGGTAAAAACGTGATTATTATCGGTGCCGGCACCATTGGCCTGCTGGCGCTGCAGTGCGCCCGCGAACTGGGCGCCAACAGCGTCACGGCGATCGATATCAATCCGCAGAAACTGGAACTGGCCAAAACCCTTGGCACAACCCGTGTGTTCAACAGCCGCGAGATGAGCGGCCAGGCGATTCAGCAGGCGCTGGAAGCCATTCAGTTCGACCAGTTAGTCCTCGAGACCGCCGGTACGCCGCAGACCGTCGCATTAGCGATTGAAGCCGCCGGGCCGCGGGCGCAGCTGGCGCTGGTCGGCACGCTCCATCACGATTTAACCCTCCCGGCCGCCACCTTCGGGCAGATCCTGCGCAAGGAGTTGAATATTGTCGGTAGCTGGATGAACTACTCTGGCCCGTGGCCAGGAGAAGAGTGGCAAACGGCCACCCGCCTGCTGACAGAAAAACGCCTGCAGCTGGCGCCGCTGATCGCCCACCGCGGTGACGCGGAGAGCTTTGCGCGTGAAGTGCAGGCGCTCAACGGCGCGCCGATGCAGGGCAAAATCCTGCTCAAACTCTCCTGACCGCCCGAGCCAGCCCTCGGCGCTGGCTCATCAAACCTTTCGAAAATTATCGTTCAACTTTCGTTACCCTTCGATTACACTGAGATGAGTTAATTATCAGGCAAATCAAGATGAACTCATTTGAACGAAGGAACAAAATCGTCGATATGGTGAATACGCAGGGTAGCGTATTGGTTCTAGACCTTTCGAATCTCTTTGGCATCTCTGAGGTAACGATTCGCGCCGATCTCCGCTTACTGGAAGAGAAAGGGCTGTTAACCCGTTTTCACGGCGGCGCCGCCCGTGCGGGCAGCGACCTGACCGACGCCGAAAATCAGGAAGTGGTACTGGAAGATCGTTATCAGCTTGCCAGCGATCCCAAAAAGCGCATCGCCCAGGCCGCCGCGGCAATGATCCGTGAAGGTATGACGGTGATCCTCGATAGCGGCAGCACAACCCTGCTGATTGCCGAGGCGCTGGTGCGGATGACCAATATCACCGTGATCACCAACAGCCTGCCCGCCGCGTTTACCCTGGCGGAAAATAAAGACATCACCCTGGTGGTATGCGGCGGTACCGTGCGGCACAAAACGCATTCGATGCACGGCACAATTGCCGAACGTTCGCTGCAGGGAATTTGCGCCGATTTGATGTTTGTCGGCGCCGACGGTATCGACGCCACCAACGGTATCACCACCTTTAACGAAGGTTACTCCATCAGCAGCGTGATGGCCGCCGCCGCGCATCAGGTGATCGCCGTGCTCGACGCCAGCAAATTCAATCGCCGGGGCTTTAACCAGGTACTGCCGATGGAAAAAATAGACTGCGTGATCACCGACGACGGCATTAGCGAAAATGACCGTGCAGCGTTAAGCAGCAAAAAGGTGGAACTGAAGATAGTGTGATTGCGCTTAGCGGTGCGAAAACTCAGCATTGGTATCGCAAGTGAATCTGCACTTTTCTTCCGACATTTCTTCCGACATGTAGGAGGACGCTCAAGCAGCTCTTCACTATCTGAGGGGCTGCTTGCCAGACTTCAATTGGGTCTACAGGATCACTCCCCCTGCTGCTCCAGGGCATACTTATACAACGCATTTTTCTTCACGCCGTGGATTTCCGCGGCCAGCGCGGCGGCTTTCTTCAGCGGCAGTTCCGCCTGCAGCAGCGCCAGAGTCCGCAGCGCGGCTGCCGGCAGCGCCTCTTCCTGCGCCTTAAAACCTTCGACGATCAGCACCATCTCGCCTTTGCGACGGTTTTCGTCTTCCTTGACCCACGCCACCAGCTCGCCAATCGGCGCGCCGTGGATCGATTCCCAGGTTTTGGTCAGCTCGCGGGCCAGCACCACATAGCGAGATTCTCCCAGTACCGCGCAGATATCTTCCAGACTCTCCACCAGCCGGTGGGTCGACTCATAGAAGATAAGGGTGCGCGGCTCTTCTTCCAGCGCTTTAAGGGTATCGCGACGGCCTTTCGATTTCGCCGGCAGGAAGCCTTCATAACAGAAACGGTCGGAAGGCAGGCCAGCGGCGCTCAGGGCGGCGATAGCCGCACAAGGACCCGGCAGCGGCACGACGCGGATATTGGCTTCGCGGCAGGTACGCACCAGATGATAGCCTGGGTCGTTAATCAGCGGCGTGCCCGCATCGGAGACCAGCGCGATGTTTTGCCCTTCTTTCAGTTTAGCGAGAAGTGTTTCCGCCTTTTGCTGCTCGTTATGGTCGTGAAGCGCAAATAAACGGGCGTTAATCGCAAAATGTTGCAGCAGCAAACCGGTGTGGCGGGTATCCTCCGCAGCAATTAAATCAACGGCTTGCAACACTTCCAGTGCGCGCTGCGTGATATCAGACAGATTTCCTATCGGAGTGGGCACAATATAGAGCTGCCCCTGAGAATTATCCGCTGATTCGTGTTGTTTCATTGTCTCGTCCGTATTGCCGATTTAATATTGAGCATTGAGCCAAAAAAATATCACTGGACACTTATGGTACCGTCAACATTTCTTCGTTCTAAGCCCGCGCGCTGTCTGCCCGTATTGCTGGCGACTCTTCTTTTTGCTGGCTGCGGCACCCACACGCAGGATCAAAGCACGGCGTTTATGCAGGGTACGTCGCAGGCCAACTCCAGTTTCTACTTGCAGCAGATGCAGCAAAGCACGAATGATAGCAAGACCAACTGGCAATTACTCGCCATTCGTGCACTGCTGCAGGAAGGAAAGCAGCAGCAGGCCATCGACCTGTTTAACCAGCTGCCGTCAAACCTGGACAGCACCCAGGCCCGTGAACAGTCACTGCTGGCAATAGAAGTAAAGCTGGCGCAGAACGACTATCAGGGGGCCCGTACTCTGCTGGCTAAGCTTGACCCGGCAAGCCTGGAGCAGCCTCAGCAGGCGCGCTACTGGCAGGCGCAAATCGATGCCAGCCAGGGCAAACCCTCGGTGACTCTGCTGCGCGCCTTAATCGCCCAGCAGCCGCTGCTGAGCGATGCCAAACAGCGCCAGCAAAATATTGACGCGACCTGGCAAGCGCTGACTGCGATGACCCAGGATCAGGCCAATGCGCTGGTGATCAATGCCGATGAAAACACCCTCCAGGGCTGGCTGGATCTGCAGCGGATGTGGTTTGACAACCGCAACGATCCCACGCTGCTGAAAGCCGGCGTCAAAGACTGGCAGACGCGCTACCCGCAAAACCCTGGCGCCAAAATGCTGCCAACGGCGCTGGTGAACATGCAAAACTATAAGCCCGCCTCCATCAACAAGATTGCGCTTTTCCTGCCGCTGAACGGCCAGGCCTCGATCTTCGGCCGCACCATCCAGCAGGGCTTCGAAGCCGCCAAAAACGGCGCGCCGTCGGTGACGGGCAGCGCGGTTCCCGCTCAGGTCGCTCAGGCGGCGAACACGTCCGGTAACGATGACGTGGTAAGCCCGTCGCAGGCGGAAATTAGCGATCTGACGGCTGCCGGAAGTCGCGCCGAACCGGTGCAGGCCCCGGCGCAAACTCAGGCAACGCCAGCGGCGGAGCCGGCGGCTCAGGCGCCGGAAGCGACCACCACGCCGCAGACCACCGCGTCCCCGGTCACCCAGCCGGTCACCGCCCCGGCCGCACAGCCGCAGCCAGTGGTCGCCACCGCCGCCAATCCCTCTGCGGAACTGAAAATTTACGATACCACCAGCCAGCCGATCGGCCAGCTCCTTGCCCAGGCTCAGCAGGACGGCGCCACCCTCGTCGTCGGGCCGCTGCTAAAAGAGAATGTCGAAGATGTTCTCAAGAGCAATACGCCGCTCAACGTGCTGGCGCTCAACCAGCCGGAGAAGGTCGAAGGCCGCGCTAATATCTGCTATTTCGCGCTGTCACCGGAAGACGAAGCGCGTGACGCCGCCCGACACATCCATCAACAGGGCAAACAGACGCCGTTGTTGCTGGTTCCGCGCGGCGCGCTGGGCGATCGTGTGGTCAACGCGTTTGCCGACGAGTGGCTGAAGCTGGGCGGCGCCAGCGTCCTGCAGCAGCGTTTTGGCTCCACGGCGGAGCTGCGCGCCGGCGTTAACGGCGGAGGGGGCATTGCGCTGAGCGGCACCCCAGTCTCCACCCTGCCATCAGCGCAGAACAGCGTCCTCGGCACGGCGGATGAAATGCCGGTTAGCAGCGGCGGCAGCGTCGACGCGGCCTATATCCTCGCCACCCCGGAACAGATTGGCTATATCAAACCCATGATCGCGATGCGCAACGGCAGCCAGAGCAATGTCACCCTGTACGCCAGCTCGCGCAGCGCACAGGGCACCGCAGGTCCGGATTTCCGTCTGGAGATGGAAGGCCTGCAGTATAGCGAAATCCCGATGCTGGCTGGCAGCAACCCGGCGTTGATGCAGCAGGCGCTGTCTGCGGTGCGCAATGACTACTCGCTGGCGCGTCTGTATGCGATGGGCGCTGACGCCTGGTCGCTGGCAAACCACTTCACGCAAATGCGCCAGACGCCGGGCTTCGAGCTGAACGGGAATACCGGCGATCTGACGGCGACTCAGGACTGCGTGATTACCAGGAAACTGTCATGGCTCAAATACCAGCAGGGACAAATCGTCCCGGCCAGCTAAGCAAACAGACCGGCGATGCATGGGAAAACCGTGCTCGCCGCTGGCTGGAAAGCCAGGGCCTGCGTTTTATTGCAGCCAATGCTCGCGAGCGTGGCGGCGAAATTGACCTCATTATGCGCGACGGCGCCGTCACCGTCTTTGTCGAGGTGCGCTACCGCCGCAGCGCTCTGTACGGTGACGCGGCGGCCAGCGTCACCCCGCAAAAACAGCAACGCCTGCTTAAAGCCGCCCGTTTGTGGCTCTGCCGACAGAATGGGAGCTTTGAGACTGTGGATTGCCGTTTCGATGTGGTAGCCTTCACCGGAAACGACATCCAATGGCTAAAAAACGCCTTTGGCGAATAGCGTAATACCAGAAGTAAGGGATCCCGTGCTCGACAGAATCAAAGCCTGCTTTACCGAAAGCATTCAAACCCAAATTGCCGCAGCAGAAGCACTCCCGGACGCCATCTCCCGGGCGGCGATGACGCTCGTGCAGTCCCTGCTCAACGGCAACAAAATCCTCTGTTGTGGTAATGGCACTTCCGCCGCCAACGCACAGCATTTTGCTGCCAGCATGATTAATCGTTTTGAAACGGAACGCCCTGGTTTACCCGCCATTGCACTAAACACCGATAATGTGGTCTTAACTGCCATCGCTAACGATCGCCTGCATGACGAGATTTACGCCAAGCAGGTGCGCGCCCTGGGACACGCTGGCGATGTGCTGCTGGCAATCTCCACACGCGGTAACAGTCGGGACATCGTCAAGGCGGTGGAAGCCGCCGTGACCCGCGACATGACCATCGTCGCGTTAACCGGCTATGACGGCGGTGAGCTGGCGGGCCTGTTAGGTCAGCAGGATGTCGAAATCCGCATCCCCTCACACCGCAGCGCGCGTATCCAGGAGATGCATATGCTGACCGTCAACTGTCTGTGCGATTTGATAGATAACACTCTTTTTCCACACCAGGACGATTAAGGAGAACACATGAAGGCTCTCTCGCCCCTCGCCATCCTGCTTTCAGCACTACTGCTGCAGGGCTGCGTTGCCGCCGCGGTTGTCGGAACGGCAGCAGTCGGCACTAAAGCCGCAACGGACCCGCGTACGGTGGGAACCCAGGTCGATGACAGCACCCTGGAACTGCGCGTCAATAGCGCCTTGTCGAAAGATGAACAGATTAAGAAACAGGCCCGCATCAACGTTACCGCTTATCAGGGCAAAGTCCTGCTGACCGGTCAGTCGCCGACGCCGGATCTCTCTGCCCGCGCCAAGCAAATCGCCATGGGCGTGGAAGGAACCACGGAAGTGTTTAACGAAGTGCGCCAGGGCCAGCCGATTGGTTTAGGCACCGCCTCTTCTGATACCTGGATTACCACCAAGGTGCGTTCGCAGCTGCTGAGCACCGATCAGGTCAAATCCTCGAACGTGAAGGTGACCACGGAAAACAGCGAAGTCTTCCTGATGGGACTGGTGACCGACCGTGAAGGCCGCGCGGCGGCGGATATCGCCAGCCGGGTGAGCGGCGTGTCCCGGGTGACCACCGCCTTTACCTATATTAAATAAAGCTGCAATTTCCCGGCTGGCGCTGCGCTTAGCCGGGCTACCGCCCCCTGTCCGTTGTGAGCCGGGTAAGGCGTAGCCGCCACCCGGCATCCAATCCGGCTATGCGTACGTTTACGGCAAACTACACCAGCGCCAGCGCACCGACAATCGCCCCGCACAGCGCCACCAGTCCGCCAGTCAGCCACAGCGCTTTAGCCGGAAAGGCTTTGCGCAGCATAATCAACGATGGCACGCTCACTGCCGGCAACGTAATCAGCAGCGCCAGCGCCGGCGCAACGCCCATCCCCGCCAGCATCATCGTCTGGACAATCGGAATTTCCGCCGCGGTAGGGATCACAAACAGACAGCCGGCAATCGCCATCGCGATGACCCAGAACAAGGTATTATCCACCACGCCATCGGCGTGCGGGAACAGCCAGACGCGCGCCGCCCCCAGCACCAGTACCGCGAGGATATAAACCGGGATGGTGTTCCAGAACAACGTCCACAGCGCCCGCAGCCAGCGGCTAAAGAAGCCGCCCTGGGCCGCTTTCGCTTGCGCTTCAGGCACCACGGCAGGCTGCGTCGCCGCCTCTTTTACCCATTTCTGCACCAGCGTCGCGACAATCAACACCGTCGCCAGGCCCGCCACCAGGCGAACCAACGCAAACTGCCAGCCCAGCACGAAGCCCATAAACACCAACGTCGCCGGGTTGAGCAGCGGGTTGCCCATCCAGAACGCCAGCGCCCCGCCCATCGACACCTGCTGTTTGCGCATCCCGGCCGCGACCGGCGCGGCGCAGCAGGTGCACATCATGCCTGGCAGCGAGAAAATCGTCCCCAGCAGCGTCCCCTGAAAACGCGATTGTCCCAGGGTGCGCAGCAGCCAGTCGCGCGGGATCAGCACCTGGATCAGCGACCCGAGCAGCACGCCGAGCACCGCCGCTTTCCAGACGGCAAGGAAGTAAACCACCGCGTAGTCCCACGCCGCCTTCAGCGGGTTAGCGTCGGCCTGGGCGAGAATGGATTTACCGATACTGTGGGTTTCCGCAGCGGTGAAGGCTTTCCCGTAGTATGGCTGCCATTTGACGAACCACAGGCCGACAATCACGACGAGAAAGAAAAGCGCGGGCTTCCACCATTGAAATGGTGACGCCGCCTGAGATGAAGACTGACCAGCCATAGCATTCCCCAGCAAGAAATGTGGATATGAATTGAAGCCGTGAATACTACGCCGGAAGCCTGCGTTTGCAAACCGCTATTCCGCCTGCCGCGCGGCACGCTCCCGTAGCTCGGACGATGAGAGAATTTGCACCCCTTCGTGAGTAGACGACAGCGCCTCCGCCAGCAGGGCAATCGCCACGTCGCGGGCCGCAATGGATTTCCAGTTCCCCGGTAAGAGTCGGAACAGCGGTTCGAGGAAGGTCTCATTGGCCCGCTTTTTTTCCCGCTCGCCTGAGAGCATCGACGGCCGGGCAATGGTCAGCCGCGGCCAACCCTGCTCGATCAGCGCCGCCTCCATTTCCCCCTTCACCCGATTGTAGAAAAACGGCGAGTGGGCGTTGGCGCCCATCGCGCTGACCACCAGCATATGTTGCGCACCCAGCCGTTTGCCGGTCAGCGCGGTATCAACCACCAGCGTGTAGTCAGCATGGACAAAGGCCTCTTTGCTCCCGGCCTCCCGGCGCGTCGTTCCCAGACAGCAGAAAACGATATCCACCGGGTCAACCACCTGCGCCAGGGCATCGGTCAACTGGGGATCGTGCGGATTAAAAACCCCTTCCGCCGGCGCCAGTGGGCGACGCGTCGGGGCGGCGATGGCGCTGATGCTCGGCTCATTCTGCAGCAGCCGAAGTAAGTGACCGCCAACTAACCCGGTCGCGCCGGTCAATAATACCTGACTCATTGATTCTCCTTTACAGAATTCTCCGCCTTGCACTTTCGGGCTCATGTTCCAGGCTTAATACCTTACAAGGTAAGTATCCACCATCATCATGGAATTACCTCATTGACCATCCAGATAGCGGAGGAAACATGAGTAAAAAGATAGCCGTGCTCATTACCGACGACTTTGAAGATTCTGAATTTACCTCTCCCGCCGAGGCGTTTAAGCTCGCCGGGCATCAGGTCGTGACCATCGAAAAGCAGGCTGGCAAGACGGTGAAGGGTAAACAGGGAGAAGCAGAGGTCGCCATCGATCGGGCCATTGATGACGTCACACCGGGTGAATTTGATGCCTTGTTGCTGCCCGGGGGCTATTCCCCTGACCAGCTGCGCGGGGATGAACGCTTTGTCACCTTTACCCGCGATTTTGTCAACGGCGGGAAGCCGGTCTTCGCCATCTGCCACGGCCCGCAGCTGCTGATCAGCGCCGATGTGATCCGCGGGCGTAAGCTCACGGCGGTGAAGCCTATCGTGGTGGATGTGAAAAACGCCGGGGGCGAGTTTTACGACCAGGAGGTGGTGGTCGATAACGAACAGCTGGTCACCAGCAGAACGCCGGACGATCTGCCGGCCTTCAATCGCGAAGCGCTACGCCTGCTCGGCGCCGGCATCGCGCCGCCAGTGTAGCTTTTTCCCGAACCCCAGCGTGTTGTCGGTAAACTTGATTTCGTCCGGACGAATCTCCCAAACCGGCGCCGACAACATGCGGGCCACCGGGAAGCGCTTGACGTAGCGCTGACGCATACGCGCCTCTTCGTCGCCGCGCAATCGGCGGATCTCGCCCTGGAACTGCACGCCGCGGATCAGGGCCACGGTTTTTGGCTGGCCGTTGACCGTGCCGGCCACCTTCGCCCGCTCGCCGGTCATCTGGCCGTGGCGGGTGTGCTCATCGCTGAGCAGATAAAAGGCCACGCTATCCGGGTCATAGACGTAAAAGGCGTTCGCACACCACAGCTCGTCGTCGCGGGAGACGCACCAGGTGACGACGTGCTGTTTACTCAGCCAGCGGCCAATGGCGGCAAGCGTATCCATCTTTCTTCTCCATTATGCTATGGTGCCTACACCTTACCATAGTGACTTTATAACCGTGTGCTGGTTTCTGTATCTCATTCGAACCGCGGATAATCGCCTCTATACCGGCATCACCACCGATGTGCCGCGCCGCTTTCGCCAGCATCAGGCAGGGAAAGGCGCGAAGGCGTTGCGCGGCAAAGGCGACCTGCAGCTGGCCTTTAGCCATGAAGTTGGTGAACACTCACTTGCTTTGCGGCTGGAATACCGCATTAAGCAGCTAACGAAGCGCGAAAAAGAGCGCCTCGTTGCCGGAGAAGATACCGTCGAAACCCTGCTGGCAAGGCTCAAAAACGATTAAAGTGGTCGCTGTATTCGACCTGGCCGTGGACACCTTCGAGGGCGTCATCCGCCAGGCGGTGCACCTGGAACGCCTCCGCGCTGTCCGGCCAGCGGCAGCGGAGATCGAAGCGCGCGGCCGGTTCAAAACCAAAGCGACGGTATAACTCCGGGTCGCCCAGCGTCACCACCGCGGCATAGCCAAACTCATTCAGCGAATCCAGCCCTTCATAGACCAGCTGCCGGCCAATGCCCTGTCCACGGTAGCGTTCATCCACCGCCAGCGGCGCCAGGCCGACCCACTGTAGCTCTTCACCTTCCACCGCAACCGGGCTGAAGGCAACGTAGCCGATCACCTGGCCTTCATCATCCGTCGCCACTACCCCCAGCGTGATCAGTCCATCTTCACGCAGATCGTGCACCAGCTGCGCTTCGGCATCGCGGCCGAAGGTACGACGCAGCAGCGCGTCGATTCCCGGTGCATCAATCCCAATTTCCACTCGAATCAGCATGCCTCACCTACCGATGTCTGTTCAGGTTTCTGCGGGCTCTTCAGTCCAGCTTCGACAAAATCCGCCAGTTGCAGCAACATCACGCGCAGCGCTTTGGGCATCTGCTCGAGCTCAATGGCGTCCATCAAATTTTTTACATACAGCCCCAGCTCCGTATCGCCTTCAATAACCAGACGACGCTGGAAGAATAGCGTATCCGGATCCTGCTTGCGCGCGGCGATCATTAACAGATCGCTGGCGTCGGCGCTGAAGCTGACGTCGGCGTCCGCCTGCTGGCTGACCACCAGGCGACCATCGACTACCGAGGTATACCACAGCAGACCGATGTCACGCACATGAATACTTAACCAGCGCCCCTCGAGAAACTCCAGCTCTCCCTCCGCCAGCGCCTGGCGAAACTGCCAACTAAGCACCTGCTCCAGCACCTGGCGCTTGAGGGCAAAAGGCGCCAGCTTAACCGGCACGCTCATTAAAGACGGGCCAAAGTGGACCAGCCGGGAACGCAGTTTATCCAACACAAGCTTTACTCCATGAATGCAATTGTGCCGCTATTGTGCCATATCACATAAACAACATAGCGGCGTAAATCAACAAAAACGCGATGACGGCAGCCCGTTATTGGCGCCGCCAATACACTTTTAACTGCCTCAAATCAAAAATTGTCACCAGAAGGTTAACTAAAATCCCTGCTCGTTAACCATTCAGCGTCCCTGACGGGCCGCATTTTTCAGGAAAAATTATGGAGCTGCTCTGCCCAGCCGGTAACCTTCCGGCGCTTAAGGCGGCCATCGAAAACGGCGCCGATGCCGTCTATATCGGGCTGAAAGATGACACCAACGCCCGCCACTTTGCCGGCCTTAATTTCACCGAAAAGAAACTGCAGGAAGCCGTCAGCTTTGTGCATCAGCACCGTCGTAAGCTGCATATCGCCATCAACACCTTCGCCCACCCCGACGGCTACGCCCGCTGGCAGCGCGCGGTGGATATGGCAGCTCAGCTGGGCGCCGATGCGCTCATTCTGGCCGATATCGCCATGCTGGAGTACGCCGCGGAGCGCTATCCGCATATAGAACGCCATGTGTCGGTACAGGCTTCCGCCACCAATGAAGAGGCCATTCGCTTCTATCATCGCAACTTCGACGTGGCGCGCGTCGTACTGCCGCGGGTGTTATCTATTCACCAGGTGAAACAGTTGGCTCGCGCCACGCCGGTGCCGCTGGAAGTCTTTGCCTTCGGCAGCCTGTGCATCATGGCGGAAGGCCGCTGCTATCTCTCTTCCTACCTGACCGGCGAATCGCCCAACACCGTCGGCGCCTGCTCGCCTGCCCGCTTCGTGCGCTGGCAGCAAACCCCACAGGGGCTGGAATCGCGCCTCAATGAAGTGCTGATTGACCGCTATCAGGATGGGGAAAACGCCGGTTATCCGACCTTGTGTAAAGGCCGCTACCTGGTCGATGGCGAGCGCTATCACGCGCTGGAGGAGCCCACCAGCCTCAATACCCTGGAACTGTTGCCGGAGTTGATGGCCGCCAATATCGCCTCAGTGAAAATCGAAGGCCGTCAGCGCAGCCCGGCCTACGTCACCCAGGTAGCGAAAGTCTGGCGCCAGGCGATCGATCGCTGCAAAGCCGATCCACAGAATTTCGTGCCGCAATCCGCATGGATGGAAACCCTTGGCTCCATGTCCGAAGGGACACAAACCACCCTTGGCGCCTACCACCGTAAATGGCAGTGAGAAACATGAAATATTCATTAGGGCCAGTGCTTTACTACTGGCCAAAAGAGACGCTGGAAAATTTTTACCAGCAGGCAGCAAACTGCAGCGCCGACACCATTTATCTCGGCGAAGCGGTGTGCAGCAAACGCCGCGCTACCAAAGTCGACGACTGGATTGAGATGGCGAAAGCGTTGGCCGGGAGCGGCAAACAGGTGGTGCTGTCTACCCTCGCGCTGGTGCAGGCCTCCTCCGAACTGGGCGAGCTAAAGCGCTATGTCGATAACGGTGAGTTCCTGATTGAGGCCAGCGATTTGGGCGTGGTCAACCTCTGCGCCGAACGCAAGCTGCCGTTCGTCGCCGGGCATGCGCTGAACTGCTACAACGCCGTTACCCTGCGCCTGCTGTTAAAACAGGGCATGGTGCGCTGGTGCATGCCGGTGGAGCTTTCCCGCGACTGGCTGGCTAATTTACTGACCCAGTGCGAAGAGCTGGGCATTCGCAATCAGTTTGAAGTCGAAGTGCTGAGCTACGGCCATCTGCCGCTGGCTTATTCCGCCCGCTGCTTTACCGCCCGCTCGGAAGATAGGCCAAAGGATGAGTGCGAGACCTGCTGCATCAAATACCCAACCGGACGCAGCATGCTGTCCCAGGAGAACCAGCAGGTGTTCGTGCTCAACGGTATCCAGACCATGAGCGGCTATGTCTACAACCTGGGCAATGAGCTGACGTCCATGCACGGCCTGGTGGATATGGTACGCCTGTCGCCGATGGGCAACGAGACCTTCGCCATGCTCGACGCCTTCCGCGCCAATGAAAACGGCGCTGCGCCGTTGGCGCTCACCGGCAACAGCGATTGCAACGGCTACTGGAAACGGCTGCCCGGGCTGGTGCTGCAGGCCTGATAAACCGCTCACTTTGTTAACAGCAGTGATCAGATTTTAATGCATTATTAAAGATGCAGCTTTTCTGGCTGGCGCGTCCTGGATGCGCCAGGCTGGAAGAAGACCTTCAATCTGATGACGATGCTGTAGCAAAGTGAGCCTTTATGACTGACAAATCTGTTCCGTTCTCGGTGCTCGATCTGGCGCCGATCCCGCAAGGATCTTCTGCCAAAGAAGCCTTTACCCACTCTCTGGATCTCGCCCGGCTGGCCGAATCGCGCGGTTATCACCGCTACTGGCTGGCGGAGCACCACAATATGGTCGGCATTGCCAGCGCAGCGACCTCGGTGCTGATTGGCTATCTCGCCGCCAATACCACTACCCTGCATCTGGGTTCCGGTGGCGTGATGTTGCCCAACCATTCGCCGCTGGTGATCGCCGAGCAGTTCGGCACCCTGAACACCCTCTATCCCGGGCGTATCGACCTCGGCCTTGGCCGCGCGCCGGGCAGCGATCAGCCCACCATGCGCGCCCTGCGTCGCCATATGAGCGGCGATGTCGATAACTTCCCGCGCGACGTGGCGGAACTGGTGGACTGGTTTGACGCCCGCGATCCGAACCCGCACGTGCGCCCGGTACCCGGCTACGGGGAGCGAATTCCGGTGTGGCTGCTGGGTTCAAGCCTCTACAGCGCCCAGCTGGCGGCGCAGCTCGGTTTGCCTTTCGCGTTCGCCTCGCACTTCGCGCCGGATATGCTGTTCCAGGCCCTGCACCTGTATCGCAGCAACTTTACGCCCTCCGCGCGGCTGGAAAAACCGTATGCCATGGTGTGCATCAATATCATCGCCGCCGACAGCAACCGCGATGCGGAGTTTCTCTTCACTTCCATGCAGCAGGCGTTTGTGAAGCTGCGTCGCGGCGAAACCGGACAGCTGCCGCCGCCGGTGGAAAATATGCATCAGCTGTGGTCAGCGTCCGAGCAGTATGGCGTGCAGCAGGCGCTGCGCATGTCGCTGGTGGGTGATAAAACTAAAGTCCGCCACGGCTTAGAGTCGATTATGCGGGAAACCGAGGCGGACGAAATCATGGTCAATGGCCAGATCTTCGACCACCAGGCGCGGCTGCATTCTTTCGATTTAGCGATGCAGGTGAAAGAGGAATTGTTGGGATAGTGAGCTATGCGGCATTTTTGCCGCATTTCTTTTCGCCCGCTAAACCATTTTGTGATCGTCTTCATTCATATTTTCGCATAACCCCCGTCTTATTACGTTGAGCGTAATTACATTACCTCTGGCGTAATTGTCCCCCTCATTCAACGGTGTTAATTTTCCTCTGTTTTATTTTTCAACCCTGAATCTGGTAAAAGAGAATACCCATGAGCCAACCAACTGCCCGTGCTATGTGGATCGGCGAGTGCTTATTAAAAGCGCTGTTAATGGAGGTCTCCGCCTGGCCTAAACCCGGCCTTGTTACACCCCATTCACAAGGGGCGCATAAAGATATGGATATCTGGTTATTTATTACCAGCACATCGGCTATTGCCCCCTGTTTTAGCGCCTGCGCCCATGCCGGGGAAAATCATCAGGGCTCACCAGGGGAACTCTTTACAACAATACGTGCCATTGGCATTCAATATGAAAATACGCTGTTGCGGGCAACACAGCAGGTTAATACTCAGCGCGGCATTCTTTTTTCCGGCGCGGTTCTGGCGACAGCGGCAGGATGGCTTTCCGGGCGCGGGAAAACCCTCTCTTATCACGCCTTAAGCCAGTGCGTCGCTGAACTCTGCCGCGATCTCTGCCGTCGGGATTTCTCCGTCCTGACCGAACGCCCGGCGCAAACCCACGGTGAGAAATTGTATGTCGGATTCGGCATTACCGGCGTGCGCGGCGAGGCAGAGCAAGGCTTCCCACTGGTTTGCCAGATTGGCTTACCCGCGCTGCATCAGGCGCTGGACAACGGGCTGGCCTGGCGGGAAGCGCTAATTCATACGCTGCTCACCCTAATGGCCCATTGCGATGACACAACCGTGCTGTTTCGCGGCGGCCAGCAGGCGCTGGCGGAAATGAAGCAATATGCCCGGCGTCTGATGACGCAGGGCGGAATGTTTAACCCTGCGATCGAGCAGGAACTGGCTGATTTTAATTCATGGTGCCTGGATAGGTGGGTCAGCCCTGGCGGTTCGGCCGATTTATTAGCGCTGTGTCTGGCGATGTATTTTCTTTGCCGCCAGCCGCAAGGAGATATGACATAAGGAAGAATATGAACATCTATTTTTATACTTTATTAACGTATGGCTTAACGATTGTAATTTCATTTGCGGTTGTCGGCATCATTGTTGGCGTCAACAAGATGATGAATAAATTAAATATCACCGACGATTAATTTACGAACTTTACCTTTGCCATCAGGAATATAGTTATGGATATCTTTGTTAAGCTCTTTTCGGGCATTGGCACTTTTTTTATAGAAGATCCGAAAATAGCCATTGCACGTTTTCTGCTCATTGTTCTCGGCTTTATATTGGCCTGGATGGGATTCCGCCGTAAGCTTGAACCGTTAATTATGGTGCCGATGGGCCTCGGTATGATCGCGGTTAACGCCGGGGTACTGTTTCTGGCGGGGGGACAAACCGGGACCTTAATTCTCGACCCGATGGTCAGCGAGCCTAACGAGCTGGTAAACCTGATGCAGGTAAACTTTCTGCAGCCGGTCTATAACTTCACCTTTAGCAATGGCCTCATCGCCTGTATCGTTTTCTTCGGCATTGGCGCAATGAGCGACATCAGCTTTATTCTGCTCCGTCCCTGGGCCAGCATTGTTGTCGCCCTGTTCGCCGAGGCGGGAACCTTCGCCGCGCTGCTGCTGGGTATTGAAGTATTCGGCCTGCCTGCCAACGAAGCCGCGTCGATTGCCACTATCGGCGGCGCAGATGGGCCGATGGTGCTCTTTGCCTCCCTTATCCTCGCACCGAATCTGTTCGTCCCCATCGCCATTATCGCTTATCTCTACCTGAGCCTGACCTATGCCGGTTATCCGTACCTGGTGCGCCTGCTGGTACCGAAAAAATACCGTGGCATGGAAGTTGAAATTGAATACCCCACCGTATCGAAGAAAGCGAAATTCATCTTTACCGTCTGCGCCTGCCTGCTGTTGTGCCTGCTGCTGCCGGTCGCCGCGCCGCTGATCCTCTCGTTCTTCCTCGGAATCGCGATTAAAGAAGCGGAGATCGAACCGTTCCAGAAATTACTGGAATCCACGCTGACCTATACCGCAACGCTGTTTCTCGGCCTGCTGCTGGGCACACTGTGCGAAGCGCAAACGATTCTCGACCCGAAAGTGGCCATCATCCTGATCCTTGGTATCGGCGCGCTGGCCATTTCCGCCGTCGGCGCTCTGCTGGGCGGCTGGTTTATCTGGTTTATCTCGAAGGGGCGTTATAACCCGGCTATCGGTATCGCGGGCGTCTCCTGCCTGCCGACGACGGCAAAAATCGCGCAGAAAGAGGTTAACCATGAGAACCCCTACGCCATCATTCTGCCGCTGGCAATGGGTGCGGGCGTGAGCGGTCTGATCGTCTCGGCTATCGCCACCGGCATCTTTATCTCCACGCTATTCCTGCTGAATTAATGGAGTCAACCCATGCTAAAAGAGCACAACTGGCATCAACTCAAGGACGATACGGTACAGCGCCTGAATCAGCTGGCCCCGTATTTCCGTGACGGCAAAATTATCGACGCCAAAGATACTGTCGCCGCGCTGGAAGCCGTTATTCGAAGCTTCGATCGCGTCAATATTGAGGGCAATAACCAGAAACAGGCGGATTTTCTCTCCGAATGCCTGTGCCAGCTTGATCCGCAAAAGATCTCCGGCCTGCATATGGTGCAGTCATCCGTACCGTTGTCCAGCCATCTGGATTTGTTTGAAAAGGGCATCGCTGAAAAGCTCGATTTCGCCTATGCCGGGCCGCAGGATGGCCGTCTGGCGAAGCTGATCCAGGACGGTAAGATTAAGCTCGGGGCCATCCACACCTATCTGGAGCTGTTCAGCCGCTACTTTGTCGACCTCACGCCGCGCGTATCGCTAATCACCGCCTTTGAAGCGGATAAAGACGGCAATCTCTACACCGGCTTTAACACCGAAGATACGCCTGTTATTACCGAAGCCACCCATTTCCGCCAGGGGATTGTGATCGCGCAGGTCAATAAGATTGTCGATAAAGTGCCGCGCGTTGATATCCCCGGCGACTGGATAAATGCGGTGATTGAAGCGCCGCGCCCGTTCTACGTCGAGCCGCTTTTTACCCGCGATCCGGGGCTTATTACCGACACCCATGTGCTGATGGCAATGATGGCGCTGAAAGGTATCTATGCCGAATACGGCGTTGAGCGCATTAACCACGGCATTGGCTTCTTCACCGCTGCCATTGAGCTGCTGCTGCCCACCTACGGCGAGGAGCTGGGGCTGAAAGGCAAAGTCTGTACCCATATGGTACTCAACCCGCATCCGACGCTGATCCCGGCGATCGAAAGCGGCTGGATCCAGTCGGTGCACTGCTTCGGCGGTGAACTGGGCATGGAGAAATATGTCGCCGAACGCCCGGACGTCTTTTATATCGGCCAGGACGGCACGCTTCGCTCCAACCGCGCCTTCGCCCAGGCTGCGGGTCACTACGCGCTCGATATGTTTATCGGCGGCACGCTGCAGATCGATAAGTACGGAAACAGCAGCACCGCCACCGCCAGCCGCGTTTCAGGCTTTGGCGGCGCGCCGAATATGGGCTGCGACGCCAAAGGCCGCCGTCATGCAACGCAATCCTGGCTGAAATGCGGCGAAGAGTTCAAGGCCACCCAACAGCAGCTGATTGGCGATATGCCGCGCGGCAAACGTCTGGTGGTGCAGATGCAGGAAACCTTCCGCGAGAAGCGCCAGCCCGCTTTCGTCGACAAGCTGGACGCCTGGGAACTGGCGGAAAAAGCCAACCTCGCCCTGCCGCCGGTCATGGTGTACGCCGATGACGTCACCCATGTACTGACCGAAGAGGGCATCGCCTATCTGCACCGCTGCGAAGGGCTGGAACAGCGCATGGCGGCCATTCGCGCCGTGGCGGGCTACACCGGCATTGGCCTTGCCGCCGATCCGGCACAGACCGCACAGCTGCGAGAGGCTGGCATTGTCAAAACGCCGGAAGATTTAGGCATTGATCGCCGCCGCGCCAACCGTCAGATGCTGGCGGCGAAAAGCATTCGCGATCTGGTTGACTGGTCTGGCGGACTCTATAACCCGCCCGCTCGATTCCGTAACTGGTAGGGGAAAAGGACATGGCTCTACATCAAATATCACATCATTTCAGCGGCACCCGCGAAAGAGCATCTCTGCCGCAAACCGTGCACTGCGGCGTGGTAGGCTCTGGCGATCTGGAGGTCCTGCTGGAGCCGAAAGCGCTGGCGGGCGGTATTGAAGTCACTATATCCACGCCGGTGACCGGTTTCGATCATATCTGGGAGATTGTGCTGAAACGGTTTCTGGAAAATGGACCGCTGGGCAACATGCAGGTCAGCATCAATGACAATAACGCCACGCCGGCGGTAGTGGCTTTACGAATTCAGCAAGCGTTACAGCAGGCTATGCCGGGAGAAACCCATCATGAATGATCTGCGTTTTCTGGAAGCCAGCGCCCGGGTTCGCGCCAGTTCGCTGGTGGATAAAGGCACCTTTACTGAACTGATCGGCCCGGCGGCCAAGCGAACCAGCCCGCACCTGCCCGTGCTCAATGAGGCGGTTGAATTTGACGACGGTATCGTCACCGGTATCGGCCTGTTGGGCCAGCACCCGGCCATCGTCATCTCCCAGGAGGGGCGCTTTATCGGGGGGGCAGTGGGTGAAGTGGGCGGCGCCAAGATGGTCGGCGCGCTGATGCTGGCGGACGAACTGGCGGCGCAGACCACCGACCCTACCCGCCGCCCGATCGTCCTCATCTCCTTTGAAACCGGCGGCGTGCGTCTGCATGAGGCTAACGCCGGACTGCTGGCCCACGCCGAGTGCATGAACATGCTGCAAACACTGCGCGGTCGCGTACCGGTGGTGGCGATGATTGGCAGCAAGATCGGCTGCTTTGGCGGGATGGGGTTTGTCGCTGCCGCTACCGACGTCATCGTGATGAGCGAATCGGGCCGCCTGGGGCTGACCGGGCCTGAGGTCATCGAACAGGAGATGGGCCGCAGCGAGTTCGACGCTTCTGACCGCGCGCTGGTGTTCCGCACCACCGGCGGTAAGCACAAGTATATCGTCGGCGACTGCAACTATCTGATTGCCGACTCGCTGGCAGCCTTCCACCAGCAGGCCGCGCTGATTGCCGACCTGCCCTGGCCGCAGATTGAAGCCATGCGCCGCATCGGCAGCGAAGCAAAAGTACGCGCCCAGATGGCGCTCACGCAAAAAATCAGCGAGTCAGAGCCATCAGATGCGCGGGATGTCTGGGCGATGGCGGGCAATACCGCGCCCCAGTCTCTGGTGGATATGGATCTCGACACGTTCCTGAGCAACGTTAAACGCCTGCCGGTGGAGGAAGCATAATGGAAAATTTACTCGGCCAGGGCCGCGCCGCTATCGATTTGATTGTTGACGAAAACAGCTTCGAAGAAAACGCGCTGGCGGATCTCGAGCTGCCTTATGAGGATTACGGACCAGGGGCCGTCATCGGCAGCGCCCGCATTAGCGGTGAAGTCTGCACCGTTATTGCTAACGACGCCATGACCTTTAACCCGCGTTTTCCGGTGGTCTACGCCGGGGTTATCGGGCTGGAAGAGGGCTACAAAATGGCGCTGGCGGTCTATCGCACGCTGGCGATGGATAAAGACAAGCCCGTCGGCGAGAAACGTCCGCTGGTGCTGATCGTCGACACTCCCGGCAACGGGCCGGGCAAGCTGGAAGAGATCATCGGCATGAATAAAGCCACCGGTGCCTATCAGCTGGCGCTGGCTGAGGCGCGCCATGCCGGACACCCGATTATCGCGATGGTCATCGGTCGCGCCATTAGCGGCGCGTTTCTCTGCCACGGTTTACAGGCCGACCATATCCTGAGCCTGACGTCGGAATTTGGCACCATGATCCACGTCATGCCGCTGAGCAGTATCGCGCGTATTACCCGTCAGGACGTGGAGCGTCTGAGCGAACTTTCCCGCACCAATCCGGTCTTCGCGGCCGGGCCGGAGTTTTTCTGGCAGTTGGGCGGGGTGGAAGCGCTGATCAAGGCGATCCCGGAGATGAAAGGGACGATCGTTCGCCATATCGCAGAAGTGCGCCAGCAGAAACAGGCGGCTGGCGTGACGGCGACAGGTCCGCAGGGGCGTGGGATCGCAGGCGAAGCGCGCGGCGGCAGAAAAATGCGCAACGTGATTCTGGCGCAGATGCGCGAGGAGTATCGGGCGGTCGCGGCGCGGTATCAACCGGCCTGATTCTGGAGTTCGCGCTATGAACGATCCCATCGCCACACTCGAATGGCTGGTTGACGCCCAGCAGGGTATCCCCACGCTGACGGAGATGCCGCGCCGCACGCTGAGCGATAAAGGCATCGCTGGCCCCACAGCGGCTCACGTTATCGAGGAGATCCACACGCCGTTGAATCTGGCTCTGGTTACCTTTACCACCGGCAGCAGCGCATTTCAAAACATTGTCGGCGTAACGCAGAACGAACTGCCGTTGCGTATCGTGGCGGGTAAGCGTGTGCTGGCGGAATGCGGCGTAACCGCAGGGCAGCATATGGTGGTGACCTACGCGCCGCTGGTGAATGTGTTCACGCGTCAGGCGCTGGACGAGAGCGGTCTGCACTGGTCTTTTTTATCCCGCTCCTGCCGGGACGCGCTGCTGATTGCCCTGTGTCGCCAGCAACCGGATGTGGTGGTGGGAGAGTCCTCATTTTTACGCGCCACGCTCGAACAGGCGCTAAAGATGAATCTGCAGGCGTATTTACCCAAAACGCTGATGCTGATTACCGCAGGCACGCCCCTTGATGAAGCGCTGGTTCCGCTGTGCGCTTCGCTGGGTTATGGACTGCATGATGTCTACGGTTGCCAGGAATTCGGCTGGCTGATCCTGGACGGCCTTCCGCTGCGGGAAGATATTTCGCTGGTCGCCGCGCCGCAGGGCGGTGACTGGCGGGAAGTTATCGTTGGCGGCCTGCCGACCGGCGACAGCTTTCCCGTGGCGACCAACGGCCATCTGTGTAATGCGCAGGGCAAAATCCAGACCTGGAAGCGTCAGCGCACCACGCCGGAATATGACATGGTGGTGATGGCGACTACCGCCCATCACCGGGAAATTATCGAGCGGACGGCACGGACGATTTTACGTATCAAGGGGCGTGTTTGCCGGGTCAGCGCGCAGTTACAAACCCAGGCCAGCGCCACCCATATCCGCCTCTACCCCGTTACGGTTCCAGGGGAGGAAGCGGCAAAAACCGCGCCGGTCGATGTTATCGGTCCGCAGGCCACCGCGCAGTTTGACGCCCTGCTGGCGGCGCAGCGAGATCTACAGCAACAGGCGAAAAACGATCCGGCATGGAGCAAGCAGCGATGAGTGCCTTGCAACGCCATACTCTGTGCTGGCTGGACAGCGCTGAGCTGCGGCTGATTGCGAGGCAGTTGAACGGCGCGTTTAGCGCCCTCCCCGCCTCATGGCGGGAAGAGGCGCGGGACTATCTGCTCTCCGGATATCTCCCCGGCATTGTGCGCAGAGGCATTCGTGATGAAGTGAGTATTTCCCTGGGATTTTGCTTTCCGCAGCGCTGGCAAGGGCAGCGTTTGCGGCTGGCGACGGTGGCTTCATTACAGGCCGTCACGCGCGTGTCAACGCCGGAGCAAACGGCCACCCTGCCTGCCGTCAGCCGTACCAGCGCGACACGTGCCTTTAACGCCCTGCGTCAGGCATGGCGCGGGCCGGAAACCGGGCTCGGCGTGTGGGGGTCGGTGGCGCTGGAGATGGCAACGCCCTGGCTATGGACGGACAGTCGCTCCGATTTAGATATTCGCATTACGCCCTGGCACGAAATGGCGTTAAGCGATTGTTACTCATTTCTGACTGATATTGCTCAGCAATATTCAGTGCGTATTGATGGGGAAATTAACTTACCCAACGGTTTTTCTATCAATATCCAGGAATGGTTTAGCGGGAGTCTGACCCTGCTGGCTAAAGGTGAGACCGATGTCGAATTAATGACGCGACATGATGTCGCCGGGTTAATAAAACATCTTTCAATGAAATATATTAAAGGAAATTAATATGTCTGAAGTTAAATCAAAAGTACCGGGTGTGGTCGATGAAGTTAAAGCTGCAGTGGGCGACAAAATTGAAAAGGGCCAGCCGGTTGTGATCCTGGAAGCCATGAAAATGAAAATGCCTGTCGCCTCGCCGGAGGCTGGCGTATTAAAGTCACTGGCGGTGAACGCAGGCGATCGCGTAAACCCAGGCATGGTCTTATTTGAAATTGCCGCTGAGTAGACCGTCACGTTTTTAATAATAAATAAATAGTGCGGCATTCCTTTGTGATATAACCATTATGCCTGAATCATATCAGCGATAAACATTTCGCTGATATGACAGGCAGGGTGTGTACGTATAAATTGACTGTTGACTGTCCGCATCATAAAAACAGACTGTGCTAAAAGCCCTTGTCTTACTTTATTGTCATTTCCCGGTTCGGGTAGCCTCTTATGCTTTTAGTGTGGTTATAGAAAGAGAAACATCATGATTATTTACGGATTGATGTTAATGGGATTATGCATGTTCGCCGGGTTAATTGTCGGCGATCTTTTGGGCTTGCTGCTTGGAATTTCCGCCAATATCGGCGGCGTCAGCTTTGCCATGCTGTTTTTAGTCGTTATTTCCCAGAAGCTGACGGATAAGGGGCTGTTGTCTAAACCTGCCGAACAGGGGGTTGGATTCTGGAACGCGATGTATATCCCTATTGTTGTCGCCATGTCCGCGAACCAGAACGTTGTGGCCGCGCTCAAAGGAGGCCCGGTGGCGCTTATTGCTGGCCTTGGCGCAGTGGTGATTGGTTTTCTGCTGATTAAACCACTGAGCAAAATCGGCAACAAAAGCACGATGGCACGTTCAGCAGACTAACCGGTGGAGAGTATAAAGAATGGAACAATTCACAAAGATTCTTACCAGTAACTTCACCAGCAATGCCCTGGTCACCGCTTTTGTGGTGGTTGGTATTGTCTGCTGGGTTGCGGCCTGGCTTTCAACCCACGTCTTTCGCGGTAAAATTCACAGTTCGGCGATCGCCATTGCCGCGGGTCTGCTGCTGGCCTGGCTAGGCGGCGAACTCACCGGCGGCAAAAAAGGGCTTTCCGACATCACGCTTTTTAGCGGTATTGCGCTGATGGGTGGCGGCATGTTCCGTGATTTTGCCATTATCGCCACCGCCTTTGGCGTGAAGCTTGAGGAGCTGAAAAAAGCGGGCCTCGCGGGCGCGCTGGCGCTGGTCGTCTCTACCGTGCTCTCCTTCTACCTGGGAGCGATTGTTGCCTGGGCCTTCGGCTATACCGATGCGGTCAGCATGGCGACTATCGGCGGCGGCGCAGTGACCTTTATTGTCGGCCCGGTTACCGGCGCGGCGCTTGGCGCAAGCTCGGATGTTATCGCGCTCAGTATCGCTGCCGGAGTGATTAAATCTATCGCCATCATGATTGTTACGCCGCTGGTGGCCAAACCCGCCGGACTGAACTCTCCCGCTGCAGCCATTGTCTACGGCGGGCTAATGGGTTCCACCAGCGGCGTGGCGGCAGGGCTGGCGGCGACTGACCCGAAACTTGTCCCTTATGGCGCAATGACAGCCACCTTCTATACCGGCCTGGGCTGTCTGCTGGCACCCTCTGCGCTCTATCTCTCTTTATCCCCGTTCTTTTAACCGCATGCGCCTGTTGTTTTATGCAACAGGCGCCAGGGAGACTTATGGATTCATTTCAACGTATGAAGCCCGGGCAAATTGCGATGCAGGCCTCACTGTGCACGCAGGAGGAAGAGGAGATTTTTCGGCAAAAGTTACTGGCCGATAAACCCGAACACCGAATCGGCTTTGCGTTTATCAGCGGCACTCCTGACGAACTGCGAAACAAACTTCAGCGCTCCGTCATCGGCTGTGCGTTGAAGAATCAAATCATCACCAGGCAGGAATCGGCCATTTTCACCTTATGCTCACTCAGCCGCCAGGCGCTGACCCACGCGTTAACGAATACTATCAGCGATGATCATATCCGCATGAAAATTGCCTTAGTCAGCACCCCCCGGTGGCTCGCCGTCGCCATGTACGGCGAAGCCCAGGTTTATCAGCGGATTACCCAGGAAATCATGGGGCTTTCTCTACATCGTTATTCTCCAGCATAAGCTGCCTGGCATACATACGGCATTCTGCGAGAAGAGATAGCAGTCCTGGATGATTTTCCTGGCTACGGGGAAAAACAAGCGATATCTCCTGCTCCATACGAAAGGCCTCCTGCAAAGGCAACAGGCGTATACCGCTACGAAAAAGCCCACGCATGCGCCCGGGAATAAGCGTGTAACCCACTCCGGCATTCACCATGCTCATTAACGAAAAAATATCATGCACCCGCAGCGCAATGTCAGGTTCAAATCCAGCGATACGAAACGCTTGCTGGAAACCTCTCCAGGTGGCGAACCCCTCACTCAGGGCGATAAACTTTTTACTCTGTAGCAGGGAGAGGTCAACGGGTACTGATAGAGTATCCGCATCCTGTACGGGAACCGCTAAATAAATGGAATCAGAAAATATCGTCCAGGTTTCAAATAAATGAGAATTATATTCATCGGGCGTTGAAATTAATGCTGCATCAATACTTCCTGCATTTAAAGCTTCTAATAAAACTTTATTAGAATTCATAATAAATTCTATAGAAAGTTCCGGGCGACGATTTTTCAACCCCTGAACAATCTGCGGCGCCGTTTTCAGCACCAGTGAATAGAGCAGACCTAAGCGTAATGCCGGAGAGTGATATCCTGAAGCTTCTCGCGTCATGTAAACACAGCGTTCCATGGCATCCATCACTTCTTTGGCATGCTTTTGCATCACCCAGGCCGCGGGACATGGTTGTAAATTTCGGCCATTATGCGTAAACAGAGCACAGCGTAGATTATCTTCCAGAGAATGAATGGCGCGGTGTACACTGACCGGAGATATTTTCATATTCTCTGCTGCCTTAGAAATATTCATGGTTTCCATATATCCAAGGAAAATTTCCAGTTTACGCAAAGTGATGTCTTGCTCAGGCATATAAACATCCCCTTATTTAAAATGACCTTACCTGATAATAAGAGAATGCTGGGGAATATATATTGAGCCAGATCGGTAATTCTGGCTCAGGTAGATTAAAATTACTGGTAAACAGGCAGCAGATTAACGCTCGACAGAATGTGTACAACCGCATTGCCAAGGCCAAACAGTAGGATCAGCACAATCATCGGTGTTCCGCCCCATACGCGGAACTGTGGGCTGCCGAAGCGTTTACGCGAGGCGCGAGCCAGCAGCGCCGGTACAATCGCCGCCCAGATCGTCGCCGCCAGGCCGGCATAGCCGATGGCGTAGAGGAAGCCATCGGGTTTCACCAGCCCGCCCATCATCGGCGGAATAAAGGTCAGCAGCGCAGTTTTAAAGCGCCCCAGCGCGCTGTCGTCAAAGCCAAACAGATCCGCCAGGTAGTCGAACAGCCCCAGCGTGACGCCAAGGAACGAGCTGGCGACGGCAAAGTTAGAGAACACCACCAGCAGCAGATCCAGGCTCCGGCTGTTCAGCACCCCGCTCAGGGCCTGCACCAGCACATCAATGTTGCCGCCCTTCTGCGCGATGTCGATAAACTGCGGACGCGGGATATTGCCCATCGTCACCAGCAGCCAGACCACGTACAGACCCAGCGCCAGCAGCGTACCGTAGGTTAAGCAGCGGATGATGGTACGTGGATCTTTGCCGTAGTATTTCATCAGGCTCGGCACATTGCCGTGGTAGCCAAACGAGGCCAGGCAGAACGGCAGCGTCATTAGCAGATATGGCGCATAGGAGGCGTTCTTTTCCGCAACGTTAAACAGCGTCGTCGGCTCGACGTGCCCCAGCAGACTGCCAAAGGTCAGGAAGAAAGTGATCACCTTGGCGCCGAGCACAACAGCCGTCATGCGGCTCACCGCCCTGGTGCTCATCCAGACGATAAATGCCACCAGCAGCGCAAAGCCAAAACCCGCCGCCCGCGCCGGCACGTTCAGCGACATCTCGCTAAACGTATGATGCAGTATCGAGCCGCTGGCTGAAATATAGGCGTAGGTCAGGATATACAGCACAAAGGCGATCGACACGCCGTTGACCAGGTTCCAGCCCTTGCCGAGCAGGTCTTTGGTAATGGTGTCGAAGCTGGAGCCGATCCGGTAGTTAAGGTTGGCCTCGAGGATCATCAGACCGGAGTGCAGCATGCAGAACCAGGTGAAAACCAGCGCCGCCAGCGACCAGAAAAACCACGCGCCGGACATCACCACCGGCAGCGAGAACATACCCGCGCCGATAATCGTGCCGCCGATGATCACCACGCCGCCAAACAGGGACGGACGGGTTGCCGTAGTGGTTAGTGTCGCCATTTACCGAAATCTCCAGTCAAAAATACTTTCCCACGATGGGTGTGACGCACTGTACCAGTACACGAGTACAAAAGAAATAAAAAAAGCCCCAATCATGACGATCGGGGCTGTATTATTTAGTTTACGCTAGCGGGCTGCGTTAATTATGCATCGCCACCGAAGCGACGGCGACCGGCAGAGTCATCGCGGCGCGGCGCGGATGCATCGTCACGACGCGGCGCACGGCCTTCACGACGTTCGCCGCTGAAACGACGACCATCACCACGACCACCTTCACGACGCTCGCCACCGAAGCCACGACCGCCTTCACGACGCTCACCGCCGAAGCTACGACCACCTTCACGACGTTCACCACCGCCACGACGTTCGGTGCGCGGCTGCGCATCGCCCAGCAGCTGCATATTCATCGGCTTGTTCAGGATGCGGGTACGAGTAAAGTGCTGCAGCACTTCGCCCGGCATCCCTTTCGGCAGTTCGATGGTGGAGTGAGAAGCGAACAGCTTGATGTTACCGATGTAGCGGCTGCTGATATCGCCTTCATTAGCGATCGCGCCAACGATATGACGCACTTCAACACCGTCATCGCGACCCACTTCAATGCGATACAGTTCCATATCGCCTACGTCACGACGCTCACGCTTCGGACGATCTTCGCGATCGCCACGCGGAGCGCGATCGTTGCGGTCGCCACGACGCTCGAAGCGATCGTCACGGTCACGGAACTCACGACGCGGACGCATCGGCGCATCCGGCGGCACGATCAGCGAGCGTTCGCCCTGGGCCATTTTCAGCAGCGCGGCAGCCAGCGTTTCCACGTCCAGCTCTTCGCCTTCCGCCGTCGGCTGGATTTTCGCCAGCAGCGCACGGTACTGGTCCAGATCGCTGCTTTCCAGCTGCTGCTGGACTTTCGCGGCGAATTTTTCCAGACGACGTTTGCTCAGCAGCTCTGCGTTCGGCAGCTCCACTTCCGGGATGGTCAGCTTCATCGTACGTTCGATGTTGCGCAGCAGACGACGTTCACGGTTCTCAACGAACAGCAACGCGCGGCCCGCGCGGCCCGCACGACCGGTACGACCGATACGGTGAACGTAGGATTCAGAATCCATCGGGATGTCGTAGTTCACCACCAGGCTGATACGTTCAACGTCCAGACCACGGGCTGCCACGTCAGTCGCAATCAGGATATCCAGACGACCGTCTTTCAGACGCTCCAGGGTCTGCTCACGCAGCGCCTGGTTCATGTCGCCGTTCAGCGCCGCGCTGTTGTAGCCGTTACGCTCCAGCGCTTCAGCCACTTCCAGGGTCGCGTTTTTGGTACGGACGAAGATAATCGCCGCATCAAAATCTTCCGCTTCCAGGAAACGCACCAGCGCTTCGTTTTTACGCATACCGTAGGCAGTCCAGTAGCTCTGGCTGATGTCCGGACGAGTGGTCACGCTGGACTGAATACGCACTTCCTGCGGCTCTTTCATAAAGCGGCGGGTAATGCGACGGATCGCTTCCGGCATGGTGGCGGAGAACAGTGCGGTCTGATGCCCTTCCGGGATCTGCGCCATAATGGTTTCTACGTCTTCGATAAAGCCCATGCGCAGCATTTCATCTGCTTCATCCAGTACCAGACCGCTCAGTTTAGAGAGGTCCAGGGTGCCGCGCTTCAGGTGGTCCAGCAGACGACCCGGGGTACCGACAACGATCTGCGGACCCTGACGCAGGGCGCGCAGCTGCACGTCATAACGCTGGCCGCCGTACAGGGCAACCACGTTTACGCCGCGCATATGTTTAGAGAATTCCGTCATTGCTTCAGCAACCTGTACCGCCAGCTCGCGGGTCGGCGCCAGCACCAGGATCTGTGGTGCTCTCAGCTCAGGATCGATGTTGTTCAGCAGCGGTAAAGAGAACGCTGCGGTTTTACCGCTACCGGTCTGGGCCATACCCAGAACGTCGCGGCCGTCCAGCAGATGCGGAATGCACTCAGCCTGGATCGGAGATGGTTTTTCGTAACCCAGATCGTTAAGCGCTTCAAGGATAGGAGCCTTCAGGCCCAGATCTGCAAAAGTGGTTTCGAATTCAGCCATGTAGTACGTGTGCCTCAAAATTAATGGCGGCCAGTCTACATAACTCATCGTGAAAATTTACGGTAATTTTCATTGAAAAGTGTGAACCGGCTCAAAGTAGGTGTATTAACGAACAACAACGCCCTCACCCGCGAAGGTGATGGCAAGCAAAAAACTATGGGCTGATGTGTTCGTCAGCTATTGCTGGTCCGATTCTGCCAGGTCATCTTGCTCCTGGCCCAAGAGCGATAATTCCAACAATGCGTATCGGTGCTCAACGTAGTTATGTACGTTGTTGGCGACCGCCAGTTTGAACAGTGCCGTAGCGCTGTCCTTGTCCCCCAGACTTAGGTAGTACTTACCTAAATAGAAGTTGGTTTCACTGAGATGCTCAGCGAGCGAGGTGTTATCCGTTGCGTCTGCCTTCAGACGAGTCATCAGCTCTTTTTCGCTAATGTCGCCAAGGTAGAACTCGACAATGTTCCATCCCCATTGCTCTTTGTCCGACTTGTCTAAGCGCTCTCTGAGTGCTTCAAGCGCCCGCTTCTCGTCGAGTTTACGCTCGGCGATATAAAGCCACAGGCTACGGAAAGGATCATTGGGATCGTCTTGATAAAACGCCAGCAGATCATCTTGCGCTAACTTAGCCCGGCCGCCGTAATACAGGGCGATACCGCGGTTCAAGTGCGCGTAGTTGTAAGTTGGATCAAGCTCAAGTACAGAATCAAACGCTTCATAGGCAGCATCAAAATTGCCTGCCTGCGTTAAGTAAATACCTAAGTAATTGAATACTTCAGGCATATCGGGTCGGATTGCCAGCGCTTGTGAAAAATCATTTCGCGCTAATGCCCTCAGACCGAGACTATCATACAACACTCCGCGCTCATATAAAAGCTGTGCGCGTTCGTCATCGGATAAAGCCCGACTGGCAAGAATTTGTTCCATACGTGCCAGAATCACTTCTTGCTGTAAAGTCGGTTGCAATGGTACTGCGAGGACGGCGTCCTTACGCCAGGCGGTGCTACTGCATCCTGCCAGCGTGAGAGCTGTCGCCACGAAACACCAGCGCAAAAAAGGCTTCATTTCCCACTCCCGAAGACAACGATTGGATGAACGTCCTGTTCCCCGGCTGCAAACGAGGCGTCCTGCCCGTAAAACGCCCTCCGCAAAAGCGGAGGGCTAACGGCAACCTTACTCGCCCTGCTCGGCAGCCGGAACTTCCGGCGCTGCGGCAGACGGAGTCTGTTCAGTTGCTTCTTTGATGCTCAGACGGACACGGCCCTGGCGGTCAACTTCCAGAACCTTAACCGGCACTTCCTGACCCATCTGCAGGTAGTCAGTCACTTTCTCAACGCGCTTGTCAGCGATCTGCGAGATGTGAACCAGACCTTCTTTACCGCCGCCGATGGCAACGAACGCGCCAAAGTCAACGATACGGGTCACTTTACCATTGTAGATACGGCCAACTTCGATCTCAGCGGTGATCTCTTCGATACGACGGATAGCATGCTGTGCTTTGTCGCCGTCAGTCGCTGCGATCTTCACGGTACCGTCATCTTCGATTTCGATGGTGGTACCGGTCTCTTCGGTCAGGGCACGGATAACAGAACCGCCTTTACCGATAACGTCTTTGATCTTGTCCGGGTTGATCTTGATGGTATGGATACGCGGTGCGAATTCAGAGATATCGCCGCGCGGCGCGTTAATCGCCTGCTCCATCACGCCCAGGATGTGCAGACGCGCACCTTTAGCCTGGTTCAATGCAACCTGCATGATTTCTTTGGTGATACCTTCAATTTTGATATCCATCTGCAGCGCAGAGATACCGTCGCGGGAACCCGCTACTTTGAAGTCCATATCGCCAAGGTGGTCTTCGTCACCGAGGATGTCAGACAGCACGACGAAGTTGTCGCCTTCTTTCACCAGACCCATGGCAATACCCGCCACGGCGGCTTTCACCGGCACACCAGCGTCCATCAGCGCCAGAGAGGCACCGCAGACGGAAGCCATGGAAGAAGAGCCGTTAGATTCGGTGATTTCAGACACCACCCGTACGGTGTACGGGAATTCTTCGATAGTCGGCATCACGGCCAGAACGCCGCGCTTAGCCAGACGACCGTGACCGATTTCACGACGCTTCGGAGACCCCACCATGCCAGTTTCACCTACGGAGTACGGAGGGAAGTTGTAGTGGAACAGGAAGGAGTCGGTACGCTCGCCCATCAGTTCATCGATATTCTGCGCATCGCGTGCGGTACCCAGCGTCGCGGTAACCAGCGCCTGCGTTTCGCCACGGGTGAACAGTGCGGAACCGTGAGTACGCGGCAGAACGCCGGTACGAACGTCCAGACCACGGATCATATCTTTTTCGCGACCATCGATACGCGGCTCACCGGCCAGCACGCGGCTACGAACCACGTTTTTCTCGATAGCGTGCAGGATTTCACCCAGTTCGTTAGCGTCCAGGGTTTCATCTTCTGCAACCAGCGTAGCGATGGTTTCAGATTTGATCACATCAACCTGAGCGTAACGCTCTTGTTTGTCGGTGATACGGTAAGCATCGCTCAGGCGGGATTCAGCCAGCGCAGCAACGCGCGCGTTCAGCGCTTCGTTGACGGCTTCCGGCTGCCAGTCCCAACGTGGTTTACCGGCTTCTTTCACCAGGTCGTTGATGTTCTGGATAACAATCTGCTGCTGCTCGTGGCCAAAGACCACCGCGCCCAGCATCTGGTCTTCGCTCAGCAGTTCCGCTTCGGATTCCACCATCAGTACGGCCGCTTCGGTACCGGCCACCACCAGATCCAGTTTGCTGGACTTCAGCTCTTCCTGGGTCGGGTTCAGTACGTACTGGTCGTTGATGTAACCCACGCGCGCGGCGCCGATTGGGCCATTGAACGGAATACCAGACAGGGACAGCGCTGCGGAAGCGCCGATCATCGCGACGATATCCGGGTTAACCTGCGGGTTAACGGAAACAACAGTGGCGATAACCTGTACTTCGTTAACAAAGCCTTCCGGGAACAGCGGGCGAACCGGGCGGTCAATCAGACGCGCGATCAGGGTTTCGCCTTCGCTTGGGCGGCCTTCACGACGGAAGAAACCACCCGGGATTTTACCGGCAGCGTAGGTGCGCTCCTGGTAGTTAACCGTCAGCGGGAAAAAGTCCTGGCCTGGCTTCGCTTTTTTCTGGCCCACAACGGTCACGAATACCGCAGTGTCATCCATGCTAACCATCACAGCGGCCGTTGCCTGGCGCGCCATCATGCCGGTTTCCAGGGTCAGGGTATGCTGGCCGTACTGGAATTTACGAACGATCGGATTAAGCAAAATTCTATCCTTTTTATCTATAAATCACGCCATATCCACGACATAGCGTCTATTGACCCGATCCTCTGCATCCTCGCGACTAATGACAACCTTTACCCGCCCCTGCGGATGAAGCCTCTCATTAGCCGCGCGAACCTCTGCATGAAGATCATTACTAGCAACAATACATGAGTTTTGAATGAATTGCTGCCGCCCGGTCGAAAAAAGGGGCCGTCAGGCCCCTTTTTCTGAAACTCGCAGAATTAGCGACGCAGACCCAGACGCTCGATCAGCGCGGAGTAACGTGCAACATCTTTACGTTTCAGGTAGTCGAGCAGTTTACGACGCTGAGAAACCATGCGCAGCAGACCACGACGGCTGTGGTGATCTTTTTTGTGCTCTGCAAAGTGGCCCTGCAGGTGGTTGATCTGTGCTGTCAGCAGTGCAACCTGAACTTCGGTAGAACCGCTGTCGTTTTCGCCACGACCAAACTCAGAAACGATTTTTGCTTTAGCTTCAACGCTTAGAGACATTTTAGAACTCCAGAAATTAAAAGAAAGAAAGGGTGCCGATCTCTAATTCAGCGACCCCTGATGCAACGCCCGAAAATGTTAAAACACTTTAGCGGACGTTAAGCGGCGATATTCTACTCGTAGCAGGCTTTTATCGCAAGAAAAGCGCTTACGCCGGGTATTCCACCACCAGACGACGCGGCGCCACGCGGCCTTCATCGTCAATTTCGCCCATGCCGAGAAACTTGCCGGATTCGCTTTCCATCACCCGTACCAGCCCGTTAAGCGGCGCGCCTGACTGACGTACCGGGTTGCCGTTTTTAAAGTAGACCGCGGAGGTCTCCGGGATGGTCACCAGCGGATAGTCCGAGGCCGGGCTGTCCATCGGCATCAGCAGCGGATCGAGCAGCTGCGCGGCAGGAATATCCTGCGCCGCCGCCTGATCGACCAGCGCCTGCAGCTGCTCGAGGGTTACCATCCGCTCAACCGGGTATTTGCTCACCGCCAGGCGACGCAGGAAAATCACGTGCGCGCCGCAGCCGAGCTTCTCACCTAAATCATCGATAATCGTCCGGATGTAGGTGCCTTTCGAGCAGTGGATCTCCAGCTCCAGCTCATCGCCTTCGTGGCGGATAAACAGCAGCTCATAGACGGTAATCGGCCGGGATTCCCGCGGAACGTCAATCCCCTGACGGGCATACTCGTACAGCTTCTTGCCCTGATATTTCAGCGCCGAGTACATCGACGGCACCTGCTGCGTCTCGCCGCGGAAGCTGTCCAGCGACGCCGCCAGCTGTTCGTCGCTAAAGGTCAGCGGGCGCTCTTCCACCACCTGACCGTCGGCATCGGAGGTATCGGTGCGCTGGCCAAGTTTGGCGATCACGCGGTAGCGCTTATCGGAATCCAGCAGGTATTGGGAAAACTTGGTCGCTTCGCCAAGGCAGATCGGCAGCATGCCGGTCGCCAGCGGATCCAGCGCGCCGGTGTGTCCGGCGCGGTTGGCGTTATATATACGCTTTACTTTCTGCAGCACATCGTTGCTGGAGGCGCCCTGAGGCTTATCCAGCAGCAATACGCCGTGCACGTCGCGGCCGCGACGACGAGGACGACTCATCAGTCCTCCTTGCTGTCGTCCGGGTTCACACGACGCTCATCGTCGTGTTTCACCACGCTGGTGACCAGGTTGGACATGCGCATCCCTTCTACCAGTGAGTTGTCGTAGAAGAAGGTCAGCTCCGGCACGATGCGCAGGCGCATCGCTTTCCCCAACAGAGAGCGGATAAAGCCAGAGGCTTCCTGCAGCGCTTTGATGCCCGCTTTTACCGCGGCTTCATCTTTGTCGTTGAGGAAGGTGACATACACCTTGGCATAGGCCAGGTCACGGGACATTTCCACACCGGAAACGGTGGTCATCATGCCCAGACGCGGGTCTTTGATTTCACGCTGCAGGATAATCGCAATCTCTTTTTGCATCTCCTGGGCCACGCGCTGCGGGCGACCAAATTCTTTCGCCATAATAAATTCTCCAGAATAAAGACAAAAAAGGGGCCTAAAGCCCCTTTTTAAAATGATTGCCGGGTGGCGCTTCGCTTCCCCGGCGGCTTAGCCATCCGATGATTAATCGATGCTACGCTGGATTTCGATGATTTCGAACACTTCGATCATATCGCCAACGCGAACGTCGTTGTAGTTCTTCACACCGATACCACATTCCATGCCGTTACGGACTTCGTTAACGTCATCTTTGAAGCGGCGCAGGGATTCCAGCTCGCCTTCATAGATAACCACGTTGTCACGCAGCACGCGGATTGGGTTGTGACGTTTGATGGTCCCTTCGGTAACCATACAGCCCGCGATGGCGCCGAATTTCGGCGATTTAAAGACATCGCGTACTTCAGCCAGACCGATGATCTGCTGTTTCAGTTCCGGAGACAGCATACCGCTCATCGCCGCTTTCACTTCGTCGATCAGGTTATAGATGACGGAGTAGTAGCGCAGATCCAGGCTTTCCGCTTCGATAACTTTACGCGCAGAGGCATCGGCACGAACGTTGAAGCCAACCAGAATCGCGTTGGATGCTGCAGCCAGGGTGGCGTCGGTTTCGGTGATACCACCTACGCCGGAACCGATGATCTTCACTTTCACTTCGTCGGTAGACAGTTTCAGTAAGGAATCGGAAATCGCTTCGACAGAACCCTGTACGTCCGCTTTCAGCACGATGTTCACTTCGTGAACTTCGCCTTCGGTCATGTTAGCGAACATGTTTTCCAGTTTAGATTTCTGCTGACGCGCCAGCTTAACTTCACGGAATTTGCCCTGACGATACAGCGCCACTTCACGCGCTTTTTTCTCGTCACGAACCACGGTCACTTCGTCACCGGCAGCCGGCACACCGGACAGGCCGAGGATTTCCACCGGAATGGACGGACCCGCTTCCAGCACTTCGCGACCCAGTTCGTCACGCATCGCACGCACACGGCCGTATTCGAAGCCGCACAGAACGATATCACCCTTGTGCAGAGTACCTTCGCGAACCAGAACGGTAGCAACCGGACCACGACCTTTATCAAGGAAGGATTCGATCACTGCGCCGCTCGCCATCCCGTTACGGACCGCTTTCAGCTCGAGGACTTCAGCCTGCAGCAGGATCGCGTCCAGCAGGTCGTCGATACCGGTACCGGCTTTCGCGGAGACGTGGACGAACTGGCTCTCGCCGCCCCACTCTTCCGGCAGGATGCCGTACTGGGACAGTTCATTCTTCACGCGGTCCGGATCGGCTTCAGGCTTATCGATCTTGTTCACCGCAACTACCACCGGCACCTGCGCCGCTTTGGCGTGCTGGATAGCTTCGATAGTCTGCGGCATCACGCCGTCGTCTGCCGCCACCACCAGAACCACGATATCCGTCGCCTGCGCACCACGAGCACGCATGGAGGTAAACGCGGCGTGGCCCGGGGTATCCAGGAAGGTGATCATGCCGTTGTCGGTTTCTACATGGTAAGCACCGATGTGCTGGGTAATACCACCCGCTTCGCCGGAGGCAACCTTAGTAGAACGAATGTAGTCCAGCAGCGAGGTTTTACCGTGGTCAACGTGACCCATGATGGTCACAACCGGTGCGCGCGGTTCAGCCGCCGCGCCGGTGTCACGGTCGCTCATTACCGCTTCTTCCAGCTCGTTTTCACGACGCAGGATAACTTTGTGGCCCATCTCTTCGGCAACCAGCTGTGCGGTTTCCTGGTCGATGACCTGGTTGATGGTCGCCATGGCGCCCAGCTTCATCATCGCTTTGATGACCTGAGAACCTTTCACCGCCATCTTGTTAGCCAGTTCGCCAACGGTGATGGTTTCGCCGATCACCACGTCACGGTTAACGGCCTGCGCCGGCTTCTGGAAGCCCTGCTGCAGAGCAGAACCTTTACGGTGCTTACCGCCTTTACCGCCGCGAACGGCCGCACGGGCTTCTTCACGATCGGCTTTCGATTCAGCGTGTTTGTTGCCTTTCTTCGCCGGACGCGCCGCTTTGCTGCTGCGGCTGCGGCCGCGACCGCCTTCGACTTCACGATCGTTATCATCTTCAGCCTGACGAGCATGCTGTGACGTGGTGACGTGATAGTCGCTGGTGTCTTCCGGGCTGTCTGAAGTTTCAGACCAATTTTTTTCGTTTTCTTCTGCCATACGGCGTGCTTCTTCCGCTACACGGCGCGCTTCTTCTTCAAGTTTGCGGCGTGCTTCTTCTTCCGATTTGCGCTTCAGTTCCGCGGCTTCGTTCTCGCGACGGATCTTTTCAGCCTGGGCGGTTTTGGTCATTTCGTCGGTATGTTGATTGCTCACTTTGTCTTTTTCCGCAGCTTCACGTTTCGCTTTATCAGCGACTTCACGTTTAGCTTGTTCTGCGGCCTCACGTTCAGCTTTTAATTGCGCCTCGCGTTTCGCTGCTTCTTCAGCTTCACGACGGGCCTGCTCTTCCGCTTCACGCTGCGCCTGCTCTTCCGCGGCCAGGCGTTCAGCCTCTTGCGGATCGCGTTTCACAAAGGTGCGTTTCTTGCGGACTTCGATTTGTACCGATTTACTCTTTCCACCGGTACCTGGAATATTCAACGTACTGCGCGTCTTACGCTGTAACGTCAGCTTGTCTGGCGCCGAACCATGCTCACGGTTCAGGTGCGTCAACAAAGTTTGTTTCTCTTGCGAGGTCACAGAATCATCAGCCGTTTTGCGGATGCCTGCGTCAGCAAATTGCTGTATCAGGCGATCCACAGAGGTCTGAATCTCTGAGGCCAGCGCTTTAATAGTCACATCTGTCATGCTGTTCCTTCCTGCTACAGTTTATTACGCTTCGTCGCCGAACCAACAAATGTTGCGAGCGGCCATGATGAGCTCGCCAGCTTTCTCGTCGGTCATCCCTTCGATATCAGCCAGGTCATCAACGCCCTGCTCGGCGAGATCTTCCAGCGTACAAACACCACGGGCAGCCAGTTTGAATGCCAGGGCACGATCCAGACCTTCGAGATTCAACAGATCATCGGCAGGTTTGTTATCTCCCAGGCTTTCTTCCTGAGCCAGCGCCAGCGTAGTCAGTGCGTTTTTCGCACGCTCACGAAGTGCTTCAACGGTGGCTTCATCCAGACCGTCGATTTCCAGCAGTTCTTTCATCGGCACATAGGCCAGCTCTTCCAGCGAGGAGAAGCCTTCTTCAACCAGCACTGTCGCGAAATCTTCATCAATATCGAGATATTTGGTGAAGGTATCGATAGCGGCATGCGCTTCCGCCTGGTGCTTAGCCTGCAGATCGTCAACGGTCATCACGTTGAGTTCCCAGCCGCTAAGCTGCGAGGCCAGGCGGACGTTCTGACCGTTACGGCCAATCGCCTGCGCCAGGTTGCCCGCTTCTACCGCGATATCCATGGTGTGTTTATCTTCATCCACCACGATGGACGCGACGTCTGCCGGCGCCATAGCGTTAATCACGAACTGCGCCGGGTTATCATCCCAGAGGACGATATCGATACGCTCGCCGCCCAGCTCAGTGGAAACCGCCTGCACGCGCGCGCCGCGCATACCGACGCAAGCGCCAACCGGGTCGATACGCTTGTCGTTGGTTTTCACCGCGATTTTGGCACGAGATCCCGGATCGCGAGCCGCCGCTTTGATTTCCAGCACTTCTTCACCGATTTCCGGCACTTCGATGCGGAACAGTTCGATCAGCATCTCAGGTTTGGAACGGGTCACGAACAGCTGGGCGCCACGCGCTTCCGGACGGACTGCGTACAGTACGCCGCGAATGCGGTCGCCCGGGCGGAAGTTCTCACGCGGCAGCATATCTTCACGCAGGATCACGGCTTCAGCATTGTTGCCCAGATCCAGAGTGATGTTGTCGCGGTTCACTTTTTTCACCACGCCGGTGATGATCTCACCTTCGTGCTCGCGGAACTGATCGACCACCATTGCGCGCTCGGCTTCGCGAACTTTCTGCACAATAACCTGTTTAGCGGTCTGGGTGGTGATGCGGTCGAAAGTGACAGACTCAATCTGATCTTCGACGTAGTCACCGACGTTCATGCTTTCATCTTCGAAACGCGCGGCTTCCAGCGTGATCTCGCGCGTCGGCTGGGTCACTTCTTCTACAACCAGCCAGCGACGGAAAGTGTCGAAATCGCCGCTCTTACGGTCGATTTCAACGCGAACGTCGATCTCTTGTTCGTATTTTTTCTTGGTGGCCGTTGCCAGCGCGCTTTCCAGCGCTTCGAAAATTTTCTCACGCGGCAGCGCTTTTTCGTTGGAAACGGCTTCAACAACAGCCAAAATTTCTTTGTTCATCGGGGCCTTTCACCTCAATCCAGACTGTTAAAAGTGGGGAACCAGGTTCGCCTTCTGGATGTTACTCAGCGCGAACACTTCATCTTTGCCTTCGACGGTTACCGTGATCATTTCACCGTCTACCGCTTTGATAATGCCCTGCCATTTGCGACGGTTCTGAACCGCCATGCGCAGCACCAGCGCAACTTCTTCGCCAGTGAAACGTTGATAGTGTTCGGCGGTGAACATCGGACGGTCGAGACCAGGCGAAGAGACTTCCAGGTTGTAAGCGACAGTGATCGGGTCTTCGACATCCATGACGGCGCTTACCTGGTGGCTCACATCAGCACAATCATCAACGTTGATGCCATCTTCACTATCAATATAGATGCGCAGTGTGGATGTGCGACCGCGAATAAATTCGATGCCGACCAGCTCAAAGCCAAGCGCTTCAACCGGCGCAGTGAGCATCTCTGTCAATTTTTGCTCTAATGTGGACAAACCCACCCCCAAGACATAAAAAAAGGGCGTATAGCCCAGTTATTCTGAAGTCAGATAACAAAAAACCCCGATAAATCGGGGCTTTAGATAACTGAACCCTGAGATCGCCATGGCGATCTGGAACACCTTCCGCAAGAATTCTTTCAAATTCGGCTACGAAGGACACCTAGTCCTCACAGTATATTTGAAAAAGTACTTAATGGGAAAGTGGTTGCGGGGGCCGGATTTGAACCGACGACCTTCGGGTTATGAGCCCGACGAGCTACCAGGCTGCTCCACCCCGCGCCTGAAACGTGGCATATTTTACTCTTTTTGAGCAAAAGACGCAAATACTGCTGGGATTTGGTACCGAAGACGGGACATAAAATCGGGATGAATTGTAACGGCAACTAGTATATTTTGTCAACATGCATTTTAGCGCCCCCGATTGCCGTTTGTGCTGGTATTTCAGGCTTTTTTAGCAAAAAGATGATGAAGCCCTTCCTGTCGCCAGTAAAAGATGGTTAAATGAATACTCACAATTAATGCATAAAAATGCAGTTAAGGTTGTTGGGTCGAACTCACCACAGTCTATCGAGCAGGGTTTTATTTTATGACGACGATTCTCAAGCATCTCCCGGTTGGTCAACGTATTGGTATCGCTTTCTCTGGTGGACTGGATACCAGCGCCGCGCTGTTATGGATGCGCAAAAAAGGCGCCGTGCCTTATGCATATACCGCTAACCTGGGTCAACCGGACGAAGACGACTACGATGCTATTCCGCGCCGCGCGAAAGAGTACGGCGCCGAAGGTGCCCGTCTGATCGACTGCCGCAAACAGCTGGTCGCAGAAGGGATCGCCGCGATTCAGTGTGGCGCTTTCCATAACACCACTGGCGGGTTGACCTATTTCAACACCACGCCGCTGGGCCGCGCGGTCACCGGCACCATGCTGGTAGCGGCAATGAAAGAAGACGGCGTTAACATCTGGGGCGATGGCAGCACCTATAAAGGCAACGATATCGAACGTTTCTATCGCTACGGCCTGCTGACCAACGCTGAACTGCAGATCTACAAACCGTGGCTGGACAGCGATTTCATCAATGAACTCGGCGGCCGTCACGAAATGTCCGAATTTATGATCGCCTGCGGCTTTGACTACAAGATGTCGGTCGAGAAAGCCTATTCCACCGACTCCAACATGCTCGGCGCTACCCACGAAGCGAAAGATCTGGAGTTTCTGAATTCCAGCGTCAAGATCGTCAACCCGATTATGGGCGTGAAGTTCTGGGACGAAAACGTGAAGATCCCTGCGGAAGAAGTCACCGTACGCTTTGAGCAAGGCCACCCGGTGGCGCTGAATGGCAAAACCTTCGCCGATGACGTTGAAATGATGCTGGAAGCCAACCGCATCGGCGGTCGTCACGGCCTGGGCATGAGCGACCAGATCGAAAACCGCATTATCGAAGCGAAAAGCCGCGGCATTTATGAAGCCCCGGGGATGGCGCTGCTGCATATCGCCTACGAGCGTCTGCTGACCGGTATTCATAACGAAGATACTATCGAGCAGTATCATGCTCACGGTCGCCAGCTGGGCCGTCTGCTGTATCAGGGCCGCTGGTTCGATTCCCAGGCGCTGATGCTGCGTGATTCGCTGCAGCGCTGGGTCGCCAGCCAGATCACCGGCGAAGTCACTCTTGAGCTGCGTCGCGGCAATGACTACTCGATCCTCAATACGGTATCAGACAACCTGACCTATAAAGCAGAGCGCCTGACCATGGAAAAAGGCGATTCCATGTTTACCGCTGAAGACCGTATCGGCCAGCTGACCATGCGTAATCTGGATATCACCGATACCCGCGAGAAGCTGTTCGGTTATGCGCAGTCTGGCCTGCTGAGCGCCTCCTCAGCGACGGGTTTACCGCAGGTTGAAAATCTGGAAAACAAAGGCAAATAATCGCCTGACGATGTTTACTCTCTCTGCCGGCGGCTCTCCGCCGGCTTTTTATTTTTTGTTACCAGTTAGCAGCAGAAAAATCGAAAAGAGGCATTTTTTCCTTATCACCCGGCCGGCAAAATTGTTGACTATAATAGCCTCAATTGATTAATTCATATCTGGTGATAAACATCATGAATATTAAACCGCCGATCAGGCCGCAAAAGGCCATTGACCGACTGATCGATGTGCTTGAGCCACACGCGACGCCCGTTAACGCGATCGCCAGAAAAAGACTAACGTGGGAATATAAAGGTAAGACCCAACTCTTTATTTTTAAAAAAGGCGAGCTGTCGATTATTCGTAATTCCGACAAGCTATTGATGGTGACCGTCTATGAGCCGCATCTGTTCGGCGTGGCGGAAATGCTGCAACCCAGCCGCAGCCATAGTCTGCGGGCGGAGGTCTCTTCCGAACTGCTGCGTATCGATTATGACCTGGCGTCGGCGCTATTCCGTCAGCACAACCTGTGGGAAGAAGTCACCAGCCTGCTGGCTTATCATACCTCGTATATGGTATATCGTGACGATCTGGTCCTGCAGCAGCGAACCTATTCGGTGATCCGTAACCATCTGCTGGAAATGATGCTCTTAACCGAAGAGACTCGGCAGCGCGTGTCTATTCTGGAATATATTCAGGACCGGACCCATCTGTCGCGCAGCAGTATTCTCAATGTCTTGTCAGCCTTAAAGAAAGGCGGTTATATTGCCTTTGCCCGCGGCGGTTATTTGCAAAGTATCGCCTCGCTTCCGGAAAAATTCTAACCCGCGCCCGTCACCATCTTTTTGTCGTTATTCACCTTACTGTTGAAAATGTTTAAATTTAAATCAATAAACGCTAACGGTAAAAAAAGAAAAATTTTATGCTGAGTTCCTGAATTTACCGGTGGACAACATGTCCCTGAGATCAACCAGCAGACTGCCACTCACGGCGTTAACCGCCGGGCCTGCATCAGCTCAGGATATGCCACCGGAAATCGGCCAGGCGTGAGCAGCGGCAGCGGGAGTTGACCCCTCTTGTTTGCCGTCTGCAGCGACCATAACGATGAGATCCAAGAACCCGTTAATTTTGCCCGAACGCCCGTATCGGGCTTTTTTTTATCTGAAGGAATTCAACAATGAAGTCTATTGCTCCAAAAATGGTTGCCGTGATGATCGCTTTAGGGGCCAGCAGCGCTGCCTGCGCATCCGTTAACCTGCATGGTGAAGCCGGCGCCGAGTTTACCAATCTGTCCGCCAGCTTTGGTGCCGGGGAACCTGGCATGACGTTCAACACCCAGTGGGCCCACAGCGACAATGACGGGGACAGCGTAGGACTGGGAATGGGTTACAACTTTAACCTCGGGCCCTTTCTGATGACGCTGGGCGGTAAAGGGGTCTATTTGAACCCTAAAGACGGTGATGAAGGTTACGCTATCGCCGCAGGTGGCGGAGCAGAACTCCCACTCGGCCAGTACTTCACGCTCTTCGGTGAGGGTTATTACTCGCCGGACTCGATGTCCAGCGGCGTCGATGATTATGTAGAGGCTAATGCCGGGCTACGCCTTAACGTGCTCCCGTCGCTAAATATCGAAGCTGGCTATCGTTATATCGATATGGCGGGGAAAGATGGCAACCGCGACAACACCCTCGCCGACGGGGCCTATGCCGGGGTTAACTTCCGCTTTTAATCCATGCACAGGGATTGCCTTCCGGCAGTCCCTGTCTCATCTCAGCTGGTCAGTGGCACGCTTTTCAGTACACGGTTGATCTCCTGCAGACCAGCAACATTATTCTCTTTACGGTAAACGTCATTCATGGATGCCATCTGCTCGAGGCGGGTCAACGCGCCATACACCTGATATGCCTCGCTGTGTCTGTCGAACACATCGCGGCGCTCCACATCCTGCAAATAATGGCTTTTCAACGAATGATTAAGGCGACCAATCAGTGCCGTATTGTCCTGGAAATAGCGCGTCACAGCCTGGGCATTGTTCGCCGCAGTCCCCGGCTCACTGTGCGATACCGGTACGGTTAGCGTATTAATCGTCTCCACCGTTTTGGATGGGGATGTTGAACTGCATCCCGCTAAACCGAGCACGCCGGCGACGATAAGCACCCCGATCTTGTTCATTGTGTCACTTCACCTCTGTTAATTTGACGAGGCGACTTTAACGACAGCAAAAGGAGGGGACCAGCGAAGAGATGTTTAATAATAAATGGTCGGTGGGGACAAAAACAAAAAAAGACGCTTTTCAGCGTCTTTCTTCTGGAATATTGGTACCGAGGATGGGACTCGAACCCACAAGCCCGTTAGGGCACTACCACCTCAAGGTAGCGTGTCTACCAATTCCACCACCTCGGTACAGAATACTTAGTGCGGGATATCGCTGGTCGGCTGAGCCGGCGCAGTTCGCTGAGTTTGCTCTGTTTTCGGCGCGCTCAGGTTATCCCACTCACTTCCTTTACTGGTCTTGTTGCTGTTGATATTACCCAGCGCCAGACTGATGATGAAGAACAGCGCAGCCAGGATGCCGGTCATACGGGTCATGAAGTTACCAGAACCGCTGGACCCAAACAGTGTGCCGGAAGCGCCTGCACCGAAGGAGGCTCCCATATCAGCGCCTTTACCTTGCTGCAGCATAACCAGACCTACGAGGCCAATCGCTACAATAAGGAAAACAACCAAAAGAGCTTCGTACATAATCAACCTGTTCCTTGCGGATTCGCCGCATACCAAGTGCTTCGACCAATAAAGCGGGACGTTTTAACGTTTCCCACTGAAGCGGGTGTGAATACTAACCAAAGCGAATGACCTTCGCAAGGGCAATTTCGACACATTGTATCAACTGCAGAAAAAAACAGCAAAAAGCCGGTATTCGATCATAAAAAAGGCGGCAAGCGCCGCCTTTTTAACCACTTAGCCGGCAAGCTTAGACGCTTTTTACCGCTTCGGCGATGCGATGCGCAAACTCGTGCACCTGATCTTCATGCTCGCCTTCCACCATGACGCGGATCAGCGGCTCCGTACCCGATTTACGCAGCAGGACGCGGCCACGCTTACCTAATGCCGCTTCCACTTCTGCGGTCACCGCTTTGACATGCTCATTCTCCAGAGGGTTGCCGCTGCCCTCGGTAAAGCGCACATTCACCAGCAGCTGAGGGAACATCTTCATGCCGCTGCACAGGTCATGCAGGCTCATGTGGTTGCGTACCATCGCCGCGACCACCTGCAGACTGGCGACGATGCCATCGCCGGTGGTGGTTTTATCCAGCAGGATCACATGGCCGGAGTTTTCCGCACCGATGCGCCAGCCTTTTTCCTGAAGCATCTCCAGCACATAGCGGTCGCCCACCTTCGCACGGGCAAACGGGATGCCTAGCTGCTTGAGCGCCAGCTCCAGGCCCATATTGCTCATCAGCGTACCGACGGCGCCGCCGCGCAGCTGTCCCTGACGCAGCCCTTCCCGGGCGATGATGTAGAGGATTTGGTCACCATCGACTTTATTGCCTTCATGGTCAACCATGATCACCCGATCGCCATCGCCGTCGTAGGCAATGCCCAGATCGGCTTTTTCCGCCAGCACGCGCGCCTGCAGCGCCCGCACGTCGGTAGCCCCGACCTCTTCGTTGATGTTGAGGCCGTCAGGCTCACAGCCCATCGCGATAACCTGGGCGCCCAGCTCGCGGAATACATTAGGAGCGATGTGGTAGGTTGCGCCATGCGCACAGTCCACCACCACTTTCAGCGTGGAGAGGCTCAGTTCATTGGGAAAGGTGCCTTTACAAAACTCAATGTAGCGCCCCGCGGCATCGACGATACGGCTGGCTTTACCCAGCTCAGCCGAATCCACACAGGTGAGTTCTTTCTCCATTTCGGCTTCAATCGCCTCTTCCACATCATCAGGCAGCTTGGTGCCCTCAATGGAGAAGAACTTGATGCCGTTGTCGTAGAAAGGGTTATGTGAAGCGGAGATGACGATCCCCGCCTCGGCGCGAAAGGCGCGCGTCAGGTAGGCAATCGCCGGCGTCGGCATTGGCCCGGTGAACGATGCAGAGAGTCCCGCTGCCGCCAGCCCGGCTTCCAGCGCCGATTCCAGCATATAGCCCGAAATACGGGTATCCTTGCCGATGATAATTTTACGCGAGCCGTGGCGCGCTAACACTTTACCCGCCGCCCAGCCGAGCTTAAGCACAAATTCCGGAGTGATCGGCGCATCGCCGACGCGGCCACGAATACCATCGGTGCCAAAATACTTGCGGTTACTCATAACGTTTTTTTCCCTTAGCGGCGAGGGTGGCTTCCACCACGCGCAGCGCTTCTACCGTTTCTTTGACATCATGGACGCGGATAATCTGCGCGCCCTGCATTGCTGCTATGACGGCACACGCCAGGCTGCCGTTCAGCCGTTCCGACGGCCCAACGTTCAGCAACTGACCTACCATCGACTTACGCGACATACCGACCAGCAGCGGCAGACCAAAGTGATGAAACTCTCCCAGCCTGGCCAGCAACTGATAATTGTGGGTGAGATTTTTACCGAAACCGAATCCCGGGTCGAGCAGCAATTTTTCTTTTGCGATCCCCGCCTGTTCGCAGCGCACGATGTGTTCATTAAAAAAGCGCTCTACATCGGCGAAGACATCCTCATACTTCGGCGCCTCCTGCATGGTTTTCGGCTGTCCCTGCATATGCATCAGACACACCGGCAACCCGGTTTCCGCCGCAGCCTGCAGCGCGCCGGGTTCGGTCAGCGAACGAATATCGTTAATGATATGCGCCCCCGCTCGGGCCGATTCGCGGATAACCTCCGCTTTGGAGGTGTCCACTGAGATCCACACCTCAAAGCGCTGGGCGATAGCCTCCACCACCGGGATCACCCGCGCAAGCTCCTCTTCCACGCTAACCTCAGCCGCCCCTGGCCGCGTCGATTCACCGCCGATATCAATGATGGTCGCCCCGGCGTTGATCATCAGATTGGCATGCTTCACCGCCTCAATCAGCGAATTATGGGCGCCGCCATCAGAGAAGGAGTCAGGCGTCACATTAAGAATACCCATCACGTGGGGGTGAGAGAGATCGAGGGTTGAGCCCTGGGCTACAAGTTTCATCACAAAATCCCTGAGACAGAAGAGGTTAAAAAAGAAAAACCCCGGAGCGGGCGCCCCGGGGTTTTAAGGTTAAAACAAGACATCAACAGCGGCAGCTTATTTGTCGCCCAGCTGCTCTGACATGGTATTGCCCGGGTTCGGCGTACGCGGTTCATCAACCGGACGCGGCGCACGAGGCGTGCCATTGTTGTCAGAGTTGTTAGAAGAACCTGGTTCTTCCCAACCCGCTGGCGGACGAACATCGCGACGAGCCATCAGGTCGTCAATCTGCGGCGCATCGATGGTCTCATACTTCATGAGCGCATCTTTCATCGCGTGCAGAATATCCATGTTGTCGTTCAGCAACTGGCGAGCACGACCATAGTTACGCTCAATCAGCGATTTCACTTCCTGGTCGATGATACGCGCGGTTTCATCGGACATATGCTTCGCTTTCGCGACGCTGCGGCCGAGGAACACTTCACCCTCTTCTTCCGCATACAGCAGCGGACCGAGTTTGTCGGAAAAGCCCCACTGGGTCACCATGTTACGCGCCAGGTTCGTCGCCACTTTAATGTCGTTGGACGCGCCGGTAGAAACATGTTCCGGACCGTAGATAATCTCTTCCGCCAGACGACCGCCGTACAAGGTGGAGATCTGACTTTCCAGTTTCTGACGGCTGGCGCTGATCGCATCGCCTTCCGGCAGGAAGAAGGTCACACCCAGCGCACGACCGCGCGGGATAATCGTCACTTTGTGTACCGGATCGTGCTCCGGCACCAGGCGACCGATAATCGCGTGGCCCGCTTCGTGGTAAGCGGTAGACTCTTTCTGCGCTTCCGTCATCACCATGGAGCGGCGTTCCGCACCCATCATGATTTTGTCTTTCGCTTTTTCGAACTCAACCATCGAGACGACGCGTTTGTTGCCGCGGGCAGCAAACAGGGCCGCTTCGTTGACCAGGTTGGCCAGGTCGGCACCGGAGAAGCCAGGGGTACCGCGAGCAATGATTGCCGCATCGATATCCGGCGCCAGCGGAACGCGACGCATATGCACTTTCAGGATCTGCTCACGACCGCGAACATCCGGCAGGCCAACCACCACCTGGCGGTCAAAACGGCCCGGACGCAACAGCGCGGGGTCAAGAACGTCCGGACGGTTAGTCGCCGCGATAACGATAATGCCTTCGTTACCTTCAAAGCCGTCCATCTCAACCAGCATCTGGTTCAGGGTCTGCTCACGTTCATCGTGGCCACCGCCAAGACCGGCGCCACGCTGGCGGCCGACGGCGTCGATTTCATCGATGAAGATGATGCAAGGCGCTGCTTTCTTAGCCTGTTCGAACATGTCACGCACACGAGATGCACCAACACCGACGAACATTTCTACGAAGTCAGAACCGGAAATAGTAAAGAACGGCACTTTTGCTTCGCCAGCGATCGCTTTCGCCAGCAACGTTTTACCGGTACCCGGAGGACCGACCATCAGGACGCCTTTCGGGATCTTACCGCCCAGTTTCTGGAAGCGGCTCGGCTCACGCAGGTATTCCACCAGTTCGCCGACTTCCTCTTTCGCTTCGTCACACCCGGCAACGTCAGCAAAAGTGGTTTTGATCTGATCTTCCGTCAGCATACGGGCTTTGCTTTTGCCGAAGGACATCGCGCCCTTCCCGCCGCCGCCCTGCATTTGCCGCATAAAAAAGATCCAGACGCCGATCAACAGCAGCATAGGGAACCAGGAGATGAAGATGGAAGCCAGCAGGCTTGGCTCTTCTGGTGGTTCACCAACCACTTTGACGTTTTTAGTCAACAGGTTATCGAGCAGCTTCGGATCGTTAACCGGAATGTAAGTCGTGTAACGGTTACTATCTTTCTTGGTAACGTTGATCTCACGTCCGTTGATACGCGCTTCGCGAACCTGGTCCTGATTGACCTCTTGCAGGAAGGTAGAATAATCCACCTTGCGGCCATTCGACTCGCTGGGCCCAAAGCTCTGGAATACTGACATCAGCACAACGGCAATGACCAGCCAGAGTATTAGGTTTTTCGCCATGTCACTCAAGGGATTAACCTCTTATTACAACTGTGTTAAAAACAGCGTCAGGATACTCTATATCCAGTTTCTTTCAAACTTTCGTTTGAAATCTGCCGGTTATGGTTTACGCCCGGTCGCTACAATATACACTTCACGCGAACGAGCGCGGGAAGAGTCCGGCTTACGAACTTTGACCTTCGTAAACAGGGAGCGAATTTCTCGAAGATACTCATCGAAGCCTTCGCCCTGGAACACCTTCACTACAAAACTACCACCTGGCGCTAATACATCACGAGACATTTCAAGCGCCAGTTCTACCAGATACATAGCCCGGGGAATATCCACCGCCGGTGTTCCGCACATATTCGGCGCCATATCGGACATGACCACTTGTACTTTACTGTCGCCCACTCGCTCAAGTAACGCTTTCAGGACTAATTCATCACGAAAATCGCCCTGAAGGAAGTCCACACCAACAATTGGATCCATTGGTAAAAGATCGCAAGCGATGATGCGGCCGCTGTTGCCGATCTGCGTGACCGCATACTGCGACCAGCCACCGGGAGCAGCACCGAGGTCAACTACCGTCATCCCCGGCTTAAAAATTTTGTCACTTTGCTGTATTTCATCAAGTTTAAACCAGGCACGGGAACGTAACCCCTTTTTCTGTGCCTGTTGAACATATTTATCGCTAAAGTGTTCCTGAAGCCAGCGGCTTGAGCTGGCAGAACGCTTTTTACCTGTCATTTAACATTCCCGTTCGGGTTCATCGTACTTTACTGCGTAAAAATCGACGCGGTAGTTTGGCGATATATGGGAGATGGCGGTAGAATGACCCGTTTTCAATCCCAACGTAAGCAAAAAAATACGATGAATCTGAGTACTAAACAAAAACAGCACCTGAAAGGTCTGGCACATCCGCTCAAGCCGGTAGTTATGCTTGGCAACAATGGTTTGACCGAAGGGGTACTGGCCGAGATCGAACAAGCGTTAGGGCACCATGAACTCATCAAGGTGAAGATCGCCTCAGAAGATCGCGAAACTAAAGCCTTGATCGTGGAAGCCATCGTGCGCGAAACCGGCGCCTGTAACGTACAGGTCATCGGTAAAACGCTGGTTCTGTACCGCCCAACGCCAGAGCGTAAAATCTCGCTGCCACGCTAAGAATATCCTCAATCCCGACACAACTTTGTGTAAAACGAGGGATTTCTGTGGCCAGGCGAGCAAAATGCCATGCTCGTGACGTTGATAAAAGGCCGCTATGCGGCCTTTTTCCTTTCTTTACAATCTATAAACATCGTAGCGGGAAATACGCCTTACAGGTATTCAACCTTGGTAATTTCGTATTCCACTTCCCCACCCGGTGTGCGGATAGTCACGACGTCATCCTGCTCTTTACCGATCAGACCACGGGCAATCGGCGAGTTCACGGAGATCAGATTCTGCTTAAAATCAGCTTCGTCATCGCCCACGATACGGTAGGTCTGCTCCTCGTCAGTATCGAGGTTCAGCACACTGACGGTTGAACCAAAAATCACCCGGCCATTGTTCGGCATTTTGGTGATATCGATAACCTGCGCGTTGGACAGCTTCGCTTCGATGTCCTTGATACGCCCTTCGCAGAAGCCCTGCTGTTCACGCGCAGCGTGATACTCGGCATTCTCTTTCAGATCGCCGTGTTCACGGGCCTCAGCAATAGCGGCAATGATTTCAGGACGACGCACAGACTTCAGATAATCCAGTTCTTCGCGCAGTTTTTCAGCGCCACGTAAGGTCATCGGAATCGCTTGCATTAGTTATACCTCTTTATCATTCCTTCAGGGAACGGATAGCCCCGCTCCGCCACCTGTCCTGTACACGGGCAGGACACGAGCAAAAAGAAACCGACCCGGGAAACACTCCCCAGGTCAGCAGCAATTTTTCATTTGATAGGTATTTTAACCCGAAGTTCATTATGGGTCATCGTTTACTTTACTGGGCGTTGCACCGTAGTATGACGGCCTGGCTTCAGGTTGTTAGCGCGAGATTATGCGATTTCCCAGATTTATCATCGGATTGACTGCCGGTATAGCGCTTAGCGCTCAGGCGGCGAATATTGACGAGTACATCACCCAGCTTCCCGCCGGTGCGAACCTTGCCTTTATGGCGCAAAAGGTCGGCGCGTCGACGCCGGAAATCGACTATCACAGCCAGCAAATGGCACTTCCAGCCAGTACGCAAAAGGTCATCACCGCGCTGGCGGCGCTGCTGCAACTGGGGCCCGATTTTCGCTTCACCACCACGCTGGAAACCAAAGGCTCACTGGACGGCGGCGTGCTGAAAGGCGATCTGATCGCCCGCTTCGGCGGCGACCCAACGCTGAAGCGGCAGGATATTCGCAACATGGTGGCGACGCTAAAAAAAGCTGGCGTGCAGCGTATCGACGGCAATGTGCTTATCGATACCTCGGTCTTCGCCAGCCATGATAAAGCGCCGGGGTGGCCGTGGAACGACATGACGCAATGCTTCAGCGCTCCGCCTGCGGCGGCGATTGTCGACCGCAACTGCTTCTCGGTCTCGCTGTATAGCGCGCAGAAGCCGGGCGATCTCGCCTTCATTCGCGTCGCCTCCTATTATCCGGTCACCATGTTCAGTCAGGTTCGCACCCTGGCGCGCGGCTCATCGGAAGCGCAGTATTGCGAACTGGACGTGGTGCCGGGCGACCTCAACCGCTATACCCTCACCGGCTGCCTGCCGCAGCGTAGCGAACCGCTGCCGCTGGCCTTTGCGATACAGGATGGTGCCAGCTATGCCGGGGCGATCCTTAAAGCGGAGCTGAAGCAGGCGGGGATCGCCTATAGCGGCACGCTGCTGCGTCAGACACTGGCCAATGAGCCCGGTACGGTATTAGCCACCACCCAGTCGGCGCCGCTGCACGATCTGCTGCGGATCATGCTGAAGAAATCCGACAACATGATTGCGGATACCGTTTTTCGTACCATCGGTCATGCCCGGTTCGGCGTACCAGGGACCTGGCGGGCAGGATCCGATGCCGTACGTCAGATCCTGCGTCAACAGGCTGGTGTTGATCTTGGCAACACCATCATCGCCGACGGCTCTGGCCTGTCGCGCCACAACCTGATCGCCCCGGCGACCATGATGCAGGTGTTGCAGTATATCGCCCAGCACGACACCGAGCTCAACTTCATCTCTATGCTGCCGCTGGCGGGCCATGACGGCTCGCTGCAGTATCGCGCCGGCCTCCATCAGGCGGGCGTCGATGGCAAAGTCTCGGCGAAAACTGGGTCACTGCAGGGGGTTTATAACCTTGCGGGCTTCATCACTACCGCCAGCGGGCAAAAGGTGGCCTTCGTGCAATACCTCTCCGGCTACGCCGTGGAGCCAGCCGATCAGCGTAATCGCCGCATACCGTTGGTGCGCTTTGAAAGCCGGCTTTATAAGGATCTGTACCAGAACAACTAAAAACAAAAGGGCCGCATCAGAGGCGGCCCTTTTTGATCCAAAGAAGTCAGGATTAGCGTTTGTAGATGAATTCGACGCCTTCTTCGTCGTCTTCGTCCCAGTCGTCATCCCAGTCTTCGTCATCTTCCACTTCGGCTTCGGCCTCTTCAAGCTGCTGACGGTGATAGTCGTCCCACATAAACTCGACTTTCTCTGGCTTCTGCTCTTCTTCCGCCTGCACGATGGGGTTTTCGATGATGAAGGTCATCACGTCCCAGCACAGATCTTTCACGCCCTGCTGGCTGGCGGCGGAGATCAGGTAGAATTTCTCTTCCCAACCAAGCGCTTCAGCAATCGCCTTCGCTTTAGCTTCGGCTTCCGCTTTGTCCATCAGGTCAATCTTGTTAAAGACTAACCAGCGCGGTTTGGAGGCCAGCTTCTCGCTGTATTTCTCCAGCTCGCCGATGATGATGCGCGCGTTCTCAACCGGATCGGAACCGTCGATAGGCTCGATGTCGATCAAGTGCAGCAATACGCGGCAGCGCTCAAGGTGCTTGAGGAAGCGGATACCGAGGCCTGCGCCTTCCGCTGCGCCTTCAATCAGCCCCGGGATATCGGCGACCACAAAGCTCTTCTCGTTGTCCATACGCACCACGCCCAGGCTTGGTACCAGGGTGGTAAACGGATAGTCAGCCACTTTTGGCTTGGCGGCGGAGACCGCACGGATGAAGGTGGATTTACCGGCGTTCGGCATCCCCAGCATTCCGACGTCCGCCAGCAGCATCAGCTCCAGCTGCAGGTCGCGCTTATCACCCGGCGTACCCATGGTCTTCTGACGCGGGGTACGGTTAACGGATGATTTAAAACGGGTGTTGCCCAGACCGTGCCAGCCGCCCTTCGCCACCATCAGACGCTGACCGTGTTTGGTCATATCGCCCATGGTCTCGCCGGTGCCCTGGTCGATAACCCGGGTCCCGACCGGCACTTTTACCGTCACGTCTTTACCACGCTTACCGGTACAGTCGCGGCTCTGGCCATTCTGCCCGCGTTCGGCGCGGAAAGATTTTTCAAAACGGTAGTCGATCAGGGTATTCAGGTTCTCGTCCGCTTCCAGCCAGACATCGCCGCCGTCACCGCCATCGCCGCCGTCCGGGCCGCCTTTCGGAATATATTTTTCGCGGCGGAAGCTTACGCAACCATTGCCGCCGTCACCTGCTACGACCAGGATCGTTGCTTCATCTACAAACTTCATTTTACTCTCCGTAAATCATTCGCCTGAGCGGGGCAGCGGTACTACCGCCTCTCGCTTACGCCAACGTCCCCAAAGACGATGACCGATGGCGGAATACATCGCGCCCGCAACCACGACAAACGCACCGAGATAACCAATCAGGTTTAACATCGGTCTGGCGAAAACATCGGGCCAGGCCATTGATAATAAATCAGAAAACAGTAGCGTAAACAGTGGCGTCAAGGTGATTAACGCGCTGACCTGCGCCGCCTGCCAGCGCGCCATGGCTTCCGCCAGCGCGCCGTAGCCGACCAGGGTATTTAGCCCGCAGAAAATCAGGCATGCCAGTTGCCAGCTGCTTAACCGGGATATCACCCCAGGCTCAGCGAGCGGCAGTAATGCAATCGTACATAAAGTGTACAGCAAAAATAGTATCTGCTGCGATGCCAGACGGCGCAATAACACCTTTTGCGCGACGCCGTAGCTTACCCACACCGTGGCGGCAGCAACGCCGAAAATTACCCCCCACGTGTAGTCCGTCAGGCGGGTAAAGATTTCAATCAGGCTGGTGTTGAAGAACATCACCAGCCCGCTGAGCAGCATCAACGCGCCCACCACCTGGGTGCCGCGCATGCGCTCTTTCAGAATCACGACGCTAGCCACCATCATGCCCACCGGCGATAGCTGGCCGATGACCTGAGAAGCCGTGGGGCTGAGATACTGCAGGGAAGAACTGAACAGAATGAAGTTACCGAACAGACCGCCGGTGGCAATCGCTAATAAGACCAGCCAGCGCGGCTTGCGAAAAATCCGCAGCGGCGGCAGTTTGCCTTTGATCGCGAGGATCGCGCCAAGGCCAATACTGGCCATCAGGAAGCGATAAAACACCACCGTTGGCGGCGCCATCACCTCAAGAACCTGCTTCATTGCAATCGGCAACGCTCCCCAACACATCGCGGTGGTAAGCGCCAGAATAATGCCAATCCCAGCCTGCTGCTTCATGCCTGTTTCCCTGCAAAAATTTTCCGGTAGACGAATGTAAAAAGCCCCGCAACGTGTTGCGGGGCTTTCATCCGTTACCGGGACGCGAAAAACTTATTCAACAACGATGCTGATGAATTTACGGTTTTTCGGGCCTTTAACTTCGAACTTGACTTTACCGTCAGTCAAAGCGAACAGAGTGTGGTCACGGCCGCAACCAACGTTGGTGCCAGCGTGGAATTTGGTACCACGTTGACGAACGATGATGCTACCTGCCAGAACTGCTTCACCGCCGAAACGTTTTACGCCCAGACGTTTAGCTTCTGAATCGCGACCGTTACGAGTCGAGCCGCCAGCCTTTTTATGTGCCATTTAAATCTACTCCTCAGGTCTTAGGCGCTGATGCCAGTGATTTTCACATCAGTGAACCACTGACGATGGCCCTGCTGCTTACGATAGTGTTTACGACGACGAAACTTAACGATTTTAACTTTCTCGCCACGACCGTGAGCAACAACTTCAGCTTTGATTACGCCGCCCTCAACGAAAGGAACGCCGATCTTGATTTCTTCACCGTTTGCGATCATCAGCACTTCAGCGAACTCAACAGCTTCGCCAGTTGCGATGTCCAGCTTTTCCAGGCGAACGGTCTGACCTTCGCTTACTCGGTGTTGTTTACCACCACTTTGGAAAACCGCGTACATATAAAACTCCGCTTCCGCGCACCTCTTCGTGTGATTCAGAGTGCGCTATAAATATTCACAATAGGGCGCGAATATTACGCAAAACGCGAGCCTTTGACAAGAGCGATTAGCGATCAATGCAGAAAAAAAACACAACTTTCACGACAACGTTTATCTACGGCAATTTTTCAGTACAATCATATCTTCTTTTAATTCTGTCTTAATCCTTCTGTGATCCCACCTGGATTCATGGTAACAGGACATTTGGCCCGGCTTTTGCGATGAATTTAGAAAAAATCAATGAGTTAACCGCGCAAGATATGGCGGGTGTCAATGCGACGATTCTTGAGCAACTCAACTCCGATGTTCAGCTTATCAATCAGTTAGGCTATTACATCGTCAGCGGCGGCGGCAAACGCATTCGCCCGATGATTGCTGTGCTCGCCGCGCGCGCGGTGGGTTATCAGGGGAGCGCGCATGTCACCATTGCTGCGCTGATTGAATTTATTCATACCGCCACCCTGCTGCATGACGACGTCGTCGATGAGTCTGATATGCGTCGCGGCAAAGCCACGGCAAATGCGGCGTTTGGCAATGCCGCCAGCGTGCTGGTCGGCGATTTTATCTATACCCGCGCCTTTCAGATGATGACCCAGCTGGGCTCGCTGAAGATCCTCGAGGTCATGTCGGAAGCGGTGAACGTCATTGCCGAAGGCGAAGTGCTGCAGCTGATGAACGTCAATGATCCGGATATCACGGAAGAGAACTACATGCGCGTCATCTACAGCAAGACGGCGCGTCTGTTTGAGGCAGCCTCGCAGTGTGCGGGACTGCTGGCCGACTGCACTGCGGAAGAAGAGCGCGCGTTGCAGGATTATGGCCGCTATCTCGGCACCGCTTTCCAGCTGATCGACGATTTACTCGATTACAGCTCCGACGGAGAGCGGCTCGGTAAAAACGTCGGTGACGACCTCAACGAAGGCAAACCGACGCTACCACTGCTGCACGCCATGCACCATGGTACCGCCGATCAATCGGCGATGATCCGCGGGGCTATCGAGCAGGGCAACGGCCGCCATCTGCTGGATGCCGTCCTGGAAACGATGGCTGCCTGCGGTTCGCTGGAGTGGACGCAGAAACGTGCTGAAGAAGAAGCTGACAAAGCGATTGCCGCGCTGCAGATTCTCCCGGACACCCCCTGGCGTGATGCCTTGATCGGGCTGGCGCATATCGCGGTTCAGCGCGATCATTAATCCCCTCTCCCTTCCCGCGCAGTGCGCGGGAAAGTTCCAGTAAAAATCCATTCCCTACCGTAAATTTCCCGATATCTTGATACATTCTGAATATTCCGACGCTTTAACAGAACTTGTTAGAACCTTACCTGGTGCGCGGGTATAGTGTCTCCGTTGCCCATATGGGCCGTTCAGGATCTTTATCACCAGGAGAATTTATGGATAAGTTCATCGACTGGCATCCCGCAGATATTGTTGCTGGATTACGTAAACGGGGAACATCGCTGGCGGCAGAGTCGCGACGGCACGGTCTGAGTTCTTCAACGCTGGCGAACGCCCTGACCCGCCCCTGGCCGAAAGGCGAATTAATCATCGCCACGGCGCTGGATACACAGCCATGGGTCATCTGGCCGTCACGCTACCATGATCCGGTAACACATGAGTTTATCGACAGAACGCAGATGATGCGTCAGAAGAAGATGGACAAGTGATGTGATTATGCGACAAGGACCCGGGAGAGACGCCCGGGCCCTGTCAGGACGCGATTACTCGCCTTTCACGCGCTGAATATTGGCACCCAGCGCCTGCAGTTTATCTTCGATACGCTCATAGCCACGATCGATATGATAGATGCGATCGACGATGGTGGTTCCCTCAGCGATACAACCTGCCAGCACGAGGCTCGCCGAAGCACGCAAATCGGTCGCCATCACCTGCGCGCCCGAAAGCTGCTTCACGCCATGACAGATCGCGGTATTGCTCTCGATCTCCGCGTGAGCACCCATACGGATCAGTTCCGGAATGTGCATAAAGCGGTTTTCAAAGATCGTTTCGGTGATCACGCCGGTCCCTTCCGCGACCAGGTTGAGCAGCGTGAACTGGGCCTGCATATCGGTCGGGAAGCCCGGATGCGGCGCGGTACGCACATTAACCGCTTTCGGACGGTTGCCGTGCATATCAAGGCTGATCCAGTCTTCGCCCGTTTCGATGTCCGCTCCGGCGTCGCGCAGCTTTGCCAGTACGGCATCGAGGGTATCTGGTTGCGCGTTACGGCAGAGGATCTTGCCGCCGGAAATGGCTGCGGCCACCAGGAAGGTCCCGGTTTCAATACGGTCCGGCAGCACACGGTAAACGCCGCCGCCCAGACGCTGCACGCCTTCGATGGTGATGCGATCGGTACCCTGGCCGCTGATTTTTGCGCCCAGCGCGTTAAGGAAGTTCGCGGTATCGACGATCTCCGGCTCGCGAGCGGCGTTTTCGATAATCGTCGTACCCTCGGCGAGGGTCGCTGCGCTCATGATAGTGACGGTGGCGCCGACGCTCACTTTATCCATCACGATATGCGCGCCTTTCAGACGACCATTGACCGAAGCTTTTACATAACCTTCTTCCAGTTTGATCTCGGCGCCCAGCTGTTCCAGGCCGCTAATATGCAGATCGACCGGACGCGCGCCGATGGCGCAGCCGCCAGGCAGAGAGACTTGTCCCTGACCGAAACGCGCCACCAGCGGGCCCAGCGCCCAGATAGAGGCGCGCATGGTTTTCACCAGATCGTACGGAGCACAGAATACATCGACCGGGCCGGCGTCAATCCACACCGAACCATTGCGCTCTACCTTCGCGCCCAGCTGACTCAGCAGCTTCATGGTGGTATCGATGTCTTTGAGCTTAGGTACGTTCTGGATCTCTACCGGCTCTTCGGCAAGCAGCGCGGAAAAGAGGATTGGCAGGGCGGCGTTTTTTGCACCGGAGATGGTGACTTCGCCCTGAAGGCGAGTCGGCCCCTGAACACGGAATTTATCCATTGATTCTGTTCTCTATTAAAAATTCACATACGCTGCAGGGGATCCCCCACAGCTTAGAAGCCATTTAGTTTGCGGTCTCGCGCCCACTCCTGCGGAGTAAAGGCCTTGATCGACAGCGCATGGATGCGGTTGTCAGCAATATATTCCATCAGCGGCGCGTAGACGCTCTGCTGCTTTTTAACCCGACTCATGCCATCGAACATCTCACCCACAGCAATAACCTGAAAGTGGCTGCCATCGCCAGAGACGTGGACTTCCTGGAGGGGGAGTGCGTTCATCAGCACGGTCTGAATTTCATGATTTTCCATGGGCTCAAATTTATCTGATAGTGAAAACAGCCCAACATCTTAGAGGAAAGTGGCGCGGTCTTAAACAAGCAAAAAGCCCCGGCGAAAAGATTGCCGGGGCTTTCGGAATAGCTTCAGCGCTAAGACACTGAAAAGATTATGGGATCATATCGACAGGCAGGTTGTAAAGACCGACCAGCGTTTGCAGATTTTCGCTCTTGCCGGTCAGCTGCGCTTCCCGGCCCTGGCGGCGAATCAGCGCCACAAAATGTACTAACAGCGCCAGGCCCGCCGTGTCCACGCGCGTGGTCTGACTGAGATCGATGATCGCTGTCCCGGCTGTCGCCTGGGCGCGTGCCTCCCAGAGCGGGACCAGCAGATCCTGGTCCAGCTCTCCGTGCAGCGCCAGCGTCTCGCCATCACGAGTCCAGCTCAGCTGCCCGCTCATTATTTTTTCTGTTCCAGGGTGATCGGCTGAGCGGAGATCGCTTTGAGCTGCGCGGTCAGGCCATCAACGCCCTTGGTACGCAGCAGGTCGCTCCACTCGTTTTGTTTGGTGGTGATCATGCTGACCCCTTCCGCAATCATATCGTAGGCCTGCCAGTTGCCGGTCTGGGTATTTTTACGCCACTGGAAGTCGAGACGTACCGGCGGACGGCCGTTCGGGTCGATGATAGTGACGCGGATCGGAATGATGGTCGCGCTGCCCAGCGGCTGTTCCGGGGCAATCTGATAGGTCTGACCATGGTACATTGCCAACGCCTGGCCATAGGCCTGCTTCAGGTATTCACGGAAGGCGGCAAAATAAGCTTCACGCTGCGCCGGGGTAGCTTCTTTGTAATAGCGGCCCAGCACCAGCGCGCCGGCATACTTCACCTGCACATAAGGCAGAAGCTCCTGGTCGACGATGTCGCGCAGATAGTTAGGGTTGGCCTTGATCTTCGGCTGTTCATTCTTCAGGCGATCGAAGGTTTTCTGCGCCGCTTCATTCATCAGCTTATACGGATTGGACTGGTCTGCCGCCTGGGCGGCGGTCAGCGGGGCAATCACCAGCATGGCGACCATGAGTAAGCGTTTAAACATATCGTGTTTCTCCTGAAATTAATGCGTCGTGCCGGCTGCCGGCGTCGCGTCAGTATGACCTTCTGCCTCGGCCTTATCATTGCCAGAATTCTGATTGTCGCCGCCCTTACTGTTATAAAGGAACTGACCAATCAGATCTTCCAGCACCATAGCGGACTTGGTGTCCTGGATAGTACCGCCGTCTTTAAGAATAGTCGTCCCGAGGTCCGGGTCTTCAAAACCGACGTTCAGCGCCAGATACTGCTCGCCCAGCAGGCCAGAGGTGCGGATCGCCAGCGAACTGGTATCCGGGATATGGTTGTAGCGCTCATCGATATCGAGCTCCACGCGCGGCAGATAGGTTTTCGGGTCGAGGGTGATGTCCGCCACGCGGCCAACAACCACACCGCCGATGCGCACCGGCGAGCGTGCTTTCAGGCCGCCGATATTATCGAAGGTCGCGTAAAGACGGTAAGTCGGCTCAGTACGTAGCGAGGTGACGTTCGCCGCCTTCAGGCAGACAAACAGCGCCGCCAGCAGCGCCACCAGTAAGAACACCCCTACCCAGATTTCATTTTTTTTCGTTTGCATGAACTCAATTCCCAAACATCAGCGCAGTCAGCACAAAATCCAGCCCCAGAACCGCCAGCGACGCATGCACCACGGTGCGCGTAGTCGCCCGGCTAATCCCGGCGGAAGTGGGGATAGCGTCATAACCATTGAATAACGCAATCCAGGTTACCGTAATGGCGAATACCAGGCTCTTAATCAGGCAGTTCACCAGATCCATTCGCCAGTCGACGGCATTTTGCATCGCGGTCCAGAAAAAACCACCATCAATGCCTTTCCAGCTCACACCCACCAGCGCTCCACCCCAGATCCCCACCGCAACGAAGATAATTGTCAGCAGCGGCAGCGAAATGACGCCGGCCCAGAAACGGGGAGAAATGACGCGGCGCAGCGGATCCACCGCCATCATCTCCATACTGGAGAGCTGTTCCGTGGCCCGCATCAGGCCAATCTCGGCGGTCAGCGCCGACCCGGCGCGACCGGCAAACAGCAGCGCGGCGACCACCGGCCCCAGCTCGCGCAGCAGCGACAGCGCCACCAGCATGCCAAGACTGGTCTCTGCGCTGTAGGTGGTTAAGACCAGATACCCCTGCAGCCCGAGCACCATACCGATAAACAGGCCCGATACAATGATAATCAGCATCGACAGAACGCCGACGTTGTAGAGCTGACGAACCAGCAGCGGCGCGTGCTTGCGAAACTCTGGTTTGCCGACAACGGCGTTGAACAGCATTAATCCGGCGCGTCCAAAGGTCGCGGTGGTTTTAATACCGCGATGGCCTAGCGCGGCCAGCGCATTAAACAGCATCAGTCGCTCAACTCCCTATGCCTAATAAATCATGGTGATAGTCGCCAGCCGGATAACGGAACGGCACCGGGCCGTCGGCAATACCATCAATGAACTGACGAACCCGAGGGTCAGCATTCTCACGTAGCGACTGGGCGCTGCCGTGGGCGACAATCTTTTTATCCGCCACGATATACGCATAGTCCGCAATGCTCAGCACCTCAGGCACATCGTGCGAAACCACGATGCAGGTGACACCCAGCGTGCTGTTGAGTTCAGAAATCAGCTTCACCAGCACGCCCATGGTGATGGGATCCTGCCCGACGAACGGTTCGTCGAACATAATGAGATCCGGCTCCAGGGCAATGGCCCTCGCCAGGGCGGCGCGGCGCGCCATGCCGCCGGAAAGCTCAGAGGGCATTAACTTCGCCGCACCGCGCAGCCCTACCGCCTCCAGCTTCATCATCACCGTCGTATGCAGCAGCGCAGGCGGCAGATGCGTATGTTCGCGCAGCGGGTAGGCGACGTTGTCAAAGACATTGAGGTCGGTGAACAGCGCCCCGGACTGGAACAGCATGCTCATCCGCTTACGCACCGTGTACAGACGCGAACGGGTCATCTGCGGCACGTTCTCGCCATCGAACAGGATCTCTCCCCTGTCCGGCGGGATCTGTCCGCCGATCAGGCGTAACAGGGTAGTCTTGCCGATCCCCGAAGGTCCCATAATCGCAGTAATTTTACCGCGCGGCACCGACAGCGAGATGTCGTCGAAGATCACGCGATCGCCGCGAGAAAAGCGGATACCGCGCACTTCAACTAAATTCGCCTGAGTTTGGCTCATAAAATCATCCTTACTAAGCACCTGATGGGCAAGCATCGCCCTTTCTTACGCCACAATCACAACATTTTTACAGAATCTTACCTGCACAGGTTAGCGAAAGCTGGCATTTGTTTTACTTTTGGCACGCATAAAGTCAAAATTAAGAATTCGTTACGCTGCGTAGGGATAACCCAGCGAGGCGACGATTATACCTGAAGAAAGGACTTTAGATGCTCTTAGCGACGGCTCTGTTAATTATTGGTTTATTGCTGGTTGTCTACAGTGCCGATCGTCTGGTCTATGCCGCCTCCATCCTCTGTCGCATGTTGGGGATCCCGCCGCTGATCATCGGTATGACGGTGGTGAGTATTGGCACTTGCCTGCCAGAGATCATGGTTTCCACCGCGGCCTCGCTGCATGGACAGACCGATCTGGCGGTGGGCACCGCGCTCGGCTCCAACATTACTAATATTCTCCTGATCCTCGGTCTGGCTGCCTTACTCAGGCCATTTACCGTGCATTCTGATATTCTGCGCCGCGAATTACCGCTAATGTTGCTGGTCAGCGTACTGGCAGGGCTGGTGCTCTATGATGGTCAACTGTCCCGTCTCGACGGCCTGTTTTTACTGGCGCTGGCGCTGCTATGGCTGCTGTTCACCATCAAAATCGCCCGTCTGGCGGAACGCCAGGGAAGCGATAGCCTGACCCGCGAACAGCTGGCCGAACTGCCGCGTGAAGGGTCGCTGCCGGTCGCTCTGCTGTGGTTAGGGGTGGCGATGATCGTCATGCCGATGGCCACCCGCATGGTGGTAGATAACAGTACGGTGCTGGCAAACTATTTTGCCATCAGTGAACTGACCGTCGGCCTGACGGTAGTGGCGATAGGCACCAGCCTGCCGGAGCTGGCCACCGCCATCGCCGGGGCGCGCAAAGGGGAAGATGACATTGCCATCGGCAATATCATCGGCGCAAATATCCTCAATATTGCGCTGGTGCTGGGTTTGCCGGCGCTGATCGCGCCGGGAGCCTTTGCGGCGGAAGCCTTTACCCGCGACTATGGCGTGATGTTGCTGGTCAGCCTGATCTTCGCCGTGCTGTGCTGGCGCCGCCAGCAGCAGCCGGGACGACTGGTTGGCGCGCTGCTGGTCGGCGGTTTTGTGGTTTGGTTGGCGATGCTGTTCTGGACAGCGCCGCTCTTCGTTGAATGACTCGGGATAACATCATGTCGCAAATAGATTTGCCCACGGATTTTGACTTTCAACAGGCAGGCCGTCAGGTGCTGGAAATTGAACGTGAAGGTCTGGCCCAGCTCGATCAGTATATAAATGACGATTTCACCCGCGCCTGCGAAACGATTTTCCGCTGCGGCGGGAAGGTCGTGGTGATGGGGATGGGCAAATCCGGCCATATCGGCCGCAAAATGGCGGCAACCTTCGCCAGTACCGGCACGTCGGCATTTTTTGTCCACCCAGGCGAAGCCGCGCACGGCGATTTGGGCATGGTTACGCCGCAGGACGTGGTGATTGCGTTGTCGAACTCCGGCGAATCGAACGAAATCCTCGCGCTGATCCCGGTCCTGAAACGCCAGCAGGTGAAGCTTATCTGCATCACCAGCCGGCCTGAAAGCAGCATGGCGCGCGCGGCGGATATCCATCTGTGCGTGAAAGTGCCGAAGGAGGCCTGTCCGTTAGGGCTGGCGCCCACCTCCAGCACCACCGCCGCGCTGGTGATGGGCGATGCCCTCGCCGTCGCCCTGCTGGAAGCCCGCGGCTTTACCGCTGAGGATTTCGCTCTCTCGCATCCGGGTGGCGCACTCGGTCGTAAGCTGTTGCTGCGCGTCAATGATATTATGCATACCGGTGATGAGATCCCGCACGTCGGCCTGCAGGCCACCCTGCGCGATGCGCTGCTGGAAATCACCCGTAAAAATTTAGGTATGACCGCTATCTGCGATGACGACATGAACATCATCGGTATCTTTACCGACGGTGACCTGCGGCGGGTCTTCGACACCGGCATTGATATGCGCGATGCCAGCATTGCCGACGTCATGACCCGGGGAGGGATCCGTATCCGTCCCGGCACCCTGGCGGTGGATGCGCTAAACCTGATGCAATCCCGTCATATCACCTGCGTGCTGGTTGCCGATGGCGACCATCTGCTGGGTGTGGTACATATGCACGATCTCCTGCGCGCGGGCGTAGTGTAAGTAAGGAAAAAATAATGAATAATGCTGATGCTCCGTTAGCGACCTGCTATGGGCCGGTAAGCCAGACGTTTCTCGATCGCGCGGCTAAGATCCGTTTACTGATCCTTGATGTCGACGGTGTATTATCCGACGGGCTTATCTATATGGGTAATCACGGCGAGGAGCTGAAAGCGTTCAACGTCCGCGATGGCTATGGTATCCGCTGCGCGCTGACCTCTGGCATTGAAGTGGCGATTATTACCGGACGAAAAGCTAAACTGGTAGAAGATCGCTGTCAGACGCTGGGCATCACGCATTTGTATCAGGGGCAGTCGGACAAGCTGCTGGCGTTCCGCGATCTCACTGACAAACTGGGCGTGCGGCCAGAGGAAGTCGCCTACATCGGCGACGATCTGATTGACTGGCCGGTGATGGCCGAAGTGGGGCTTAGCGTCGCCGTCGCGGATGCGCATCCGCTGCTGCTGCCGCGCGCCGATTACATCACCCGGATTAATGGCGGACGCGGCGCGGTACGCGAAGTCTGCGATTTGTTACTATTGGCGCAGGGCAAGCTGGATGAGGCCAAAGGGCAATCAATATGAGTAAAACCAGACGTTGGGTTATCATTTTACTGTCGCTGCTCGCGCTGATCCTCATCGGCCTGAATTTGGCGAATACGGACGACACGGCCCAGCAGGAGGTCAATCCCAACGACCCGACGTATAAAAGCGAACACACTGACACCGTGGTGTACAGTCCGGAAGGCGCCCTGAGCTATCGGCTGATTGCCGAGCACGTGGAGTATTTTTCCGATCAGGAGGTCTCCTGGTTTACCAAACCGGTGATGACCACCTTTGATACCAATAAGGTGCCGACCTGGTCAGTCAGAGCAGATAAAGCGAAGCTAACAAATGACCGGATGCTCTATCTTTACGGGCACGTTGAGGTGAATGCGCTCGCGCCTGACTCTCAACTGCGCAAAATTACGACGGATAACGCCCAGATAAATCTGGTAACGCAGGACGTTACCTCTGATGACATGGTGACGTTATACGGCACCACATTTAATTCCAGCGGCCTGAAAATGCGTGGAAACCTTCGCAGCAAAAATGCCGAGCTGATTGAAAAGGTGAGAACCTCTTATGAAATTCAGAACAAACAAACTCAGCCTTAAGATTGCGCTCGCCGGCGCGTTACTGGCCGCCAGCCTGCCGGCCCTCGCCAAGACGGGCGATACCGATCAGCCGATCCATATCGAATCCGATCAGCAGTCGCTGGATATGCAGGGCAATGTCGTCACCTTCACCGGTAACGTGGTCGTGACTCAGGGGACGATCAAAATTAACGCTGATAAAGTGGTGGTCACCCGTCCGGGCAATGAAAAAGGCAAAGAGGTGATCGAAGGTTTCGGTAACCCGGCCACCTTCTACCAGATGCAGGATAACGGCAAACCGGTAAAAGGCCGGGCGTCGAAAATGCGCTATGAGCTGCAGAACGATTACGTCGTGCTGACCGGCAACGCGTACCTTGAACAGCTCGACAGCAACATCAAGGGCGACAAGATCACCTATCTGGTGAAAGAGCAAAAAATGCAGGCCTTCAGCGACAAAGGTCGACGCGTCACCACCGTTCTGGTGCCGTCCGAGCTGCAGGACAAAAGCGGCAACCAGCAAAAGAAGAGTAACTAATCCGTTATGGCAACCTTAACTGCGAAGAATCTCGCTAAAGCGTATAAAGGCCGCCGCGTGGTGGAAGATGTCAGTCTCACCGTTAACTCGGGGGAGATTGTCGGCTTGCTTGGCCCCAACGGCGCCGGTAAAACCACCACCTTCTACATGGTGGTCGGGATTGTGCCGCGCGACGCGGGCAATATTATCATTGATGACGAAGACATCAGCCTGCTGCCGCTGCACGCGCGCGCGCGCCGGGGGATCGGCTATCTGCCGCAGGAAGCCTCGATTTTCCGTCGCCTGAGCGTTTATGACAACCTGATGGCGGTCCTGCAGATTCGTGACGATTTGAGCAGCGAGCAGCGGGAAGATCGCGCCAAAGAGCTGATGGAAGAGTTTCATATTGAGCACCTGCGCGACAGCCTCGGTCAGGCGCTCTCCGGTGGTGAACGCCGCCGCGTCGAAATCGCCCGCGCGCTGGCGGCCAACCCGAAATTTATTCTTCTGGATGAACCCTTTGCCGGCGTGGATCCGATCTCGGTTATCGACATCAAACGCATCATTGAGCATTTGCGCGACAGCGGCCTCGGCGTACTGATTACCGACCATAACGTCAGAGAGACTCTCGCGGTCTGCGAACGCGCGTATATTGTCAGTCAGGGACACCTTATCGCTCATGGTACACCGCAGCAGATCCTCGAAGATGAGCAGGTTAAGCGCGTGTATCTTGGGGAAGACTTCAGACTCTGATAGGGTAGAGGTTACAGACGTTTTAGCCGGAGATATTTACCCTGAACATGAAGCAAGGTTTGCAATTAAGGCTTAGCCAACAGCTTGCCATGACGCCGCAGCTGCAGCAGGCGATTCGTTTGCTGCAGTTGTCCACGTTAGAACTCCAGCAAGAGCTCCAGCAAGCGCTGGAAAGTAACCCGTTGCTTGAGCAAACCGATCTTCACGACGAGGTAGAGGCGAAAGAGGTGGAGGACCGCGAGTCTCTCGATACCGTCGACGCACTTGAGCAAAAAGAGATGCCCGACGAGCTTCCTCTCGATGCCAGCTGGGATGAAATCTATACCGCCGGTACGCCGTCAGGCAACGGCGTGGATTACCAGGACGACGAACTCCCCGTTTATCAAGGCGAGACCACCCAGACGCTGCAGGATTACCTGATGTGGCAGGTCGAGCTGACGCCCTTCACCGATACCGACCGCGCCATCGCCACCTCCATTGTCGACGCCGTCGACGATACGGGCTACCTCACCGTTCAGATTGAAGATATCGTCGACAGCATCGGCGATGAGGAGATCGGCCTCGAAGAAGTGGAAGCCGTCCTGAAGCGCATCCAGCGTTTTGATCCGGTTGGCGTCGCGGCGAAAGATCTGCGCGACTGTCTGCTGATCCAGCTCTCGCAATTCGCCAAAGAGACGCCGTGGCTGGAAGAGGCCCGGCTGATTATCAGCGATCATCTCGATCTTCTGGCCAACCATGATTTCCGCACCCTGATGCGGGTGACCCGGCTAAAAGAAGAGGTGCTGAAAGAGGCGGTGAACCTGATCCAGTCCCTGGATCCCCGTCCAGGCCAGTCCATTCAAACCAGCGAACCGGAATATGTCATTCCCGACGTGCTGGTGCGCAAGGTCAGCGGCCGCTGGACAGTGGAGCTCAACGCCGACAGCATTCCACGACTGAAAATTAATCAGCAGTATGCGGCAATGGGCAACAGCGCCCGCAATGACGCCGACGGCCAGTTCATTCGCAGCAATCTGCAGGAAGCCCGCTGGCTGATTAAAAGTCTGGAAAGCCGCAACGATACCCTGCTGCGCGTGAGCCGCTGCATCGTAGAACAACAGCAGGCTTTTTTCGAACAGGGTGAAGAGTATATGAAGCCGATGGTGCTGGCCGATATCGCCCAGGCCGTCGAGATGCATGAATCGACGATTTCCCGTGTCACCACGCAAAAATATCTGCACAGTCCGCGCGGTATTTTTGAACTGAAGTATTTCTTCTCCAGCCATGTCAATACCGAAGGCGGCGGCGAAGCCTCGTCGACGGCGATTCGCGCGCTGGTGAAGAAACTCATCGCCGCGGAAAATCCCGCGAAGCCGTTGAGCGACAGTAAGCTCACCTCCATGCTGTCCGAGCAGGGTATCATGGTCGCGCGCCGCACTGTCGCGAAGTACAGAGAGTCTTTATCCATCCCGCCGTCAAACCAGCGTAAACAACTGGTCTGACACAACCGATAAGGAAGACACTATGCAGCTCAACATTACAGGACACAACGTCGAGATCACTCCCGCGATGCGCGACTTCGTCACGGCGAAGTTCAGCAAGCTGGAACAATTTTTCGACCGGATCAATCAGGTCTATATTGTGTTAAAAGTAGAGAAAGTGACGCAAATTGCGGACGCGAATCTGCATGTCAACGGTGGCGAAATCCATGCCAGTGCGGAAGGGCAGGATATGTATGCAGCTGTCGATGGTCTTATCGACAAGCTGGCAAGGCAGTTAACGAAGCATAAAGATAAACTAAAACAACACTAATTGTCCGGGCCCCCCTGCGTCAGCCGCCAGGTAACATCGGCGACGGGCGCGGGGGCGCTCAGGTGAAATTATGATGAACAACGATTCGGCTCTACAACTGAGCAACGTCCTGAACCAGGAATGTACCCGTAGCCAGGTTCACTGCCAGAGCAAGAAGCGTGCTCTGGAAATCATTAGCGAACTGGCCGCCAAACAGTTAAGTTTGCCGCCGCAGGTGGTGTTCGAAGCGATCCTCACCCGCGAAAAAATGGGCAGTACCGGGATTGGCAATGGTATCGCCATTCCCCACGGAAAACTGGAAGAGGATACGCTGCGTGCTGTCGGCGTTTTTGTCCAGCTGGAAACCCCCATCGCCTTCGACGCGATCGACAATCAGCCTGTCGACCTGCTGTTCGCGCTGCTGGTGCCGGCCGATCAGACAAAAACCCACCTGCATACGCTCTCCCTGGTGGCCAAACGGCTGGCCGACAAAGCGATTTGTCGTCGCCTGCGCGCGGCGCAGAGCGATGAAGAGTTGTATGAGATCATCACCGAAGCAGGAAGCAGCGATGACGCATAACGGCAGTCGCACCTTATCCTTTATCGTACTGAGGAGAAACGGTACATGGTACTGATGATCGTCAGCGGCCGCTCGGGCTCGGGTAAATCCGTCGCTCTGCGAGCGCTGGAAGATATGGGCTTTTACTGCGTGGATAACCTGCCGGTCGTGCTGCTGCCCGATCTGGCACGGTCGCTGGCTGACCGCAATATTTCGGCGGCCGTCAGCATCGACGTGCGGAACATGCCGGAATCACCGGAGATCTTCGAGCAGGCGATGAAAAACCTGCCGGAGTGCTTTTCGCCGCAGCTGCTGTTTCTCGATGCCGATCGCAACACGCTGATCCGTCGATACAGCGACACCCGTCGCCTGCATCCGCTGTCGAGCAAGAATTTGTCGCTGGAAAGCGCCATCGATGAAGAGAGCGATCTGCTGGAGCCCCTGCGCTCGCGGGCCGATCTGATTGTCGATACCTCGGAGATGTCGGTTCACGAGCTGGCGGAAATGTTACGCACCCGGCTGCTGGGTAAACGAGAACGCGAACTGACCATGGTCTTCGAATCCTTCGGCTTTAAGCACGGTATCCCGATCGATGCCGATTACGTCTTTGACGTGCGCTTTCTGCCAAACCCGCACTGGGATCCGAAGCTGCGTCCCATGACCGGTCTGGATAAGCCGGTGGCCGCCTTCCTCGATCGGCACACCGAAGTGCACAACTTTATTTACCAGACCCGGAGCTATCTTGAGCTATGGTTACCGATGCTGGAGACCAACAATCGCAGCTATCTGACGGTGGCCATTGGCTGCACCGGCGGTAAACATCGTTCGGTTTATATTGCTGAACAACTGGCTGACTACTTCCGCTCGCGCGGTAAAAACGTGCAGTCTCGTCATCGGACGCTGGAAAAACGTAAATCATGACCGTAAAGCAGACCGTTGAAATCACCAATAAGCTGGGCATGCACGCCCGCCCGGCGATGAAGCTGTTCGAACTGATGCAGAATTTCGATGCCGAGGTGTTGCTGCGCAACGATGAAGGCACGGAGGCGGAAGCCAACAGCGTCATTGCCCTGCTGATGCTGGACTCGGCGAAAGGACGGCAGATAGAGGTGGAGGCCAGCGGTCCGCAGGAAGTGGAAGCCCTCGCCGCGGTGATTGCCCTGTTTAATGCCGGGTTTGACGAAGACTAAAGGTGACGCTTCCCGGCGACGGAGACTGGCGACGGTACCAGCCCCGGCGCCGGATTTACCCGCTAATAGAGCTTATGCTCACGCATGAACCCTTCCCCACCCAGTTGTCGCATCTGGCGTAAGATCCAAGCCTGGCGGTTGCGCACATAGCCCGAAGGCGCGTCGGCGCGATAGCGGATCGGGTTTGGCAGCACCGCGGCCAGCAGAGCCGCTTCCCCCGGCGTCAACTGGCTGGCGGGCTTATGAAAATAGCGCTGGGCGGCCGCTTCCACCCCAAAAATCCCCTCGCCAAACTCGGCAATATTCAGGTAGACGGTCAGGATCCGCTTTTTACTCCACACGGTTTCCATGCCGACGGTCAATCCGGCCTCCAGCCCCTTGCGCAGCCAGCTACGACCATCCCACAAAAACAGGTTTTTCGCCGTCTGCTGCGACAGCGTTGACGCGCCGCGGATGCGGGTATCGTGACGCTCATTGTGCGCCAGCGCCTTTTCGATTGCCGAGACGTCAAACCCCCAGTGTTCCGGGAACTTCTGATCTTCGGCGGCAATCACCGCCAGCCCCATCCACGGGGAGATCTTATCCATGGCGACCCAGTCGGAGTGCGCCAGATAGTGGACATCGCCGGACAGCCAGGCGCTTATCTGCCGCTCAAGCATGACTGCCGAAAAGGGCACCGGCAGCACGCTAAACAGCGCGATCCCCCCGCCCCAGAAGACGGCGGCGATCAGCAGCAGACGCAGCGCCAGTCGTTTGAGCAGCGCGAAGGGCGCAATGCGGAGCTTCATGCGCTCAGCGCCAGCACGCGGGCGACCAGTTTTTCGATCCCAGTGGCGGCTTGCACAATATTCTCCGCCAGCATATACGCCGGAGTGGTGACCACTTTATTCTCTTCATCCACCACGATGTCGTCGACCGGGCAAGGCACATGCTCCGCCCCCATCTCCTCCACCACATCGGCGGTGTCGAGATCGGTCCCGATAGTCATCCGCAGCGGAAACGCAAAGATCTTCGGCAGCAGCGCCGGAGCGATGCACATAAAGCCCAGCGGCTTGCCGGCCTGATGCATCGCCAGCGCCAGGGCCCGCAGATCGTGGTCCACCTCGCATTTGCTGCCCTCGGCAGCGAAGCTGCTTAAGTTTTTCGCCGCGCCGAAGCCGCCGGGGACGATCAGCGCGTCCAGCGTCTCCTCACGCGCCTGCGCCAGCGGCAGGATGTCGCCGCGGGCGATGCGCGCCGCTTCCACCAGCACGTTGCGCTGCTCCGTCAAAGGTTCACCCGTCAGATGGTTGATGACGTCGCGCTGCGGTTTATCGGGCGCAAAGCAGACCGCCTGCGCGCCGTTGCGCGCGATCGCCAGCAGGGTAATCACTGCCTCATGAATTTCACTGCCGTCGTACACGCCGCAGCCGCTCAGTACCACACCAATTTTTTTCATCGCCTTCGCTCCTCCATGCAACTCACTGAAACCAGTCAAAAATGTCGATTTACTCGCTATGCTTCACATATTTTACTGATTCATGTAACAAATTAGTTAAGCTTTGCTATCTTAATGAGCGAGCAATCCACTTCTCAGGTTGCGCCACGTAACAACATCACTCAAATCACACTGGCTCAACCACCAGTTCCCTGGTGTTGGCGCAGTATTCGCGCACCCCGGTCTGTCCGGGGTCATTTTTTCCCGGTCTTCGCCACCCATGCCTTCAGAATCGCCACGTCGTTTTGCCACTCGGATTTCATCTCTTCAACCCATTCAGCGACATTATCAGACCAGGCAGGCAGGTCCGGCGTCTGGATCTGCTGACCCAGCTGCTGGATGTGGCGCAGGCCAATAGAACCCGCAGCCCCTTTGATCTTATGCCCCTCTTCGACGATCCCTTTTTGATCGCGGGCGGTGAGATTAGACTCAAGGACGGACATATAGCCCGGCATCATCTTCTCAAACACCGCGAGACCATCGTTGATAAGCTTCGGTCCCACCAGTTCGATGTATTGCTCCAGCATATCGGTATCCAGCACCGCGTCGGCTTTATGCAGATCGGCCGCCGGCGCTTCCTGCGCCTCCTCTTCCGGCGCATCCCAGAATTTTTTGATCATGGCCGTCAGCGCCGGCACCGATAGCGGCTTGCTCAGCACATCGTCCATGCCGGCATCAAGATACTCTTTCTTATTCTTCAGCACGTTGGCGGTCAGGGCTACCAGCGGCGGCAGCTCATCCGCGGCAAAATTCTGTTTTAGCTGACGAGAGATATCCAGACCCGTCATATCCGGCAGCTGGATATCCAGCAGCACCAGGTCGTACTCGCCAGGCTCAAACATCTCCAGCGCGGCTTTACCGGTCATCGCGACATCCACGCTGTTGCCCAGCTTTTCCAGCACCGAGCGCGCCACGATGACGTTGAGCTCAATATCTTCTACCAGCAGCACGTTGAGCGCCGGTAATGGCATGTCGTCTTCCGCCAGGGTATCTTCCACTTCTTCCGCAATGGCAGGCGCATGGACGGTGAGCGTAAAGGTCGCTCCTTTACCCGGCTGGCTGGTGACGCTGATATCGCCGCCCATATTGCGCGCCAGGCGGCGCGATACGGCGAGGCCAATCCCGGTGCCGGTGGCTGGTTTGCCGCCGTGGCTGTCTTTGACCTGGTAATACATGGCGAATATTTTGTCCTGTTCCGCTTCAGGAATACCAATCCCGGAGTCTTCCACTTCGAAGTGCAGGATATCGCCTTCGTCATAGCGCACGCGGACGTTCACCCCACCGCCCTGTGGGGTAAATTTCACGGCGTTGCTGATAAGATTCCACAGGATCTGCCGCAGGCGGGTGCCGTCGGTGATCACCTTGTGCGGCAGCGGCAGGCTCGGCTCCAGCACAAAGCGCAGTCCCTTCTGCTGCGCCTGCAGACCGGAAAGGTTTTCAAGGTCGGCAAGGAAGCTGGTGAAGTCCACCGGCTGGTTATCGAGCTGTACCTTACGGCGCTCCATTTTATCCATGTCTATAATATCATTGAAGATATTCCCCAGCGTCACCGCCGAGACATGGATGGTTTTCAGGTATTTTTCCTGCTCGCTGGTCAGTTCGGTATCCAGCAAAATTCGGCTCAGCCCGACGATCCCGTTCAGCGGGGTACGCAGCTCATGGCTGATGGTGGAGATGAAGGTGGTTTTATCCCGGCTGGCGCGTTCGAGGGCGTCCTGATAGCGTTTTCGTTCGGTGATATCGCGCCCGAAGCCCATCAGGCCGCGACGCTTACCGACGCGATCGTAGTACGGGACCTTGCGGATTTCGAAGCACGCTTTACGGCCATCGGGATAGTCCAGCCATTGCTCATAGGTCAGCGATACATTGTGGCGGAACACCTTCTCATCGGTTTCCAGCACCTTTTCCGCTGCTTCTTCGCTATAGACGTCCTGTGGTTTGAGGTGGATCAGCTGTTTCTCGCTTTTGCCGGTCAGCAGCTCCATCGCCCGGTTACAGCCGGAAAACTCTTTATCCTCATTGCGGTAAAAGACCAGGTCCGGGGAGGCGTCGAGGAAAGAGCGCAGAAAGGAGGATTGCTGTTCGAGCTGGATCTGCGTCTCTTCACGCTCTTTCATCTCGATCTTCAGCTGCTCAAGGGTAGTCTCACGCTCGGCTTCCGCCTTTTCACGTTCGCCAATCTCCTGATTCAACTGCGCGATATTGTCTTTCAGCTGCACATTCAGCTTCAGATCGCGCTCGCGCATCTCCTCCAGCTTCTCCACCAGCCGCGACAGACGCTGGCGGGACTCTTCGAGTTGCTCCACCACCACCGAGAGAAAGTATACCGCCCAAGGGGTGATCAGCAGACCGAAGAAGATAGAGCGGATAACGTCGATGCTTTCAACCTGGCCATGCAGCACCATGGTGACCGCCATCTGTACCACGATGGCCAGCACCACCAGCGCAAGAGCCAACAGCATTGAAAAGCGGACCAGACCCAGCTTCATCATCAGGTCGACATAATACTGCGCCAGCATACGAATTTGCTTCATAGGGGATTCCTTCACGACAACTCCGCACAATAATACTCAATTCTGAGCAATGCGCTGTAAGTTGTGCAAAAAATGCGGGAAGGAGCCGATATGACGGCTGGCCGCCAAGGCGAACCAGCCGCTAAAAAGAGGCATGGTCAGGAGGAGGCTAGCGCTTGCTTAGCGCCTCCCAGAGACCTTTGAGGTAGGTCACCCCGAGTGCGCGATCGTATAAACCATAGCCCGGGCGTCCGGTCTCTCCCCAGATAAAGCGGCCATGATCCGGGCGTATATAGCCGTCGAAGCCGTTGTCGTGCAACGCTTGCATCACCTTGTACATATCCAGGGAGCCGTATTCTGACGGATGGGCGCACTCGTAAAAGTCTTTATCCTGCATCAGTTTAATATTGCGGACGTGGGCAAAATGGATCCGCTTGCGGCGGGTAAACTCAGCCAGAATAGCGTATACGTCGTTATCCGGATCTTCGGCAATCGAGCCGGTGCAGAGGGTAATGCCGTTGGCGGGTGAATCGACAGCCCGGCAGATCCAGTCCAGATCGTCGCGGTTTTTGACCACCCGCGGCAGGCCAAATATCGAGTACGGCGGATCGTCAGGATGGATCGCCATTTTCACGCCCACCTCTTCACAAACCGGGATCACCGCCTGGAGAAAATAGACCAGGTTCTCCCGCAGCTTGTGGTCATCCACCGCGCTATATTTGGCAAACAGGGTCTGCACTTCCGCCAGCCGTTCCGGCTCCCAGCCCGGCAACGCGAAGCCGTTTGAATTCTCCAGGACCTCCTTAACCACGTCTTCCAGCCGCTTATCGATATCTTTCTTCTCAAAAGCCATCGTCAACGAGCCATCCGGCAGGACGTAGTTCATATCCGTCTTCATCCAGTCAAACACCGGCATGAAGTTATAGCAGATGACTTTGACGCCGAAGCGGGCAAGGTGGCGAATGGTCTGCTGATAGTTGGCAATATAGCGGTCACGGGAAGGGAGGCCGATTTTGATGTCGTCATGGATGTTGACGCTCTCTATCACCTCCATTTTCAGGCCTGCGGCATGGGCCTGGCTGACCAGACGCTCAATTTTATCCTCCGGCCATACCTCGCCGACCGCGACGTCATAGAGCGCGCCGACCACTCCCTCCACGCCGGGCACCTGGCGTATATGCTCTAATGAAACCTTATCTTCCTCTGGTCCAAACCAGCGCATTGTCATCTGCATCGTCATCACCTGCTCAACATAGTTTAATTTCACCCTACTACCATACCAGTAATCATAATTGATTGAGCCTTAACTGTCGTGATGACGATCACATTCCTGCTGACCGGCTCGTCGGTAAGGTCGCTTTCGCGACATTCATAATTTTTCTCAATTTATTTCAATAGATTAATCATTCCCGGGCTTTTTCTGACGACCTTCGCCAAATGTGATCCAGAGCTAGTTATGATCAATTGCATACTTGTATGGTAATAAAAATAACGCTATTTGTTCAGAAAACAGACAAGGGAAGGAACAGAAATGAGAAGCGTCGTTGTCAAAGAGCCAGGCCAACTGAACATCGAATCCCGTCCGGTTCCCGCTCCGGGCGCCCACGAAGTCCGGGTGAAAATCGCCTTTGCCGGGATCTGCGGGTCCGATGTGCATATCTATCAAGGCCATAACCCCTTCGCGAAATATCCCCGCGTTATCGGCCATGAATTCTTCGGCATCATTGATGCCGTCGGCGAGCAGGTCTCTTCGGCACGCATCGGCGAGCGCGTCGCGGTCGACCCTGTCGTCAGCTGCGGCCATTGTTATCCCTGCTCGGTGGGGCGGCCGAATGTCTGTGCGCAGCTCCAGGTCATCGGGGTTCACCGCGACGGCGGATTCAGCGACTACGCCTGCGTGCCGGCGAAAAACGCCTGGCGCATTCCGGAGGCCATCAGCGATCGTCAGGCGACGATGGTTGAGCCTTTTACCATTGCGGCAAACATTACCGCCCAGCTGCAGCCCACGGCGCAGGATATCGCCCTGATCTACGGCGCAGGTCCGATGGGTCTGACGGCGATCCAGGCGCTGAAGGGGGTGTATGGCGTTAAGCAGGTGATCGTAGTGGACCGCATTGCCGAACGTCTGCAGATGGCGCGGGACAACGGCGCCGATTTGACGCTGGATAACACTCACCAGCCGCTGGCGGAACAGCTGGCGCAGCGGCAGATAGCCCCCACGCTGATCATCGATGCCGCCTGCCATCCGGCGATCCTTCAGGAGGCCATTCTCCTCGCCTCTCCCGCCGCACGCATCGGCATACTCGGCTTCTCCGGCGAGCCGTCCACCCTGACCCAGCAAAGCATCACCAGTAAAGAGATCTCCATTTTCTCCTCCCGGCTAAACAGCGGGCGTTTTCCGCTGGTTATCGACTGGATGGAGAAAGGCCTTATCCAGCCTGAGGCGTTAATCACCCACTGCATGCCGCTGGAGCAGGTAAAAGAGGCGATGGAGATTTTCGCCAACGATCGGAAAACTTGCTGCAAGGTATTGCTGCAGCTGGGTTAAATGCTAAATAACGGGCGACGTGAATATTGATATCCGTCGCGCCAGAGCTCAATAATATAATCATCATGGTGTCATCATGGGAAAAAATATCCGCTGGATTATCGTCCTGTTATTATTTTTAGTATATATGATTAATTATCTGGACCGGGTGGCGTTATCCATTACGGTACCAATGATTGAAAAGGATCTGGCGCTAAACGCTGAACAATTTGGTATTATTTTCGGCAGTTTTTTCTTCGGCTATGCGGTATTTAATTTTATTGGCGGTCTGGCCGTAGATAAGTTTGGCGCAACGCTAGTCCTGGGGCTGGCGGTGGGGATGTGGTCGCTGTTTTGCGGCTTAACTGCCTTTGCCACCGGCTTTTATTCCATGCTGATGCTGCGAGTCCTCTTCGGGATGGCTGAGGGCCCGATTTGCGCGTCGGCGAACAAGATGATCAACGGCTGGTTTCCCAAGAAGCAAGCGGCCACCGCCGTGGGGCTGCTCAGCGCCGGCTCTCCGCTGGGCGGCGCGGTTGCCGGCCCCATCGTCGGTTATCTGGCCCTGGCATTCGGCTGGCGCCCGGCGTTTATGATTATTTTCGCCATCGGCATTGTGTGGATGATAGTGTGGTTTTTTATTGCCGCTAACTCGCCGGAAAAACATAAACATGTCAGCCGGGAAGAGCTCATGCTCATTAATAATATGAAGCAAGAGGAGTCTGCGCTGGAATCAACTGAAAATCAAACCGCCCACTCGCTGGGTTATTATCTCAAACAACCTATTATACTGGTGACGGCCTTTGCCTTCTTTTGCTACAACTATATTCTGTTTTTCTTTCTCAGCTGGTTTCCGTCCTATCTGGTTCAGCAGCACCATCTCGATATTAAACAGATGAGCCTCACCACCATGATCCCATGGATAGTCGGCTTTGTCGGTCTGGCGCTGGGGGGCTATATTTCCGATAAAATTTTTAAACTCACCGGACGCCTGCTGCTGTCACGCAAAATTGTGCTGGTGGTATGTCTGCTGATGGCCGCCATCTGTGTGGGGCTTGCCGGTACCGTCAGCAGCGTCGTTCCTGCCGTTCTGCTGATGTCGGTCTCCATCTTTTTCCTCTATGTCACCGGAGCGATCTACTGGGCGATTATCCAGGACGTGGTGCATAAATCCCGCGTTGGCGGCACCAGCGGCTTTATCCACCTTATCGGCAGCGTCTCCGGCATCGTGGGACCGATTGTCACCGGCTATATCGTGCAGTCTACCGGTAAATTCGACAGCGCCTTTGTCCTCGCCGGCACTATCGCCGCGCTCGGCGCCCTGCTGGTGCTGTTCGTGATCAAAACGCCGCGTGTGACGATGAAAGCCAGTCAGGCTTAGTTGACAGGAAAGCCATGCCCGGCGCAGCCATCACGCCGGGCATCCTCTTAGACTATTTCGCCGACTGGGGCGCGACCCAGCTGCAGCCCAGCGCCGAACCCTGAGCGCCCTGCTCATTCAGATAGCGATCCAGTTCAACCATTCCGGTCCAGCGATTTTCGCACCACAGCGGCGCGAGCAGCGTCGGCCGACGGGCGCTGGCCGATATGCGATGGTAGATCACCTCCGGCGGGGTATGGCGGATCATCTCCCCGGCGGTGACGGTATACGCCTCCAGTTCGATGCCATCGAGACGACCGGCCTGCCATGCTTTTGCCATAATGCTGCCTTTCACAATATGCAGCGGATGCAGCTTTATGCCATCCACGCCGGTGGTCACGACCCGCTCCACCGTCTCGAGGCCATGCTCCTGGCTCTCCCCGGGCAGGCCGACGATCAGATGCGCGCATACCTTCAGTCCGCGCTCACGCGCCAGACGCGCGGTGCGCTGGTAACAGGCGAAATCATGCCCGCGGTTAATGCGATGCAGGGTCTTATCATGGGCGGTCTGCAGCCCCAGCTCCAGCCAAACCTCATACCCCTGCTGGTGGTATTCACTGAGCAGGTCGAGAACCGCCTCCGGCACGCAGTCCGGGCGGGTGCCAACGCAGAGGCCAACGATATTCGCCTCGCTGACGGCCTGACGATACATCGAGCGGAGCACCTGCACTTCAGCAAAGGTGCTGGTATAGGCCTGAAAGTAGGCCAGATAACGCTTTGCCCGGTTAACAAGCTGCGCCTGATGGGCGAGCTGTTCGGCGATGGATCGATGCTGCTGCGCTTCATCCGCAAACGAGGCCACGTTACAGAATGTGCAACCGCCACGGCCCAGCGTGCCGTCGCGGTTCGGGCAGCTAAAACCGCCGTGCAGCGTTAGCTTATGGACCTTTTCGCCATAGCGGCGCAGAAGATCCCCACCAAACATATTGACTAATTTCTGTAACTGCATAATCTGATAGACCGGCCTCAACAAAGGGGGCCAAGCCTGCCACTTTTCGTCACCGACGGCGATGACCTGGATCAATCGTCAGCGCGGCGAATCATCTCATTGCATAAACAATCATGATTACTGCAATTTCATTCACACGCAGGGTAATGAGTTTTCCTTATATTTCATCATCGCGCGGCCCTAATCTGCTTTATGGTAAAAAACAGTATTAATGTCCATCACACACATTTACAGCAGTCAAATGTGCTAATAATGAAATGTATTTCAGCGTAGATCGGTAATGCAAAGCCGCGCGCACAGTGAGACAGATCACACTAGCCTTACCCTCTGCAGGCGTATCCAAAGCATAAAAAATGGCATTATTTATTTTAAAAACAACAAGTTAATACCTGCATAGCACATTTTTGTATTGATAAGATTGCCATTTGACGTAAGTGTGGATTCCCGATAAGTTGGGAATCCGCTGGAAGCTTTCTGGATGAGCACTCTGCTCATCATATTTATGCAGTAATTGAGATTCCCTCTTAACAGCAAGTCCTCAAACTTGTGTACCGATGCGAAAAGGATTTAAAGAGGGCGAATGCGAGGTGCAAACCCCGTCGCCATGCTCTTTCTGTGCCTGTGCGCAATCGGTATCGGAGGGGGTCCGTAGAGCCTGGGGAGGTTCACTGATATGTTGTACGACAAATCCCTTGAGAGGGATAACTGTGGTTTCGGCCTGATCGCCCACATAGAAGGCGAACCTAGCCACAAGGTAGTGCGAACCGCGATACACGCACTGGCCCGCATGCAGCACCGTGGCGCAATCCTTGCCGATGGTAAAACCGGCGACGGTTGCGGTCTGCTGCTGCAAAAACCCGATCGTTTCTTCCGCATCGTTGCCGAAGAGCGCGGCTGGCGTTTAGCCAAAAACTACGCCGTTGGGATGCTGTTCCTGAATAAAGATCCTGAACTGGCGAAAGCGGCGCGCCGCATCGTTGAAGAAGAACTTCAGCTTGAGACCCTGTCGATCGTCGGCTGGCGCGATGTGCCGACCAACGAAGGCGTGCTCGGTGAAATCGCCCTCTCCTCGCTGCCCCGTATTGAGCAAATCTTTGTTAACGCCCCGGCCGGCTGGCGCCCGCGCGATATGGAGCGCCGTCTGTTTATTGCGCGTCGTCGCATTGAAAAACGCCTGCAGGAAGACAAAGATTTCTACGTTTGTAGCTTGTCCAACCTGGTCAACATCTATAAAGGTCTGTGTATGCCGGCGGATTTGCCGCGCTTCTACCTGGACCTCGCAGACCTGCGCCTGGAGTCGGCTATCTGCCTGTTCCACCAGCGCTTCTCCACCAACACCGTACCACGCTGGCCGCTGGCACAGCCGTTCCGCTACCTGGCGCACAACGGTGAAATCAACACCATCACCGGCAACCGCCAGTGGGCTCGCGCCCGTACCTATAAGTTCCAGACCCCGCTGATCCCGGACCTGCACGACGCCGCGCCGTTCGTTAACGAAACCGGCTCCGACTCCAGTTCAATGGACAACATGCTGGAGCTGCTGCTGGCCGGCGGGATGGACATTGTGCGCGCCATGCGTCTGTTGGTGCCGCCAGCCTGGCAGAACAACCCGGATATGGATCCGGAGCTGCGTTCATTCTTCGACTTTAACTCCATGCATATGGAGCCATGGGACGGCCCGGCGGGCATCGTCATGTCCGACGGTCGCTACGCGGCCTGTAACCTCGACCGTAATGGCCTGCGCCCGGCGCGCTACGTCATTACCAAAGATAAGCTCATCACCTGCGCCTCTGAAGTCGGCATCTGGGACTACCAGCCGGACGAAGTGGTTGAAAAAGGCCGCGTGGGCCCGGGCGAGCTGATGGTTATCGATACCCGTGCCGGACGCATTCTGCACTCGGCGGAAACCGATGACGATCTGAAGAGCCGCCATCCGTATAAAGAGTGGATGGAGAAAAACGTTCGTCGCCTGGTGCCGTTTGAAGATCTGCCGGACGAAGAGGTTGGCAGCCGCCAGCTGGACGACGATCTGCTGGCCAGCTACCAGAAACAGTTTAACTACAGCGCGGAAGAGCTGGACTCGGTTCTGCGCGTGCTCGGCGAAAATGGCCAGGAGGCGGTCGGCTCTATGGGCGATGACACGCCGTTTGCCGTCCTTTCCAGCCAGCCGCGCATTATCTACGATTACTTCCGTCAGCAGTTCGCCCAGGTGACGAACCCGCCTATCGATCCGCTGCGTGAAGCGCACGTCATGTCGCTGGCCACCAGTATCGGTCGCGAAATGAACGTCTTCTGCGAAGCGGAAGGCCAGGCGCATCGTCTGAGCTTCAAATCGCCGATCCTGCTGTATTCCGATTTCAAACAGCTGACGACGATGGAAGAAGAGCACTATCGTGCCGACGTCCTCGACATCACCTTCAACCCGGCAGAGGCTTCCCTCAGCGAGACGGTGAAGGCCCTGTGCGACAAAGCGGAGCAGATGGTACGCGATGGTACCGTGCTGCTGGTCCTCTCCGACCGTAACATCGCCAAAGACCGCCTGCCGGTGCCGGCGCCGATGGCCGTTGGCGCGATCCAGACCCGTCTGGTCGATAAAAGTCTGCGCTGCGATGCCAACATCATCGTTGAAACCGCCAGCGCCCGCGATCCGCACCACTTCGCCGTGCTGCTGGGCTTCGGCGCGACAGCTATCTATCCGTACCTCGCCTATGAAACGCTGGCGAAGCTGGTCGACAGCAAAGCCATCGATAAACCGTACCGTGCGGTGATGCTGAACTATCGCAACGGTATCAACAAAGGTCTGTATAAGATCATGTCCAAGATGGGGATCTCGACCATCGCCTCCTACCGCTGCTCGAAGCTGTTCGAAGCGGTCGGTCTGCATCGCGATGTCTCCGATCTCTGCTTCCAGGGCGTGGTCAGCCGCATCGGCGGCGCCGGCTTCGACGATTTCCAGCAGGATCTGCTGAATCTGTCGAAACGCGCCTGGCTGGCGCGCAAGCCGCTGGCTCAGGGCGGTCTGCTGAAGTACGTTCACGGCGGCGAATATCACGCCTACAACCCGGACGTGGTGCGCACCCTGCAGCAGGCTGTGCAGAGCGGTGAGTACAGCGATTATCAACAATACGCGAAGCTGGTTAACGAACGCCCGGCGGCGACGCTGCGCGATCTGCTGGCGCTCAACCCGGGCGAAGACGCCATCAGCATCGACGACGTGGAGCCAGCGAAGGAGCTGTTCAAACGCTTCGATACCGCAGCGATGTCGATCGGCGCCCTGAGTCCGGAAGCGCACGAGTCGCTGGCGGAAGCGATGAACAGCATCGGCGGCTTCTCCAACTCCGGTGAAGGCGGTGAAGACCCGGCGCGCTACGGCACCAATAAAGTGTCGCGCATCAAGCAGGTGGCGTCCGGCCGCTTCGGCGTCACCCCAGCCTATCTGGTCAATGCCGACGTTATTCAGATCAAAGTCGCCCAGGGCGCGAAGCCGGGTGAAGGCGGTCAGCTGCCGGGTGATAAAGTCACCCCGTACATCGCTAAACTACGCTATTCGGTACCGGGCGTGACGCTGATCTCCCCGCCGCCGCACCACGATATCTACTCTATCGAGGATCTGGCGCAGCTGATTTTCGACCTCAAGCAGGTTAACCCGAAAGCGATGATCTCGGTCAAGCTGGTTTCGGAACCGGGCGTGGGCACCATCGCCACCGGCGTAGCCAAGGCTTATGCCGATCTGATCACCATCGCCGGCTACGACGGCGGCACCGGGGCAAGCCCGCTCACTTCAGTGAAATATGCCGGCTGTCCGTGGGAGCTTGGTCTGGTGGAAACCCAGCAGGCGCTGGTCGCTAACGGTCTGCGTCACAAGATCCGTCTGCAGGTGGATGGCGGCCTGAAAACCGGCCTCGATATCATCAAAGCGGCGATCCTTGGCGCGGAAAGCTTCGGCTTCGGCACCGGCCCGATGGTGGCGCTGGGCTGTAAATACCTGCGTATTTGTCACCTGAACAACTGCGCGACCGGCGTGGCGACCCAGGATGACAAACTGCGTAAGAACCACTATCACGGTCTGCCGTTCAAAGTGACCAACTACTTTGAATTTATCGCCCGTGAAACCCGCGAGCTGATGGCCCAGCTGGGCGTCAAGCGACTGGTGGATCTGATTGGCCGCACCGATCTGCTCAAAGAGCTGGATGGGTTCACCGCCAAGCAGCAGAAACTGGATCTGGGTAAACTGCTGGAGACCGCAGAGCCGCATCCTGGCAAAGCGCTGTACTGCACCGAAAATAACCCGCCGTTCGATAACGGCGTGCTCAACGCCCAGCTGCTGCAGCAGGCGAAACCGTACGTTGATGAAAAGCAGAGCAAAACGTTCTGGTTCGATATCCGCAACACCGACCGCTCCGTGGGGGCCTCGCTGTCCGGGTATATCGCCCAGACCCATGGCGACCAGGGACTGGCGGGCGACCCGATCGTCGCTCACTTTAGCGGCACCGCGGGCCAGAGCTTCGGCGTGTGGAACGCCGGCGGCGTGGAACTGCATCTGACGGGCGACGCCAACGACTATGTCGGCAAAGGCATGGCGGGCGGTCTGCTGGCCATTCGTCCTCCGGTGGGCTCCGCTTTCCGCAGTCACGAAGCCAGCATTATCGGCAACACCTGCCTGTACGGCGCGACCGGTGGTCGTCTGTACGCCGCAGGCCGCGCAGGTGAGCGTTTCGCGGTGCGTAACTCCGGCGCCATTACCGTGGTGGAAGGCATCGGCGACAACGGCTGTGAATATATGACCGGCGGCATCGTCTGCGTGCTCGGTAAAACCGGCGTCAACTTTGGCGCAGGGATGACCGGCGGCTTTGCCTATGTCCTGGATGAAGATGGCGACTTCCGCAAGCGCGTGAATCCGGAGTTGGTGGAAGTGCTGGACGTTGACTCTCTGGCCATCCATGAAGAGCACCTGCGCGGTTTAATCACCGAGCACGTACAGCTTACCGGTTCGCAACGCGGCGAAGAGATCCTCGCCAACTGGCCGGCCTTCTCCGCGAAGTTTGCGCTGGTTAAACCGAAGTCCAGCGATGTTAAAGCACTGTTGGGTCACCGTAGTCGTTCCGCAGCTGAGCTGCGGGTGCAGGCGCAGTAAGGGGTTAAGATGAGTCAGAACGTTTATCAATTTATCGACCTGCAGCGCGTTGATCCGCCAAAGAAACCGCTGAAGATCCGTAAAATTGAATTTGTGGAAATTTACGAGCCGTTTTCAGAAGGCCAGGCCAAGGCGCAGGCAGATCGCTGCCTGTCCTGCGGCAACCCGTACTGCGAATGGAAGTGCCCGGTGCATAACTACATCCCGAACTGGCTGAAGCTGGCCAACGAGGGACGTATTTTTGAGGCGGCTGAGCTGTCGCACCAGACCAACACCCTGCCGGAAGTCTGCGGGCGCGTTTGCCCGCAGGACCGCCTGTGTGAAGGCTCCTGTACGCTGAACGATGAGTTCGGCGCGGTGACCATCGGCAACATCGAACGCTATATCAACGATAAAGCATTCGAGATGGGCTGGCGTCCGGATCTCTCCGGCGTGAAACCGACCGGTAAAACCGTCGCTATCATCGGCGCTGGCCCGGCGGGCCTCGCCTGTGCCGACGTCCTGACCCGTAACGGCGTCAAGGCGGTGGTGTTTGACCGCCATCCGGAAATCGGCGGCCTGCTGACCTTCGGTATCCCGGCGTTCAAGCTGGAAAAAGAGGTGATGACCCGCCGCCGGGAGATCTTCACCGGCATGGGCATTGAGTTCAAACTCAATACCGAAGTGGGCCGTGACGTGCAGCTTGACGACCTGCTGAAAGAGTACGATGCGGTGTTCCTCGGCGTTGGCACCTATCAGTCAATGCGCGGCGGGCTGGACAACGAAGACGCCCAGGGCGTCTACGACGCGCTGCCGTTCCTGATCGCCAATACCAAGCAGATCATGGGCTTTGGCGAAACCGCCGATGAGCCCTACGTCAGCATGGAAGGCAAACGCGTGGTGGTTCTCGGCGGTGGCGACACCGCGATGGACTGCGTACGCACCTCCGTCCGTCAGAATGCGGCTCACGTGATCTGCGCCTATCGTCGTGACGAAGAGAACATGCCGGGTTCAAAACGCGAAGTGAAAAACGCGCGTGAAGAAGGCGTGGAGTTCCAGTTCAACGTCCAGCCGCTGGGTGTGGAAGTGAATGCCAACGGCAAAGTGTGCGGCGTGAAGATGGCGCGCACCGAGATGGGCCAGCCGGATGCAAAAGGCCGCCGTCGCGCGGAGATCGTTCCCGGCTCTGAGCACGTGGTGCCGGCAGACGCCGTCGTCATGGCGTTTGGCTTCCGTCCCCACAGCATGGAGTGGCTGGCGAAGCACAGCGTCGAGCTGGACTCCCAGGGCCGCATCATTGCCCCGGAAGGCAGCGAGAACGCCTTCCAGACCAGCAACCCGAAAATCTTCGCCGGTGGCGATATCGTGCGCGGTTCCGACCTGGTAGTCACCGCGATTGCCGAAGGACGTAAAGCGGCGGACGGGATCCTGAATTACCTGGAAGTGTAATGCGAATACCCGGATAGCGGTTTTATCCGGGTATGGGACTCAGGCCCGATGGTTAATCCCATCGGGCTTATTTATGCGCTTAACAAATTTGCGCTGACTTTAATCACCACTTTTTTTATCTCTGCGGGCTCGGTTATTACGCATCCTGGCTTATGCGGTTCACCCGGCATAAAGATCGCGAACATACCTGGCGTCAGAATGACCGACTGTTCGCCATCAATCGCGTTGCACAGCTGATAATCCTCCTCAACGTGCATCTCCTCGCACTGCATTGCGGAGCCGGCTACGCCGAAAAAAATCTGCTCTTCGCCCGCCAGTAATATCTGGATATCGATAAACTTCGTATGTAGTTCAGCCTTTTTATCTGCCGGTAACTCCGTCATAAACTGCATCACATTCATAAAGACATTATCCCCTTGAAGTTCAACGCTTCCGGGAGAAAGACTCGATAAATCATGATCCAGGGCGAGGGATATCGCCTTTTGTAGCCCCGACGACACGCCAGCCAACAATGGATTGTTTACATCACCGATTATCATGGCTTCTCTCCTTGCCCCATAGCGCCGCTCCCAGCAGGCCAGCATCATGGCGATAGTGTGCTGCGCATAATGGAACCTGGTAAATAGCCGGTTCTTGCGCCAGATAGTCCCTCACCAACGGTAAGTACCCATCCGCCAGGCCAATACTGCCGCCAACGACCACGCACTGGCAATCGGTCAACGCTTTAAGATCGGCAATCATCCGCGCCAAAGTTTGTGCCGAGTGCTGAATGAGTAAACGCGCCTGCGGGTGGCCTTGCGCCGCAAAAGTAAAAATAGATTTCGCATCCAGTCCGCAGAGATCGTCAGTTGCCGCCGCGGCGATTCCCCGTCCGGAAGCAATAGCCTCTACGCAGCCGACGCGACCGCAGCCGCAAAGCGGTCCGTCAGGATCGGCTAACGAGTGCCCCAGGTGTCCGGCCAGGCCTCCGGCCCCGGTAAGTAAAGTACCGTTGCTCACCACGCCGCCGCCAACCCCGGTAGAAACGGTAATAAACGCCATATCGCTGACCTTATCAGCCATCGCCTGGTATTCCGCCCAGGCTGCCGCCTGAGCATCATTTATCGCCAGCGTTGGCAGACCGGTTATTTCTCGTAACGTTTTTACCAGCGGGAAGTGCATGAGTCCGCCAAGATTCTGTGGATTAATTGCAATCAGGTTTCCTTCACGAATAATCCCGGTCGAGGCTATCGCGACGCGCTTTGCCCGCATGCACAGAGGCCTGACAAGCGCCTCCAGCGCCGTGTTCAGAGCATCCGCTGTTTTGCTGGCAGGAGTGGGTAGCTCGCGACGATCGCAGAGCAGCAGGTCATCCGTTACCAGCGCCGCAGCAAGCTTCGTACCGCCAATATCTATCGCCAGCGTCGTCATGACTTCGTCTCTTTTAACGCCGTGTTATACCACTGGCAAATATGTTCCAGGCGGGTAATCGCAGAACCAACGGTCACCGCCCACGCACCGTGGCGTATGGCTTCCGCTGCCTGAGCCGGTGTGTTGTAGCGCCCTTCCGCATTCACCCTGCAGCCGGCCTCCGCCAGCGCTTTCACCAGCTCCAGATCTGGTTCATCCGGGGTATACGCCATGGTATAGCCCGACAGCGTAGTGCCGATGATTTCCGCGCCAAGAGCCTGACAGGCCAGGCCATCCTCAAGAGAGGAGCAGTCGGCCATCGCCACTAGCTTATGCTGGTGGATACGCGCCAGTAGCGTTGCCACTGGAACAGGGCGCGCTCGCTCTGTGCCATCAACGGCGATAATATCGGCGCCAGCCTGCATCAATGCATCGATATCTTCCAGATAGGGCGTGATCCTTACCGGCGAATCATCCAGATCGCGTTTAATAATGCCGATAATCGGCACCTTTACCTGCGCGCGTACCGCGCGCAGATTCTCTACGCCTTCAATGCGCAACGCGACCGCCCCGGCCTGCTCCGCCGCCAGCGCCATCGCGGCAACGATCTCCGGCTTATCCAATGGGCTGCCGGGTACCGGTTGACAGGAAACAATAAGACCGCCGTTAGCGCTAATGCGTAAATCCAATTCTTTAAGCAAAGACATACTCGCTCCCTGATAAATATGAATACCCGGCACCGCAGCCGGGCTGTTGTTATCTGGTCTTAACTAAGCCGCTTTTGTTACCACCAAAAGGCACCGCTCCGATTAGAGGTTTACCATCGATCGCATCATGAGTTCGTATCGCTTCCGGCCGAATCCAGCGCTGTACGCGGGACGGCATATCCAGCCCAATCAGCAGGATTACAACGAAGGTCAGACCAAAAGAGAGCGATCCCAACGCGGTACCCAAATCCAAACGCTGGGCAATTAAGGCACCCAGCACCGGCGCAATCGCGCCTCCCAGCGCCCCCACGTTGTAGGTAAAACCAAGTCCAGCCGCCCGCTGATCGGTATCGAAATAGCCGCCAATCAGTTTTGGCAAGATCCCGGAGATCCCCTGCCCTAACATCTGCTGGAAAAACAGAAGCAGGCCAAGAACCCAGATGTTTGTGCCGCCAATTGCAAAGACCGGAATAATCAACAACTGTGAAGCCAGCAGGCTGTAAACATAGGCCTTGCGGGTGCCCAGCCAGTCCCCGAGAAATCCGCCCACACAGCAGCCAACCGCCGCGCCAAACCCGCTGAAAAACAAAATCTTTGCCACCGTCGTCGGGTCATAGGCCAGCTCGGTTTTCAGATAAGTCGGCAGCAGCGCCTGAATTGGCCATGAATAAAGGAAGGCGAAAAGTACCACCACCATCAGCATCACGCCCGTAGGCCAGCGTTTACCGCTGCTCTGCACCATAAAGCTGATAAATATCACCGCGCACATTACGCCCAGCAGCAGAACGATACCTGCATTTTGCAAGCCACCGGCAAAACAGAACCATAGGGCAGTCGCCGCCACGATGGTCATCAGGATGTTAATCACCCGATGCTTGCCGCGATAAAGCAGATCGACCATAGTCTGTACCGGTTCTTTGCCTTCATGATTCTCTTTCCAGTCTTCGGCTTCCGGAATATTTTTCCGCAGCCAGAGGGCAAATACGATGGGAACAATGCCGATGAAAAAAAGCGCGCGCCAGCCCCAGACGGGTACCACCAGGCTATAAACCTGTGCGGCGATAACTGCGCCAACGGAAAACCCGGAAATCAGAAAACCGCTGGCCTTATTGCGTAGATGCCTCGGCCAGCTTTCGATAACGTAAGTGGCGCTGGAGCCGTACTCTCCAGCCATTCCCATACCGATAACCAGACGCGCGATAAACATTGTTGTGTAACCCGGCGCAAAACCGCAGGCCAGAGTACCGAGAGAGAACAGAATAATGCTGGTCACCATCGCCAGGCGTCGACCATAGCGATCGCCCATCGCGCCAAGCATCAGACCGCCAAACCAGCGAGAAATGAAAGCCGCTGAGATGAGACTTGCAGCCTGAACGGTCGTCAGGCCAAAATCCCCCTGCACTTCGGTGAGCACCAGGGCGATTAATACAAAATCAAAACCATCAAGCAAATACCCGAGCCAGGCGGCGGAAAAAGCCCGCCACTGGGGACGGCTAAGATGGCGGTACCACGGGATGTTCTGGGGCAGTGTACTCATTTTACTCTCCCGACGATGTTTGTTGTCGCGCCAGGGGGCTTCGCTTGCCCGGCCAGGAAAGAGCAACCGCAGGCCGGAAAGCACTGTCGCCACCCGGCTACCGATCAGCCGTGTTCCTGCATTAGCTGCTGCGCCAGCGCTTTCAGCTCCGGCAAGAATTTTTCGTCTACCGGTGCAAACGGCTTACGGCACAGCGGCACAGAGACCACATCCATATAGTGCAATACGGTTTTCAAACCACGGAATACGCCGGTTTTAATCAACAGGTCGATTACCTTGTTGCACTCACATTGCAGCTGCTGTGCTTTGGCAACATCACCCACTTTCAGCGCCGCGACCATTCCCTGGTAACGCCAGCCCATGATGTTGTAAGTACTCCCAATACCGCCATCAGCTCCTGCCAACAGGCCTGAGGCAAATATCTCATCGTAACCGTTGTACAACACCAGATCCGGATGAGCCCGTCGGATCTGTTCCATCTGGAATAGATCGCCTGAAGTCTGCTTTAGCGCACCGACGCCAGGCAGCGTCACCAGGGTATTGATTTGATCGAGGGTCAGCTTCACGCCGCTTAGCGCCGGGATGTTGTACACCACCATCGGCAAGCCATCAGCCGACTCAATAATGGCCTGATAATGCGCGCAGTGTTCTTCGAAACTAAACGGATAATAGAACGGCGTGACGGCGGAGACAGCATCGTAGCCATAACCTACCGCAGCCCTTGCCAGTTGCTGGCTTTCGAGGGTACTCACGCAGCCGACATGGGCGATAAGAGTCATTTTGCCTTTCGCCTCTTCCGCTACGATCTCCAGCACTTCCTGACGCTCTGTGCCGCTCTGGACAAAGGCTTCACCGGTAGATCCTCCAACATAGAGTCCATCAACACCCTGACGCAGATTAAATCGCACCAGTCGACGCAGGCTCTCTTTATCCAGTTTTTGCTGCCCATCGAACGGCGTAAGCAACGCCGCCATAACCCCACGTAAATTGACCGCCATATCTACCTCTTTGTGAATTTTTGATGATTAACTATGTACCTTTATACCTGTTATACCAGATCAAATAAGCAGCAGAGTAATAGAGAACGCTTATAATGCGATCTACTTCACTAAACGATCCTCAGGATCGTGAGGGTAAACTATGAGATCAGGCTTTCTGACCTAAGGCGTGCCAGGTGGCGGATACGCTATTGAGGTGGGTCTGGAGGGCGCGATCGGCTTCGTCAGGATCGCGACGACGAATAGCATCAACAATAGCGATATGCTGTTGATAGCTGACGCTGTTATGTTCGTGCAGTTCGCGCTCGGGCACCGTTGGCCGGGCGGCGATTAGCCAGTCCAGCAGGGCCACATGGATAGCCATAAAGATTGGATTACCGGGGATTTCCGCAAGCACGCGGTGAAATTCAACGTCAGAGCGGATAAACAGCGCATTGTCATCCAGCGATTGACTGTTGATCTTTAGCGCTTGCGTCAGCTTTTCCAACTGCTCATTGCTGGCGTGTTCTGCGGCATAGCGAACCAGACTGGACTCAAAAAACAGACGCAGCTGTTCAAAATGCGCGATACCGCCAGGGTGAGACAAAAAGTCTTTCGCCATGCCGGAAAGCTCGCCAATGATGGTGTCCGCTGAAGGCCGGGAAACGCGAGCGCGTTCGCCGTTGCTGATCTGCACCAGTCCCTTACGCTTCAGCGCCGCCAGCGCTTCACGAACCGAAGGACGTCCGACGTTAAAAAAGGTCATCAGCTCACGTTCGGACGGCAGCTGTTCACCCTCCGCAAACTCCCGGCGCCGGATCATCTGCTCCAGCTCTTCTTCCACCATTTCAGACAGTTTTTTGCGCGCCAGAGGACGGCGGCCAAGGCTGTTGCCAATGGAGGATGGGGTATCTTCGGCTTGTGGATCAAATGCGCTCATAGGGACCATTGCGTGATTTGTGACAGCATGTGACGGCTGTTCCATCTTAACACAAGAATTTTGCAGAGAGCATAAAACAGGCCCCGAAGGGCCTGGTAAGGATTATTTCACGACGCGCAGCGCCGGGCGGCCACCGCGCGGCGGCGGCGTGTCGTCAGGATCGTCGTCGTGATTGTCCGGCTTATCGCCATCAATCACCGACATCACCGTTTCGCTTTCACTCTCAGGCGCGACGTCATCATCGTTGAGGCTGCTGACGTCTTCGTCATAGGCCGCTTCCGGTTCAAACATCGTGCCAGCGCCGTTCTCACGGGCATAGATGGCGAGTACCGCAGCCAGCGGGACAGACACGTTGCGCGGCACGCCGCCAAAGCGCGCGTTGAAGCGCACTTCGTCGTTCGCCAGCTCAAGATTACCTACCGCACGCGGAGCAATATTGAGAACGATTTGCCCGTCGCGCGCGTACTCCATCGGCACGAGCACGCCCGGCAGCGTGACATCCACCACCAGGTGCGGCGTCAGCTGGTTATCCAGCAGCCAGTCATAAAACGCCCGCAGCAGATACGGGCGACGCGGCGTCAGCTGTGATACATCCATTATTTAGCCCCGACCGAGGCGCATTTCACGCTCGGCTTCAGTTAAAGAAGCGAGGAAGGAATCACGCTCAAATACGCGAGTCATATAGCCTTTGAGCTCTTTCGCGCCTGCGCCAACCAGCTCCACACCGAGAACCGGCAAACGCCACAGCAGCGGCGCCAGGTAGCAATCCACCAGGCTGAACTCATCGCTCAGGAAGTAAGGTTTCTGGGTGAAGACCGGCGCGATGGCCAGCAGTTCTTCACGCAGCTGCTTACGCGCAGCATCAGCTTGCGCTGCGGTACCGCTCTGGATGGTGTTCATCAGCGAATACCAGTCCTTCTCGATACGTTGCATATACAGACGGCTTTCGCCACGCGCCACCGGATAAACCGGCATTAACGGCGGGTGCGGGAAACGCTCATCCAGGTATTCCATAATGATGCGGGATTCCCACAGAGTGAGCTCACGATCCACCAGCGTCGGTACGCTTTGATTCGGGTTGAGGTCAATCAGATCCTGAGGCGGGTTGTCCTTCTCCACGTGCTCTATCTCAAAACTGACACCCTTCTCGGCCAGCACAATGCGGACCTGATGGCTATAGATGTCAGTAGGACCAGAAAACAGCGTCATTACCGAACGTTTGTTGGCAGCGACAGCCATGAAAACCTCCAGGTATATTCAGAATTTTGTACTGCTGCCAGCCACTCATGGCCAGCCAGATGTAAAAACCCCATTAGCGCGATGTCACCTTCGTTCACGAATAAAACAAAAAATGAACAATCACCAGCATTTGGGCAGAAAATTGGATGATAGTTTACCAGATTTTGAAGACGTTGTGGTGAGGGGATTCTGGAAATGCTGAAAAAGTGGCGAGAACCGGCGGTAAGCTTGTGGATAACAGTCGTTTTATCCATAAAAAAACCCGCCGAAGCGGGTTTTTTCGCAAATTGTTCTGCGTGAGCAGAAAACAATTAACGTTTGGAGAACTGCGGACGACGACGTGCTTTACGCAGACCGACTTTCTTACGTTCAACCTGACGAGCGTCACGAGTGACGAAGCCAGCTTTACGCAGTTCAGAACGCAGGGACTCGTCGTACTCCATCAGAGCGCGGGTGATACCGTGACGGATCGCACCAGCCTGACCAGAGATACCACCACCTTTAACAGTGATGTACAGATCCAGTTTCTCAACCATGTCGACCAGTTCCAGCGGCTGACGAACTACCATGCGGGCAGTTTCACGACCGAAGTACTGTTCCAGAGAACGCTGGTTGATAACGATTTTGCCGTTGCCCGGTTTGATGAAAACGCGAGCTGCGGAACTTTTGCGGCGACCAGTGCCGTAGTATTGATTTTCAGCCATTGCCTATAATCCCGATTAGATGTCAAGAACTTGCGGTTGCTGTGCCGCGTGGTTGTGCTCGTTACCCGCGTAAACTTTCAGTTTACGGTACATAGCACGACCCAGCGGGCCTTTTGGCAGCATGCCTTTAACCGCGATTTCAATCACACGCTCAGGACGGCGGGCAATCATCTCTTCAAAGGTCGCTTCTTTGATACCACCGATGTGGCCGGTGTGGTGGTAGTACATTTTGTCTTCGCGCTTGTTGCCGGTAACAGCAACTTTTTCTGCGTTCAGAACGATGATGTAATCACCGGTATCAACGTGCGGAGTGTATTCCGCTTTGTGCTTACCGCGCAGGCGACGAGCCAGTTCAGTAGCCAGACGGCCCAGAGTTTTACCGGTCGCGTCAACAACATACCAGTCGCGTTTTACGGTTTCTGGTTTAGCTGTAAAAGTTTTCATTAAAAGCTTACCCAAATAATAAGTTACACGTTGGTGAACACCCAAACGTTTAGTCAGTTGAGGTTCACACGACATTGTCCAGCAAACCTACCCCTTCGAATAGCCTATGCCGGCACATAGAAAGTTTCGGGAAAAAAACCTTCTCGTAACGTGGGGTCGCAAGATTATAGAGAAGTCGGGGTCAAAGATCGACCCCTTTATGAGATTTTTCAGGCAGCTCCCGGGGCGGCCCTGCGGCCCTGAATTCGCCGGGAAAAGTGTCCTGTCAGGGCATATGCGGGCGCTTGAGGTACTCTTCGCTCTGCATCTCCTGCAGGCGCGACAGACAGCGCTGGAACTCAAACTTCAGCCGCTCTCCCTGATAAATGTCGTACAGCGGCACCGCCGCGCTGACCACCAGCTTCACGTGGCGCTCATAGAACTCATCCACCAGGGCGATAAAGCGCCGGGCTTCGCTCTCCAGCTGCGCGGTCATCACCGGCACGTCGAACAGCATCACGGTGTGGAACAGGCGGGAGAGCGCAATATAGTCATGCTGGCTGCGGGCATCCACGCACAGCGTGGCGAACGACGCCGCCAGCGTCTGGTTTTCCACGCCGAGGGTCGGCAGCTCGCGATGGTTGATCTCCAGCGTCGGCCCGGCAGCGCGCGGCGCGCCGGCCAGCGCCAGCCACAGTTTATCCATCTGTTCGCGGGTGTCGTTATTCAGCGGCGACAACCACAGGTGCGCTTGGGTCAGGGTACGCAAGCGATAATCGATGCCGGCATCAACGTTCATAATATCGCAATGCTGCTTGATGGCGTCGATAGCGGGCAGAAAACGGGCGCGCTGCAGACCATTGCGATAGAGCTCATCCGGCGGAATATTGGAAGTCGCCACCAGCGTGATGCCGCGGGCGAACAGGGCTTTCATCAGACCGCCCAACAGCATGGCGTCAGTAATATCGGAGACAAAAAACTCGTCGAAACAGAGCACGTCGGTTTCCGCTTTAAAGCGGTCGGCGACAATCTCCAGCGGGTCGCTATGGCCCTGCAGGGTGGTCAGCTCTTCATGCACCCGCAGCATAAAGCGATGGAAATGCAGGCGCTGCTTACGCTCGCCCGGCAGGCTCTGGTAAAACAGGTCCATCAGCCAGGTTTTCCCTCGCCCCACGCCGCCCCACATATACAGGCCGCGGACAGGCGTCGCCTCGGCTGCTGGTTCGCGCTTACCCAGCAGTTTGCCGAATTTCGCGCGCAAACCGCCGCCTGACGCGACGGGCGCGGGCTGAGTCTGCAGCTCCTGGTAAATGGTATCAAGGCGGCTCACCGCTTCTTGTTGGACGTCGTCGGGTTGATGGCTGCCCTCTTTCAGGGCTGAAAGGTAACGCGATGTTGGAGACAGGCTTTGCATGATCTAATTGTTATTCCTTGAAAACCGTGATGTCGAAGCTCACGATTGACGAAAAAAAGGCCGTTCTACACTACGCGATGATACGCCAGGATTCCACTTCTGTGGAATTAGCGGTTATAGTGGCACTATCGGGCGCAGGCGGAGAGCCTAAGAGCCACCCTACGGAACCACAATACAACGGGAGATGTTCATGACCTGGGAATACGCGCTAATTGGGTTAGTCGTCGGTATCATCATTGGTGCCGTCGCCATGCGTTTCGGCAACCGCAAACTGCGCCAGCAGCAGGCGCTGCAGTTCGAACTGGAAAAGAATAAAGCCGAGCTTGAAGAGTACCGTGAAGAGCTGGTCAGCCATTTTGCGCGCAGCGCCGAGCTGCTGGATAACATGGCGCACGACTACCGTCAGCTGTATCAGCATATGGCGAAAAGCTCTAACAACCTGCTGCCGGATTCCATGGCAGACGCCAACCCGTTCCGCAACCGCCTGGCAGAGTCTGAAGCCAGCAACGATCAGGCGCCGGTCCAGATGCCGCGCGACTACTCCGAAGGCGCATCCGGTTTACTGCGCGGTGGCGCAAAACGCGATTAATCGATCGCCTCTGCTAAAATATTCTCCGGGCGCGCCCATCGCGCCCGCTCCTTCCCCCACTTCCCGGCTACAATTTAAACCAGTCCCCACATTGTTACCTGCGCAAAAATTCAATAACATCAGGTTATTCAGGACATTTTTCCATACACCTCAGGTTACGAGAGCCAGCATCTAATGAAGAAACAGACTTTGCTGTTGAGTGCGTTAGCGTTAAGCATTGGGTTATCGTTGTCGGTTCTGCCTCCGGCAGCAGCATCCTTACCGACTCAGGTGCCCGGCCAGGGCGCGTTACCAAGCCTGGCGCCGATGCTGGAAAAGGTCCTGCCGGCGGTAGTCAGCGTGCAGGTGGAAGGCACTGCCTCGCCGACGCTCAATATGCCGGAAGAGCTGAAGAAATATTTTGGCGATAACGCCCCGCAAGAACAGGCGCGGCCGTTCGAAGGGCTCGGGTCCGGCGTCATCATCGACGCAGCGAAAGGCTACGTGCTGACCAATAATCACGTCATCAATCAGGCGCAGAAGATCAGCGTCCAGCTGAACGATGGCCGTGAATTTGATGCCAAACTGGTCGGCAGCGATGAACAGAGCGATATTGCGCTACTGCAGCTGATTAAGCCGTCAAACCTGACGCAAATCGCCATTGCTGACTCCGATAAACTGCGCGTCGGCGACTTCGCCGTCGCCGTCGGCAACCCGTTCGGCCTTGGCCAGACCGCCACCTCCGGCATTATCTCTGCCCTTGGCCGCAGCGGCCTGAACCTTGAAGGGCTGGAGAATTTCATCCAGACCGATGCCTCCATCAACCGCGGCAACTCCGGCGGCGCGCTGTTGAACCTCAACGGCGAGCTTATCGGGATCAACACCGCGATCCTGGCGCCGGGCGGCGGCAGCATCGGCATCGGCTTCGCCATCCCGAGCAACATGGCGAAAACCCTCGCCGACCAGCTCATTCAGTTTGGCGAAATCAAGCGCGGCCTGCTGGGCATTAAAGGCATGGAAATGAGCGCCGATATCGCCAAGGCGATGAACCTCAACGTTCAGCGCGGCGCCTTCGTCAGTGAAGTGCTGCCAAACTCCGGCTCCGCCAAAGCGGGGATCAAATCCGGCGACGTCATCGTTAGCCTGAACGGCAAACCGCTGAACAGTTTTGCCGAGCTGCGCTCGCGCATTGCCACTACCGAGCCGGGGACCAAAGTCAAACTGGGCCTGCTGCGCGACGGAAAACCGGTCGATGTCGAAGTGACGTTGGATAAGAGCACCTCCTCCACCGCCAGCGCTGAGCTGATTATCCCGGCTCTGCAGGGTGCCTCGTTTAGCGACGGTCAGATGAAAGATGGTACCAAAGGGGTGGTGATCGATAATGTCGATAAAGGCAGCGCCGCCGCCCAGGTCGGCCTGCATAAGGATGACATTATCATTGGCCTTAACCGGGAGCGTATTCATTCGATTGCCGAACTACGCAAAGTGCTCGAAGGCAAACCGCCGGTCATCGCCCTGAACGTGATCCGCGGCAACGAAAGCATCTATCTGCTGCTGCGCTGATTGTCTCCCCGGACATCGCCGCCATGTGCGATGTCCGGACAACTCATGCTATGCTGCGCCTGACCATTCATTAACGATATCTGCATCATGCCTGGAAAGTTATTACGTTCAGTACTCATCGGTTTGCTTGTCGGGGGCCTGCTGTTGGCCTTGATGCCTTCGCTGCGCCAGTGGCAGCTGGCGCCGACCACTCAGAACGATACGGCAGACGACTCCCCTGCGAGCTATAACGCCGCCGTACGCCGCGCGGCGCCCGCCGTAGTGAACGTCTATAACCGCGCCCTGAACAGCACCAGCCATAATCAGCTGACGCTTGGCTCCGGGGTGATCATGGACCAGCGCGGCTATATCCTGACCAACAAGCATGTGATTAACGATGCCGACCAGATTATCGTCGCGCTGCAGGACGGCCGGGTCTTCGAAGCGCTGCTGGTAGGCTCCGATTCCCTGACCGACCTCGCGGTGCTGAAGATCAACGCCACCGGCGGGCTGCCGGTGATCCCGATCAACCCGAAACGCACGCCGCACATCGGCGATGTGGTGCTGGCGATTGGCAACCCCTATAACCTGGGACAGACCATCACCCAGGGGATCATCAGCGCCACAGGGCGCATTGGCCTCAACCCCACCGGGCGCCAGAATTTCCTGCAGACTGACGCGTCGATCAACCACGGTAACTCCGGCGGGGCGCTGGTGAACTCCCTCGGCGAGCTGATGGGCATTAACACCCTCTCCTTTGATAAGAGCAACGACGGCGAAACGCCGGAAGGCATTGGCTTTGCGATCCCGTTCCAGTTAGCGACCAAAATTATGGATAAGCTGATCCGCGATGGCCGGGTGATCCGCGGCTATATCGGCATTAGCGGCCGGGAGATCGCCCCGCTACACGCGCAGGGCGGCGGGATCGATCAGATCCAGGGGATCGTGGTTAACGATGTCGCGCCGGACGGACCGGCCGCACAGGCGGGGATCCGCGCCAACGACGTGATCATCTCCGTGAATGACAAACCTGCGGTCTCTGCACTGGAAACGATGGATCAGGTGGCCGAGATCCGTCCGGGATCGGAAATTCCGGTGGTCATCATGCGAGATGATAAGAAAATCACGCTCCATATCGCCGTTCAGGAATACCCGGCCACCAACTAAGCGGCTCTCCGGCTGGGGGCTACGTTATTCGCTAGATACCGGATCGGCCGGGAATCTGACCAGAAACCCGGTCACCATGAATGCAAGGCAATAAAAAGCCGGAACAACGGTTCCGGCTTTTTTGCACGTGCGAGGTTACTTGTTAACGAAGTCTTCACCGAGCGCGATATCTTTCTTCAGGGTGTCCAGCATGCCTTCCAGCGCCTGTTGCTCAAAGGCGCTGAGTTTGCCGATAGATTGACGCTCTTCCACGCCGTTTTTCCCCAGCAGCAGCGGCTGGGAGAAGAAACGCGCATACTCGCCGTCGCCTTCCACGTAGGCACACTCCACTACACCTTTTTCTCCCTGCATGGCGCGAACCAGAGAGAGACCAAAGCGCGCAGCCGCCTGACCCATCGACAAAGTCGCCGACCCGCCGCCCGCTTTCGCTTCCACGACCTCGGTACCGGCGTTTTGAATGCGTTTAGTCAGATCGGCCACTTCCTGATCGCTAAAGCTGACGCCCGGGATCTGCGACAGTAAAGGCAGAATGGTGACCCCGGAGTGACCGCCAATAACCGGGACTTCCACCTCGGTTGCCGATTTACCTTTCAGCTCCGCCACAAAGGTATTGGAGCGGATGATGTCCAGCGTAGTCACGCCGAACAGTTTGTTTTTATCGTACACGCCAGCTTTTTTCAGCACTTCGGCGGCGATAGCCACGGTGGTATTCACCGGGTTGGTGATAATGCCGATGCAGGCCTGCGGGCAGGTTTTGGCAATCTGCTGCACGAGGTTCTTAACGATACCCGCATTCACATTAAACAGGTCTGAACGATCCATGCCGGGCTTACGCGCTACGCCCGCGGAGATCAGCACCACATCAGCGCCTTCCAGCGCTGGGGTAGCATCTTCACCGGAAAATCCTTTAATTTTTACATCTGTGGGGATATGACTTAGATCTACCGCCACGCCCGGCGTAACCGGAGCGATGTCGTACAACGAGAGCTCTGAACCTGAAGGCAGTTGGGTCTTAAGTAGTAGGGCAAGCGCCTGGCCGATACCACCGGCAGCGCCAAGGACTGCAACTTTCATCCTAAACTCCTTATTATGGTTAATTTAGTCTTTCGTTATTCCGTCGCCTGGACCTTAATTCACAAGATGAACAATTACAATGATTATGGCTGAAGAATGCATGATTGTGCGTAGCAATAGAACAGCGGCGCACGTTATGCTTCCTGACTGACCATCCAGCAAAGCGAAGTACCGGATCGACTATTGGTTACAATACACCCAGCCAGTTGCGCAAAACAACACCAACTCAATAACATTTCATTTACTTTTACATGGCTTTAAGCGTTGTGATGAGAACATGTTCCTTATACGGTTTTTTTGCTAAAATATGCCCCCTTCATAACATTATTGACCTATCCCTTCGCGGATTATTTGCATAAAAATTCACGGTTATGCATAATGATGTTGATTTTACCACCATAATCTGGGTGACTTATGCGAAGTTCGGCAAAACAAGAAGAACTGGTTAAAGCGTTTAAAGCGCTGCTTAAAGAAGAGAAATTCAGCTCGCAGGGAGAGATCGTTCAGGCGCTGCAGGAAGAGGGCTTCGAGAATATCAACCAATCGAAGGTTTCCCGCATGCTCACCAAATTTGGCGCGGTTCGTACCCGTAACGCCAAAATGGAAATGGTCTATTGCCTGCCTGCCGAGCTTGGCGTGCCGACCACCTCCAGCCCACTGAAAAATCTGGTGCTGGATATCGACTATAACGATGCCGTCGTGGTGATCCATACCAGCCCCGGAGCAGCGCAGCTGATTGCCCGTCTTCTCGACTCGCTGGGCAAGGCGGAAGGTATTCTTGGCAGCATCGCCGGGGATGACACCATCTTCACCACGCCAGCGCGTGGTTTCACAGTGAAAGATCTGCACGACGCTATCCTGGTGCTGTTCGAACAGGAACTCTGAGCATTCCCCTCTGGCAATCGTCAGAGGGTGGATTACCTCCTCTTCTCTCTTCCCCCTTTCAACTCAACAAAAATTTAACATTTTGTGTGATTTAGCCTGTCTATACGTTCTTTTACGTAAGGCAAACGCCTAAAACGCACAAAAGATCAAAATCGTATACCTTTATGATTTTATTAGAAATAAAACTTATCTCCGTCTACGACTTGTCATTTTTAATTCTTATCGGTTATAAAAAGCGCTATCCATTGTAACTATTAACGCACAAAACAATTAGCATGGTATTAATATTTTTGGTGATTAGTGTATACTTGTTTTTGTGATGAGGGTCACGAAACAAAGACCCTCAACAAAAAGATTCGACGAGGTGAACATCATGAAAATCAAAACCACTGTAGCAGCTCTCAGCATCCTGTCCGTCATGTCGTTTGGCGCTTTCGCCGCTGACGTTATCAACAGCGAGCAGGCCCAGGGCCGCGAGGCCATCGGCATAGTATCCGTCGGCGCGGTAGCATCATCCCCGATGGATATGCATGAAATGCTGAACAAAAAAGCGCAGGAAGAAGGAGCTTCTTCTTACCGCATTATCGAAGCCCGCACTGGCGACCACTGGCATGCCACTGCTGAGCTGTATAAATAAGTTTTAGATCGTCAACGATTAACCGACAAAAATTCTCTACCGCGGCCCGGCCCCATTCATCGCCCGCCGCGGCGAAACAAAGACTGGAGTAAAGATTATGAAACGCGCAATGATCATCGCATCCCTTGGCCTGGCTTCCCTGCTCTCTTTCGGCGCTAGCGCGGCTGTTCAGCAAGTGAACGCTGAGCAAGCCCAGAATCTGCAATCCATGGGCACCATCTCGGTTTCCCAGGTAGGTAGTGCGCCAATGGACATGCGTCAGGAACTGGCCGCTAAAGCCGAGAAAGAAGGCGCCAGCAGCTACCGTATTATTGAAGCACGTACCGGCGATAGCTGGCACGCCACCGCTGAGCTGTACAAATAAACCCTCGTCGTCTTATTTCGACGACTTGCCCCCGCCTGCCGGGGGCTTTTTTATGCCTGCCGGGCGTTAAAACGTAACTCCCCCTCCAGCTCTTCCTCTGCTTCATCAAATAATAAAATTAATGCCCCAAAGCGCCGACGCTGCTTGTCATTTAAATGGATGAACTCAATGTCCAGCGGCAGCGGCAGCAGCCCACCGGTCACCGCGTCCCATAGCGAATCAAGGTTGTTGACCTTATCCTGAGCCAGGTCGAAGGTCCGGGAGAACTCCCGGTAGAAATCCTGTTGCTCGGCGATTTCGTCAAAATCAAACGTATAGGTGGTCATGACAGCCCCTCCCGCTTCTCTTCCTGTCGCCGTTAAGTATAGCGATAAAAAAACCGACGCCTGGGCGTCGGTTTATGGGTTAACTGCTGGTCAGCACATGCTGGTACTTGTGCAACATCTCAACCAGTCGCCGTACCGGCTCGGTCACCTGCGGCGAAGCCTCCCAGACCCGCAGCTTCTCCTGATAAACATCAAGCTCCGCCAGCAGCCGGGTAAAGTAGCGCCGACGCTTATCATCGCTCCCGGCGGAGATCACATGATCCGCAGTACGTCGCAGCTGGCGATGGAACGCCGACAAATCCTCGTTCACCGGCACGGGCGCATCGCGCAGGCGCTGGTGGGCAATGATTAACGTCAACGCCAGACGGAAACGGGCGACATCGCCGGGAAATTTGTTGAGCAACAAAAACAGCTGCTGATAGAGCGCGGGCAGATGATTCTCTTTGCGACGCGCCGAGTTGGTGGTCAGCGAAGAGACCGCCGCGGAGACAAACTGGTTCAGCAGCACCCGACCGGTTCTGGCCCGGGAGTTATCCCTGACAATGAGAATAACCATCAGAGCGAGGAAACAGCCGACGATCTGCCCCAGCGCGCTATCGAGGAACTGGCTGAACTGGAACTGCATCGGGTTATCCAGCACCAGAATGTTGATGGTGCTCGCCAGCGCTCCCAGCGATCCGAGGCGCCTTTTCTGCACTTCGATACCGATAAAAAACGCCATCGCCGCCAGGCTGATACAGAGCAGCAGCATACTCTGCTGCGTCGCCGGCATGATCACCAGAAAGTACAGGGTACCCAGCGGTAACGCCGCCAGAGTACCGTAGAGGAAGTCTATCGCCACCATTCTCGGGTTAGGTAGACGCATCGCCAGCGCGGTAACCACGGCAATCATTACCATCGCCCCGCTGCCTGAGGTCCAGCCCGTCCACAGCCAGAACAGCGTCCCGAGGATACAGGAGACGGAGGTGCGCCAGAAGTTCACCATCGCGTGGTGACGCTCGGCGGACTCCACTTTAACCACCGTTTCACCGCGCAATACACCGTCTTCGATGCGGCTGATTTTGGTATTGCCCACCACGCCACGCTTAAGCAGCAGGTAACGGGTGGCTGCGCCTACCCAGCTGTAGATGGTGACCGGCGTATTATGCTCGCCTTTCCAGGTCAGGAAGCGACGCATACGCTTCAGCTGCTGGTGAACATCCTGCACTGTCTCAACCGGCTCAGCAAACAGCTCGCGGTAGTCGTCCGTCACCATTTCCGGTCGCGAGTTCTGAATCAGGTAGGTTTCGCAAGCCTGGGTGATAAGCGTTAGCGAGAGGGTATTGATCGCCTTCAGGCGTTGATTCGCCTTAGCCCAGCGAGAGGATTCCATAATCAGGTTACTGCGCATGCCTTCCAGCGCCGTGGTACGACGCACCAGCGCTCCCCAGGCCTGATCCACTTCCTCTTTTTCGCCGTGCGCAACGCATAACTGCATCAGCTTATACTGGGCAATCAGCAGGTTATCCAGCTCAAGGTCGATCTCTTTTTTAATCGAACGCGGGGAGAAAAGCAGATCGGCGACGATGGCGCTGACAATCCCGATGACAATTTCGCTGCAGCGCTCAACGGCAAACTGCGGCGCCAGCATCGGATCGGTGTGGATGGTAATAATGATAATCAGCGCGGTGTAGCCGGCCAGTCCCCAGGCATAGGAGTTTTCGACCTTGACCAGCGACGAAACCCAGGTACAAAACCCGGCCCACAGGCAGCATACCAGCATCATCAGCAGAGGGGCGCGGATCATCAGGATGATGATAACCAGCGCCGCAATACAGCCGATAAAGGTCCCGGCAATACGCAACATGCCGCGATAGCGGATCGCGCCGGAGTACGGCTCTCCCCCGGCGGCAAAGGCCGGGCCAGCGGCGACGATTGCCGCGGTCAGCACCGCCCAGCGCGGCGTTTCGAGCTGAAAATGGAAGCCGACGAACAGCGCCAGCACCACCGCGCATGCAAGCTTAATGGCAAAGCGGAGATGCTGGGGAGCAATAGTATATGTCCCCATAGCGATTAACCGAATTCGCGCAGGCGCATAGCCAGTTTCTGGAAGAAGTTGGCCTGGCTGGTATCACGGTCTTCTTTACCGGTGATCACCACCGTCGCCGTCGTGCCCGATGGCCACAGATTCCCCTGCTGGTGGTCAAGGCGAATACGTACCGGCACACGCTGCGCCAGACGCACCCATTCAAGGTTGGAATCCACCGAGGCCATCCCTTTCGAGTCGCTGCTGCTGCTGGCGTTGGTTACCCCCGCAGCGATACTGTCCACCGTGCCTTTAATGGTTTTGCTGCTGCCAAGCGGGGTAATTTCCGCCCGATAGCCAGGACGGACGCCTTCCAGTTTGGTCTCTTCCAGATAGGCCATGACGTAAAATGTATTCTCTTTCACCAGCGCCACCGCCGTGGAGCCGCGGGTGATAAATTCCCCGGTATAGACGTTAAGGTTGGTTACCCAACCATCCGCAGGGGCGCGAATCTCCGTGCGCTCCAGGTCCAGTCTGGCCAGGTCGCGGCTGGCCACCGCTTTCGCCAGCTGATGCTCAACCGTCTGCAGCACATTGTTCGCCTGGTCAATCTCTTCCCGCGACATCGCCTGGACGCCAAGCTTATTACGCCGACCGGCTTCGACACGTTTTTCCTGGGCTAACGTCTGGTAGTAGGCGACATCGGCTTCCGCCTGCGCCAGCGCTTTTTGGTAACGAGGCTGGTCAATAACGAACAATACCTGGTCTTTCTTAACCAGTTGGTTATCCTTGACGTTTACCTGGGAGATCAGCCCGGAGACGTCGGGGGCAATGGCCACAATGTCGGCGCTAAAGCGCGCATCCCGCGTCCACGGCGAGGCGGTGTAGTAAACCCAGGCGCGGAAAATCGCTACGAAGGCCAAAATGACCAGTATCACGGTAATAGCAGTACGGAGGATATTTCTTGTTAGTGTTTTCACATCAACCTCAAACGAACAAGCGCGATATCAAATAAAAAAGGCAGCAATATAGCGCCGTATTAAACAGTGCAGGGTGCCAGACAAAATCGTAAATGCCGGTCGGAACCAGCAATCGGTGCACCAGCCAGAAGATGGCCAGCGACAACAGCAACTCGAAGAAGATCGGCGGAAACGATAAGCCGAAAATCACGATGACAGGAAACAGACTCATGATGACCTTGAATAAGAAGCGTACAGGTAGTGAGCAGATGCGTTTATTATGTAGCTAACAATATATTAACGTAACGATTGCCGCATTATCTACAATGTGTGATCTAAATCACTTTTAAGCCAGAGTGAATAATGGAACGATTAAAGCGCATGTCCGTTTTCGCCAAAGTGGTCGAATTAGGTTCCTTCACCGCAGCGGCCCGCCAGCTTCAGATGAGCGTTTCCTCAATCAGTCAGACCGTCGCCAAACTGGAAGATGAACTGCAGGTGAAGCTGCTCAACCGCAGCACCCGCAGCCTTGGCTTAACGGAAGCGGGTAAAATTTACTATCAGGGCTGCCGTAGGATGCTGTTTGAAGCGCAGGATGTCCATGAGCAATTATACGCATTTAACAACACCCCCATCGGGACGCTGCGTATCGGCTGCTCTTCAACTATGGCACAGAATGTTCTGGCGCGCATAACGGCGAAAATGCTGAAAGAATACCCCGGGCTCTCCGTCAATCTGGTCACCGGCATACCTGCGCCGGACCTGATCGCCGACGGTCTTGACGTGGTGATCCGCGTGGGTGCCCTGCAGGATTCCAGCCTTTTTTCCCGCCGCCTGGGATCAATGCCGATGGTATTATGCGCCGCGAAAAGCTATCTGGCGCAGGCTGGCAATCCGGAGAAACCGGCCGATCTTACCGGGCATGCCTGGCTGGAATATAGCGTGCGGCCGGACAATGAGTTTGTCATTATCGCGCCGGAAGGGATCTCAACCCGCCTGACCCCACAGGGGCGCTTTGTGACCAACGACCCCATGACGCTGGTGCGCTGGCTGACCGCCGGGGTGGGTATCGCCTATGTGCCGTTGATGTGGGCGATCGAAGAGATCAATCGTGGTGAGCTTGAGATCCTGCTGCCGAGCTACCAGTCCGATCCGCGGCCGGTTTACGCCCTGTACACCGAAAAGGATAAACTGCCGCTGAAAGTGCAGGTCTGTATCAACTATCTGACGGAATATTTTGTCGACGTGGCGAAGATCTATCAGGGGATGCACGGGAGAGGGATCGCCCGCTGAAGCGGTTCCCGGCGACGCCGGGAACCCGGTCAGGATCAGGCGGTGCCGCCGACGGTAAGATTATCGACCTTCAGGGTCGGCTGGCCAACGCCCACCGGCACGCTCTGGCCCTCTTTGCCACAGACGCCGACGCCGTTATCCAGACGCAGATCGTTACCCACCATCGAAATCTGCTGCATGGTCTCAATCCCGGAGCCGATCAGGGTAGCCCCTTTCACCGCCTTCGTGACCTTGCCTTTTTCGATCAGATAGGCCTCGGAGGTGGAGAAGACAAACTTACCGGAGGTGATATCCACCTGCCCGCCGCCGAAGTTAGGCGCGAAGATACCATAGTCCACCGACTCGATAATCTCCTGCGGCGTGGACTGGCCCGCCAGCATATAGGTGTTGGTCATACGCGGCATCGGCAGATGGGCATAGGATTCACGGCGGCCGTTGCCGGTCGGCGCGACGCCCATCAGACGCGCATTGAGTTTATCCTGCATGTAGCCTTTCAGGATGCCATTTTCGATCAGCACATTGTATTGACCCGGCGTGCCTTCATCATCGATAGCCACCGAGCCACGACGGTCGACGATGGTGCCGTCGTCCACGACGGTGCACAGTTCAGACGCGACTAATTCCCCCATATGGCCGCTGAAGACCGAGGTGCCGCGACGGTTGAAATCGCCTTCCAGGCCATGACCGACCGCTTCGTGCAGCAGGACGCCAGGCCAGCCGGCGCCGAGCACCACCGGCAGCATTCCCGCCGGGGCGGCGACCGCCGAGAGGTTAACCAGCGCCATGCGCACCGCTTCTTTCGCCCAGGCGTCGGCCCGCACTTCGCCCTCCTGAGAGGCGAGGAAATAGTCATAGCCAAAACGCCCGCCGCCGCCGCTGCTGCCGCGCTCGCGTTTGCCGTCCTCTTCCACCAGTACGCTGACCGAGAGGCGCACCAGCGGACGAACGTCCGCGGCCAGAGTGCCGTCGGTGGCGGCCACCAGAATCAGTTCATAGACGCCGCTCAGGCTGGCCGAAACCTCCTGCACACGCTGATCCGCCGCGCGAGCGACTTTGTCGACCCGGCGGAGAATATCCAGCTTCTCTTCCCGGCTCATACTCTGCAGCGGGTCGATGCTGGTATAGAGGGCGCTGTGCTCTACGGCGCCGAGCGTCTGTACTTTGCCATTGCCGGTCTCGCGCACAATGGTCCGCGCCGCCTGGGCGCTCTGCTCCAGCGCCAGCTTGCTGATCTGGTCAGCGTAGGCAAAGCCCGTTTTTTCGCCGCTGACGGCGCGCACGCCTACGCCCTGGTCGATATTGTACGACCCATCTTTAATGATGCTGTCTTCCAGAACCCAGGATTCGTGATAGCTCGACTGAAAATAAAGATCGCCGTAATCGAGGCGGCGCTCGGTCAGTTGACCAAGAATGGCAAACAGGTCCTGATGATTCAGGCCATTTGCCGACAGTAATTGTTCACTTACCAGGTTCAGACTCATCGTTATGCTACTCGTTTGTTGCCGCCTGACAGGCGGAAATACAGAAGGCTATCTATTGAGATTGCGGCAATTCCCGGCAATCGTCAAATCATTGCTTTTTGTTGCTGCGCGCCTGGCGCAGCACTTCATTGATCTGCGGCTGGTCAATCGGGCCGGTGATGCGATAGCGCAGTATCGAGACTTTGTTCCACAGCGGCCCCAGCACCTTGCTGGCGGCAAACACCGCCGCGCCGACAATCGGGTTGACAGCAAAAGCCGCCGCCACGCCGACGGTCGCGGAGATCTCCGGCGCGACCACCGCCTGCAGATCCAGCTGGCGACGCACCAGATCGACCGACCCTTTCATGGCAATGTCCGCCTCCAGACCATCCACCAGCGTATCATCGGTATGCAGTACGCCATCCTTAATCCATGCCGTACTGTTAATCGAGTCAAAGTAAAAACCTTCGCTGAAGGTATCGCTGAAGTCGAAGCGCAGTTTGCGCAGTAGGGCATCGACGCTCAGCAAACGCAGCAGCTGGCCTGCATGTCCGGTACTCAGGTCGGTAAACTGCCCCTTGCCGAGGTGGCTTTTAATGATTCCATTGAGCGAGGCGACATCGGGTGACCAGGGCGGCGCGCGCCAGTGGAGATCGTAGTCGATATCAAACGGCGAATCCTTCACCGGTGTGGAAACGCCAAAGAAATCCGCAAATTCATCCGTTTTATTGCCATGCAGTCTGCCTTTCAGCGAGGTGCGCACCCCGGAAGGGGCGTTAACCCACACGCCGTCGGTCGTCAGCCGGCCAAACCCGGTATCCACCAGGCCGTTGGAGAGCGTTAAGGTATCGCCCTTGATTGTCACATCGCCGTCGATGCGGCCATATTTTTGCCCCCACAGCCAGCATTCCGCGCAGCGCAGTTGCAGATCGGGCCAGCCGTGGAAATCCAGCCGCGTCTCCGCCTGAGAAGTCACGTTCTCCGTTCCGCCCTTGCCGCTGGCGCTGGCCGGGTTGAAATAGAGATAACGCACATTTGCCAGCCACGGGGCATTGTCGCGCATCGTCAGGGTGGCGTTGATCTCACGCCCCTGCGCCTCAACCTGCGAGCCGCCGGCGACCGGCTGCGACATCAGGCTGACGTTGTTCCATTGCTGGCCGGCCAGCGCCAGCGACGGCGTACGCAGCACAATGCGCGGTGGAAAGAGGACACTGCTGCTGACTTCATTCGCCGCGCCCTTCTGGAACAGCGCCAGCCATTGCGCGCCATCCATCGGCGGCAGATTGAGTTCAACGCCGGGCTGGTCGGGCAGCGGAGAGAGGCCTTTGCTATCCGTCGTGAGGATCGCTCTGTCCAGCGTCAGCTTACGGTTCAGCAACCAGCGGCTGTTGATATGATTCTTCGCGCCAACGGATCCGGTCAGGTCGAAGCTGCTCAGACCGCCGGCGACGTTAATTTTGACCGGCAGGGGTTCGCCAGCGGACTTGTTGACCGGTGAAGGTAAGTGACTGCTCACATTCTTCAGATCGCCATTGATATCAACCTTATAGCTGGCATTGCCATGGTACGGCAGTTCGATAGCGACCTTGCCCTCCCACGGAACGCTACCGCTCAGCGTCTCATTAACCGCTTTCGGCAGCAGTCCGGTACGCGACGGCTGCCAGGTGGCATTCATCCCGACATCCACCAGAAACGCTTTTTCGCCTTCGCGGGTGGAAAAATTGAGGTTCAGCGGCTGATTAAACCAGGTCGCGCTCAACGTTTGACTATTGAGATCGCCATTCACAAAGCTGAAATTACCGCTTAGATTCTGCAACGTAGTGTCTAATGGTTTGATAAACAAGGTATTATTCTGCAGCCGTACATCGCCTTTCGCGGTGGTCATCTCGCCATCGAGGGGGATATTCAGATGTAAGCGAGCGCTCACATCCCCATCCAGCTGCAGGGAATCCAGCGCTGCCCCGAGCGAGGCTTTCAATGGCGTGGTGTTGAAATAAGGGCCCACCTCTTTGCCCGGGCCTTTGATGTCAGCATCAATCAGCAGTTTTTCCTGCGCATAATCCGGGATCACGGCATCGAGATTGCTGGCGGTCACATTGCCGAGCATCGCTTTATCCGCCCGCATCCACAGGCCGCTGTTGATAAAATTGAGGTCGATATTCAGCCCGGTCAGCGCCGGCCAGTCCGGTTGAAAAGCGAAAGTGGCATTCTTCAGCGGGACGTAAACCTGGAACTGGCCTTCATTGTGCGGATACGGGAACAGATGTGGGTTACCACCATACACCAGCGTCGCATCGCGGGCCTGCCCGGCTTTAATCGCGCCGCTGAGATAGTCCACCAGCGCTTTGCCCATCAGGTTTTCCGGGAAGTAACGCCACGCCTGGCCGCCATCGTTGGTGCTGATCCCCGCCAGAATGCCCAGCCACGGATCGTCCCCCTGCGGTTGCAGATAGCGGAAGCCGCCGCGGGCGCGTACCCCCGTCGCCTGCACGTCAATATCGCGGCCATCAAGCATAAAGCCTTTGTCATTTTTCACCCAGCTGAGGGTGGCTTCGCCAGCGGCGATCTCCAGCGGGGCCCGGAAAACTCCGGCATACGGCATCTGCGCCTTCGTCATGCGGGCGCGCAGTTCCCCGTGCTCCACGCTGCCATTCAGGCTGCCGGAAAAGTGTTCCGCTCCCGGCAGGAGTTTCCACTGCTTCCACGCCAGATCGCTCCACTGCGCCTGAAAGCGCGTTTTCTCCGTCGCCTGCAGGGGAATATCGAGAGCCAGCAGATTGATTTTGCCGCTGGGCTGCGTGGTGCGCCAGAGTTCGCCCAAAGAAGGCGCCAGCTTATCGGCAAACGGCTGCAATCCGCTCAGGCCACTGAGCGCTAAATTGCTGGCGCGAATACGTAATTCATCGCTACGCTGATGACCGTCGCCACCGACATCCTGCTCCGGGATCCACGCCATCGCCAGCGCGCCGCTTGGCCACGGTTTATCGTCGATCGCGATCCGCGTATCGGGAATATAGAAGCCCCAGCTCTGCTTGTCGTGAGAGAGATGCGCCGTCAGGTTATCCACTGACAGATGATGAACCTCGCTATCCCCTTGCCAGCTGGCGCCCCCTTTTTTCAGCCATACGTCGCCGCTGGCTACATCGCCTTTTTCAATAGTCATCCAGCCTTCGAGGCTGAAGCGGGCGCTTTTCAGCGCGATATTGTCCTGCATCCAGCGGCCCAGCCAGGGTTTGACGTCAATATCGTCAGCCTGCAGCCAGACCCGGCCTTTATTCAGCAGGCCATCCTCATCGCGGAGATCCATCCGCACCTGCATGACGCCATGCTGGCCGGTGAGACTGGAAAGGCTGAGCTGCCCCTCGGCGCGGTGACGGTTCCTGCCGTTAAGCCAGGTCAGCTGCGGGACCGCCAGCTCCGCCCGCTGACCAGAAATGGTCAGGAAGCTCAGATGGCTGTCGCGCAGAGTAAAGTGGTCGAACTGACGTAAAAAGAGATCGCTGATGCGGTCGGTTTTCAGACTTTCGCCGCCGTCATTGGTCTGAATCGGGGTATTGGTATGGACCTGCAGCTGCCAGAAGGTGAGATCGCGAAACTGCCAGCGCATATGCAGCAGACTTTGCCAGACGTCCAGCGCCAGGGTCACGCGCTTGACCGCCATTGTCCCGCCATCCTTCAGCCCAACATGAATATCGCGGACATCTAATGTTGGGCCAAAAGTTTGCCAGCTGGCGGCGATCTGCGAGGCATCCACCGGCGTGCCGGTGAGGGCGGAGATTTTCTCCAGCAGCTGCGGACGCCAGGCGTCGAGCTGCGGCAACACGAGACGCAAGCCACTCACCAGCAGCGCGACGATAACAATCAATGTTGCCACGGTGAGCAATAAAATCCCGGGCAGTCGCCTCACGCCTCTCTCCTTGTCAGCCGCACAATGACGCGGTGTCTTACATCATAACCACATCGAACTGCTCTTGATTATAGAGCGGCTCAATTTGTACCTTCACCTGCTTGCCGACAAAGATCTCCACTTCCGCCAGCGCATGCGACTCTTCCCCTTTCAGGGTTTCCGCCACCGCAGGGGAAGCATAGACCAGGAAGCGATCGGAATCATAAGCATGATGCACGCGAACGATCTCACGCATAATCTCATAGCATACCGTTTCCACGGACTTTACCGTTCCGCGTCCGTGGCAGGTCGGGCATTCGTTGCACAGCACATGCTCCACGCTTTCGCGGGTGCGTTTCCGGGTCATCTCCACCAGACCCAGCTGGGAGAAACCGTTGATGCTGGTCTTCACCCGGTCTTTGCTGAGGGCCTGCTCCAGGGAGTGCAACACCCGCCGGCGATGGTCTTCATTGTTCATGTCGATGAAATCAATGATGATAATGCCGCCGAGGTTACGCAAACGCAGCTGGCGGGCTATCGCCTGGGTGGCTTCGATATTGGTATTGAAGATAGTATCGTCAAGATTGCGGTGCCCAACAAACGCTCCGGTGTTGATATCGATGGTGGTCATCGCCTCGGTCTGGTCGATGATCAGATAGCCCCCGGACTTGAGCTCGACTTTACGCTCCAGCGCGCGCTGAATTTCGTTCTCAACGTCAAAGAGATCGAATATCGGCTGACGGCCGCTGTAGTGTTCCAGCTTGCTGGTCATTTCCGGAATATATTCGGCGGTAAATTCCAGCAGCGCCTCATAGGTCAGCCGCGAGTCGACGCGAATACGATCGAGATGCGCATCGGCAAAATCCCGCAGCACGCGCTGAGCAAGGGCCAGCTCGCCGTACAGCTGATAGCGGGTCTGGTTGCGCTTTTTGCGCTCCATCACTTTGGTCCATACGCGCTTAAGATAGGCGGCATCGGCGGCCATCTCCTGCTCGTGGACCCCTTCCGCGGCGGTGCGAATGATAAACCCGCCCTGCTCGTCGCAGTACTCTGCCACGACCTTTTTCAGCCGCTCGCGCTCGGCTTCGCTTTCAATCCGCTGAGAGACCCCCACGTGGGAGGCGCCTGGCATAAAAACCAGATAGCGGGAAGGCAGGGTAATATCGGTGGTCAGACGCGCGCCTTTGGTACCGAGCGGATCTTTAACCACCTGAACCATCAGGTCCTGGCCCTGACGCACCAGCTCCGAAATATCGCGCACGGTAAACTGCTTTTGCTCCTCACCGGCAACGCATTCGGTATGCGGCATGATATCGGAGGCGTGGAGGAACGCCGCCTTATCCAGACCAATATCTACAAAAGCCGCCTGCATTCCCGGCAGCACTCGGCTAACACGACCTTTGTAGATATTGCCTACTATTCCGCGTCGCGCTTCACGCTCAATATGGATTTCCTGCAGAATACCGCCATCAATATACGCAACGCGCGTTTCGGATGGCGTTACGTTCACTAATAATTCAGCCGTCATCTTTATCCCTTTTCTTTACGCAGTGAGTTAAAGTTACTGAGCAACTCATACGTTTCCACCAGCGGTAAGCCGACTACGGCGTGATAGCTGCCATTAATCTTCCTGACGAAGCAGCCACCCAACCCTTGAATACCGTATGCACCTGCTTTATCTAAAGGCTCGCCGCTGGCCACATAATCGGCGATATCCTGCTCGCTGAGCGTTCGGAAGGTCACTTCCGTGACCACCAGACAATCCAACGTCTGCTGCTTATCCGCCAGCGCCACCGCGGTCATGACCTGATGGGTTTGGCCGGAAAGCAGGCGCAGCATCGCTGCAGCGTGTTCGGCGTCGCGCGGTTTTTCCAGCACTTCGCCGTTCAAAATAACAATCGTATCCGCTCCCAACACCGGCAAATCCCGCGATGCCAGCGCCACTCCGGCCTGCGCCTTTTCACGCGCCAGACGGACGACATAGTGCTGTGCGCTCTCCTGCGGCTGGCGCTGCTCCTCGATACCAGGAACCAGACGCTCGAACGCGAGACCAAGCTGAGTCAGCAGTTCCTGCCGACGCGGGGAACCAGAAGCAAGATACAGAGTTGTCATATCAACCTTATTGCACTGCAAATTGCTGACGCACTTTACGCATCAGCAGGAAGAGCCATGGCCAGAGGATACCGTTTACTACACTACTCCAGAATACTTCCGGACGGAAAGAGACGTTGATCACTAAAAACTCTGCCCAGAAAACAATGATATCCACGGCGAGGGATAACAGCATGACCACCAGCGCCTGTTGCCACAGCGCCAGGTTACGGAACAGCTGATACTTCAGCGCCACCAGATAGGCGACGATGCTTAAGGACAGCGCGCGAACGCCCAGCGTCGAGCCGCTGATGAGATCAAGAATAGCCCCCATCACGAAGCCCGTCCCCACGTTCACCCGGTGCGGCAGCGCGAGGATCCAGTACAGCAGGATCAATAATACCCAGTTGGGCCGGAAAACGCTGATGTCCGCCGGCCAGGGCATAATTTGCAGCAATAGCGCGATAAGAAACGAGAGCCAGATAACCCAGCGTCCCTGGCTACGGTAACTTGCCACTATTGCCCCCCTGCAGGCTGCGACGGCTGAGACGGCGTCAGCCCGGTGGCGGGCGCCGGCATCTGCGGCCCCATCGCATCCGGCGCAGGCAACACCTGCGGCATCATCTGCATCAGGCGTTCGTTAGCCACGCGATGAACCTCTTCCGGAGTCATCGGGTTAGCGCCATTGCGATCGGCGCCCCACAGCAGCAGCAGATAGCGCAAACGCTGCAGACCGGCCGTCGGACGCGCCTGGATCACCGTGTAGGCGCGCTGGGTGTCCAGTTTCACTGAAGAGACAACCCCAACCGGGTACCCTTCCGGGAAACGGCCGCCAAGACCGGAGGTCACCAGCACATCGCCGACGCGAATATCGGTATTGGCCGGCAGATGCTCAAGCTGGAGGTCGTCGGTGCAGCCGTTACCGGCGGCAATGACGCGAATGTCGTTACGCAGGACCTGGATCGGCAACGCATGGGTGGCATCACAGATCAGCAGTACCCGGCTGGTCATTTTCGCTACCGCCACGACCTGCCCCACCACGCCTTTATCGCTGATAACCGGCTGGCCTTCGTAGACGCCGTTGACGCTGCCCTTATCGATAACCACCTGATCGCTGTAGGGGTCGTTGACCGTTGAGATGACCTGGGTCACCATTTTTTGCTCGTCCTGGCGCAGCGGCGAGCCAAGCAGTTCACGCAGGCGCGCGTTCTCCTGCTTGTACTGGCCCAGCATCAGCAGATCGCTGTTTTTCAACAACAGCTCCTGACGCAGCGCGCGGTTTTCCAGTTCGAGCTGGTCACGGGTAGCCAGCGTCTGCGATACGCTGTCGAGCAGTTCCCGGGGACCATTAGAGACAAAGTAGAAAGGGCTGACGGCTGTATCCATGTACGTTCTGATTTGACTGAACGTACCCAGGCGGCTGTCGGCGATAATCACGCCAAGCGCCACCAGCACCGCCAGAATAAGGCGAATCTGTAGCGAGGGGCCACGGCTAAAAATTGGCTTCATAGGCTATGCGTATTCTCGTGTCAGTAAAGACCTGGGGCAGCGGGTAAGCCACCCCGGACCTTCAGGCTGACTACTCTTCGCTAAACAGGTCGCCGCCGTGCATGTCGATCATTTCCAGCGCCTTGCCGCCGCCACGCGCTACGCAGGTCAGCGGATCTTCAGCAACCACGACTGGAATACCGGTTTCTTCCATTAACAGACGGTCCAGGTTGCGCAGCAGCGCACCACCGCCGGTGAGAACCATCCCGCGCTCGGAGATATCAGACGCCAGTTCCGGCGGGCACTGCTCAAGGGCAACCATGACCGCGCTCACGATGCCGGTCAGCGGCTCCTGCAGCGCTTCAAGAATTTCGTTTGAGTTCAGGGTGAAACCGCGTGGCACGCCTTCCGCCAGGTTACGGCCGCGCACTTCAATTTCACGCACTTCATCGCCCGGGTAAGCCGAACCGATTTCATGTTTGATACGCTCAGCGGTCGCTTCACCGATCAGGGAGCCGTAGTTACGACGCACGTAATTGATGACGGCTTCGTCGAAACGGTCGCCGCCGATACGCACGGAAGAAGAGTAAACCACGCCGTTCAGGGAGATAACCGCCACCTCGGTGGTACCGCCGCCGATATCCACCACCATGGAACCGGTCGCTTCAGAAACCGGCAGGCCAGCGCCGATCGCGGCCGCCATCGGTTCTTCAATCAGGAACACTTCGCGAGCGCCTGCGCCCTGCGCGGATTCACGGATAGCACGACGCTCAACCTGGGTGGCGCCAACCGGCACGCAGACCAGTACGCGCGGGCTCGGGCGCATAAAGCTGTTGCTGTGCACTTGTTTGATAAAGTGCTGCAGCATCTTTTCCGTCACGAAGAAGTCAGCGATAACGCCGTCCTTCATCGGGCGAATCGCCGCGATATTACCCGGGGTACGGCCGAGCATCTGCTTCGCTTCATGACCCACGGCGGCGACGCTTTTCGGCGATCCGGCACGATCCTGACGAATGGCCACCACGGAAGGCTCATTCAATACGATGCCTTGTCCTTTTACGTAAATAAGGGTATTCGCGGTACCCAGGTCAATGGACAGGTCATTGGAAAACATGCCACGAAATTTTTTTAACATACTAAGGGATAATCCTGAAAGCTGGGGCGGAAAACAAAATCCGCTTACTTTACCAACCACACGCAGCAGCGACAAGGCGCAAAAATCACCTGCTGCGGTGAAAATTAGTGCAGTTCATTTCCTTTGTTACAAATTTTTCCGACTCCGTTCATTGCTGAAATCTTCAGCAGCGCTCCACGCCTGAATTTGTAACCTGTCAAAGGAGGGTCACTGGCATTTACATTGCGATGATCCGGCAGGTAGACAAGCACACCCCCTTCACGATGGCGCGCGTTATTCTACGTGAAATCACGCTAAACGGCAGATCAAACCGAGTATCTTTGCGAATATTTTTTCACATTTGTGTCAAGTGGCTGTGAGGCGGCAAAAAATTCCCCCTGCCCGCCCGTGACACCGCATTGGGACAGTACCAGCCACTCGCTGCGGCTGCGTACGCCCGTCGCAAAAACTTGCATAGGCATGCCTTTACAGGCTTCCACCAGGCTTTGCACCAGCAGCTGGTTCTCGCTGCGCTTTTCGATATTGCGCGCCAGCCCCGGATGCAGTTTGATCAGCTCCGCATCCAGCTGCTTGATCCAGCTAGTTCCCACCAGGGTTAACCCTGCCTGAACCACCGCCACCCGAACGCCAAGCGCGTTAACCAACCGCATAACCGGCTGCAGACGGCCGATATATTGACAAACATCTGCCTCAGCAAGTTCAAAAATAATCCGCTGACGCTGCGATTTTTCACACTGCATCAGAGCATCACGCAGCCAGCGCTGGAATCGCGGACGGATCAGCGACTCCACCGACAGCTGGAGCGCCAGATTCTCCTCGGGCCAGAAGCCTAAAAATGGCAGCAGGCGCGTCACCTGCAGGCGGTCATACTCCTCCGCCAGGCCAAACTGCAGCACCATCGGCATATACTCGGCGGCGATCACCTCTTCCTTACCGTCGTACATCCGCGACATCAGTTCACGGTGATGCACCCGGCCATCGCGAGTGACGGCGGGTTTCTGATACAACCGCGGCCCGCCGCGGCTCAGCATCTGTTCGATCAGCGTCCGCCAGCGAACGTTGCCGCGGCCTTTCTCCGGAAGGGTATCGTCATAGACCGACCAGCTGTTGCTGCCCTGCAGCACCGCGTTGCGCGTTGCTGCTTCAGCATGTTCCATCACTTGCGCCGCCGATTGTCCACTGCGGAAAGAACAGATGCCGATATGCATCATATCGTCACGATCGAGAATGCGCGTCGGAGGCAGCGCGTCCATGGCCTTCAGCAACAGTCCGGCGATGCTATCCGCCTCTTTTAACGTGCGGTGCGGCAGCAGCACGGCGAAGTCGCTACGGTGATAGCGGGCCAGCAGCGCGCCAGGGTAACGCATAATAAAGGTAGAGAGCAGGTTGATTAGCGTGAAGTAATGTTCTTCGGCCGCCGCTCGTCCCCAGTTGTCCCGCAGCAGATCAAACTCCGGCAGACGGATCATCATCACGATGCCGTACGCCCCCACCTTCTCCTGATCTTCCAGCAGCGTGGCCAACTGATTGTCAAAAAACAGGCGATTGTTCAGCCCGGTTTTGGAATCCTGTGCCGCATAGGAGCGAATCAGCGTATCCATCCGGCTGCGCTGATCGCTGGCGAATTGCAGCTCCGACAGCAGCATATCCAGCGCGCTACTGGTGCTGGCAGGCCATTCATAGACTGACCCGCGCACCTGCGGCCCGCGCTCGCCGCTCAGGATGCGCGTGGAACGAAGCTCAAGCAGTTCCTGACCTGCCAGCTGGCGGCGTATCCAGCGGACGGCGAAGAAAATAATCACCACCATGAAGCCGATGGAGATCGACAGCGGGGCGGTGATTGACAGCGAACGGAAATAGTTCACCATCGGGTCAACGTAGACCAGATGCAGGGTGATACCGGGATGTTTCAACGACGGGACCGTGATCTCACGGAATTGCTCATGACTGCCCAGCGGGCGGTAGCTGTCGGTTCGGGAGTGGCTGTAGAGCGGTTTACCGTTAAGCATGAAATCGATATGCACGATCTCTATCGGCGTCATCAGCTCATCCAGCTGCGGCTCAAGCTTATCAAAAGAGGTGGTGATGAGCCGGTTATCCAGCATGGTCGCCACCGCCTGAACCCGGTTTTCGACCTTGTTCTCAATGCCGTTGTAAAAACTCAGCGAAGCGCCAATCAGCGTGACAAAGATGGTCAGGCTAGTTAGCAGCGTGATAAAGGCTGAGAACTTCGTCGTTAATCGCATCCCTGTGTTAACTCCGCGAGTGAATGACTGCCCGATGAACCATCAGGCTCCCGTGCCGGCGCGCGCCTTGACGCTAGCATTAACCTTTTAAAGCGCGACGCATACTATCAAAGATGGCGAGTCTGGCAATGGAATGCGTATTATCGGCGAAAGTATGCCGATAGCGAGTATAGTCGGCAGAAAAAATTTGCCAATCGCTGCCCGCCTGCGGCCTGCGCCAGAAGCGCTTTAATTTTAGACGCTGGATGGCAAACCCGCGCCAGCGGCGCACATTATTGCTAATTTTCCATCCTGCCAGCCTCCCGCCCGCTTTTTTCCCCTGCTAAAGATGCCGGGTCAGGCGCGTTAAAGGAAACGTCTTGCGCCACTTTCCGATGATTCCTGGACGACCGCGCCCCAGCTTCGGCGGTGGCGAATGCGCCTAATGTGCAATTTTTCGTGACATATTCGCGATTCATCGCCGCCTCCGTCATGCTTAGGGAAACGCATGACGGAGGACACCATGAAAAGAAAAAAACTGACGGAAGCCGACGTCACGGCCGAATCCGTTTTTATGCTCCAGCGGCGCCAGGTGCTGAAAATGCTGGGCATCAGCGCGACCGCCCTTTCGCTTCCCGCCGCCGCACAGGCCGACCTGCTGGACTGGTTTAAAGGCCACGACCGTCCGCCAGCCCCGGCGGGCAAGGCCCTGGACTTTGCTAAACCCGCTGAATGGCAGGCTAACCTGACGCTTACTCCGGAAGATAAAGTCTCCGGCTACAATAACTTTTATGAATTCGGCCTCGATAAAGCCGATCCGGCGGCGAACGCGGGTAGTCTGCGCACCGATCCCTGGACGTTGACCATCGGCGGTGAGGTGGCGAAGCCGCTGACCCTTGACCATGACGATCTGACCAAACGCTTCCCGCTGGAAGAGCGTATTTACCGTATGCGCTGCGTGGAAGCCTGGTCGATGGTGGTCCCCTGGGTCGGCTTCCCGCTGCATAAGCTGTTGGCGCTGGTGGAGCCCACCAGCAACGCGCGCTATGTGGCCTTCAAAACCCTCTATGCCCCGGATCAAATGCCCGGGCAGAAAGATCGGTTTATCGGCGGCGGGCTCGCTTACCCTTACGTGGAGGGGTTGCGGCTGGATGAAGCGCTGCACCCGCTGACGCTGCTCACCGTCGGGGTGTATGGCAAAGCGCTGCCGCCGCAAAACGGCGCGCCGGTCCGCCTTACCGTGCCGTGGAAGTACGGTTTCAAAGGCATTAAATCCATCGTCAGCATTGAACTGACCCGCGAGCGGCCACCGACCACCTGGAACCTCGCGGCGCCGGACGAATACGGCTTCTTCGCCAACGTCAATCCGCACGTCGATCACCCCCGCTGGTCACAGGCTAGCGAGCGGTTTATCGGTGCCGGCGGCGTGCTCGATGTGAAACGTCAACCGACGCTGCTGTTTAACGGCTATGCCGACGAGGTGGCGTCGCTGTATCGCGGCATGAATCTGCGGGAGAACTTCTAGTGCGTTTCACCGTCAAACAGATCGCCTGGTTGAAGGTTTTACTTCATCTGGCGGGGTTTTTGCCGCTGGTCTGGTTATTCTGGGCCGGGCACCAGGGCTACTTTAGCGCCGATCCGGCCAAGGATATCCAGCATTTTACCGGCAGGATGGCGCTGAAGTTTCTGCTGGCGACGCTGCTGGTCTCCCCGCTGGCGCGCTACGCGAAACAGCCATTATTGATTCGCGTTCGCCGCCTGTTAGGTTTATGGTGTTTCGCCTGGGCGACCCTGCACCTGACCAGCTATACCCTGCTGGAGCTGGGCATTAACAATCTGGCGCTACTGGGCTCGGAGATTATCAACCGCCCCTATCTGACGTTAGGCATGGTCAGTTGGGCGATCCTGCTGGCGCTGGCGGCGACGTCGACGCAGGCGATGCAGCGAAAACTGGGCCGCCGTTGGCAACTTTTACACAACTTCGTCTATCTGGTGGCGATCCTCGCGCCGATTCACTACCTGTGGTCAGTGAAGATCCTCTCACCGCAGCCCATCATTTATGCCCTGCTGGCAGTCGCGCTCCTGGCATGGCGTTACAAGAAGTTTCGCCAGTGGTGGCGCTGAATCCGGTAATGTGCAGTTTCCCGCAGATCCTTTATCAACCGCGACTCTTTTTAAGATAGCGGTTGATAATCTTCCCTGATAAGACCAGTATTTAGCTGCCAATTGCTACGAAATCGTTATAATGTGCGACTTTGGCTTTCCTGACAGGGTTTTCTGACCCTGAAAAGGTGACAAGGGCGCATTGAAGGTATATGTTGTTTTTTACCCGAAAATGGCAGGAGATCGCCACACGATGGCAGACAAGTTTCACATTTTGCTTTTGAATGGTCCAAACATTAACATGCTCGGTACCCGCGAGCCAGAGAAGTATGGATCTCTCACGCTGGCTGAGATTGTTAACCATTTAACATCTGAAGCAGCGGCGCTGAATGTGAGCCTGGATCACCTGCAGTCCAACGCGGAGCATGCGTTAATCGACCGAATTCATCAGGCTAAAGACAACGTGGACTATATCCTGATTAATCCGGCCGCGTTCACGCATACCAGCGTAGCAATCCGTGACGCGTTGCTTGCCGTGAACATCCCGTTTATCGAGATTCACCTGAGCAATGTGCATGCACGCGAACCCTTCCGCCAGCATTCGTATCTGTCAGATATCGCCGCTGGCGTTATCTGCGGACTGGGGGCGGACGGCTATTCATACGCTTTACAGACGGCGGTAAAACGCCTGTCACAATCACACTAAACAAAGAGTACGGAACCCACTCATGGATATTCGTAAGATTAAAAAACTGATCGAGCTGGTTGAAGAATCAGGTATCTCCGAACTGGAAATTTCTGAAGGCGAAGAGTCTGTTCGCATCAGCCGCTCTGCACCGGCCGCAAGCTATCCGGTTATGCAGCAGGCTTATGCTGCGCCGATGATGCAGCCTCAGGCACCTGCCGCCGCGGCTGCCGCGCCAGCTGCAGCAGCAGAAGCGCCGGCAAAAGCGGAAATCAGTGGTCACATCGTACGTTCCCCGATGGTTGGTACTTTCTATCGTACGCCAAGCCCGGACGCGAAAGCGTTTGTGGAAGTTGGCCAGAAAGTTAACGTGGGCGACACCCTGTGCATCGTCGAAGCGATGAAAATGATGAACCAGATCGAAGCCGACAAAGCCGGCGTGGTGAAAGCCATTCTGATCGAAAGCGGCCAACCGGTAGAATTCGACGAGCCGCTGGTAGTTATCGAGTAACGAGGCGAACATGCTGGATAAAATTGTCATCGCTAACCGTGGCGAGATCGCACTGCGCATCCTGCGTGCCTGTAAAGAACTAGGCATCAAGACCGTTGCTGTGCATTCCACCGCGGATCGCGATCTAAAACACGTATTGTTAGCGGATGAGACGGTCTGCATCGGTCCGGCTCCGTCCGTAAAAAGCTATCTGAACATCCCGGCTATCATCAGCGCCGCTGAGATCACCGGCGCGGTAGCAATTCACCCGGGGTATGGCTTCCTCTCTGAGAACGCCAACTTTGCTGAGCAGGTTGAGCGCTCCGGCTTTATCTTCATCGGCCCGAAAGCCGACACCATCCGCCTGATGGGCGACAAAGTGTCCGCGATCACCGCCATGAAAAAAGCCGGCGTCCCGACCGTACCCGGTTCTGACGGCCCGCTGACCGACGACATGGACGCTAACCGCGCCCATGCCAAACGCATCGGCTATCCGGTGATCATCAAGGCCTCCGGCGGCGGCGGCGGTCGCGGTATGCGCGTTGTGCGCAGCGATGCTGAACTGGCCCAGTCCATCTCCATGACCAAAGCGGAAGCCAAAGCGGCTTTCAACAACGACATGGTCTACATGGAGAAATACCTGGAAAACCCGCGTCACATCGAAATTCAGGTGCTGGCGGACGGTCAGGGTAACGCTATCTATCTGGCTGAACGTGATTGCTCCATGCAGCGCCGTCACCAGAAAGTGGTCGAAGAAGCGCCGGCGCCGGGCATCACCCCGGAACTGCGTCGCTACATCGGCGAGCGTTGCGCGAAAGCCTGTGTCGATATCGGCTACCGCGGGGCGGGTACCTTTGAGTTCCTGTTCGAAAACGGCGAGTTCTACTTCATTGAAATGAACACCCGTATCCAGGTAGAGCATCCGGTAACTGAAATGATCACCGGCGTTGACCTGATCAAAGAGCAGCTGCGTATCGCAGCCGGTCAGCCGCTGTCCATCAAGCAGGATGAAGTGGTGGTTCGCGGCCATGCGGTGGAATGCCGTATCAACGCCGAAGACCCGAACACCTTCCTGCCGAGCCCGGGTAAAATTACCCGTTTCCACGCGCCGGGCGGCTTTGGCGTGCGCTGGGAGTCCCATATTTACGCCGGTTACACCGTACCGCCGTACTATGACTCCATGATCGGCAAACTGATCTGCTACGGCGAAAGCCGTGACGTGGCGATTGCCCGCATGAAGAATGCGCTGCAGGAGCTGATCATCGATGGCATCAAGACCAACGTCGATCTGCAGATGCGCATTATGAGCGACGAGAACTTCCAGCATGGTGGCACCAACATCCACTATCTGGAGAAAAAACTCGGCTTGCAGGAAAAATAATTCTGCATTCTCAGCAAAAGGCCGGATTTTCCGGCCTTTTTTCTTTTTCTCTCTCCTCATCTATACCATGCGGTACAATCCCCGCTTTCTTCATCCTCAAGGGACAAAAAATGGACAAACGCTTTGTTCAGGCCCACAAAGAAGCGCGCTGGGCGCTGTGGCTGACCCTTCTCTATCTTGCCGCCTGGCTGGCCGCCGCCTATCTGCCGGGGGTGGCTATCGGTTTTACCGGCCTGCCCCACTGGTTTGAAATGGCCTGCCTGCTGGTTCCGCTGCTGTTTATTCTGCTGTGCTGGGCGATGGTCAAACTGGTTTTTCGCGACATTCCTCTGGAGGACGATGATGCAGTTTGAGGTCATTATTCCCCTGATCGCCTATCTGGTGGTGGTGTTCGGCTTATCCCTTTACGCCATGCGAAAACGAGCCTCAGGAAGCTTTCTGAATGAGTACTTTCTCGGCAGCCGCTCGATGGGCGGCTTCGTGCTGGCCATGACGCTAACCGCCACCTATATCAGCGCCAGCTCATTTATCGGCGGACCCGGCGCCGCCTATAAATACGGCCTGGGCTGGGTGCTGCTGGCAATGATCCAGCTTCCCGCCATCTGGCTGTCGCTGGGCGTACTGGGAAAAAAATTCGCCATTCTTGCGCGCCGTTACAACGCCGTCACCCTCAATGACATGCTGTTTGCGCGCTACCAGAGTCGTCTGCTGGTCTGGCTGGCCAGCCTGAGTCTGCTGGTAGCCTTCGTTGGCGCCATGACCGTCCAGTTTATCGGCGGTGCCCGCCTGCTGGAGACGGCTGCGGGTATTCCCTACGATACCGGTCTGCTGATCTTCGGCATCAGCATCGCGCTGTATACCGCTTATGGCGGCTTTCGCGCCAGCGTGCTCAACGACACCATGCAGGGCATGGTGATGCTGATCGGCACGATCGTGCTGCTGGTGGGGGTGATCCACGCCGCCGGCGGGATTGGCCATGCGGTAGAGACCCTGCAGTCGATCGATGTCAAGCTGGTGTCCCCTCAGGGGGCGGAAGATATCCTCTCACCAACCTTTATGGCCTCGTTTTGGGTGCTGGTCTGCTTCGGCGTGATAGGCCTCCCGCATACCGCCGTGCGCTGTATCTCCTACAAAGACAGCAAAGCCGTGCATCGCGGCATCATTATCGGCACCATCGTGGTGGCGATCCTGATGTTTGGCATGCACCTGGCCGGCGCGTTAGGTCGGGCGGTGATCCCTGACCTCACCGTACCGGATCTGGTGATCCCGACGCTGATGGTCAAAGTGCTCCCGCCCTTTGCGGCAGGGATCTTTCTGGCCGCGCCGATGGCGGCGATTATGTCGACGATCAATGCCCAACTTCTGCAAAGTTCCGCTACGATCATCAAGGATCTGTATCTGAATTGGCGTCCGGATCAGGCGACTAACGAAAAGCGGCTAAAACGCATGTCCGCCGGCATTACGCTCCTGTTGGGTGTCCTGCTGCTGCTCGCGGCCTGGCGACCGCCAGAGATGATTATCTGGCTGAACCTGCTGGCCTTCGGCGGCCTGGAAGCCGTCTTTCTGTGGCCGCTGGTGCTGGGCCTGTATTGGGAACGTGCCAACGCGGCTGGCGCGCTGAGCGCGATGATCGTGGGTGGTGTACTGTATGCCGTACTTGCCACGCTGAAAGTGCAGTTTCTCGGCTTCCATCCGATCGTTCCCGCGCTGCTGCTGAGTTTACTGGCGTTTGTGGCAGGGAATCGTTTCGGCCGTCCCGCACCACAGCCACCTATTTTGACTACTGATAAATAAAGAGTTTTGCTATGCCATGGATCCAACTGAAACTAAATACCACCGGCGCGAACGCTGAAGATCTTAGCGATGCGCTGATGGAGGCCGGATCGGTCTCGATCACCTTCCAGGATACGCACGATACGCCGGTATTTGAGCCGTTACCCGGGGAAACCCGGCTGTGGGGCGACACCGACGTGATCGGCCTGTTCGATGCCGAAACCGATATGAAAGCGGTCGTTGCCCAACTGGAGCAGCACCCGCTGCTGGGCGCCGGATTCGCGCATAAGATCGAGCAGCTGGAAGATAAAGACTGGGAGCGGGAATGGATGGATAACTTCCATCCGATGCGCTTCGGTGAGCGGCTGTGGATCTGCCCGAGCTGGCGCGACGTTCCGGATGAAAATGCCGTCAACGTGATGCTCGATCCGGGTCTGGCCTTCGGTACCGGCACGCACCCGACGACATCCCTGTGCCTGCAGTGGCTCGATGGACTCGACCTCAACGGAAAAACGGTCATTGATTTCGGCTGCGGTTCCGGCATCCTGGCGATTGCCGCGCTGAAGCTGGGAGCCGCAAAAGCGATCGGCATTGATATCGACCCGCAGGCTATTCAGGCCAGCCGCGATAACGCACAGCGTAACGGCGTCTCTGAGCGTCTGGAGCTCTATCTTCCTCAGGACCAGCCCGAGTCGATGAAAGCCGACGTCGTGGTCGCCAATATCCTGGCTGGCCCGTTACGTGAGCTGGCGCCGTTAATCAGCGTCCTGCCCGTTTCAGGCGGTTTGCTGGGGCTTTCCGGCATCCTTGCCAGCCAGGCGGAGAGCGTCTGTGAAGCCTACGCCGATCTCTTCACCCTTGACCCGGTGGTCGAGAAAGAGGAGTGGTGCCGGATCACCGGCCGGAAAAACTAAGTGCAATGCGGCCTGTGGGCCGCATTTTTGTTTCCAGTAGCCACCAAATAATGCCAGGAAATGAGAGGCAGATCGCACTACAGAGCACTTTTTTGACTATAAAAACAGCGTTTTATATCGCCTGGTAGCGAGTTTGTCTAAGAAAAATCGAGAAGTTTTATGATTTTATAAATGGACACAAATTATCCATCAGCCATTAAATCAATGATTAATATAAGTATTTATTCATCCCTTTTACGTTAGTCCCGGATTCATTGATCTGCAACAGAGGATTGCTCAAAGTTTGGCCTTTCATCTCGTGCAAAAAATGCGTAATATACGCCGCCTTGCAGTCACAGTATGGTCATTTCTTAACTCATGCGCATCGGACACCACCAGCTCAGAAATCGCCTGATCGCAGCGCCCATGGCTGGCATTACTGACAGACCATTCCGGACGCTGTGCTACGAGATGGGAGCGGGTTTAACCGTTTCCGAGATGATGTCCTCTAACCCACAGGTGTGGGAGAGCGACAAGTCCCGTTTACGGATGGTGCATATTGATGAGCCCGGTATTCGTACCGTGCAAATCGCCGGTAGCGTGCCGGAAGAGATGGCTGCCGCCGCGCGGATTAACGTGGAAAGCGGCGCCCAGATTATTGATATCAATATGGGATGCCCGGCGAAAAAGGTGAATCGCAAGCTTGCAGGTTCAGCCCTCTTGCAGTACCCCGACCAGGTGAAGTCGATCCTGACGGCGGTCGTGAATGCGGTGGACGTTCCTGTGACTCTCAAGATTCGCACCGGTTGGGAACCGGAACACCGTAACTGCGTAGAGATTGCCCAACTGGCCGAAGAGTGTGGCATTCAGGCTCTGACTATTCACGGACGCACCCGCGCCTGCTTGTTTAACGGAGACGCTGAGTACGACAGTATTCGGGCAGTTAAGCAGAAAGTTTCCATTCCGATTATCGCGAATGGCGACATTACTGACCCGCTTAAAGCCAGAGCTGTGCTCGACTATACAGGGGCTGATGCCCTGATGATAGGCCGTGCAGCTCAGGGAAGACCCTGGATCTTTCGGGAAATCCAGCATTATCTGGACACTGGAGAGCTGCTGCCCCCGCTGCCGCTGGCAGAGGTCAAGCGCTTGCTTTGTGCGCACGTTCGGGAATTGCATGACTTTTATGGTCAGGCAAAAGGGTACCGAATCGCGCGTAAACACGTCTCCTGGTATCTTCAGGAACATGCTCCAGATGACCAGTTTCGGCGCACATTCAACGCCATTGAGGATGCCAGCGAACAGCTGGAGGCGTTGGAGGCATACTTCGAAAATTTTGCGTAATAGAAATAAAGAGCTGACAGAACTATGTTCGAACAACGCGTAAATTCTGACGTACTGACCGTTTCTACCGTTAACTCTCAGGATCAGGTAACTCAAAAGCCCCTGCGTGACTCGGTTAAACAGGCACTGAAGAACTATTTTGCTCAACTGAACGGTCAGGATGTGAATGACCTGTATGAGCTGGTACTGGCTGAAGTTGAACAGCCCCTGTTGGACATGGTGATGCAATACACCCGTGGTAACCAGACCCGCGCTGCCCTGATGATGGGCATCAACCGCGGTACGCTGCGTAAAAAACTGAAAAAATACGGCATGAACTGATACTAGTCAGTTGCTTGCTTGATATAAAAGGCGCTCTTCGGCATGGGGAAGCGCCTTTTTTATTACCTGCGACAGCGGGACACATCACTGATTCACCGCCCGCAGTACCGGCGCCTCCGATACATGAGCAGCACAGACTACCGCCATAACATTATCCACCAGCGCAGGCGCCTGCTGATAAAGATCGAAGCGTTGCGGATCGAGCAGCCAGTTTTTAATCAGCCCGGAAAAGGCGCTGTGTAAAACAATTAATATCACTTCAATATTTGTTTCGGCTGGCAATATATTGTTACGCACACAGCGCTGAAGCATGCCGCCAATCAGCGAATAATTAAAACCAATGCGCTGGCGAATTTCGTTTTCCGAAAGCATATCATTGGCAAACTCGCAGCGCTGATAAAGAATTTGCATCAGCGCGCGCTGGCGAGGATTCGCAGCAATATAGCGGAGCCCGGTAATAAACCGCTCGCGCAATGCATTTAACGGCTCCTGTTCATTCTCTGTTACGAGGCTATGCTGAATCAAATCCCTGAGCGGTGGCTGCTGCTGCCACATTTCATTAAACAGCTCAGTCTTACTGGCAAAATGCCAGTATACGGCGCCGCGGGTCACTCCCGCCGCATCAGCAATATCCGTCAGGGTTGTGTTGGTCACCCCCCGCAGGGCGAACTGCTGGATCGCGGACTCAATCAGGAGCTGCCGCGTGCGTAGCGCCTCTTCTTTCGTTTTTCTAGCCATACAAGCCCCTTCCCGTCAGACAGGTTATTCAGGATTTTCTGAAGATCGCTTAACCTAACATTTGTCATGGAATATTTTTTAGCAAAAATGCAGACAAGTTAATTCTGAAGCTGCCGCCAAATAAATTACCCAAAATAATATTAATAAATAACCCATTCACTGAATTGATGTCTATTTATTAAGTTTTACAATTGAGGTAAATAGCAAAAAAATCCTGCGCGCTTTTTTGTTTTTGCGTGCCTTGCTGATTGCTCAAAAATAAGTATCCCTTACATCCAGCGGCGTTTATTTGTAGGATGGCAAACTGCTTTTTAATTCCCTCTTTCTTTCACAGATTCGCCGCCGAATTTGGCACGTAATCTATAAGGAACCGCCATGACAACTCACGCCAGAGTGACACTTTTATCCGGTTTAATTATCTCGGCCTTATTGCTTACCGGCTGCGATAATTCGGACAACCCGCAACCCCATGCCCAGGCGCCGCAGGTGACGGTCCATGTCGTGAACAGCGCGCCGCTGTCGGTCACCACCGAACTGCCAGGCCGAACTTCAGCTTTTCGCGTGGCGGAAGTCCGCCCTCAGGTAAGCGGTATCATCCTGAAGCGTAACTTTGTTGAAGGAAGCGATGTCGAAGCAGGCCAGTCGCTCTATCAGATTGATCCGGCAACCTACCAGGCGGCGTGGAACAGCGCCAAGGGCGATGAGGCTAAAGCCGAAGCCGCAGCCGCCATCGCCCATTTAACGGTGAAACGCTACGTTCCGCTGCTGGGCACCAAGTATATCAGTCAGCAGGAATACGATCAGGCGGTGGCCACCGCCCGCCAGGCCGACGCTGACGTCATCGCCACCAAAGCCTCCGTGGAAAGCGCCCGCATCAACCTGGCCTACACCAAAGTGACCTCTCCCATTAGCGGACGCATCGGTAAATCGAGCGTCACCGAGGGAGCGTTGGTCACCAACGGTCAGTCGGATGCCCTGGCTACCGTCCAGCAGCTCGATCCGATCTACGTCGACGTGACGGAATCCAGCAATGACTTCATGCGCCTTAAGCAGGAAAGCCTGCAACGCGGCGGCGACACCAAAAGCGTTGAGCTGGTGATGGAGAACGGTCAGGCCTATCCGCTTAAGGGTTCGCTGCAGTTCTCCGACGTGACTGTCGATGAAAGTACAGGTTCAATTACCCTGCGCGCTATCTTCCCTAACCCACAGCATGTCCTGCTGCCGGGAATGTTCGTTCGCGCCCGCATCGATGAAGGCACCGATCCGCAGGCCATCCTGGTGCCGCAGCAGGGGGTGACCCGTACGCCGCGGGGCGATGCCTCCGTCATGCTGGTGAATGACAAAAACCAGGTTGAAACCCGTCAGGTGGTAGCTTCCCAGGCCGTGGGCGATAAGTGGCTTATCACCAGCGGGCTGAAGCCGGGCGATAAGGTGATTATCAGCGGCTTACAGAAAGTCCGTCCAGGCGTCACCGTTAAAGCAGAAGCGGAGCGTGCGGCACCGGTCGCACAATAAGGATACCCAGCCATGTCTAAGTTTTTTATCCATCGACCAGTCTTTGCCTGGGTGCTGGCGATCATCATGATGATTGCCGGAGGTCTGGCCATTCTGCAGTTGCCGATAGCGCAGTATCCGACGATAGCGCCCCCTGCGGTGGCGATCTCCGCTACCTATCCTGGTGCGGATGCCCAGACCGTGCAGGACACGGTCACTCAGGTTATTGAGCAGAACATGAACGGTATCGACAACCTGATGTATATGTCGTCGACCAGCGATTCCGCCGGCTCAGTAACCATCACGCTTACCTTTAAGTCCGGCACCGATCCGGATATCGCCCAGGTGCAGGTGCAAAACAAACTGCAGCTGGCCACCCCGCTGCTGCCTCAGGAAGTCCAGCAGCAGGGAATTAGCGTAGAAAAGTCCAGCAGCAGCTTCCTGCTGGTGGCCGGCTTTATCTCTGATAACCCGGTCACTACCCAGGACGATATTTCCGACTATGTCGCCTCTAATGTTAAAGATCCCATCAGCCGCCTCAACGGTGTGGGCGATGTCCAGCTGTTTGGCGCACAGTACGCCATGCGCATCTGGCTGGATGGCAACCTGCTGAACAAATACAACCTGACGCCAGTGGATGTCATTAATGCGCTGCAGGTTCAGAACGATCAGATCGCCGCCGGCCAGCTGGGCGGTACGCCAGCGCTAAAAGGCCAGCAGCTCAATGCGTCGATCATTGCCCAGACGCGGCTTAAAGATCCGCAGGAGTTTGGCAAGGTCACGCTGCGGGTCAATGCCGATGGCTCTGTCGTCCATCTGAAAGATGTCGCCCGCATTGAGCTGGGCGGAGAGAACTACAACGTCGTCGCCAGAATTAACGGTAAGCCCGCCTCTGGTCTGGGTATTAAGCTTGCGACCGGCGCCAACGCGCTGGATACCGCCACGGCGATTAAAGCGAAGCTAGCCGAACTGCAGCCTTACTTCCCCCAGGGAATGAAGGTGGTCTATCCGTACGATACGACCCCTTTCGTTAAAATCTCTATTCACGAAGTGGTCAAAACGCTATTTGAAGCGATTATTCTCGTCTTCCTTGTCATGTATCTGTTCCTGCAGAACATGCGCGCAACGCTCATTCCGACCATTGCCGTGCCCGTCGTGCTGTTGGGCACCTTCGCCGTACTGTCGATGTTTGGCTACTCCATCAACACCCTGACGATGTTTGGCATGGTGCTGGCGATAGGTCTGCTGGTCGATGACGCTATCGTAGTAGTGGAAAACGTTGAGCGCGTGATGGTTGAGGAAAAACTCTCGCCAAAAGAAGCGACGGAAAAGTCGATGTCGCAGATCCAGGGGGCGCTGGTGGGTATCGCCATGGTGCTCTCTGCGGTATTCGTGCCGATGGCCTTCTTCGGCGGTTCCACCGGCGCGATTTATCGCCAGTTTTCGATCACCATCGTTTCCGCCATGGCGCTCTCCGTGCTGGTTGCCCTGGTCCTGACGCCAGCGCTCTGCGCCACGTTGTTAAAGCCGTCCTCGGTCGAACACCATGAGAAAAAAGGCTTCTTCGGCTGGTTTAACGCCCGCTTTGACCAGAGCGTTAACCACTACACCAACAGCGTCAGCGGTATTTTGCGTGGAACCGGCCGTTACCTGGTGATCTATCTGCTGATCGTCGTGGGAATGGCCGTGCTGTTTATGCGTCTCCCGACATCCTTTCTACCCGATGAAGACCAGGGGGTCTTCCTGACCATGATCCAGCTGCCCTCCGGCGCCACCCAGGAGCGGACACAGAAAGTGCTGGATACCGTGACCGACTACTATCTGCATAACGAGAAGGCTAACGTCGACAGCGTCTTTACCGTTAACGGCTTCAGCTTCAGCGGTCAGGGACAAAACTCCGGCATGGCGTTTGTCAGCCTGAAACCCTGGGAAGCGCGCAGCGGTGATGAAAACAGCGTGGAGTCCATCATCAAGCGAGCCACCGTGGCCTTCAGCCAGATCAAGGACGCCATGGTTTTCCCGTTCAACATGCCTGCCATTATTGAGCTGGGTACCGCCACCGGCTTCGACTTTGAGCTGATCGACCAGGGCGGGCTAGGTCATACCGCCCTGACGCAGGCGCGCAATCAACTGCTGGGCATGGTGAAACAGCATCCGGATCAGCTGGTGCGGGTACGGCCTAATGGGCTGGAAGATACGCCGCAGTTCAAACTGGATGTCGACCAGGAAAAAGCGCAGGCGCTGGGCGTATCGCTCTCCGATATCAATGAAACGATATCAGCCGCGCTGGGCGGGTACTACGTCAATGACTTTATTGACCGTGGTCGCGTCAAGAAAGTGTACGTCCAGGCTGATGCCCATTTCCGTATGCTGCCGAGCGACATTAACAATATGTATGTTCGTAGCGCCAATGGCGAAATGGTCCCGTTCTCCGCCTTCGTCACTTCGCGCTGGATTTATGGCTCGCCGCGTCTGGAACGCTACAACGGTTTACCCTCCATGGAAATCCTCGGTGAAGCCTCGCCGGGTAAAAGTACCGGGGAAGCCATGGCGCTGATGGAAGCGCTGGCCAGTAAGCTGCCGGGCGGCATTGGTTACGACTGGACCGGGATGTCTTACCAGGAACGCCTTTCCGGCAACCAGGCTCCCGCGCTTTATGCCATCTCGCTGATTGTCGTCTTCCTGTGCCTGGCGGCGCTGTATGAGAGCTGGTCGATTCCATTCTCAGTCATGTTAGTGGTTCCGCTGGGGGTGATCGGCGCGCTGTTAGCCGCCACGCTGCGTGGGCTGAATAATGACGTGTACTTCCAGGTAGGCCTTCTGACCACGATCGGTTTGTCGGCGAAGAACGCGATCCTGATCGTCGAATTCGCCAAGGATCTGATGGAGAAAGAGGGGAAAGGGATCATTGAAGCAACCCTGGAGGCATCGCGGATGCGCCTGCGACCCATTCTGATGACCTCTCTGGCTTTTATTCTCGGAGTCATGCCGCTGGTGATTAGCCATGGTGCCGGCAGCGGGGCGCAGAATGCGGTAGGTACCGGCGTCATGGGCGGGATGCTAACCGCGACACTGCTGGCGATCTTCTTTGTTCCGGTCTTCTTTGTGGTCGTCAGACGACGTTTTACCCGGCACGCTGAATAACCCGGCCTGGTTTTAAAGGCGCCCCCTGCGGGCGCTTTTTTTTCGCCTGGCATATTAGCAGCTCGCTCAGCTTCCCCCTATCTGACAACCTCTATCGCATGCGGCAGCGCGGGGAGACGATCTTTCTCTCCATCTTTTCTGCATATTCCCCTGCTTATCTTCACGATATTTACGTGGCTCATATATTGAGATGATTTCGGCATCCGGGCCGGACAATCCGCGGTGATAAAATAAGCCATTCCGTTCTGCACTGGCTCTCAGTACAACCCTGCGGATTATCCAGAGGTAATATCATGAAAAAGTATTTAATCGTGGCGCTGCTGGCCTCTCTGCTGGCAGGCTGTGCCCATGACTCTCCCTGCGTGCCGGTTTATGACTCGCAAGGCCGCTTAGTCCACACCAATACCTGTATGAAGGGCACAACAGAAGACAACTGGGACACGGCAGGCGCGATCGCCGGGGGAGCCGCCGCGGTAGCCGGCCTCACGTTAGGGATCGTCGCGCTGACCCGCTAATTCACCCCCGACCAGCAGATACTGGGGCTAGCGTCGAACCTGTATCTGCTCTTCTGCGCATCATCCACATGACAACCGGGCAAATAAACTCTCTGTCCCTTGCTGCATTACGAGCAAATCGACTTTGACGGGTTTCCCCCTGGTGGCAGGACTGTTTATCAACAGATAACAGATAACACAAAAGCAGAAGGCCCAGTCTTTCGACTGGGCCTTCTGCTTTATTTGATGCCTGGCGATTCCCTACTCTCACATGGGGAGACCCCACACTACCATCGGCGCTACGACGTTTCACTTCTGAGTTCGGCATGGGGTCAGGTGGGACCGCCGCGCTATTGTCGCCAGGCAAATTCTTTACAACGTGCCGAACTTTAACCTAAAAAGTGGTGCTGATACCCAGAGTCGAACTGGGGACCTCACCCTTACCAAGGGTGCG